>NZ_JAGGQU010000008.1:156100-195922 GCF_018613155.1 Bacillus sp. ISL-55 | reverse complement strand
CCGGGGTTTTCATTTTCACAAAAAAATTGGACTCCTTTTTTAGGAGTCCATTTCCGCAAACACCATCCGGTCCTTGCCATTTATATCAAAAACAACTTCAACCCTGGCGTGAGGGAATGTTTTTTCCAGTAACCCACGCACTGCTTCGCCCTGGCCAGCACCGATTTCAAAGCCGACCAATGCCTTCTTCTTCAATACTAGTGGAAGTTCCTCCATGAACCGGCGATACAGGTCCAGTCCATCTTCACCTGCAAAAAGCGCCAGATGAGGCTCGTGTTCGGTCACGATATCTGACATCCACTCCTGGTCAGCAACCGGGATATATGGCGGGTTCGAGATGACGGCATCAACCTTTTTTCCCTGTAAAATGAGCGGCTGAAGAAGATCTCCATGTAAAAACTCGATTTTCGCATCAAGTGCGCTTGCATTTTTCCGCGCCACCTCGAGGGCGTCTTTGGAGAGGTCAACTGCCGTTACCTCCAAAGCTGGTTTTTCCAGTTTCAAAGTAACTGAAATCGCGCCGCTTCCGGTGCCGACATCGACAAGGTCAATTTGATCACTCTCTGCAAAAAGCCTGTCCAGACGCTGAAGCGTTCCATAAACCAGCTCCTCCGTCTCCGGCCTGGGAATAAGCACATGCTCATTCACAAGGAAGCGGCGGCCGTAAAACTCCTCTGAGCCAATGATATATTGAATCGGCTCGCCAGCAGCATGCCTTTTTACAGCGGCCTGGAACTCTGTCCACACTTTCCCGTTCAATTCATCGCGCATCATCGCGAGCATTGACGTTCGGGACAGGCCTGAATAGTGGCGTAGCAAAAGTTCACCGGCGAACTCTTCACGGTTATGTTCTTTTAAAAAAGAAGAAGCCCAATTGAGGGCTTCAAATATTTTCACATTAGTCATTGTTCGCACTCTCAAGTCTTTGAGACTGGTCTTCCATAATTAGCGCTTCGATGATCTCATCCATCTTGCCCTGAAGGATCTGGTCAAGCTTCTGGATTGTCAGGCCAATACGGTGGTCAGTCACGCGGTTTTGCGGGAAGTTGTACGTACGAATCCGCTCTGAGCGGTCACCTGTACCTACAGCTGACTTACGAACCTGGTCATACTCCGCCTGTGCTTCCTGTTGGAACTTGTCATAGACGCGGGCACGAAGTACCTTCATCGCCTTGTCTTTGTTTTTATGCTGAGATTTTTCATCCTGACATGATACAACAATTCCAGTAGGAATATGCGTCAGACGTACAGCTGACATTGTCGTGTTAACAGACTGTCCGCCGGCGCCGCTCGATGCAAACGCATCAAAACGGATATCTTTATCATGCAGCTCGATTTCCACTTCTTCCGCTTCAGGAAGACATGCAACCGTGGCTGTTGAAGTATGGATACGGCCGCCTGATTCTGTTTCCGGAACACGCTGAACGCGGTGCGCGCCGTTTTCGAACTTCATTTTGGAATAAGCACCATTCCCATTGATCATGAAAATGATTTCCTTGAAGCCGCCCACGCCAGTCGTGCTGGCATCGATGACTTCAGTCTTCCAGCCCTGTGATTCAGCATAACGGCTGTACATCCTGTAAAGGTCGCCTGCAAATAGTGCAGCTTCATCGCCGCCTGCAGCGCCGCGGATTTCCATGATAACGTTTTTGTCATCATTAGGGTCTTTAGGGATAAGCAGAATCTTGATGCGAGCTTCAAGCTCCTCAATGCGCGGTTCAAGCTCGGAGATTTCTTCCTTGACCATTTCACGCATATCAGCATCAAGCTTATCCTCGAGCATTGCTTTCGCATCTGTCAGCTGCTCTTTTACTTCCTTGTATTCACGATAAGCCATGACTGTTTCCTGGATGTCAGACTGCTCTTTTGAATACTCGCGGAGCTTCTTGGAATCATTAACAACTTCCGGGTCACTCAATAACTCATTCAATCTTTCATAACGATCCTCAACTGATTGAAGACGATCAAACACGGACATTCACCTCTATTTTTATTGCCTTGAAAATTGGATTATAAATTTATTCTTGCCTGTGTATTTCCGCAACAGGTCCGATAGTTCAACATAGCATAACATTCTAATTATAGTATAGGTGACACAACCAGTCAAAGCCATTGTGACAAGAAAAGCGCAAGCGACTTGTACCTGCCTTTTATGTATAAATAAAAAGCATGCCCTTGGTACGAGCATGCTGTGGCGCTGCAATTTTACTTAATATCAACGTTAATATCGTAACGCGGCAAGGCTCTTGTCAGCTTCTCCTGCAATGTCTTTTGGGCATTTTCACGATCTTTTCGGGTTACGCGCCCTTGAAGCTGTGCGGTTACGTTCATTTCGCCGCCGTTGATCCAGATGGAACCAGGTTCATAGCCAACATCAGTAATGACGTCCTTCGCTTTTTGCACATCCTGTGAAAAACTATGGTGGTTTTCGTTATCTGTATTCAGCAAATTCGGGTTCTGATCGGTCATTGTCATGCCGTCATCCTTGTCCCTCGTGAAATTAGGGCCATCTCCTTCGCGGACACCATCATCATCCCTATTCAGGTCCATGCCAGCCTGGTCTTGATCCTTATCATAGACTGAATCTGTATTATCCTGGACACATCCTGAAACCATAACCATCGCAAGCACAAACAACATGATTAATTTTTTCAAATTATGGCACCTCCCGCTGTTAGGTTGCCCCAAAAAGCTGCTGAAATGCATTGAAACAGTATTGCTGAGTTCCTGAATCAACATTTTTCAAGAAAAATCAGCAACTGGAAAAATTATTCTCTTACTTAGCCACTGTAATTGCACGTTCAAGAGTTATAATTGCACGTTAGGAGAAATTAATTGCACCGTCCATTGTCATAATTGCACCATTACATGACGTAATTGCACGTTCATCCAATATCTGGGAATCCCCTACCTTTAAACCCAATAAAAAATCCCCCCGCTGCCGGGAGGATTAAACATATTATGTTAAGCTTTCAGTCGTTTTCTCGATCTTAAGCTCGTTTGGTGATTTAGGAACTTCATGATGGTGCCTGCATCGTGGTTCGTACGATTCGGATGCACCAACGAGAATGACGGGATCATCATAAGAGGCTGGCTTTCCGTTGATCAAACGCTGTGTTCGGCTAGATGGCGAACCACATACCGCACAAACAGCCTGAAGCTTGGTCACAATTTCTGCAACGGCCATCAACGCAGGCATCTGGCCGAATGGCTCTCCGCGGAAATCCTGGTCAAGTCCGGCAACGATGACGCGGTAGCCGCTGTCTGCAAGATGCTGGATCACCTGCAGGATTTCATTGTCAAAAAATTGCACTTCGTCAATCGCAATAACATCAATTTCAGGGTTGATATGCTTGAAAATATCAATAGAGTTGGCAATAGGCTTTGCAGTAACTGCAGTTCCGTTGTGTGATACAACCGATTCTTCGCTGTAGCGGTTGTCAATCGCAGGCTTGAATACCGCAATTTTTTGTTTGGCAAATTGAGTTCTGCGCACGCGGCGGATCAGTTCTTCGGATTTACCCGAAAACATGCTGCCGCAGATCAATTCGATCCAACCGCTCTGTTTCATAACGTACATGGTCGGCCTCTCCTTCCTCGCTAAACCAAAATTTGAGTAAGCTTTTTTCGTATTTTTACGGCTTCTTCATGCCATAAAGGTACGAAAAAAGCCTGGTTAAAAGTTCGACACTTTTTTCAGCTTTTTCCATTATAACAAAAAAAGATGCTGAATCCAGACACATTAATAAAGTTCACAAAAATAAATTTATGTACCCAAAGTACAGGCAATTTTTTTAAAAAATGCAAAATAAAAAACAGGCAAGTCGCAAAGCTTCTTGCCTGTTTGATCGTTTCTTATATTACTATTACTGGTTGTTTTTAAGACCGTATTTCTTGTTGAAGCGGTCAACACGTCCGCCAGCTTCAGCAAACTTCTGACGTCCAGTATAGAATGGGTGGCATTCAGAGCAAGTTTCAACGCGAATCTCGTTCTTAACAGAACCAGTTTCGAATTCGTTTCCGCATGCGCAAGTCACCTTAACTGTTTTGTAGTTTGGATGAATTCCTGATTTCATTCTTTTCATCTCCTTCCGCCCTGAATCATATCCGAAACAGAGTTATAATCAACGGTTATACCGTTATTGGAAAAACACACTGCACTCATTATAACAAGTCCAACTGTATATTTCAAGTTAGTTTTTACAACCATAATTTGGAATTAAGAACGCTTGTTATTGCCCTTCATTTCCTCACCAAGAACGGCGAAGAAGTCTTCATTAGACTTGGACAGCCTTAGCTTGCGCAGGAATTTTTCGGCGAAATCTGGTGAATCCGACATTGATTTGCGGATTGCCCACAGCTTGTCTAGGTGATCTTTCGGAATAAGCAGTTCTTCTTTACGCGTTCCGGATCTGCGAATGTCGATCGCAGGGAAAATCCTTCTCTCTGCAAGCGAACGGTCAAGGTGCAGTTCCATGTTTCCAGTTCCCTTGAACTCTTCATAGATGACATCATCCATACGTGATCCTGTATCAACAAGCGCTGTCGCAAGAATCGTCAAGCTGCCGCCTTCTTCGATATTACGGGCAGCACCGAAAAAGCGCTTCGGACGGTGGAATGCCGCAGGGTCAATACCACCTGACAATGTACGGCCGCTTGGCGGGATGACAAGGTTGTACGCACGGGCAAGACGAGTGATGCTGTCCATCAGGATGATGACATCCCGTTTGTGCTCAACAAGGCGCATCGCACGCTCAAGCACAAGCTCGGCAACCTTGATGTGGTTTTCAGGCACTTCATCAAACGTTGAGCTGACAACATCGCCGGCAACGGAACGTTCGATATCGGTTACCTCTTCCGGACGCTCATCGATCAGCAGCACAATCAGTTCTGCTTCAGGATGATTTGTCGTGATGCTGTTGGCGATTTCTTTTAAAAGCATCGTCTTACCAGCCTTTGGCGGTGCGACAATCAAGCCACGCTGACCAAAACCGACAGGAGCGATAACATCCATGATCCTTGTTGATACATGCTTATGAGTTGTCTCCAATTTCATCATGCGGTCAGGATATAACGGAGTCAATCCCGGGAAGTGAACCCTTTCCTTCGCCGATTCAGGGTCATCCCCATTGACTGCCTCAACCTGGAGCAAGCCGAAGTAACGTTCGTTCTCTTTAGGAGGACGTACTTTTCCCGATACTTTATCCCCGTTCCTTAAATCGAAACGACGGATCTGCGAAGCCGAGATATAGATATCCTCAGAGCTTGGCGAGTAGTTAATCGGACGCAAGAAACCAAAGCCTTCAGACTGGATGATTTCCAGGACACCTTCCATGAAAAAATAACCCTGTTGTTCCGCACGAGCTTTAAGTATTGCAAAAATAAGTTCTTTTTTCGATAATTTGCTGTAGTAAGAGACTTTATATTCCTTTGCCAGTTCATAAAGCTCTTTCAATTTCATATTTTCTAAGCTTGAAATATTTACTTCCATAATGTCACCACGCCTTAAAATATTTCGATTTCCCCCATAAAAAAATGTATTAAGAATATATGCGTATGGATGGAAAAAGAAGAAATGAGTTTCCTTTGAAGGTTGTAAGAAGGAATTAAATGAAGGTATACAACTTGTTTGGTCTGATTTAAATCAAAAAGATTATTAAAACAATTTTCATTTTACCCTTAAACAGGAAAAATAATCAATCATTTTATTTATCAGCTCCCTTTACCTATATAATGCGGCAAAGGGAGCTGAGTTGTAAGGGTTTGCAGTCGCTTTTATAAAAAAGGTATTATTTCATTACCAAATGCGGCTTTTTCTTTAGGCTGTGCTGTCCTTCAATGAAGCGGACTGTGCCTGATTTTGCGCGCATGACGACTGAATGGGTTGAGCCGTAAGAGCCTTTGAACTGGACTCCTTTTAGCAACTCGCCATCGGTTACGCCTGTTGCAGCAAAAATTGCATCGTCGCCGCGGACGAAATCTTCCATAAGGAGAACTTTATTGACATCGATGCCCATTTTTTTGCAGCGTTCGAGCTCTGCGTCATTTTGCGGAAGCAATCTACCCTGAATTTCGCCGCCGAGGCTTTTCAGAGCTACCGCTGCGATGACACCCTCAGGTGCTCCGCCTGAACCGAACAGGATATCCACGCCGGTAGTATCAAACGCCGTGTTGATGGCGCCAGCTACATCGCCGTCGTTGATCAATTTGATTCTTGCTCCTGCATCACGAAGCTGGGCAATGATATGTTCATGGCGAGGACGGTTCAAAACCGTTGCTACCACATCTTCAATATCCTTGTTCTTCGCTTTTGCTACAGCCCTCAGATTATCAAGAACGGAAGCATTGATATCGACCATGCCTACCGCTTCTGGACCTACGGCAAGTTTATCCATGTACATATCCGGTGCGTGAAGCAGGTTGCCGTTATCTGCCACAGCAAGGACTGCAAGGGCATTCCATCCGCCAGACGCTACAATGTTCGTTCCTTCCAAAGGATCGACAGCAACGTCCAAACGCGGACCATAGCCTGTCCCAAGCTTTTCGCCGATATACAGCATCGGTGCTTCGTCCATTTCCCCTTCGCCGATTACGACTGTGCCTTTCATCGGGATGGTGTCGAACACATCTCTCATTGCCGACGTTGCAGCATCGTCAGCTTCTTCTTTTTTACCGCGTCCCATCCAGCGGGCTGAAGCAAGCGCCGCCGCCTCTGTCACGCGGACAAGCTCCATCGTTAAGCTACGTTCCATATGATCATCCCCTAGTCATGAAAGATGCTAATGCCTACCGAAAAGATGTTCCTATCAGCCAATCCGTTTCCATAAATCAACTTTCTCCTCGTTAGTCGATCATGTCTCTGGATCTGCTTAAGATAAGAAACTTTAATCCTGCCATAGTTAGCTGCTCGATAGTTAAATAAGTTATACTATTTCGCGATTCCGATATTCATTAGCACCACTATTTGTATTGTACAGCTCTATTGTACTATACTTTTTAAGATTTTTTCACTTCTTCTTGCTCTTCAGATGTCATATCTTCACGCCAAATTGTGGCACCTAGTCCATTTAGCTTTTCAACGATATGGCTGTAGCCGCGGTCGATATGGTCGACACCAGTAATTTCGGTGACACCTTCTGCCATCAGTCCGGCAATGACAAGTGCAGCTCCTGCGCGGAGGTCACTAGCCTTAACCTTAGCTCCCTGCAGCTTAACAGGGCCGCTGATGATTGCCGACCTGCCTTCGACTTTAATATTGGCATTCATTCTTCTAAGCTCGTCGATATGCTTGAAGCGGGCACCATAAATCGTATCTGTTACGACACTCGAACCCTCTGCCCGTGTAAGCAGTGCTGTGAATGGCTGCTGCAGATCGGTTGGGAAACCAGGGTAAACAAGTGTTTTAATATCGATTGCTTTATATCGCTCAGTTGGTGCGACATAAATTTGCTCGTCACTTGCTTCAATATGGACACCCATTTCCTTCAGCTTGGCCACAAGTGACTCAATATGCTGTGGAATGACATTATCAATTGTTACACCTTCACCAATGGCAGCACCAAGAATCAGGTACGTCCCTGCTTCGATGCGGTCAGGAATGATCGTGTGGCGGCAGCCGTGAAGCTCGTCGACACCATCGATCCGGATGACATCCGTACCTGCGCCTTTGATTTTCGCTCCCATATTTGTGAGCAAGGTCGCTACATCAATGATTTCCGGCTCTTTTGCCGCATTTTCAATGATTGTGCGCCCTTTTGCCCGGACAGCAGCAAGCATGATGTTGATGGTTGCCCCAACGCTTACGACATCAAGATAAATCCTAGCCCCGCGAAGCTCGTCGGCACGCAGATAGATCGCACCCTGTTCGTTTGTCACGCTGGCACCAAGCGCTTCGAATCCTTTTATATGCTGGTCAATCGGCCTTGGGCCCAAATGGCAGCCGCCCGGCAGTCCGATGACAGCCTTTTTGAAACGGCCCAGCATCGCTCCCATTAAATAGTATGAAGCTCGCAGCTTTTTCACTTTTCCATTCGGCAAAGGCATGGAAATCATGGAAGACGGATCTACCGTCATTTCATTGTTCGAGAATTCAACAGAACCGCCGATCTCCTCCATCAAGTCCTTGAGCATATGAACGTCGGAAATATCCGGCAAACCTTCAATGGTCACAGGCGATTCAGCTAAAATCGTTGCTGGGATCAAGGCCACAGCGCTGTTTTTCGCACCGCTGACCCGAACAGTCCCTTTTAAAGGATAGCCGCCTGCAATCTTAAGCTTTTCCATTTTTGACTCCCTTCTAAGCCGTGATGTATTAAGGTCAAGCTGGAGTTGCAAACTTTTTACAGCTAAGACCGATATAGGCTCTACTTAGATTTAAATTACCGAAATCAATAAGGAACATTTTTCCATTAAAAATACTCAGATTCCGGGAGTTTTCTATTCCTTTAGTTTACACGATATTCACAATTTCATGTAATAAAATGCAAAAAAGTTTAAATTGGGTAAAACTTCCTAAACTTACTTGACCTCGTCGGCCAAAACTATATTTTTGTTGAACAAATGCTAGGCTTTTCTATAGCTCTGTTAACCAAGGCTGTTGATCTTCGTTCCAGGCGCTTCGCTTTCCGCGGGCAGTCTGGGAGCCTCCTCGGCGTTAACACGCCTGCGGGGTCTCCCAATTACTTGCTGATCCCGCAGGAGTCTTCGCGCCTTCCACTACGATCAACAGGACTTAACAAAATCAGTTGGGGTGATAACAGAGCCAACAAATAAATTACATATTTCCTATAGAAACAATTACTGTCCGCGAGATTCCCAGTCTTTCAGGAATGCTTCGATGCCTTTGTCTGTTAGTGGGTGGTTGAACATTTGCTGGATGACTTTGTATGGTACTGTTGCGATGTGTGCGCCTCTTAGTGCTGCGTCTGTTACGTGCTGTGGATGGCGGATGGACGCGGCGATGATTTCTGTTTCGATGCCGTGGATGGTGAAGATGTCGGCGATCGTTGAAATCAGGTCGAGTCCGTTATGGCCGATGTCATCCAGGCGGCCAAGGAATGGTGATACATATGTAGCGCCCGCTCTTGCTGCCAGCAATGCTTGATTTGCGCTGAAGACAAGTGTTACGTTCGTCTTGATTCCCTCTTTTGAGAATACGGAAACGGCCTTCAGCCCTTCTGGGGTCATTGGAACTTTGATTGTGATGTTTGGAGCGATTGCTGCCAGCTCTTTTCCTTCTTTGATCATGCCTTCTGCATCTAGCGCGATGACTTCTGCGCTGACAGAACCAGGAACCAGTTCAGTGATTTCCTTCAAGCGGTCTTCAAACTTTACATTCTTTTCTTTTGCCACAAGCGATGGGTTTGTTGTGACACCGGATAGAATCCCCAGAGTGTATGCCTCGCGAATTTCTTCCATATTGGCAGTATCGATAAAAAACTTCATTTGTAAACGCCTCCAGTCGACAAAATTTTCAGTCTGATATAAATGGACAAAAACCGCCTTATTGTAAGGCGGTTTTAATTATAACAAAATTTTAATACTATTACGCTTTATTAGAAGAACCAAATTCGCGCATTTTGCCGATTACTGTTTCCTTAATCGCGTCGCGAGCTGGTCCAAGGTATTTACGTGGATCATATTCTTCAGGCTTTGCAGCAAGAGTTTCACGAACTGCTTTAGCAGAAGCGATTTGGTTTTCAGTGTTAACATTGATTTTAGCAGTTCCAAATGAGATGGACTTCTGGATATCTTTTGTAGGGATTCCAGTTCCGCCGTGCAATACTAATGGTACGCCAGCAGTCTTGTTGATTTCTTCCATTTCCTTGAAACCAAGGTTTGGTTCGCCTTTGTAAGGGCCGTGTACAGAACCAAGTGCAGGAGCCAGGCAGTCGATGCCAGTGCGCTGAACAAGTTCTTCACATTCTTTAGGGTCAGCATAGATAACGCCATCAGCAACGACATCATCTTCCTGTCCGCCAACTACTCCTAGTTCAGCTTCAACAGAAACACCTTTTGAGTGAGCGTATTCTACCACTTTTGAAGTGATTTCAACGTTCTCTTCGAAAGGACCGTGTGAAGCATCGATCATGACAGATGTGAAACCTGCATCGATCGCTTCTTTACACTTATCGAAGCTTGAACCATGGTCTAAGTGGATTGCGACTGGAACTGTTGTTTTATAGTCCTCCATCAATCCTTCTACCATTTTCACTACTGTTTTAAAGCCGCCCATGTAACGTGCAGCACCTTCGGAAACACCAAGGATAACTGGCGATTTTTCAGCTTCTGCAGCCTGAAGGATCGCTTGAGTAAATTCAAGGTTATTTAAGTTAAATTGCCCAACTGCGTAGCCTTCCGCATTTGCTTTTTTCAGCATTTCAGTCATTGAAACTAAAGGCATATTTTTTCCTCCTTCTTTATGATCAATTTTCATTTTGACAATGCTACCATTTTAAAGGTTTTCCTTCTCCGCTGTTGATTATGTACCCGAGATGGCATTCATCAAAACGAATGATCCTGTTGAATTCATAAGTATCATACCAAAAGAAAATCAGAATTACCATTGTTCAAGCCTTGTTTTTGAAAGTGTCATAAAAATGCTATAAAGCAAGCGTTACCAATAATTTCACTAGTCTGGAAACTCGATTTTTACCTGCTTTTTAAAAGTAAATGCCCTCCGGAAATTCGAGAGGACATTTCTATGTAATGTGTATACAATTACGAAACGGTTTGCGAATATTTTTTAACTGCTGCGCGGATGTCATCAATATCGAATGGTTTTGCGAAGTGGGTCAGCGCACCGAGATCCATTGCTTCCTGGATCATATCGAGTTCGCCGTAAGCGGTCATGATGATGACGCGGATGTCCGGATCGATTACCTTCATTCTTTTTAGAATTTCAATTCCATCCATACCAGGGATCTTCATGTCTAAAAGAACTAGATCTGGTGGATGCTTCTTAACGATATCCAGGGCCTGGACGCCATTAGCAGCTTGATATGTTTGATAACCTTCTTTTTGCAGCACTTCATTAAGTAGAATTCTGATGCCAAACTGGTCGTCTACAATTAGTATTTTTTCTTTCATGCCGCCTCTTCCCCCTAATAAATGTAGTATATTGTAAATATGTATATCCAGGACGTGGTTTCGTCTTATCCCCATTTACACAATTCGTTAAAAAGCTTGAAATTCCTCCCATATTTTCAAACTTATTTTTCGACAGATGCTTTTTCCTTTTCATTGTAGTACTTTATAATCAGTATTGGCAAAAACGGAGGTGCTCTTATGTTAAAAATGTTTTCGACACAGCTGACAGGTTTGTTCAACAGACTTCAGGAAAAAGAAGAATTTTCGATAGAGGACGGAGCTCGCCTGCTTGCACAGGCTGCAGCTGGCGAGGGAACTGTTTATATTTTTGGTGCTAAGGAGATGCAGGCTGTAGCCCTTGAAGCGGTTTATGGCGAGGAACCATTGCAAGCTGCTGCGATTTTAACAGAGGACGTCGAGCTTGAGGCTGCTGACCGCGTTCTGATTGTAAGCCGGTATGCAGACGACAAAGAGGCTGTTGAAGCAGCGCATGATTTACAGGAAAAAGGAATTCCATTCGTGGCCATCTCCACTGTCCGCGGTGAAAATGAACTTTCAGGACTGGATACTATGGCTGACGTGCACATTGATTTGAGATTAAAAAAAGGACTCCTTCCAGACGAACTGGGAAACAGAGTCGGCTATCCTACTTCCATCGCCGCATTATACATTTACTTCGGCTTGAAATTCACGATTGAGGAAATTTTAGAGGAGTATTAACCGGTGCTTTGACCCAACTTGCTCTGTCAAAAATCCATATAACCACAAAAAAGCCGGTGAAAATTCACCGGCTTTTTACTATTTTCACGTCTATTACTTACTTGACTTGATTGATGCTTCAATAAAGTCCCTGAATAATGGCTGCGGGCGTGTTGGTCTTGATGTGAATTCCGGGTGGAACTGAGATGCAAGGAACCATGGGTGATCTTTAAGCTCGATGATTTCTACCAAACGGCCATCCGGGCTTGTCCCAGAGAAGATGAATCCTTCTTTTTCCATTGCCTGGCGGTATTCATTGTTGAACTCGTAACGGTGGCGGTGGCGCTCATAGATCAAATCGTCGTTGTATGCAGCGAAAGCTTTTGTATCTTCACCAAGCTTACATGGATATAGTCCAAGACGTAGAGTTCCACCTAAATCTTCGATATCCTTCTGCTCTGGCAAAAGGTCGATGATCGGGTATGGCGTGCTTGGCATGATTTCCGCAGAGTGAGCGTCTTTCAAGCCGAGTACGTGGCGTGCAAATTCAACGGATGCAAGCTGCATGCCCAGGCAAATGCCGAAGAACGGCACTTTATTCTCACGAGCGTATTTGGTCGCAAGGATTTTTCCTTCAATTCCGCGGTCGCCGAATCCGCCTGGAACCAGGATTCCGTTTACGTCATTCAGCAATTCAACAACATTTTCTTCTGTAACTTCCTCAGAGTTGACCCACTTGATCTCGATATCACTGTCAAATGCGTATCCAGCATGCTTCAATGATTCAACTACTGAAATGTATGCGTCTTGAAGCTCAACATATTTACCAACAAGAGCAATTCGTGTTTTGCCTGAAAGATGCGTTACTTTTTCGACTAACGCATTCCATTCTGTCATATCCGCTTCGCCGCAATCCAGCTTGAAGTGGTCGCATACAAGCTGATCCATCTTCTGCTCCTGCAACGCAAGTGGGATTGAATATAATGTATCGGCATCTGCCGCTTCGATTACCGCTTCCTTATCGATGTCACAGAAAAGAGCAATCTTGTCTTTCATGTCCTGTGAAATCGGCATTTCTGTACGAAGAACGATGATGTTTGGCTGGATACCAAGGCTGCGAAGTTCTTTTACGCTGTGCTGGGTTGGCTTTGTCTTCATTTCACCGGCTGCCTTGATGTAAGGAACCAATGTACAGTGGACATACATCACATTGTCACGGCCAACATCGTTCTTGATCTGGCGGATCGCTTCAAGGAACGGCAGGGATTCGATATCGCCTACTGTACCGCCGATTTCAGTGATGACAACGTCTGCGCCTGTTTCTTTACCAGCACGGAAAACGCGGTCTTTGATTTCGTTCGTGATATGCGGGATAACCTGTACTGTTCCGCCCAGGTAGTCGCCGCGGCGTTCTTTTTTCAGGACAGTTGAATAGATTTTTCCTGTCGTCACGTTTGAGTACTTATTAAGGTTAATATCAATGAAACGCTCGTAGTGGCCAAGATCCAGATCCGTTTCAGCACCATCGTCTGTAACGAATACTTCACCATGCTGGTAAGGGCTCATTGTTCCTGGGTCCACGTTGATGTATGGATCGAACTTCTGGATTGTGACGTTCATACCCCTGTTTTTCAGCAATCTTCCAAGAGATGCTGCCGTAATTCCTTTACCTAATGACGAAACTACGCCACCTGTTACAAAAATATACTTTGCCATTTGTATAATCCCCCTCATCAAACAGTTTGTACAATATGTACCTGTTTAATTGATTTATTAATAAAATTTTTAACGATGTCATTGGCCTGCAGTTTATGATGCAAACCTGTTTGTCTGGGGGTTTCTGGACAAAATAAAAAAAACGCCCCGCATACATAGTATGGGGAGCGTTTAGTAGCTGTTTTACATAATCGTCCTTTTTTAAGGAGCCCAAAAAGTATTCTACAGCCGGTCCTATTAAAAGTCAAGCCGTTAATTACAGTTCTTCGTCTTCTTCCGCGTCTTCGTCTTCGAGTGGAAGATCTTCTTCTTCGTCTTCTAATAACTCATCTTCGTCGTCGAAGTCATCAGTGTCTTCAATATCTTCATCGAAGTCTTCATCATCATCGTCATCATCGAGAGCATCATCGTCGTCATCTTCATCAAATTCGTCGATGTCATCATCGAAGTCAAGATCTTCCTCATCGATTTCATCGAACTCGTCAAGATCGAGGTCATCCTCATCGACAGCCTTCTTGGCTTTCTTCTTCTTCGGCTTGACTGTCGTGACATTATCTTCTTCGATTTGGTCAACAGGATACCAAACGCGCAGTCCCCAACGGCTTTCGCTCTGGGACATGAAGCGTCCATCTATATTTATATCTGTATAGAACTGAACCATTTTTTCAGTTACTTCGGCCTCGTCAAATTTCATGACCTTCCTGATCTCTGCCATAAGTTCTTGAAATGTAACAGCCTGCTTTTTCTCTTTTAAAATTTCATAGGCAACTTCAATCATTGACATTTCTTGAAGCTCTTCTTTTGAGTATTGTTTTAAACTCAACCTTCGCACTTCCTTTCTCTATTCCAGGCCTTACCCGGCCTTGCGTCCGAAAACAAGGAAATTATCCCAGAATGCATATTCTACATTATAAACAAATTCTAAACCTTTATGCCAGTTTTATCTGTCCTTTTCTCGCCTTTTTTCGCTTTCGTTATCTGCTTTCCTGCTGCCAGTCCCTTTTCTCTTTTTAAGCTGGGCATAAGCCAGGAAAAAGAAGACTATCGAAAGAATGAAAAAAGATATCGCCCCGAGCTGTCGCTGGTAAAGATAATACATTGCTGCTGCTGCCATAACAGCCCCTGCCGTTAATAACACCGATCTCACACATTTCACATCCTGAAGTAGGTCGTATGTATTCGCTGATATCTAGATTATATAAGATTATTTGGTAAAAGATATGAAAACTTCTATAAAAGTTGTTTTTGAACCAAATCTCATCTCATATTCGTACTCTCTTCTTAGAAGCTGGATCATGGCTAGTAATGATTATTGATAGGTTAATGTTAGTTTACGAAAAGAGCATAACAAAATGCAAGATGGCTTATAGTTTTCCTACAAGCCACCTTGCCCAATCTAGATCCATTGAAAAAGCTCTAATGCCACGTCCTACCCTTATACACCATCGTTTTTGTTTTTAAACTCTGGTTCCTTCTTTTTTGAAAAATCAGTACCCTACATATTCCTGCGGAACTGGCCGCCTACTTCGTATAGTGCCCGGGTTATTTGTCCGAGGCTTGCGTATTTGACGGTTTCCATTAGTTCGGCAAAAATATTGCCGCCGCTTACTGCTGTATCTTTCAGGCGCTGAAGTGCTTCTTCGGATTGATCTTTGTTTTTATCTTTGAAGGACTCAAGGTTTTGAATCTGGGTTTCTTTCTCTTCTTTCGTTGCACGTGCCAGCTCCATTTTGTCGATTTCTTCCTCTGATGGAGGATTTGGATTCAGGTATGTGTTCACACCGATGATCGGCAGCTCTCCTGAATGCTTCTTCATCTCGTAGTACATCGACTCATCCTGGATTTTTCCGCGCTGGTACTGTGTTTCCATTGCACCAAGTACGCCGCCGCGGTCATTGATCCGTTCAAATTCCTGAAGGACTGCTTCTTCTACTAAATCTGTCAGCTCTTCAATGATGAATGCGCCCTGGAGCGGGTTCTCGTTCTTTGTCAATCCGTGCTCCTTCGTGATGATCATCTGGATGGCCATCGCGCGGCGGACAGATTCCTCCGTCGGTGTTGTGATGGCTTCGTCATATGCATTTGTATGAAGCGAGTTGCAGTTATCGTGCAATGCCATCAAAGCCTGAAGCGTCGTACGGATATCGTTGAAGTCGATTTCCTGCGCATGAAGTGAACGTCCAGATGTCTGGATATGATACTTCAGCTTCTGGCTTCGCTCATTTGCACCGTATTTGTTCTTCATTACAGTCGCCCAGATACGGCGGGCAACACGGCCGATCACGGAATACTCAGGATCAAGGCCGTTTGAGAAGAAGAAGCTCAGATTTGGCGCAAAATCATCGATGTTCATGCCTCTGCTCAAATAGTATTCAACATACGTGAAGCCATTTGAAAGCGTGAAGGCCAGCTGGGATATCGGGTTCGCGCCAGCTTCGGCAATATGATAGCCGGAAATCGAAACAGAATAATAGTTTCGAACCTTCTCGTCGATAAAATATTGCTGGATATCGCCCATCATTCTTAGCGCGAATTCAGTAGAGAAGATACAAGTATTCTGTCCCTGGTCTTCTTTTAAGATATCTGCCTGCACCGTTCCGCGTACTGTTTGTAATGTCATTTCCTTTACTTGTGCGAACTCTTCGTCATTCAGCTTGCGGCCAAGCTCTTGTTCTTTCTTTTCTACCTGCTGGTCAACTGCCGTGTTCATGAACATTGCCAGGATGATCGGCGCCGGACCGTTGATTGTCATCGACACAGATGTTGATGGATGGCAAAGATCAAAGCCTGCATACAGCTTTTTCATGTCATCAAGCGAGCAAACGCTGACGCCGCTCTCGCCGACCTTACCGTAAATATCCGGGCGGTAATCAGGATCTTCGCCGTATAAAGTAACGGAGTCAAATGCTGTGCTCAATCGCTTTGCATTGTCATCCTTGGACAGGTAATGGAAGCGGCGGTTCGTCCGTTCCGGTGTCCCTTCACCAGCAAACTGGCGCTTTGGATCCTCACCTTCGCGTTTGAACGGGAAAACGCCCGCAGTATACGGGAAACTTCCTGGTACGTTCTCAAGGTATACCCAGCGCAAAATCTCTCCGTAATCCTTGTACTTCGGCAATGCCACTTTAGGGATGCTCAAACCTGAAAGACTCTTCGTCCTTAACTCAGTGACAATTTCCTTATCGCGAATTTTCGTTACGAACTGGTCTGCACTGTACTTTTCCTTCAACGCTTCCCAGTTTTTGATAATATGTTTCGATTCTGGCGTCAGCTTTTTCTCTGCTTCTTCCTTTAACACCTGAAGAGTAGATAGCACTTCGCTGTTACATCCACTTTCTTTTACCGCCTCGATCGTCCCTTCTAACTGGAACAATCTGCGTGCAAGGTCTGCCTGCTCTGCAGCAAGCTTATGATAGCCGCGGACCGTTTCGGAAATCTCCCGCAGGTAATAGCGGCGGTCATTTGGAATGATGACATTCTGTTTTTCAACTACTGCGTTTGTAGAGAAAGATGTCGTCCAATTTGTTCCTGCTTTTTCATTGATTTTATTGACCAAAGCTGCAAAAAGTGCGTTTGTACCCGGGTCGTTGAATTGGCTGGCGATCGTGCCGTAGACAGGCATTTCATCCAATTCTTTATCCCAGAACAGATGGCTGCGCTGATACTGCTTCTGCACCTGGCGCTTTGCATCCTCAGAGCCTTTGCGTTCGAATTTGTTAATCACGATCAGGTCTGCATAATCAATCATGTCGATTTTTTCAAGCTGTGACGGCGCTCCGAATTCGCTTGTCATCACATACATCGAAACATCGCACACGTCGGTGATTCCAGCATTGCCCTGTCCGATCCCGCTTGTTTCGACGATGACGAGGTCGAAGCCTGCTGCTTTGACAACATCAATCGCATCTTTAATTGCCAGCGACAGTTCCGATCTTGACTGTCTTGTTGCCAGGCTGCGCATGTAAACGCGTGGAGAGAAGATCGCGTTCATGCGGATGCGGTCGCCGAGAAGTGCTCCGCCTGTTTTCTGTTTAGTAGGGTCGACTGATAAAATCGCTACCCGCTTTTCAGGAATCTCATTGATGAATCTTCTGATCAATTCATCGGTCAGTGAACTTTTTCCTGCGCCGCCTGTACCGGTAATCCCGACTACAGGAACCTGCTTTGTCATAGTTTTCACTTTTTCCATCAATGTTTCCACTGCGGCTGCTGTCTCTTTTTCGGAACCAACATGCTGCTCGGCAAGAGTGATCAGCTTAGCAACGGCATTCGGGTCTCCAGCCTCAAGCTTTTCGATCTCCTCGACGCCTTCTGGAGTTACGGTTGGGAAATCACATTCCTTGATCATCTGCTCGATCATGCCGTTGAGGCCATATTTCCTGCCGTCTTCTGGAGAAAAAATCCTGGCAATCCCGTATTCATGAAGCTCTTTTATTTCCCGCGGAATGATGACACCACCGCCACCGCCATAAATACGGATATGGGAAGCGCCTTTTTCCTTTAAAAGATCATACATATACTTAAAATATTCAACGTGACCGCCTTGATAGGAAGAAATCGCGATTCCCTGTGCATCCTCCTGGATCGCGGCATTGACGACCTCCTCAACGGAGCGGTTATGTCCAAGGTGGATTACCTCGCCACCCATTGCCTGGATAATCCTGCGCATAATATTGATTGAGGCATCATGGCCGTCAAATAAGCTTGAAGCTGTCACAAAGCGAATATGGTTCTTTGGCTTATACGTTTCCTGCATACTCATTTTGTTCCCCCTGTTCCTAATTTCATTTCCGACCCCTTGATCCCCTTAAAAAGCAGTTCGGTCTGAAGCTCTGTATACTCTTCGAGTGTATACAGTTTTTGCAGCGCCCAGCGGCGGAATCCCCACATCTGCCCCTGGACGAAAATATCATGGGCAATGATTTTCACATGTTTTTCATCCAAATCAAGCTCGCCATTTTCGACGCAGCGCTGGATGACATCCTCAAACATCCCCACCATTTCAATCTCTTTTTTCAGCACGTAAGGCAGTGCATCCTTTGTCAGTGACTTTACCTCCTGATACATGACGAGCACTTCATCCTGCAGGTCGTCCATAACCTTGAAGTAATTCGCAATCCCTACCTTCAGGCTCTCAAGCGTCCCCTGATTGGTATCGAGATTTTCCTGAAGGCGGTCGCGAACCTCGTCATAAATGCTGTCACAGACAAGATAAAGCACATCTTCCTTCGTGCGGATATATTCATAAAGAGTGCCGATGCTAAAGCCTGAAGCCCGGGCAATCTCTCTGGTCGTCGTGCGGTGGAAGCCCTTCTGCTTAAAAAGGGTAACGGCCCCTTTGATCATCTGGTCGCGTCTTTTTTTCACAAGTCGCTCATCTTTTACCGACGCCTGCACTTCTCGCTTTTTCATCAACATCTACCCGCCTTGTTATTTCGTCAGCATCCTGGAGATAACCAGACGCTGGATTTCCTGTGTTCCTTCATAGATTTGCGTGATTTTCGCGTCGCGCATGAAGCGTTCAACCGGATAGTCCTTCGTGTATCCGTAGCCGCCGAATACCTGTACAGCTTCAGTTGTGACCTTCATTGCTGTGTCGCCGGCAAACAGTTTGGACATCGCAGACTCCTTGCCGTATGGAAGACCTTCAGACTCAAGCCATGCCGCCTGGTAGGTTAATAGTCTTGAAGCCTCAACAGATGTTGCCATATCAGCCAGTTTGAAGCCAATGCCCTGGTTCGCCGCGATTGGCTTGCCGAATTGCTGGCGTTCTTTTGCATAATCTACTGCAGCATCAAGAGCGCCCTGTGCGATTCCGACAGCTTGTGCAGCGATTCCATTACGGCCGCCATCAAGCGTCATCATTGCGATTTTGAATCCTTCGCCAACTTCGCCCAGGATGTTTTCCTTTGGCACTCGGCAATCTTCAAAAATGATTTCCGTTGTAGGAGATGAACGGATGCCGAGCTTTTTCTCCTTCTTGCCGACAGAGAATCCAGCGAAGTCGCTTTCGACGATGAATGCAGTCGTACCCTTATGCTTGCTGGACGGGTCAGTCAATGCGAATACCACATAGATATCCGCTACGCCGCCATTTGTGATGAAGATTTTTGATCCGTTAAGCACATAATGATCTCCGTCTTCTTTTGCCGTCGTTCTCATCGCACCTGCATCCGAACCGCTTCCTGGCTCAGTCAGGCCGTATGCGCCAATGCTCTTTCCTTCAGCCATCGGGCGCAGGTATTTTTGCTTCTGCTCTTCGTTTCCGAACTTGAAGATCGGCCAGCCAGCAAGAGAGGTGTGTGCGGACAGCATAACGCCTGTCGACGCACAAACACGGGACAGTTCCTCAACTGCGATGCAGTATGCAAGATAGTCGGAGCCAATTCCGCCGTACTCTTCCGGCCATGGAATTCCAGTCAGGCCAAGTTCAGCCATCTTGTCAAAAATCTCGCGGTCAAAGCGTTCCTCTTCATCACGCTCTGCAGCTGTAGGAGCCACTTCATTCCTCGCAAAATCACGGACCATTTTTCGGATCATTTCATGTTCTTCGGATAATCGAAAATTCATTATTGTTTCCTCCGTTACTATTTAGTTTATTTATATAGGTAGCTGTTACATTCGACTTGATGGCGACCTTTTTTCGCTGTTATTTTGTGTACAGCCCGAAAGCAGGTGTTATCTTGACAGCTTTCCGGCTTCCGCAGCCAAACCTGTCACGATTCCGGGCTTTTCTTGACAGCTTTTTGGCTTCCACACTCAAACCTGTCACGATTCCAGGCTTTTCTTGACAGCTTTTCGGCTTCCACTGTCAAACCTGTCACGATTCCGGGCTTTTCTTGACAGCTTTTCGGGTTCCGACGCCAAACCTGTCACGATTCCGGGTTTTTCTTGACAGCTTTTCTGCTTTCACTGCCAAACCTGTCACGATTCCGGGCTTTTCTTGACAGCTTTCCGGCTTCCGCATCCAAACCTGTCACGATTCTGGGCTTTTCTTGACAGCTTTTCGGCTTCCGCACCCGAACCTGTCACGATTCCGGGCTTTTCTTGACAGCTTTCTGGCTTCCGAGGGTAAACCTGTCACAATAAAGGCTTACAACTGCTTACTAATAACAATCTTCTGTATCTCGCTCGTACCCTCGTAGATTTCGGTTACTTTGGCGTCGCGGAAGTAGCGTTCGACTGGATAGTCTTTTGTGTAACCGTAGCCGCCAAAGACCTGGATGGCTTCTGTGGTGACTTCTACTGCTGTGCGTGATGTGAACAGCTTTGCCATGGATGCTTCGATTCCGCACTTTTGTCCTTCTGAGCGTAATTGTGCTGCGCGATAGATTAATAGTTTCGCAGCTTCGACCGATGTTGCCATATCAGCCAGCTTGAAGCCGACGCCTTGCTGGGCAGCGATTGGCTTGCCGAACTGGACTCTTTCTTTTGCGTAGTCAGTCGCCGCTTCTAATGCAGCTTCAGCAATTCCAAGAGCCTGAGCGGCGATGCCGATACGACCAGAGTCAAGGTTGCTCATCGCGATCTTGAATCCTTCACCTTCCTGGCCAAGCAGGTGTTCTTCTGGCACCTTCATGTCTTCAAATGTCAGCTGGACCGTGCGTGAGCCGTAAAGGCCCATTTTGTGCTCATCCTTGCCGACGATGAAGCCCGGTGTGTCTTTTTCGACGATAAAAGCGGAAACGCCTTTTGGACCTGCTTCGGGATTAGTAGAAGCGAAAACGATATACACATCCGCTTCGCCGCCATTCGTGATAAACACCTTCGAGCCGTTCAACACATAGTATCCATCGTTTTTGACGGCCCTTGTTTTCAGGCTTGCAGCATCCGAGCCGGCACTTGGTTCTGTCAGACAGAATGCGCCGAGGTATTCGCCTGCAGCCAGCTTAGGTACATATTTTTTCTTTTGCTCTTCTGTACCAAAATACAAGATCGGGTTCGTTCCGACTGAAGTATGGACAGAAAGGATGACGCCGACCGTGGCGCTGACCTTTGATATTTCATGGATCGCGATGATGTAGGAGATGAAATCCATCTCCGAACCGCCATATTCTTCAGGTACCGGGATTCCCATCAGGCCAAGCTCACCCATCTTCTTTAAAATCTCCCTCGGGAACTCGCCATCTTCCATTTTTTCAACAAATGGAGCGATTTCGGTTTGCGCGAAATCCCGCACCATTTTGCGCATCATTTCCTGCTCTTCTGTAAATCTCAGATTCATTCTTAACCCTCCCCACGTCCAGACAAAATTTATGTAAGGACGATTCACGAAAAATTCTTACTCGTAAGTGTAGAAGCCACGGCCTGATTTTTTGCCTAACCAGCCTGCTTTTACATATTTCCTTAATAGTGGGCATGGGCGGTATTTGTCATCACCAAAGCCTTCGTGAAGTGTTTCCATAATGTAGAGACAAGTATCAAGGCCAATGAAGTCTGCAAGAGTCAGCGGTCCCATTGGGTGGTTCATGCCTAGCTTCATGACATCGTCGATCGCTTCCTTGGACGCTACTCCCTCGTACAATGTGTAGATTGCTTCATTGATCATTGGCATCAGAATACGGTTGGAAACGAAGCCTGGGAAGTCGTTCACTTCAACAGGAACTTTTTCCAATGTTTTTGTGATGTCTTCGATTGTTTGATAAACTTCATCAGCTGTCGCCAATCCACGGATGATTTCAACAAGCTTCATGACTGGCACTGGATTCATGAAGTGCATGCCGATGACTTTTTCAGGACGCTTTGTCGCTGCAGCAATTTCGGTGATTGGCAAGGATGATGTATTGGAAGCAAGGATGGCGTGTTCAGGTGCAATTTCATCAAGCTGGGCAAAGATCTTTGCCTTGATGTCCATGTTTTCAACTGCTGCTTCAATGACTAGGTCTGCATTTTTGGCATCCTGCAGGTCTGAAGAGGAAGTAATTCTTCCGACAATCACATCAAGCTGTTCAGCAGTCATTCGCCCTTTGTCTACCTGGCGGCCAAGGTTTTTCTTGATGCCGGAAAGTCCGCGTTCAACAAATTCTGGCTTCAGGTCGTTCAAAAATACATCGTATCCTGCCTGCGCGCATACCTGGGCGATACCAGAGCCCATTTGTCCCGCGCCAATTACCATGATTTTTTTCACACTCATTCTATCTCCTCCTATAAAATTCATTGCTATGGAGGGCAATGTGTCTTGCCCTCCCGTCTTTTGTCAAAATCCTTACTGCTTCGGAACCTCAATCATCACTGCATCGCCCTGGCCGCCGCCCGAGCAGATCGCCGCAATGCCGACCCCGCCGCCGCGGCGCTTCAGTTCATGCATCAAAGTAAGGATGATGCGTGCCCCACTTGCTCCGATAGGATGGCCAAGGGCAACCGCACCGCCGTTCACATTGACCTTTTCCGGATCAAGGTTCGCAATGCGTCCACTCGTCAATGCGACTGCAGCAAAAGCTTCGTTGATTTCAAAGAGATCGATTTCTTCCAGCGACTTTCCGGTCTTTTTCAATAACTCATTGATGACAATTCCAGGTGTCTTCGGGAAATCCTTCGCTTCTGTTGCGATGGCTGCATGCCCAAGGATGACTGCCTGCGGTGTCCTGCCTTCACGCTGTGCGCGCTCTTCGCTCATCAGCACGAGGGCTGCCGCGCCGTCATTAATTCCCGGTGCGTTCCCCGCAGTAATCGTGCCATCAGAATTGAAAACTGGACCTAACTTGGCTAGCTTTTCAACTGATGTATCCTTCCTTGGTGCTTCATCATGCTGGACCAAAATAGGGTCTCCCTTGCGCTGCGGCACTTCAACCGGAACGATTTCCTCCGCAAGCTTGCCTGATTCTATCGCTTCAATCGCTCTCTGGTGGCTGCGATATGACCATTCATCCTGTTCCTGGCGGCTGATTTCATATTCTTTCGCTACTTCATTTCCGTAAGTGCCCATATGGACTCCCTTGAAGCTGCAAGTCAGTCCATCATGGATCATCAAATCCTTCACCTGGCCGTCGCCCATCCTGAAGCCCCATCGTGCTTTCGGAAGAATATATGGCGCGTTGCTCATTGACTCCATACCGCCGGCTACAATGACTTCCTCATCTCCTGCGCGGATGATTTGGTCTCCGAGCGTCAAGCTCCGCATGCCTGATGCACAAACCTTATTGATTGTTTCCGTTTTGACTTCCCACGGGATTCCAGCTTCTCTTGCAGCCTGGCGTGAAGGAAGCTGTCCCTGGCCTCCCTGCAATACTGTGCCTAGAATGACCTCACCGATTTCTTCCGGCTTTACTTCCGCTCGTGCCATTGCTTCTTTTACCGCGATTCCGCCAAGCTGGCTAGCTGTGAATCCGCTCAAAGCTCCGCCAAGTTTGCCAAATGGTGTTCTAGCTCCTGCTAAAATGACTGTCTTCCCCAATGTCATCTCTCCCTTTCAATCTATTAATTTTGGAAAATGAAAAATAGATCTCAATCCAGTCTTTTTTGATTGACTGAACGCTCGCTCGAAACTCGTCTAAAAAAAATAAGCAAGCAGTTGTTTTGTTGTGAGGTTCTAAGGTGGTTTTTTGCTGAAGAATAATGTAAGCGCTTTATCATACTATTCATTTTACTTTAAAAATAGTAGAAATTGAAACACTTTGCTAAAAATTCTGTCTTATGTCGAATTTTTACTGTGAGTCAACTTCTACTATTCATGTTTTAAGTATCCTTTTTCCTTTAAACAAGGCTGTTGATTTCCGTTCCAGGCGCTTCGCTTTCCGCGGGTGGCTCGGGGAGCCTCCTCGTCGTTTCACTCCTGCGGGGTCTCCCCTGACCCATGCTCCCGCAGGAGTCTTCGCGCCCTCCACTACAATCAACAGGTTTTCCAAATAACTATTGAGCTTTAACAGAAAGCTTTATGATACAAGCGGTTTAATTTCTCCGAAAACGGATTTTTCAAGTAGTTCGGCTACGTCTAGTGTATCGACGTTTTCTTCTACTTCCTTCGCTTTTGTTCCGTCAGATAGCATTGTCAGGCAGTATGGGCATCCGGAACTGATAACGGATGGGTTTACTGCAAGTGCTTGTTCTGTTCGGGATACATTGATCCGGTGTCCTGTCTCTTCTTCCATCCACATCAAGCCGCCGCCAGCGCCACAGCACATTGCTGTATCGCGGTTGCGTTCCATTTCCTTCAGATCCACACCAGGAATCGCCTTGAGGATATCACGCGGTGCGTCATATACTTCGTTATAGCGTCCAAGGTAGCAGGAATCGTGGAAAGTGATCATTTCGTTCACTGCATGCTTTGGAGTCAGCCTTCCCTCTTTCACGAGTTGTGCAAGAAGTTCAGTATGGTGGTAGACCTCACCTTCAAAACCGAAGTCAGGATATTCATTCTTAAAGATATTGTATGCGTGAGGGTCAATCGTCACGATCTTCTTCACTTCATTTTTCTCGAATTCTTCGATATTCTTTGTCGCAAGTTCCTGGAATAGGAACTCGTTGCCAAGGCGGCGCGGTGTATCGCCGGAGTTCTTTTCCTTGTTTCCAAGGATCGCGAACTTGACGCCTGCTTCATTCAATAGCTTAGCGAATGAAAGGGCAATCTTCTGGCTGCGGTTGTCAAATGAACCCATCGCGCCAACCCAGAATAAGTATTCGAATTCTTCGTCTGCCTTTTTCATTTCTTTTACCGTAGGAATGACTACATCGTCGCGAAGCTCGCGCCAGTTTTCTTTTTCCTTACGGTTCAAGCCCCAAGGATTGCCCTGGCGCTCGATATTCGTCATCGCGCGCTGTGCATCAGCGTCCATCTTACCTTCAGTCAAAACTAGATAACGACGGAGGTCGATGATTTTATCCACGTGCTCGTTCATGACTGGACACTGGTCTTCACAGTTACGGCAAGTTGTACATGCCCAGATTTCTTCTTCTGTGATGACATCGCCGATCATGCTTGGGCTGTATGCGAGGCCTGCTGCAGCTTCATTCGCGCCCTGGCCGGCAGCTGCCAAAGCGAGCTGGTTGCCCTTAGTGTTTGAAAAAGCAAAAGTCGGCACCCATGGCTGCTTGGATGTAACCGCTGCGCCGTGAAGCGTCAAATGGTCACGCAGCTTGACGATCAAGTCCATTGGCGACAGCATTTTTCCAGTGCCTGTTGCCGGACACATATTCGTACAGCGTCCACATTCTACGCAAGCATAAAAGTCGATCATCTGTTCATAATTGAAATCAGTAATTTTACCGGCACCGAATGTTTCCTGTGTTTCATCTTCAAAATCGATCTTTGTAATCTTTCCTGGTGAATCAACCCTTGTTAAATAAACATTGGCTGGACCGGCGATCAAGTGAGCATGCTTGGATTGTGGTACATATACCAGGAACGCAAGCAAGAACAGCAAATGAATCCACCATGCGATATAGAAAATCGTGATGGCAGCCGCTTCAGGAATTCCGCTGAATGCTGCCGCAATAAGAGATGCGACCGGTTCAGTCCATGTTCCCTCATGGCCGTGCCAGATCATGCCCATCCCGTTTCCGAGCAATACAGAAAGCATCAATCCGCCGATGAACAGCAATACGAGCCCATTCTTGAAGCCGCGCTTCAGGCGGACAAGCTTTTCAACATAGCGGCGGTAAAAAGCCCATACTACCGCTACAAGAATTGTCAGCGTAACGAGCTCCTGAAAAAATGTAAAACCTGGATATAACGGGCCTAATGGCAAATGCGAGCCAGGCTTGATTCCTTTCCAGATAAAATCAATTGCCCCGAACTGTACAAGAAGAAATCCATAGAAAAACATAACGTGGATTGCACCGCTTTTCTTGTCCTTCAAAAGCCTTTTCTGGCCAAATACATGGACAAGGATTCTTCTCCAGCGGTCCTTGATATCATCATCAAACTCTGATTTCTTGCCAAGCTTGATGTACTCAATTCTCGTCTTTACCACGTATACAAACAAGCTGACGGCGTAAGCGGTTACAAGTAAGAACGCGATAAGATTAATCCATAGCAGACCGTTCATAAAAATCATTTACCCCTTTCGATGCTGATTTTTGGATGAAAATTTTTAACCAAACAAATTTTCTGAATATACCTTTAACTACATTATATAATGAATGAGCATTCAGTCAACTCATTTCCTTTCATTTCTGAAAATTGTTTACACTTCCTCTTTTAAAGGAATTTAACATATATTGAATGTTTTCGGCAAAAATAATATGAAATGCAGACGCGCCTTGATCAGACCAGACAAGCATGTTAAGGGCCTGCCGGTGAAGATTTCATCGGGGTACCGAAACATTTCTGGAAAGGAACTGGAGCTGGACACTGCTCGAAGTGAGCAGGAATTTTCTTATTATTTTTTTAAGGGAGCCGAAACGCTATGGGAATTGGATGGAGCTTATTTTGGATAATAGCCGGGCTTGCCCTGTGGGTCACTGTGGATTTTATGCTCGGACGGAAACAGCATCTTGCAAAGGCAAGGAAATGTGTTTTTCCCGATAGAAGAAGCGACCTGGAAATTTTCGCGAAGGGCCCTGAACTATTTGAGGATTTATTTTCTGAAATTAAAAAAGCAAAGCAGCATATTCATATTTTATTTTATATTGTCAAAGATGATAAAATCAGCCACGAGTTTGTGTCGCTATTAAAGGAAAAAGCTCAGGAGGGTGTTGAGGTTCGACTGCTTGTGGATTGGATTGGGAGCAACTTAAAACGAAAAACTATCCAGTCCTTGAAGGCTGCCGGAGTCGAGTTCGCATTCTCGCATATACCTAAGTTTCCATTCTTGTTCTATTCATCCCAGGTCCGCAACCATCGCAAAATATCTGTCATCGATGGACATATCGGTTTTCTTGGCGGCTTCAATATCGGTAATGAGTATAATGACCGTGATCCAAAGCTATCACCCTGGCGGGATTATCACTTGAAATTAACTGGTGAAGGAATTGTTGACCTGCAGGAGGAATTTCTACATGACTGGCATCGCGCGAAGAAAATTAATCTCCTGCAAGACAAGGCTTATTTCCCCGAATTGAAAAAGGGATCTATCCGCCAGCAGCTTGTCCCAACTGAAGGAGATTCATTACAGGATTTAATTGTTACTTTAATCAGTGAGGCACAGCAATCCCTTGTCATTGGCACACCCTATTTCATCCCTAGTAAAAAGGTCTTTGACCATTTACAGGCTGCAATCCGCCGAGGTGTTTCGGTTACGGTTCTTGTGCCATACAAGTCTGACCATATCCTTGTAAAAGAGGCTTCATACAGGTATTTACGTTCACTTCTCAAGGAGGGAGCTGATGTATACCAGTATTTGAAGGGATTTTATCATGCAAAAGTCATGATTATTGATGACAATATTTGTGATATTGGAACCGCGAATTTTGATAAAAGAAGCATGTTTTTGAATTATGAATTGAATTGCTTAGTTTATGATCCAGCTTTTATTAAAAAGGTTAAACATATTTTGACAGAAGATCTTCTGGATTCGCGTAAGGTTTCACTGTCTGACTTCAGCCGAGCCAATATATTTTTGTCAATCAAAGAAACCGCGGCAAGAACGATATCATTTTTTCTATAGGCTCTTTTCTCAAACCTTGTTGCTATTGAAGACAAAATGGTACTTTATTACCTATATTCCTTCGTAAAGTTGAAGCTTATTATGAGAAAAGAGCATGCAAACTTAATACCGACCTGCAAAACGGATATCATACGTTAAAATCGGCTTTAGGATTTTAACAACAATCCTTACGAAAACAGACTTTCTATAACAAATAAAACCGGAGTTAGTTAGACCTCTTCCGGATGAAGGAGGTTTTATATGTTCATTCGGCTGGGTTATGTATCCACTGCCATCAGCCTATGGGATGCTTCCCCGTCAAAGGCACTCACATTTGCACGTTATGGACAGCTCGGGAAAGAGGAGCGGCATGAAAAGCTGCTTTCTGTTACTTATCAGAACCTCGTGAATACGGAACGGATGATCCACTACAATATCGCCCATGATATTCCCTTGTATCGATTCTCAAGCTCGATCGCGCCGCTGGCCACCCACCCTGAAGTGAAATGGGATTATGTCACTCCTTTTCGCGAAAAGTGGCTGGAAATCGGGGACCTGGTTAAGAAACATGGGCTGCGGACGAGCTTCCACCCGAACCAATTCACGCTGTTCACCTCGCCAAGAGAGGAAGTAACCGCTAATGCGATTTTGGACATGGAATACCACTACGGAATGCTCGAAGCGATGGGACTGGAAAATGAAGCAATTATCAATATCCATATTGGCGGTGCCTATGGGAATAAAGAAGAAACCATTATTCGTTTCCATGAAAACTTCGCCAGGCTACCAGAACATATCAAGAAAATCACCACACTTGAAAATGATGATAAAACGTACAATGCAGAAGAAACCCTCGCTGCCTGCTTAAAAGAAGACGTGCCATTTATGTTCGATTATCACCATCATATGGCGAATCTTTGTGAGGGAGCTTTGGAAACGCTGCTTCCTGCCGGTTTTGCGACCTGGGAACGGACCGGCCTGAAGCCTAAAATTCATATCTCCTCGCCGAAATCGGAAAAAGCGTATCGATCACACGCAGATTATGTTGACTCAGAATTCATCATGCCATTGATTGATATACTGCGGGGCATCGGCCAGGATGTCGATTTCATGATTGAAGCGAAAGAGAAAGACAAAGCTGCGCTAAAACTGGTCGAGGATTTGGCGAAGATCCGCGGAGTGAAACGGATTGGCGGAGCTGTATTGGAGTGGAAGACTTAATTCCCGCCGGGCCCAAATCCGATTTTATAGCGAAAAAACAATTTTTATAGCGAAAAAATTCATTTTATAGCGAAAATTTTATTTATATAGCGAAAAAATCTTTTTTATAGCGAAAATATCGTTTATATAGCGAAAATCAATTTTTTATAGCGAATTGGAAATTACACTGTACTTTTTCCAATTCAAAAGAGACCCAGCCATTTTCGGCTGGGTCTCACTATTTTCTACTTACATCTTCTCGGGAGCCGAAACCCCAATCAACTCAAATGCATTCTTCAATGTGATCTGTGCTGTCTTGATCAGTGACAGGCGGGCCACTGTTCTCTCTTTATTGTCGAGATCCAATACTTTTTCAGCGTTGTAGAAGCTGTGGAATACGGATGCCAATTCGAAAATGTAGTTAGAGATTCGATGTGGCATGCGCTTTTGTGCTGCTTCAGCAACAGCCAGCGGGAATTCGCCAAGCTTTTTCAGCAGGTCGATTTCTTTTTCAGATTGGACATGCTTGAAGTCTGCCTCGATGTCAAAAATCAAGCCTTGCTCTGCCGCAGAACGCAGGATGCTGTTGATACGGGCATGTGCATACTGTGCGTAGAATACTGGGTTTTCATTAGACTGGGATACGGCCAAATCAAGGTCGAAATCCATGTGAGTATCCGCGCTTCTCATCGCGAAGAAGTAACGGACTGCATCCAGGCCAACTTCATCGATCAAGTCACGCATTGTGACAGCCTTACCAGTTCGCTTGCTCATCTTCATCTTCTCGCCATTCTTATAGAGATGAACGAGCTGGATGATTTCAACTTCAAGCGCGTCGCGTCCGTAGCCAAGTGCCTCAATCGCTGCCTTCATACGAGGGATATAACCGTGATGGTCCGCTCCCCAGATGTTGATCAGCTTTTCAAAACCGCGCTCAAGCTTATCCTTATGATAAGCAATATCCGGTAGCAGGTACGTGTAAGAGCCATCCTGTTTGATCAGCACGCGGTCCTTGTCATCGCCGAGCTCTGATGAACGGAACCAAGTCGCGCCGTCCTCTTCATAGATATGGCCATTCGCACGCAGTGCATCTAGTGCCACGTCGATTTTGCCATTTTGATATAGAGAAGTTTCAGAATACCAAACATCGAATGGAACACGGAAGTTCTCAAGGTCCTGCTTCAGCTTTTCCATCTCATATTTCAAGCCGTACTCACGGAAAGCATCAAAGCGCTCCTGGTCCGGAACATTCACATACTTATCGCCGAACTCTTCAGCGAGGGTTTTCCCGATTCCGATGATATCTGCTCCATGATAGCCATCCTCTGGCATCGGCTTGTCCATGCCTAGCGCCTGGAAGTAGCGAGCCTCAACAGAAAGAGCCAAATTGTTAATCTGGTTCCCAGCGTCGTTGATGTAATATTCACGGGATACATCATATCCAGCCTTGGCAAGCACATTGCACAGCGAATCACCGACAGCCGCGCCGCGCGCATGGCCAAGGTGAAGGTCGCCAGTCGGGTTGGCAGAAACAAACTCGACCTGGATCTTCTCGCCATTTCCTACATTCGATTCACCATAATTATCGCCTGCTTCAAGGATTGCCGGAATCAAGTCCGTCAAATAGCTGTTATCCATGTAAAAGTTAATGAAGCCTGGTCCGGCGATTTCAATTTTCTCGATGGATGCCTTGCTTTTATCGAAGTTCTCGATCAGCTGCTCCGCAATCTGGCGAGGCGCCTTCTTCGCCACGCGCGCAAGCTGCATCGCCATATTCGTCGAGTAATCCCCGTGCGCTTTTTCCTTAGGCGTCTCTAAAATAACGGCCGGAATTTGCGCTTCCTCAGCTAGGCCAGCTTTGATGATCGCCTGCTTGATTTCTTCCTTCAGCTTCAATTGAACCTGTTCAACTATATTCATTTGCCTTCCTCCTTATAATTGATCGTCAAATGGTATGTACCTGCAGTCGCGCCCTGTATTGCCATATCATACAGCAAGTCCACATGGCCCTCCTGCTTTGTCTCGTTAAAATCAGTATCGAGCCGCTTCGTGAGCGCAGAAGTCTGCAGCAGCCCATATTGGGTCTGATAATTGCCCGGAGTTTTTTTATTCAGCAGAAAAAGAAGCCTCATCTTGATCGCACCGCTGCGCAAAATCAGCACTTCATCCCCTGATATTTTAACCGTCGTATGGACATCTCCTTCCTCCATCACTTCATCATATTGGAGGTAAGAGCTGTTCGCCTTTTTATAGTATCGGCCAAAAGTGGTCAATTCAAAAGTTTCCTTCTCTTTGCCACTGTAAATCGCCGTTTTAACCGTCACCTTGACAGGAATCTGATCAGCGGGTTTACTAGACACCGTTAACACGCCCTTTTCTTATCCAGCATCAGCGCATTATCCGTTCTAACCATGTCGCTGACGCTTTTCTATCTTCATTATAACTTTATAAGTATAAATATTCTCCTTTGAAAGTGCAAGGTTCGCAGGAAGTTGCATGTTCATTTAGCGGCAGGAAAAATCAGCCTATAGGATTAGCTCAACACCAAAGCGGGTATTGATTATTAAAACCTTTTAAGGAGGTGGCATACATGAAAATCGAAGTAAAATGCGAAGTAGAAAACTGCAAATATTGGGCTGAAGGCGATCAATGTGTTGCCGATTCAATCCTTGTGGTCGCGAACTCCGGAAAACAAGCAGTAAATGAACGTGAAACCATTTGTGATACATTCGAAAAGATGTAAGTGAGGGTACTGGATGGCGATTTGGCTGTCCAGTTTTTATTTTCTGACCGGAATTTGGGCTATTGATAGGCAACACTCATGATTTTTTTCGAATAGCATTGTTTTTATTCGCAAATATCGAAGTTTATTCGCAAAAAAAACTCGTTTATTCGCAAAACAGCTGGTTTATTCGCAAAAAACCACCATTTATTCGCAAACTGGAAATTACCCATGATTTTTTCCAGTAAAAAGGAGAAGCAACCAGCTCCTCCTTAAATCTCCTATTTAGAAAAATAGCATTCCAACCGAGATAAGAACTCCAGAAACAATCAGAGTCAACACACAGTATCCCATGATGTCTTTTGCCTTGAGTCCGGCAATCGCCAGAGCAGGCAATGCCCAGAATGGCTGGATCAGGTTGGTCCATGCGTCGCCCCAGGCAACGGCCATTGCTGTTTTCGGGATGGATACTCCAAGGGTCTGGGCTGCTTCAAGCATGACTGGCGCCTGGACTGCCCACTGTCCTCCGCCCGATGGAACGAAGAAGTTGACCAATCCCGCACTCAGGAAGGCGAAGAATGGGAATGTGAATTCATTTGAGATCGATACGAATCCTTCTGACATGACGGCAGCCAGGCCAGATGCCGTCATCATCCCCATGATTCCCGCGTAAAAAGGGAATTGGATGATGATCCCGCTTGCTCCTTTTACCGCGTTCACTACCGCCTCGAGGAAACGCTTTGGCGTTCCATGGAACAGGATGCCGAGGAACAGGAACAGGAAGTTGACGATATCAAGATTCAGCTTAAATCCATTTGCAGCAAAATAATAAAATAGAAACACAAGTCCAAAAATACCTGTCAGCAAGGAAACAATCCTGCTGTTCTCAAGCTTTTCGGCAGGCGTCATTGCTCCCTGCTCGAGGGCGGCAGCCTGTACGTCATTCTCCAGCAATACAGGGTCGACCGTCACTGTTTGATCCTTCGATGGCATCATCAGGCGGTTAACAACCGGCAATACAAGAAGCAAGATTAAGATAATGAAAAGATTGAAGTTGGCAAAAATCGTCTGATCTGTCGAGATAATGCCGATTAAATCCTGCGAGAAGTGTCCCTCCGTCGCGATTGTCAGTGGAATTGAACCGGAAATACCGCCATGCCAGACGATGAACCCAGCGTAAGCGCTTGCAATTAACAGCCTGTAATCCACGTTTTTAACCTTTTTCGCCAGCTCCTTGGCAAACAGAGCTCCAATGACCAACCCAAATCCCCAGTTAATCAAGCTGGCAATCATGGATACAACCGTGACAATGACGATCGCCTGTCCTGGAGATTTAGCAAGTGAAGCAAGTGCTCCGAGTCCCTTCTTAAAGACATTGCTGCTCGCCAGCACATGACCTGTAACCAGGACAAGCACCATCTGCATCGAGAACGTCAGCAAGCCCCAGAATCCGCCGCCCCAATGCTGAACCATCTGATATGGACCGCTGTCGGTAAAAATAAGGCCTAATCCAAATACAACAAAAGTTAAGATGATGACAAATAGAAACGGATCAGGCAAATATCGTTGCATGATGCGGTTGAAAAAAGAAACCAATGTTTTCATCCTTTTTACCTCCTTTTTAGTGATTACTTACATAATCATTATATTTTCTATATTATTCAGAATATTCCTTCCTATGAAGGTAACTATTAGTAACAGGTCATTAATTTTTTCGCAAAAAAAAACGCCCCCTTTTTAAAAAGAGAGCAGTAAAGAGTTTTATTTTACAAACCCAAGCAGCATTTCACGGATGATTTTGCTTGCTGTGTTGGCTGTCATTTCGGATGTATCGTAGATTGGCGCTACTTCTACCAGGTCTGCTCCAACTACGTTCACGCCAGAATTTGCGATTGCATGGATTGATGCAAGCAGTTCCTTGGACGTTATTCCGCCAGCGTCGACTGTTCCTGTTCCAGGCGCGTGTGCAGGATCAAGTACATCAATGTCGATCGTCACATATACAGGACGGCCAGCAAGCTTAGGCAATACTTCCTTTAAAGGCTCAAGGACTTCAAATTTGGAAATATGCAAGCCCACTTCCTTCGCCCAATCGAATTCTTCTTTCATGCCAGAGCGGATTCCGAATGAGTAAACATTTTTCGGTCCAATTTTCTCAGCAATCTTGCGGATTGGCGTTGAATGGGACAAGGGCTCGCCTTCATAGTGTTCACGCAGGTCCGTATGTGCGTCAAAGTGAATGATGGCAAGGTCATCATATTTTTTCGCGACTGCCTTCATGACTGGCCAAGATACCAAATGCTCGCCGCCCATTCCAAGCGGGAATTTCTCATCAGCCAGAAGTTTGTCCACGTATTCTTCAATCAGGTCTATGCTCTTCTGCGGATTCCCGAAAGGCAGCGGGATATCTCCTGCATCGAAATAGTTGAGATCAGCCATCTCGCGCTCAAGATAAGGGCTGTACTCCTCAAGGCCGATTGATACCTCACGGATGCGGGCCGGTCCAAAACGTGAACCCGGACGGTAGCTGACTGTCCAGTCCATTGGCATACCGTAAAGCACCGCCTTGCTTTCTTCATAATTAGAATGGCTGCCGATAAACACATTGCCAGAATAAGCTTCATCAAAACGCATATTAAGCACCTCTTTCAAGTTGTTTTTTTTCGAATCATATCACTTCGGGAATTATATAGCTCAATCGCTTTTCACAATAAAATGGCCCCCGGATTTACCGGGAAGCCGTATTGTCTGTTTTGCTAGAATGCATTATTTTACAAGATCGCCAACGAATTTAGGCAATACGAAAGCGGCTTTGTGAAGTTCTTTCGTGTAGTACTTTGTTTCGATGTCGTGGAAGCGGTCTTCACTTACTTCCAATGGATCGTGCTTCTTTGAGCCAAGTGTGAACGCCCACATTCCGCTTGGGTATGTTGGGATGTTCGCAATGTATAGGCGTGTGATCGGGAAGATCTCTTTAACATCCTTCTGTACATTGCGGATGAGATCAGCCTTGAACCAAGGGTTGTCAGACTGAGCAACGAAAATTCCGTCTTCCTTCAACGCTTTTGAAATTCCAGCGTAGAAGCCTTTTGTGAACAAATTCACTGCCGGTCCGACTGGTTCAGTAGAGTCAACCATGATGACATCGTACTGGTTTTCGCTTTCCGCGATATGCATGAAGCCGTCGCCAACCTGGACATCAACACGCGGGTCATCAAGCTTGCCAGCGATTTCAGGCAGATATTTCTTAGAATACTCGATTACTTTTCCATCGATATCAACAAGAGTAGCCTTTTTCACGCTAGGGTGCTTAAGCACTTCACGGATTACGCCTCCGTCACCGCCACCTACAACCAATACATGCTCGGGATTTGGGTGAGTGAACAATGGAATGTGTGCAACCATCTCGTGGTAAACGAACTCATCTTTAACAGAAGTCATGACCATGTCGTCAAGAAGAAGCATATTGCCCCACTCTTCTGTCTCCACCATATCAAGCTTCTGGAATTCAGTCTGTTCTGTATGTAACGTCTTGTTCACTTTCATAGTGATACCAAAGTTTTCTGTCTGCTTTTCTGTAAACCAAAGACCCATTTTTTCTTCCTTCCTTTCGGCAAAAAAATTTCCGTTATGATGCGGCGAATTTCAGGTTATGAACTTCTGAACTGTCCAAATTTATCGTGTGCAAGCATGACGCTTTCATATTATTTTTTATACTTCCCCAACATCACAAATACAAACATCAGAAAAAGTATAGTTGAATCTAGCAAAAATGCAAGCAAAAATTTAATTAACTTTGATTCTATGTTTAAAACCTGCTGTTTTTTTTCATACTGATAATATCTATCTTTTTTTAGGAGGAAGCATTATGGAGCTGATGACAGACCAGCGGTTTCGCAAGACGATTAAATATTTGCGTGCTTTGATTTTCTTCGGGCTTGCAGGACTCGCTTTGGCGACTGTACTCTACTTTTCCCTGATCGGGTATGCGAAGCTCCAGGGTCCGCCTCCGCTCGCCGTGCCACAATCGACTTTGTTTTTCTCGGATGACGGAACGGTGATCGGCGAGAGCCATTCCGGCCAAAAGCGCTATTGGGTAGCGCTCAAGGATATTTCACCCCATTTAATTAATGCGACAGTTTCTATAGAGGATAAAACCTTTTTTACCCATAATGGGTTTGATTATAAGCGGATTGCCGGTGCTGCGATCGCTGACTTGAAGGCGATGGCCAAGGTTCAGGGTGCGAGCACGATCACCCAGCAATATGCAAGGAATCTTTATCTGGAACATGATAAGACTTGGAAACGAAAGGCGACAGAAGCGCTTTACACTTTGCGCCTTGAGATGAATTATTCCAAGGATGAGATCCTCGAAGGCTATCTAAATACGATTTATTATGGCAATGGTGCATACGGGGTCCAGGCAGCAAGCCGTTATTATTTTGGCAAGGACGCGAAGGAATTATCCCTGGCGGAAGCTTCCATGCTGGCGGGAATCCCGAAAGGACCGAGCATTTACTCTCCTTTCGCCTCAATGGAAAAAGCAAAGCATCGGCAGCGGACCATTTTAAGCACGATGAAGACAAACGGATATATCACCGAACTTGCCGCGCAAAAAGCGAGCATTGAAAAACTGAAGCTTGTCGGAGAACACCAACATTCCAGGATTGGAGCGGCTCCATACTTCCAGGATGCCGTCCAGAATGCTCTAAAGAATTCGTTGAACTTTGATGATCGGACCATTTCGCTTGGGGGATTAAGGGTTTATACGACCCTTGATCTTGATCAGCAGGAAATCGCGGAAAAGTCGATTGATAAAATGATTGCTTCCGACTCAGAAATCCAGGCAGGCTTTGTGGCGATGAATCCGAAAAATGGCCATGTGGTTGCGCTTGTCGGCGGCAAGAATTATGAAGAGAGTCCGTTCAACCGTGCAGTGCAGGCTGTCAGGCAGCCAGGGTCGACAATGAAACCGATCCTGTATTATGCGGCACTCGAGAATGGATTCACTCCATCGTCGACAATGAAAAGCCAGCTGACGACGTTCCTGTTCGATGATGGACGCTCAGAGTATACGCCGCATAATTTTAACAATAAATATGCGGAAGATGACATTACGATGGCACAGGCCCTGGCGTTATCAGATAATGTTTACGCCGTAAAAACCCATCTGTTCCTGGGGGAAGAAACTCTCGTTGAAACGGCGAAACGATTTGGAATCAAAACGGATATGGACAACGTACCCTCGCTAGCCCTAGGCACATCCGGTGTCAGGGTGATTGATATGGCGAACGCCTACAGTATTCTGGCGAATGGGGGAAAAAAAGTAGATCCCGTACTGATTAAGAGGGTCGAAAACCATAAAGGTGAAGTGATTTACGAGTATAAGGCTGAAAAAGAAGAAGTGTTGAAGCCAGAACTCGCCTCGGTAATGACCCATATGCTGACAGGCATTTTTGATAAAAAGCTGAATGGCTATTCTTCCGTAACAGGCAGCACGCTGATTAAAAAAATGACAAGACCTTATGCTGCTAAGTCGGGGACGACCGAAACGGACAGCTGGATGATTGGCTATACTCCTCAGCTCGTTTCAGCCGTTTGGACAGGGTACGATAAAGGCAAGCCGATTGAACTGACAGTGGAGAAATCTTATGCGAAGAATATCTGGCTCGATTTTATGGAAAAAGCGCTTGATAATGAGCCTGCGAAAAAATTCAAGGCAGCAAAAGGGACTGTTGCCGTCTATGTTGACCCTGCCAATGGCGAGCTCGCTGCTGACGGATGTCCGGTAAAAAGGCTGACCTTGTTCGCTGCAGGTACAGAGCCTACTGAATACTGCACAGATCATTTGGATCATGAAGAGCATAAGGAAGAACAGCCTAAGAAGGAAAAGCAAAAGAAGCCTTGGTACAAACGGATTTTCGGGTTGTAGACCATCCTATATACCATACGGTGTCAACAACAATTATCTCACTATAATAAAACTTCCCAAAAGAAAAACCCCGGAAGCAAGCCTCCGGGGTTTTTCTCGTCCTAGCATAAAATGTGTTTTACGCTGTTATCAGTTTACTTTTTTTATTGCATTTGAGCAAGCCAGATATTGTCACTTGCTGTTAAATGTCACAATTTAGACAAATTATTAGAAGAATTATCCAAATATATTAATTGGCTAATAAATCACTCTTCAGCTTGTCTTCAGAACGTTCCCACATTCCCGGATCATGATTTTTCAGAAAATCTGCTAGAATCTGTTTTGATTTTTCATCCATATGGTCCACAATAATATGGCGCTTGATCGACTTATCAAGACGGTTCACATGCTCTGGCAGCAATTTATAGCCACGGCGGATTTCTCGGTTGACGGTCATTTCGCATGCTGTGACACCTGCATAATAAGGACCCTTTTCCTTCCTGTCAATCGTCACCCAGACTACCCAATATAGCTTGGCATCAGGCACTTCATTTCGGTCAGGGAGAAACTTGATTCCTTTCTCAACTGCACTGCGCGCGTGCATCGCACCAACTTCTACAGCTGCCTCGCCCGCATCCACGTCAATGATGACCGGCGAAACATTATCAAGTGTGAGAACACCTTTTCCAAAGCCTTTATGGCCGTCCATCGGGTCATTTTTTATAATATTGAAGCCAATATTCTTGCCCTTTTTTTCTTCCATGTTGGAAACCTCCTTAAAATGTATCAGAAAAATAAATTGTATATTCCATCGGTCACAGCCGGAATCAAATAGTGGAAAATCGGCTGGATTGTATATTGGTCAAGGGGCGTGATCACAAGTATCAAGAAAATGATCGATCCATAAGCTTCATACTGGGTCATTTTTGCCCTGATGTCCGATGGTGCCAGATCCTCGATGATCCGATAACCATCAAGCGGCGGGAACGGCAACAGGTTGAATATGAAGAGCATCGCATTCAGGCCGATAAAGATATTCAGGAAGTCCAGGAAAAACTCTGGAACCCCGGGTGCCAATCCAAGCATCATAAATATGTACCAGATGGCGAATGCCAGAAAGACCAGAATAAGATTGCTTACTGGCCCGGCAACCGACACGAGCACTCCGGCAAGCTTTGGATTTTTGAACATGAATCGATTGACCGGAACCGGTCTTGCCCAGCCGAATCCAGCTATGAAAATCAAGATTGTTCCCAGCGGGTCCAAGTGCTTGATTGGATTCAGCGTCAATCGTCCCTGTCTCTGGGCGGTCGGGTCGCCAAACTTATACGCAACCCAGGCGTGCGCAAATTCATGAACCGCGAAAGCGATCATCAACGCCGCAGCCACATACGGAATTTCCTCTAACGAATAGGGTAAGCTCACATTCCATTCCCCTTTTATTGTCTTTTCCATAAAGTATAACCCATTCTCGTTGGAATGTGAAAAAGACAATCTTTTACCGGACTTGCGAATTTCTGCGAATTATGAAAAACTCAATTTAGAATAAACTATCAACCATTCAAAGGAGGCAATGCACATGCCATACGTAACAGTAAAAATGCTTGAAGGACGCTCAGAGGACCAAAAGAAAGCACTAGTAGAAAAAGTAACACACGCTGTCAGCGAAACAACCGGCGCACCTAAAGAAAAAGTCGTCGTGTTCATCGAGGAAATGACGAAAAACCACTATGGTGTAGCAGGCAAGCGGTTGAGTGACGAATAGAATGAGAATGGACTAAAAGCTCAGAGGATTCTGGGCTTTTTTCTTTTATGTGACGATAATTCTCTTCCCTACCGATTTATCCGCACATTATCCTCTTTTTTGTGACGATAATTTCCTTACCAACCGGATTATCCGCACATTATCCTCTTTTTTGTGACGATAATTCTCTTCCCTCACGATTTATCCGCACATTATTCTC
>NZ_JAGGQU010000008.1:0-156050 GCF_018613155.1 Bacillus sp. ISL-55 | reverse complement strand
CGATAATTCTCTTCTCAACCGATTTATCCGCACATTATCCTCTTTTATGTGACGATAATTCTCTTCTCAACCAATTTATCCGCACATTATTCTCTTTTATGTGACGATAATTCTCTTCTCAACCGGTTTATCCGCACATTATTCTCTTTTCGAGTTGGTATTTACATAAAGAAAAACCGAGCACAAAACCCAATAAAAGGTCCCATACTCGATTCATAATAAAAATCTTCTTATGCCAACAATTGCCTCGACTTTGTTTTCAAGCCCGCGATATAAGCATAGGCTTCGTCGATTTCTTCATCGGTGTATTTCTGGCTCTTTTTGACGGTCTGGATTTTTTCCCGGACTTCGGCTTCTGGCAAGTTATCAAAATACAAAACAGTTGAAACGAGTTCAAGGAATCTTGCATTCTGGTCGTTGATGTCGGTCAGGCAGTCGCCGAGGCAAGGCATTTCGACGCTGTTTTCGCCGAGGAATTCCTGGCCTGCTTCGGTCAATGTATAGCGGTACTGGTAGTAGCCGCCCTTCTTTTCCTTCACTTCGTTCAAGAAGCCCATATTGCAAAGCTCTTCAATCCGCAATGTAAGTTCTTCGGAATATGGTCCGTAAAAATGGAACTGGAAACGTTCCTGGAACGGGAATTCCATCTTTTTTGCGATATAGATCATTTTTTGCAGTTTTTTCCTGCCGATGACCTCTCCGGAAACTGAAATGGCATGTATGATTTTAGCATGGTCTTTTAGCAAAACGCGTCAACTCCTGTATCAAATGGTCCCATTGTCTAAGTTCAGCTCAAGAATCTGTGCAATCTGTTCAATCTCAGGACGTGCTTTTCCCTTTTCCAGGAAATCGGAAGGATAATATAGTTTATGGTCTGTCCGTCTTTTACCTGAAATGGCGTCGACAATATCAGACTCTCTCGAAAGCTCGCGAATTTCGCCGTTTTTCTTCAGCAGATGAATCGGAAGGCGTTCTTCCTCTTCACCCGGACGGTAAAAATCGTAAGGCAGGTCTGATGATGAATCGACCACCAGGTAATATTCTGGATCCAGTCCCGCCTGCTCGAATAACATAAAAAGCTTCGCAAGCTTCTTGTATTCCTTGGCAGGATCAAACTCGACATATTTAAATAGATTGCGGTTATTGAAGCGGCGGCACAAATCGCTCAGGATTTCGTCCTCTTCTTCCTCCCAAATCTGGAAATAGTAGAGGAACACGGCTTCATCCAACTTTAAATAGTCTTCGAGTGTCATGCGATCTTCAAATATTGAATAAAAATGATGCGGTTTATGTTTAAAGGTGTAGTTTTGCTCGTGAAGGTGTTTGGCACGGTGCAGGATTTTCGTCAGGATGACCTCGGCACTCCTTGTCACTGGATGGAAATAAACCTGCCAGTACATCTGGTAGCGGCTCATTATGTAGTCCTCGACAGCATGCATCCCGCTTTGCTTGATCACGACCTGGTCCTCGCGCGGACGCATCACACGCAAAATCCGTTCCATATCAAAATGTCCGTAGCTGACTCCGGTAAAATAGGCATCCCTTTGCAGGTAATCCATCCTGTCAGCGTCAATCTGGCTTGAAATCAAGCTGATGACAAGCTTGTTTTCATATGTTTTTTCAATGACTTCAGCGACTTTTTTCGGGAAGTCCGGCGCCACTCTAGAAAGAACTTGGTTCACTTCTGTGTCGCCAAGGATGATTTCCCTTGTGAAATCCTCATGATCAAGGTCGAATACCTTCTCGAATGAATGCGAGAACGGGCCATGGCCAAGGTCATGGAGCAGGGCTGCGCATAATGATAGCAGGCGTTCTCCTTCATCCCATTCAGGACGGGAAGCGAACGCATTGTCGACGATCCGCCGGGTGATTTCATAGACTCCCAGTGAATGGTTGAACCGGCTATGTTCAGCTCCGTGGAAGGTTAGGTACGTCGTGCCGAGCTGCTTGATCCTTCTCAGGCGCTGGAACTCCTTCGTTCCGATCAAATCCCAGATCACCAGGTCACGGACATGGACATAGCGGTGTACTGGATCTTTGAAAACTTTTTCTTCAAGTAATTTTTCTTCCGAATATCCCATCGTTCTCCTTCTTCCTGATTAGCTTGTTTTTATTATAGCCTGTTTCGTTCGTCAAATCATCTCGATTTTCTGCATTTTTTTACAAAAATTGCATATGCAAATGCAGAAACTTTTCCTATTCCCTTTCATTCCTATAATCCCGGTGTTTTAAACTAGTTTGCAAGTTTCTCCGGAAAAAAAATCACCTCTAAACTGTTGTTTAAAGGTGATTTATATAGGCCTTTATTCGGAAGCCATTATATTAAAAATAAAAACTTACTTAAGTTTCTTCTGGACTTTTTCCAGAAGCTCTTCTTCAGTCAGTGCAGCAACTGGCCGGTTATTGACGAACGCAAATGTTTTCTTCCTGCCTGGTCCGCAATAAGACTGGCAGGCGATATCGACAGTCGCTTCAGGATCCAGCTGCTTTAGCTTTGGAATCAATGTTTTAAGGTTTACGGCCTGACAATCGTCGCAAACACGGAATTCGTTTGCCATTTAGGACAACCCTTTCTATAAATACTGTCAAGCGCCAGCGCCAGCCTCTCCAATCACAAGCATTTTCCCTGCAAAAATCAGGAAAGCCTGTACGCCTCCGCTTTTCGTATTAAACTAAAGCGTATTTTACCTCTTATTTAAAATGAATGCAAGCTGTTGAACAGGACCTATTGCTTATCTATTTATATGAAAAACACGTATTTTACGCAAAAAATCTACTATCCTTCCATTATACGATGTATAAGCTTTCCAATTTCCGGACAAGATTGAACTATAAGTTTCTATAGTGAATCAAAGTAAAAGGGAGTTGAAGAAGGATGAAAACACGCCAGGATGCCTGGACGGAAGAAAATGATTTATTGCTAGCAGAAACCGTGCTGCGACATGTAAGGGAAGGCAGCACACAATTGAACGCATTTGAAGAGGTGGGCGACAAGCTCGACCGCACTTCAGCCGCCTGCGGATTCCGCTGGAACGCAGTCGTCAGGCATAACTATGAAAAAGCATTGCAGCTTGCCAAAAAGCAGAGAAAGCAGAGACAGAGAATCCTAGGGAAAGATCAAGGCGGCAAGAAGAAGCTGCTTTACAATCCACCGATGCCTTCGCTGGATGAAAGTTTGACAGGTTCGCTGCCAGTTGGGGAGCAGGAAGAATTTCAGCCAACCTTTGACCTGTCCATGCTAGAACAGGACGACAAGGAAATTGACGCAGCACTTATGGCTGAAATGCAAGATTTAATGAACAAGAAGCAGGAACAAAAAGATTACTCTACTGAAGCAGCTGCCGAAATGGCAGAAATGCCTGCCCAGGAGACGAGAACTACTGTAACCCAGACGACACATACAACACCGGTCCGCCACACTGTCCCGCCAACCGGCATGACAATGGGACATGTGATTGCTTACCTGCAAAGCCTAAGTGGCTCATCGCTTCAGGTCGATATTTATAAGAGTGAGAATGAAAGATTGAAGCGTGAAATCAATAGTTTAAGGAAACATAACGAAGAACTTCAAGGAAAAATAAACAGGCTTGAAGAAAATACGAACACGATGCAGGAAGATTATGAAACACTAATGAAAATTATGAACCGCGCCCGTAAGCTCACCCTGTTTGAAGAAGAAGAACGTTCGGCAACAAAATTCAAGATGGACCGCAACGGCAATCTCGAAAAAGTAGCGGAATAGAAATCTAGTTGCTAAATAGATAGATGGTAGATGGAGAAGGAGTTATGGCAACAGCCCCCTCTTAAGCTCTTATGAGACTTTCAAATTAGGAACATGTAAATTTCAATTGTGAAAGGTCTCCGAAAAGAGCCTAAAACAAGCCGGAAAACATTTGTTTTCCGGCTTTTATATATTATTCTGAATTGGGCTGTTACTTCCTTGGCTCTAGGAATTTCTCATTCCGCTCAATGACCCGGTTGTAGTAGTGATCAAACAGTTCAATCTCATGGCCATCCAGGTAGCCTGATACCAACTCCTCACTGTTGGCGTTCAGGAATTTCAAGAACCTCAGCATCACATCCTGAATACTCATTTCAACACCAAAAAGTTCGGAAAGCGACGCCATGACTTCTGGCTGGACATTCGGATAGATGAATTTTGTCTGTTCACCTTTTTTAGAAGTGGCATAAAACTCACGGATCAATTCTGCTCTCTGACTTCCACTCCCAGTCACACAAAGATAGATTTGCACGGCTACCCCTTTTTTCAGGCGGCGCTGTGAGATTCCGGCAAATTTTTTCCCGCCAATGCTTAAATCATAGCTTCCCGGACAATAGGACGCAGAAATCTCCCTTGCCTCTATATCTTTATTAAAATCAGCAAACATTTCCTTGATCAATAACCACATAGCATCATAGCCGCGGTTGATATCTATACCCTTTTCCTTCTCAGGTAAAATAAGCGATAGATTCAGGACACCTTCATCTAGCACGACGGCAAGTCCGCCAGAGTTGCGAACAATATACTGGTAGCCCTGCTCCTGAAGATAATCCAGTCCCTCCTGGAGATGGGGCAGCCTCGTATCCTGGATGCCAAGGACGACCGTGTCATGGTGCACCCAAGCTCTCGCTGTGGCTGGCGACTGGCCTGTACCGACCGATTCGCATAATGTATCATCAGTCCCGAACGACTGAAGAGCATGAAAGTGTGCACCAAGCACCGACTGGTCGATCAATCTCCATTTATCCTGACGCAATAAATTGAGCGCCTCATCCATCGTGATTTCCTCTTTTCTTTCTGAATCTTTCCGTTGATATTATAGCATATTCAAGAAAAGCGCAGGCGCCTTGGTCAGCCCCGTCTAGCGTTGGAGCTGGACATTTCTCGAAGTGTAAATCTATATTTTAATCAAGAAAAATGCCGATCGATAATTCGACCGGCATGAAGGAATATCCTATTTAGTAAGTGCCTGAGCTGCTGTAATCAATGCCAGCTTGTACACATCTTCTTCGCTGCAGCCGCGTGACAGGTCGTTTACCGGGCGGTTCAAGCCTTGTAAAATCGGGCCAACTGCTTCAAATCCTCCTAGACGCTGAGCGATTTTATAGCCGATATTGCCTGCTTCAAGGCTTGGGAATACGAATACATTCGCATTGCCCATGATTACTGAATCCGGAGCTTTCTTTTCAGCGACAGATGGAACGAATGCCGCGTCGAATTGGAACTCTCCATCAACAATCAATAACGGGTCACGGAGCTTTGCTTCTTCGACTGCCTTAGAAACTCTTTCAGTTTCAGGTGAAACAGCAGACCCCTTCGTTGAGAAGCTGAGCATTGCCACTCTCGGCTCGACATCGAACATTCTGGCTGTTTTCGCACTTTCAACCGCAATTTCTGCCAGGTCCTGGCTGTCTGGAGCAATGTTGATTGCGCAGTCGGCGAATACATATTTCTCATCTTCACGTACCATAATGAAGACACCAGAAGTCTTGCGTACGCCTTCCTTCGTCTTGATGATTTGCAATGCAGGTCTTACCGTATCCGCAGTGGAGTGCGCTGCGCCGCTGACAAGCCCATCTGCTTTGTTTGAGTACACGAGCATGGTTCCGAAGTAATTTTCATCAAGCAAAATTTTGCGTGCTTGCTCTTCCGTCGCTTTCCCTTTACGTCTTTCAACAAATGCAGCGACAAGCTCATCCATCATTGCGAAATTTACAGGATCGTAAATTTCAACCGCTTCAAGCGATACATCCATATCGGCCGCTTTCGCCTGGATCTGTTCAATATTGCCCACTAAAATAGGTGTTAATACACCGTCTGCAGCCAGTCTGCCAGCCGCTGCTAAAATCCGTTCGTCGAGGCCTTCCGGAAACACGATCCGTAAATTTTGTCCGCTTAATTTGGCTTTCAAGCCTTCAAATAAATCACTCATGCTGACTCCTCCTTTTATCTATACCTCTAGCATACTTTACCAACCTTAAAATTCAAGAATGTTATCGTTTACAACCTTGAAGTCTTTTTATTGTAAATTTTCAAGCATGTTATCCTGCCCCTTTTACTATTTGCAATCTTTAACAAAATATCCTTTTTCCTAGCAGTATAAACAATCATTGTTTTATAAGCATGATGAATGGAGAAACTATGATATGATATTGGTATATTGATGATTTTTAGGAGTGATATAAAATGACTGAAGCAGCACAAACTTTAGATGGCTGGTATGCCCTTCATGATTTCCGCACTGTAGATTGGACAACCTGGAAGATGCTTCCGGCAGAAGAGCGCCAGGAGATCACACAGGAATTCCTAGGTCTTGTTGAAAAATGGAACAAGACACAGTCAGAAAAGCAAGGAAGCCACGCACTATATACAATCGTTGGCCAAAAAGCAGATTTCATGATGATGATTCTGCGCCCAACAATGGAAGAACTGAATGAGATCGAGACTGAATTCAACAAGTCCAAACTTGCTGAATACACAATTCCTGCTCATTCTTATGTTTCCGTAGTCGAGCTGAGCAATTACCTGCCAGCTGGCGAGGACCCATACCAGAATCCGCAAATCCTTGCACGCCTTTATCCTGAGCTTCCAAAGGCTAAGTATGTTTGCTTCTATCCAATGGACAAGCGCCGCCAGGGCGAAGACAACTGGTACATGCTTCCAATGGAAGATCGCCGCAACATGATGCGCAGCCATGGCATGATCGGCCGCCAGTATGCAGGAAAGGTTAAACAATTCATCACAGGCTCTGTAGGGTTCGACGACTACGAGTGGGGCGTAACCCTGTTCGCAGACGATGTCCTTCAATTCAAGAAGCTTGTATATGAAATGCGTTTTGACGAAGTCAGCGCCCGCTATGGCGAATTCGGTTCATTCTTCGTAGGAAACCTGCTTGAAGAAGACCGTGTAGCTTCATACTTAAATGTATAATTAAAAAAATTATATCCCCAGGCATTTGCCTGGGGATTTTTATGTATTATGTTAATGAAAATTCCTATTGAAAAGAGTTTTGTATTAAAATGTTCGAGTCATAAAATCAAGCTTCCCTCATATGTATTGAATAGTGAGGATTCATTTTACTTGTACTCCCAACCTGTAAAGCTCATATTCACCATTTACATAAAAAAAGGTGAATTTGAAGGAAAGGAAAATACTTTTAAGGAGGCTACACAATGACTCAATACAATAATCCCTATTATAACTACAGAACATATCCACAAATGTACCAGCCGTATAGCGGCAAAGAAGATCAGGCATCTGTTCAAGGTCAGATGGCACAGATGGGCCAAATGGGACAGATGGGGCAAGCGGGGTACCCACAGGCAACAGCCTTCCCTGCGCAATCTGGCGGTGCTATGCCTGGTATGCAGGGTGGCGCTATGCCAGGGGCAGTAGCAGGTGCTCAAGTCCCGGGAATGCTGCCAATTGAAGCATCTTATATTGAAAATATCCTTCGCCTGAATAAAGGCAAGCTCGCTACGGTCTACGCGACTTTTGAAAACAACACGGAGTGGAACGCGAAAATCTTCCAGGGGATTATCGAAGCAGCCGGAAGGGACCATCTGATTCTCAGCGATCCGCAAACAGGAAAACGTGTCTTACTGCCGATGATTTACCTTGATTATGTCACTTTCGATGAAGAAATCGAGTATGACTATCCTTTCGGCGGCGGAGCGGGATTGACTGCTTATCCACCAAGATAATAAAGCTAAAAGGAGCACTCCAAAACGGCGTGCTCCTTTTCATCTTTATTGTATTTATTTCTATTACAAGTACTTCACAGCGGCAATCATCAGTAATACCCAGGCTGCAAGGAAAGATACTCCGCCAAGCGGGGTGATTGCACCAAGGACGCTGATTTTTGTCAAGGTCAGAACATACAGACTTCCAGAAAATAACACGATTCCAATCAGCATCAGCCAGCCTGACCAGGATAGAAGTGCACTTGCCGGAAGCTTCCCTAACAAAACTCCAATGATTAATAGCCCAGTTGCATGGAACATCTGATATGTAACGCCTGTTTTCCATGTTTCTAAATATTTTGGCTCAACCTTGCCTTCAAGTCCATGTGCCCCGAATGCACCAAGCGCAACTGCCAGGAAGGCATTGATTGCTCCGATCAATATAAATAACTTCATTATCTTCACCTCTATTTAAAATTAGAAATCGAACAGCGAGTCTCCGTTTGCGCTATCTTCCATTTCCAGTTTTTTTGGCTGTGGAATCATGGGTGATGGCTGATTCACCGGCATCTGCTGCTGAGGAATGCTCGGCTGTGACGAAACAAATTGCTGTGCTGCCTGTTTCACAGGAGCTGTAATTCCTCCACCCGACGGTTCATCAAGGACGAGCTCGCACAGCGTTTTGATTGAGTGGATTCTTTCCCGCCGCACGGCCTCTGATTCCGCAGATTTTGCCTGCTTTAACTCCTCTTCCATTTTCAAAAGTAACTTTTGCAGTGAAATATTCATCGACTCACCTCCATAGGCGGTTATATATGTATTCGAATCATGCAATGATTGTACCGTTCCATTCTACAACAATTCACATGGTTTTTCGACTTTGTGAATGAAGCTGACCGGAAACTTTGTTGATTCGATTCTACTATCCCGAAGAAATTTGTAAGTTCCACGTGAAACATGTAGATATTTGCCATGTAAAAAACTCTGGTTCCCCAGAGTTTAAACTTTAGACAAACTGAAAATATGGCCCCCCTAATCCTTACCCTTTCAAGTTTTCAATCTGCCAGTCAATCTCTTTTTCTCCCTGTTCTCTCAGCAGTTCATTCACCTTGGAAAACGGTTTGCTGCCGAAGAAGCCTCTTCTTGCCGACAGCGGGCTTGGATGGACAGACATGATGATTTTATGTTTATCCTCGTCAATCAACTTTAATTTACTTTGGGCCGGCTTTCCCCAGAGGATGAAGATAACCAGCTTATCGCGCTCATTCAACAGGGTAATGACTTTATCGGTGAAATGTTCCCAGCCTTTTCCTCTGTGTGAATTGGCCTCCCCTTCCCTTACTGTAAGGACAGTGTTTAAAAGCAGCACACCCTGATCTGCCCACTTTTTCAAATATCCATTGTCCGGTATCTCACAGCCAAGGTCGGCATTCAGTTCCTTATAGATATTCCGCAGCGAAGGCGGTATCTTAACACCAGGTTTTACCGAAAAGCTCAAACCATGAGCCTGTCCATGGCCATGGTATGGATCCTGTCCGAGAATCACAACTTTTACATCTCCATAATCGGTGAACCTCAAAGCGTTAAAAATATGGTCCATTTCTGGAAAGATTGTCTTGGTTCGATATTCTTCTATTAAAAACTCTCTCAAATCAAGATAGTAGGCTTTTTCAAATTCCTCTGCCAAAAGCCGCTCCCAGCCATTATTTAAAAGTTCAATCGTGACCAGCTCCCTTCATTTCTATCAAACTACCCATTATTTTAAAAATGACTCTGTTTAAGCTAAATGTTGTTTTTACATCCTGTTGATTGTAGTGGAAGGCGCGAAGACTCCTCCGAAAATGCTAACGCATTTTCATCGTGCGTGGGCAGATTCTAGGAAGTCAATCAGTGTCCTACGGGATGAGCAAGTCATGGGGAGCCTCCTCAGCGCTGAGGAGGCTCCCCGACTGCAAGGAAGAATTTGATCTTTGAAAAATCCGGATTTTGGGATTTTTCATAATTCTTCCCCGCGGAAAGCGAAGCGCCTGGAACGAAAAGCAACAGCCAAGTTTACCAAAGCCTAAAAAATAAATGTGAACAATTCCCAATATGTTTAATAAAGTTTATATCGGTTATATAAATAGTGTAGACGGTGAAAGCTAAAAAAGCTTCCCAAAACTAGTACAGGTAAAAAATTTTAAGGAGGAAGATACTATGTTGAAAGTAGAAGTAGTTGAAAACGGAGTACAAGCTACAGAAAAGATCAGCTCTTTTGAAGCTGCCAGATTTGGTAAAGAAAACATTTATATATTCGCACATGATGAAAAGCGCAGTGAGGACTTGACTAAGGCTACTGAAACAGGTGGCATGGGATTCAAGGAGCAAGGCTTCTTTGACTCCATCGGAAATATGTTCAAATCCCGCGGAGACGAGCTTCGCAATAAGTTTGAATCTCTTGGTCTTTCAAAACAAGAGGCTGAGAAGTATGAAATGGAGCTGGATAAAGGCCGTCTTGTGCTAGTTGCATCTGACGAAAAGTAATCTACTTTGAATGCACAGTCATAACCGATCCATAGAGGTCGTTTATATAGAAACCCCCTGCTGATTTGGCAGGGGGTTTGCGCGTTTATTACAATTAACCAAAAAACCTCTGATAGATGCTTCGTGCCTGGGCCAAGTCCTTTGTTCCGTGTATAAGGGCGCGTCCATCCTGGAAAATGACCATCCTGTTGTCAACCATATCAACGGATACTAAATATGGGTTCCCTTTAACCTGATAGCCTAAATCCCTCATTTTTTCAGCTGTTTCCTGCAGGTTAAGCTGCTGCTGTTTCGGCGGCCTGATTTGAACGGTATCCCTGCCGCATAGGACGGTCGTCTTGGTCATGTTCTCACCGTCTAAATAAGGGTATTCAGGATGTTCACCACAGCTCAGGCATCCAGGATCCTTTGCCTTGGACATTTTCATGCTGCTGTACTGGTTCCGCCACAGATCGAAGCTGACGAATGAGGTTCGCACCGCATCCCAGTCTTCTACGAGGATTTTCAGTGCTTCCGCTCCCTGATGAGCAATGACCATCTGCACAGCAGGACCGATAATGCCTCCCGTATCACAAGTCATCCCCTGAAGAGGAACAGTTTTTAACAGGCAGTTCAGACATGGAGTTTGACCAGGAATGATCGAAAAACTCATCCCAAAGCTGCCAACACAGGCACCATAGATCCAAGGAATGTTATTTTTTTGCGAAATATCATTAATCGCCATCCGTGTTTCAAAGTTATCCGTTGCATCGATGATGAGATCGACTCCATCGACTAGCTGTGCCAATTTTTCTGGAGTAGCGTCGGCGATATGGGCACTGATTTCAACATCAGAGTTGATCGCTCTGAGCCTTTTTTCCGCCGCAGCGGCCTTCGGAAGCTTCTCGGCAACATCTTCCTCTGTATATAATTGCTGCCGCTGCAAATTACTCGCTTCAACATAATCACGGTCCACGATCGTCAATCGGCCAACACCTGCCCTGACCAGCAGCTCAGCATTCCCGGAACCAAGTGCTCCGGCACCAATCATCAGTACATGCTTGCTGCCGATTTTCTCCTGCCCGGCCTTGCCAATTGGAGGAAACAAAGTCTGGCGTGAATATCTTTCTGACATAGGTGTAACCCTCCTTGTAAAACAAACGCCCTGATTCCGTCGACCATTAAGTCAACGGAACGGGGCGCTGTAATATGCTATGACTGATCAACCGCCAGATACAGGCGGAATGAAGGCAATTGTATCTCCTTCTTTAATAACCTCTTCATTCGATGAAAATTCTTCATTGATCGCTGTCATTGAAGTATCGAGCTTTTGAACACCATACTTTTCAGCAACCATTTCTTTTAACTGAGCAACTGTTTTGCCAACTGCTTCTATTTCGACTGATTCATGGCCTGCTTCGTCTCGCAGATGAGCAAAGAATAATATTTTATTCATTGAGATCCTTCTCCTCCGGTTTCCCTGTCGGATATGGGACAGTTTCTAGTTGATTGCCGATCCATTCTTCGCCATCTTCCCAATGCTCTTTTTTCCAGATTGGAACGATTTCCTTAATCCGCTCGATTGCATAGCGATTCGCTTCATATGCATCGTTGCGGTGTGGCGTGGATACAGCAATGACCACGGCGATATCCGTGATATCAAGTTTGCCGACGCGGTGTGTAATCGCAACCTCAGCACCATTCCAGCGCTCCTGGATTTCCGTGCCGATTTGCTCCAGCTTTTTCACAGCCATCGGTTCGTATGCTTCATATACAAGGTAAAGCGTTTTTTTGCCTTTTGTCAATTCACGGACAGTGCCAATGAAAGTTGTGATTGCCCCCGCTTCACGCTGGACCACTTTATCAATGACAGATTGAACGTTGATTGGATCTTTCGCTATTTCATAATTCATCAAAATCACCTCAATAAACTGATCCGGATCAGGATTTAATTTTTATTGGACACTTTTCTCCAGGTTCTGTGCCGGTTTGTCCGTTAGAGCCCTTCTATCGGACACTTTCTCCGGTTTCTCTCGCCTGTTTGTCCGTTAGAGCCCCTCTATCGGACACTTTCTCTGGTTTCTCTCGCCTGTTTGTCCGTTAGAGCCCTTCTATCGGACATTTTCTCCGGTTTCTCTCGCCCGTTTGTCCGTTAGAGCCCCTCTATCGGACACTTCCCTCGGATTCTGCCTCCGGTTTGTCCGTTAAAGCCTATATATCTTAAATGTAAACCGGCTCTGGATTCTCGACGACTGCGTAGCCGCCGATTTTGGCGACTTCGGCTTTGAAGGCTTCAGATTGGATTACGGTCCTTAACCAGATACCCTTTTCGCTTTCGAAAAATGCCTTTGTCATCAGTAAATCGTAGTTTTCATCAGAGACCGGGATGAAGTCAAGGCCCATTGCCCTGGCTGCCGGGAAGATTCCGAGTCCTGCTGCGTTATCATTTCCCTTCACCTCTGCGGCGACGCTCAAGTGTGAGAACATTTCACGGTCATAGCCGTTCACATCGTCTGCACTTAAACCGGCTTCTTTTAACAATAAATCGAACAATATGCGAGTGCCGGCGCCCTTTTGCCTGTTGGCATAATCTGCACCCTTTTCGGCAATGTCACTTACGCTCTCAATACCAAGTGGATTGCCTTTTGGAAGCAGCCACCCCTGGGTTCTTTTTAAAAATGGATAAAGGACTGCGTCTTGCCCGGCAAGGAATTTCCTTACGTAGGTAACATTATATTCTTTTGTCTCCGGGTCTAGCAAATGAATGCCCGCTACATGGGCTTCCCCTTTTCTGATTGCCATTAAACCGGCCATGCTGCCAACATGGGAAGAAACAATTTTCATGTCGGTCCGCTGCTTCTTTAGCTGGGAGGACAGCAGGTCAATCGTCAGGTCATGGCTGCCGCTGAAGACGATCGCATTCTTGATCTCTTCGACAGGACTGTATAGCTCGACCTCGACAATGTCTCCTTGTTCATACCCTAGCTCCTCAGGCGGTACGACGAGCAAGCCGTCCGCACGTACTAGCGACATCGTGACGCCCGCCGCACGTGTCAGCGGATTGGCGACAAATTGTCCATCCACATAGCCGATATTCATTCGGACAAAGTCCTCCGCCCCCATCGTGGAGACAATCCTGCGGCCAAGCTTTACCTTAAGCCTCGGCCTTTCTGGTTCTGGTACACCTAGATATTTACAAACGAGCGGCCTGACAAACCACTCAAGTGCCATGTACGCGGAAACTGGATAGCCCGGTACACCAACCACTACCTTATCTTTAATTTTCCCAAGGATGACAGGCTTACCCGGCCTTGTGGCGACACCATGGGTAAAAACAGTGCCAAGCTCCTCAAGAATATGGACTGTATAATCCTTTGATCCAGCGGATGATCCGGCATTGATGACGACGATATCCGATGTCTCAACCGCATTCAGGAGTGCTTCCCTGATTTTTTCCGGCTCATCCTTCACGATTGGGTGCAAATACGGGTTGCCGCCCCAATCTTCTACATAGTTGCTAAAAACTGTTCCATTGAATTCAATGATCCGGCCTGATGACAGCGATGCGTCTGCGCTGACAAGCTCATTTCCCGTCGGGATGATGGTCACCAGCGGCTTTTTGACGACTGCTACCTCGGTAACCTGGGCTGCAAGGAGCGCCCCAAGATCCGCAGGACGCAAGCGATGTCCCTGGGTGAACAGCATTTCCTCCTGGACGATATCCTCGCCAATCGGGCGGATATGCTGCCATGGTGTGGCCGGCTCGATGATTTCAATCGTCTCATCATCAATGACCTGGATGTTCTCTACCATAATCACCGCATTATATTGAGCCGGGATCGCATTCCCTGTATCAACGTATTCGAATTGCACACCCATTTTCAAATGAAGCGGACGCTGTTCATGTGCTTCATAAGTATCCTCGGCGTTCACGGCAATCCCGTCCATCGCGGATGCATGGTAAAAGGGCATTGAAACATTGGCGAAGACAGGTTCAGCAGTAATTCGGCCCAGGGCGCCGTCAGCCGGGATCCACTCTTTTTCCTGAGGCAGGTCGAACGCGGCCAGCACTTCATTCCGGGCTTGTGCCCTCGGCTTGTCTTCAAGATAAATTTTTCTGTTATAGCGTATTTTATCCATGATGCGGCTCCCCCTATCTCGTCAAAATTACTGGAACGTATTCGCCTTGTGAAATTCCTTCTTTTTCGGAAACAATCTCGACGATTCCATCGCTCTTTACCAATGTTGTAATCAGGCCTGACTTGCCTATGATCGGCTCGGCCCACCATTCTCCATCCTTTTCCTCAAGTCTAACCCTGATATAATCAGATCTTCCTGGAGAAGATGCAATATTTTTCTCAATCCGGGCAAAAATCCGTTCAGCCTTATGCTCGATTTTTTCTCCCTTCAGCCTTCGGAAAACTCGTTCGCCAAACAGCTTGAAGATGATCATCGCTGATGCTGGATGGCCAGGCAGTCCAATGACCGGCTTTTCGTCTGCAACTGCGAGGATTGTCGGCTTCCCCGGCTTGATGGAAATTCCATGGACGAAGACACCTGGATCTCCAAGTGACTGGATGACCTCGGTTGTATAATCCTTTGTTCCAACAGAGCTTCCGCCAGATAAAATCAGGCAGTCAGCCTGTTCATACAATTCGCGGGCTTTTTTGGCGAATTCCTGATAATCATCGCGTGTGATTCCGCCGTATATAAGTTCGATATCCCACTCATTGACCAGTCCCTTGACGGTCAAGTAGTTGATATCGCGGATTTGGCCTGTTTCCAGTGTTTTCGTTTCAAAAGGAACGATTTCGTCCCCTGAAGAAAGGTATGCAGCCTTCAGCTTTCGGTAGACTTTAACCTCGGAAACACCAAGTGCCGCCAGTGCCCCAAGCTCCTGCGGCCGCAATCTTGTCCCTTCGGATAAAAGGACTTCTCCTGCTTTGATGTCTTCACCTTTTCTGATGACATTCTCACCTGGTGCGATTTGCTTGTACGTATTCAACAGCCCGCCGATTTCCTCGCAATGCTCGATCATCAGCACGCTGTCACTTCCTGGTGGCAGCATTCCGCCTGTCGGTACGTATATTGCCTCGCCTCTGCCTACTGGCTTGACCGCTTCTTCTCCCATATGGACCTCGCCGGCGACATTCAGGAAGCCTGGCATCGATTCAGATGAACCGTATGTGTCACGGGCGATGACGGCATAGCCATCGACGGTCGAGCGGTCAAAACCAGGTACATTCTCGCCTGCAGTGACATCCTCTGCCAGGATGTAGTGAAGTGCCTCATCAAGAGGACGGATTTCAGTTTCCGTGATCTTGCCAATTTTCTCGTCAATTAACGCAAAGGTCTCCTCAACACTTTTCACTTTGAAAAATTGCATGCTGACTTACATCCTTTCTAGCACCTGAAAACTATTCTCCGGATTCCGCCCATTTCTTTGCATCTTCATATTCCTCAGGATGGTTCATATTGAAAAACACCCGATCAAGGCTGCCCTCGAAATAGAGCTGCAGATCTGCCTCTTCAAGAAAGCGGACATCCAGTTTTTCAAGCATATGCTTGATTCTCAAATTTCCGTCTTCAATGCATTCCTTAGCTTCTCTTGCTACCCGTTTTTGGTAGGCCGCAAAAAGTGGATGCTGTCTGCCTTCACTGACCGGTACGACTGCATCGTGGTGTTTAAGCGCTTTTACAAGGCTTGAAGCTAGCTCTGAGGATACAAATGGCATGTCACAGGCTACAACGAAATTTTCCTCGTAGTCTGATTCCTCGAGTCCCGCATGGATTCCTGCAAGTGGACCAGAACCCGGATACTGGTCTGTTACCATTTTAATATTTAAAAATTGATAGGTTTCAGGATCATTCGTTACTAGAATTATATCATCAAATACGTGCTGTAACTCATCCTTAATTCTCTCAATATTCGTTTTTTCCCGAAATTTCAGGAGAGCCTTGTTACTTCCCATCCTGCTAGATTTTCCGCCTGATAAAATGATCGCTCCGGCTTTCATCCCACAGCACCTTCTTTTAGTTAGTCTGTTTTGTTTCCCCAGCGGATTTATAGCCATGATCCTGGGCAACAAAGTCCAGGTGGATTGTATTCAGGTCGAGCATTGCTGGTGTTGGCTTTACAATATATTGTCGTGTATCAATTACCTTTGTATACCCCTTGCATTCTTCACAAATCTGGATTTGTGCAGCTGATTCGCCTTCGATTGTCAGGACCTTCACTGTTTCATGATCGTTATTTCCGCAGTGTGAGCAGGCTACGCGCCGGCCATTCCAGTGAGCTGAACAACGCGGGCAGTGCAGGACCTTCTTTCCTTCTCCTTCAAGCTGTGCAAGGCGTACAGGTTCTCCGCACACAGGGCAGCCCGCACCGTGCACACCGTGATGGATTTCATCCTGAACCTTAGTGGCAGTCAGCTGCAGGTACGGACGGAGCACCGTTTCTGCCACGAATTGAGGAATCCATCCATCCAAATCGTTTTCCTCTGCGAAACTCGCAAAATAAATATAGTTGAAAGCAAATGCTTCATCGATCCATCTCTTTGCCGTCTCTTCATCCAATAGACTTTTTAATGATTGCATCGAATTTTCAATCTCTGGTTGGTATTTCGATAAAAGTTCGCCTATATCCTCTATCCACTGTAAGAATAGGGAAATATCAAAGTCGATAGCCGCTAAAGCAGTGACAGGCACTCCCGCCTCCAATGCCGCTTTATCAAGGTTTGGCCGGACACAGTCAGGATCCAGGGAAGTCTTCCATCGCTCCTGCAACTCTATGATATCTTTCTGCAATTTCTGGTACTCTTTTGAGACAACGGACTTTTTCATTGCTGCAGCCCCTCTTTCACTCTAATATTCTAAATTTTGAAGGGAATGGAGCCCGGCTGGGCTGCCATTCCCTCTAGCAAAGGTTTCTACGCGCCTTTTTTCTTGTTCTTATTTTTATCAAGATCAGGGAAATTGCCCTTCTTGACTTCTTCTTCATACCATTCTGTATAGTGGTCCTTCGCCCACTCTGCCGGAACCTCACCTGTAATGACGCCAGTGTATCCTGGTCTTGAGTTTTTGTGGATGACACTTAGGTAAATATGGCCGACCACTACAGCGATCGCAAGGCCGAAGCCGACATTATGAGCAACATACGCCCATTGGACAATTGCTTGCGGGAACAAATCTGGGAACCACATCGGGAAGCCAGAACCGATGATCAGGATCGCAGTCAGGATCTGGATGATCGAGTTTATTTTCTCACCAGCATTGAAGAATGTTTGTTTTACGTGCTTGAATTTAAAGCCAAATAGTTCTTTGACAAACTCAGTGAAAAACTGTAAATCTCTCTTCTTCCAGGTTACAAGCTCTTTTCCCCAGCGCAGGAAGCCCTTCGGATCCATGATTAGCCAGATGAAAGTAGGCGTAATGAAGGCGATCGCGAAAATCCTGTGTAGCAGGCGTGCTCCTTCTGGTCCGCCCAGTATCGGATAAAGCCAGTCAAACCACTCTGTATACATTGGCAAAGCCGTGATATACAGCGCAAAGAATGAAATGGCGTTTACAGCATGTGCGATTACAAAGCCTTTCGAAAACCGCTTTACCTTTACACCTGAATACTGTGTATTACTCATGGCTGCCACCTCCATCCTCTTCATGGCCTTTTCCTTCTTTATTGAATAGCTTATTGGACACGAATGCACCTACAAGCGCCATGCTTGTTGCTCCAAGCATCATCTTGCCGATTGGCTGTGCGTAGTCCTTCCAGACAACAGCTGATGTTGGAACTTTTGGTTTTTCAGGCAGTCCATAGACAGATGGCTTTTCAGCCAGTACGTAAATTGTATGCGTACCGCCGACTCCCTCTGGGTTGTAAATCATTGCGTTAGGATACTTATCCTTGATTTCGCTCAAGCGCTTTTCTGCCTTCTTGAGCATTTCTTCTTTTGTGCCGAATTCCATTGCGTCTGTGTGGCAAGTCGTCACACAAGCAGGCTGCATGCCTTCTTCAAGACGATCGACGCACATTGTGCATTTCTGAGCTTTCTTGTATTCCTTGCCGTTCTTGTCTTTATATGTTGCCAGCTGTACAACATCAAATGGGCAGTTCTGAACGCAGTAGCCGCAGCCTACGCATTTATCACTATCAACATTGACAGTTCCAAAGTCTGTATAGTGCATGGCTTCTTCCGGGCAAACCTTTACGCAGGCTGCCTCCGAGCAATGGAAGCAGGAGGAATGGCGGAAAAGATAATCCAGATTGCCTTTTGAATCTTCGTGTTCAATGAATGACAGCACGTTCCATGTGTTCGCTGTCACATTTGCATGTGATTGGACACTGCCCTGGAACTCTTCCGGCTCAGCTGGAAGGTCGTTCCAGTTTTTGCAGGCGACCATACATGCGCGGCAGCCGTCACACTTCGTTACATCGACATATTTAATATATTCCGCCATTAGTCAGCCCTCCTTATATCACAGAGGAATGCCTTATATTCAGGGATTGTCGTGTTTGCATCCCCGATATGAGGTGTTAAGCGGTTTGCTGTATCCCCTGTAGCGATTCCTTTATAGCCAAAGTGCCAAGGCATGCCGACTTGATGCACCTTCTTGCCGTTCATCATATGAGGCTTAAAGCGCTTGGTAACCATTGCATAAGCTGTGATATCACCACGGGCCGAGCTGACAATGATCTTATCTTTGTTCTTGATGCCTTTTTCCTTTGCGAGTTCTTCACTCATTTCAATATACATATGGCCTGACAATTCGGACAGCCATTCCTGGTTGCGTGTCATCGAACCGGACTGCCAATGCTCAGAGACCCTGTAAGTAGTACCGACAATCGGATACTTCTTGCCGTCGCCTTTCAGGTTGAATTCGCCCTCGATGATGACAACTGCCGGGTTGATTTCCTGGCTCGAGAAGGTATTTTTCACCGGACTTTCAAACGGCTCATAATGTTCAGGGAACGGTCCGTCATTCAGGGTAGGAGCAAAAAGTCCGCCAACACCCCCGTTGATCATGATGAAAGGATTTGTTCCTCCTGGATCAGCTGGTGCAACTGTTGGCTTGAAGTCAGGAATGTCATTTCCCGTCCATTTCTTCTGGCTTTCATCCCACCAGATGACCGCTTTCTTGTCGCTCCACGGCTTTCCGCTTGGATCAGCAGATGCACGGTTGTAAAGGATCCTGCGGTTTGCAGGCCATGCAAATGCCCAGTTCAGGAAGTTGCCGCCGCCAGTATCCTTGTTGTCACGGTTTTTAGCGCGGTTCTTTCCTTCTTCTGGATAGAAGCCTGAATAAATCCAGTTACCAGAGCTTGTTGTACCGTCATCCTTAAGGTCGCCAAAGCCTTTCAAAAGCTTTCCTGTCTTCAGGTCGTAACCGTTGATTTCTTTTGCTACAAGGTCAATATCTGGATGGTGGCCGTCACCAAAGTTCCAGTACAGTGCATTGATTTGCTTCGCTGCAGCTGAACTTTCATTTTTGTAAAGGGCCTTGATATTCTTGACCAGCATATGGATGATTTCCAAATCTGCCAGTGATTCTCCTTTTGGATCGATCGCCTTCCAGCGGTACTGCATCCATCGGGAAGAGTTGGACACGCTGCCCTCTTTCTCATACGAGCTTGCTGCCGGCAGAAGGAATACTTCTGTATCGATCTTCGATGGGTCACTGCCTGCTTCCTCTTGCCAGAAAGCAGATGTTTCTGTCTCCCATAGGTCAACGGCAACCATCCACTTAAGCTTGGACAGCGCTTCTTTTTCCTTGCCTGCATTCGGGCCGCCGACTACAGGGTTTGTTCCGAATAAGAACGCACCTTCCAGTTCGCCTTTATACATAGCATTGAACAAATTAATATGAGAGTAGTTCTTGTTTCCTTTTGGAAGGTACTGATATCCAAATTCGTTAGCTTTAGTAGCATTCGGGCCATACCAGGCCTTCAGCATACTGACCAGGAACTTAGGCTTGTTGCTCCAGTAACCGCCAGAAGGTGTTTCCTTTGTATTGTAGCCTTCTAAAGTCGCATGCTCTGGGATGGCTGTTGGTGTTCCAACATATCCTGGAAGCAGGTGATATAGAAGAGCAAAGTCAGTGGAACCCTGTACATTGGACTCGCCGCGCATCGCGTTGATTCCGCCGCCAGGAAGACCGATATTGCCAAGCAACAGCTGGATGATCCCAAAAGCACGGACGTTTTGTGTTCCAACCGTATGCTGAGTTGTACCCATCGCATACATGATCGTTCCAGATTTACCTATCTTGCTTGTTGAACAGAACGTTTCACAGACTTTCAGGTAATCTTCTTTAGGTGTTCCGGTTACTGCAATAACTGAGTCGACATCATAGCGTGAGAAATGTTTCCTCATCAATTGGAATACAGAACGCGGATGTGTAAGGGTTTTATCCTTTTTCGGATTTCCTTCTTCGTCCGTTTCAAAAGCCCATTTCGTTTTGTCATACTTGCGGGTTGCTTCATCATACCCGCTGAATAATCCATCATTGAACTCGAAATCCTTTTTTACAATGAAGGATGCATTTGTATATTCAGCAACATACTCTCTGTGGATCAAGTTATTCTCTAACGCATAGTTGATCATTCCGCCCATGAAGGCAATATCTGTTCCTGAACGAAGCGAAGCATAGACGTCAGCCTTTGACGATGTCCTCGTGAAACGAGGGTCAACAGAGACGATTTTGCCGCCTTTTTCTTTCGCTTTAGTCAACCATCTGAAAGAGATTGGATGATTCTCGGCAGGATTCCCGCCCATGATCAATGCACAATCGGTATTTTGCAGATCGCTCCAATGGTTTGTCATTGCTCCACGCCCTACTGTAGGTGCCAGACCGGCAACCGTAGAACTGTGTCATATTCGTGCCTGGTGTTCGAGATAAACGACGCCAAGCCCTCTCATCATTTTCGCAAGCAGATAAGTCTCTTCATTATCAAGAGCTGCTCCGCCTAAGCTCGCAATGGCTTCGGTCTTATTGACAAACATGCCATTTTCTTTCTCGATGAATGTTTTGTCGCGTGTTTCCTTCGTACGTTTTGCAATTGTTTCATACATCCAGTCCCAGCTTTTCTCTTCCCATTTCTTGCTTCCAGGAGCTCGATATAATGGCTTTGTTAAGCGTTTTTCGGAAGTGTAGACTTGTCTGATTGTTGTACCTTTACTGCAAAGTGTACCTTCGTTGACTGGGCTATCCGGATCCCCTTCCGTATAAACCACAGTATGGTCTTTCGTGTGTACCAAAATGCCGCATCCTACCCCGCAGAATGCGCAAATGGTTGGTGTTACAGTAGCTTTGGCAATCTTGAGTTCTTTTGATTTTGCGTGGACCTCTTTTTCGTTAAAGCCCAACTCGACAACCGCCAGGGTCGCCGCAGTGGCACCTGACAGCTTCAAGAACTGCCGGCGATTCAGGTTGATTTCAACCATCTCTATCTCTCCTTCCCAATAGTTGCTTAGAACATCCCTATTCCCACAGATGGTGTCAATTTAGTACTTGCTGGGCTTCCCCCCTTTCAAGTAAATCCTCAGAGGAAGCTGGAGGGTTTAAATCATCGTTAATCCTTTTGGCAGATGTATATACAGTCGCCATTTTCCCGCGCAAGTAGCCAACGACTTCAATGTTAAGGAATCGGGCTAGCTGGATGGCCTGCTTTGTAGCCGCTGTGCGTGAGCCAATGACGGCAAAACCAAATTTTGCAGCTTTTGAGAGCATTTCATATGAAACCCTGCCGGTCGTCAAAAGGACGAGTCGGTCAGGCTGCAAACGCTTTCGAATCGCGTGGCCGATAATTTTATCGACAGCATTATGCCTGCCGATATCTTCCCGGACTTCAATGCTGCCATCCTCAAGAATGATACAGGCGCCATGCATGCCGCCCGTTTCCAGGTACAGCGGAGAATTCTGCGCGAATTCCGCTCGTTTTTTCAACAAATATGTCAGCGAATAAGTTTCATCGGAATTCACTTTATTGAACTTTTTGACGTCCGTCATCGAAAAGAAAGTCACTCCCCGGCCGCAGCCGGCTGTGTAATGCTTCTTTTTTGAGAACATCTGCTCAGGATCAAAAGAATTACATAACGTCACATTCAATGTGCCGGTCTTTTCGCTAAATTGGACGCTGACAACATCCTCCGGCCCGTCAATCAAACCTTCTGAAAAAAGGTAGCCATATACCCAGTCTTCCAAATCCTGATTTGTCAGCTGGAATACCGCAATCTCATATCCATTCAGCTTCAGGCTGATTGGATATTCTTCAGGACAGCCTTTCTTGATCATGTTCTTCACCCCTTATCTGGTACTTCATCTCCGGGCTCCGCTGCAACTATCGACTTCTTCCCTGCCATCTTCGCGTGATGGGATTGAAAGACTGTTATGAATCTTGTAAGCTGGTAAAACTCTATATTCGGATCACATCACAAGGCTTATATTTAAAAAACATTCCACTATGCAAAAAGGGATAATACCCCTATGCCCTTAATGTACTGGAAATCCCATGTTTGTAACCGCTTCAATTGTTACAATAATATAGATGAAAATTGTCTATTTCTTTAACAAATTCTTAAATCGAGATTTTTCATTTACGAAAAATCTTTGGTGGGTCAATTTTCACAATACCCATCCTAAATGAATTTGTTTTTTCCCTCAGTAACTTTCATCACGTCAATGCCCTGATGCCACAAAATCGTCAAAAGTTAATATTATCCATACTGGCATCCTGCAAATCAATTCTTTGTCTAAATCTATAGAATTGGTATAATCATAAGAAAGTGATGAAGGTGACATGCCTTGTGCTGATCAGGCAGTCGCCATTCTTAAATTGGAGGTAGTATAGATGAGTTTGAAAAAGGTGTTAACAATCGCAGGTTCAGATACAAGCGGCGGCGCTGGAATCCAGGCTGACCTTAAAACCTTTCAGGAGCTAGGCGTTTATGGAATGACTGCTCTTACTACGGTTGTGACTATGGATCCTAAAAATCACTGGCACCATGAAGTGTTCCCACAGCCAGTTGAGCTCGTCGAAAAGCAGCTGGAAACGATTCTTTCCGTTGGAATAGATGCAATGAAGACAGGCATGCTCGGAACGGTTGAGATCATTGAGCTATCTGCACGCAAAATTGATGAGCATAAATTGGACAGAGTGGTAATCGACCCTGTAATGGTATGTAAAGGGGAAGATGAGGTCTTGATGCCTGAAAACACAGATGCCATGAGAGAATTGCTGCTGCCAAGAGCAACAGTCGTCACACCGAACCTATTCGAAGCATGGCAGCTGGCACAAACCGGCCCGATCCGCACAATCGATGACATGAAGGAAGCAGCCGCGAAAATCCATGATCTAGGCGCGAAGAACGTCATGATCAAGGGCGGAAACAAGCTGAACCACGAAAAAGCTGTAGACCTTCTTTATGATGGAAAAGACTTCACTCTTTTCGAATCAGAAAAAGTCCAAACAAGCTTTACACACGGCGCAGGCTGCACATTCGCTTCCGCGATCACTGCACAGCTGGCTAAAGGAAAAACAGTAGCTGAAGCATTGGAAGTCGCGAAAGGCTTCATCACCGAAGCTATCAAGCACGGCTTCAGACTGAACGAATACGTAGGCCCAACCGCTCACCTGGCATACAACAAGTACGCAGGCGGCAACCGCGGGGAATAAATGTAAAACAAAAAAGAGACTGTCTTAAAAGCTCATTATTTGAGCTTATGACAGTCTCTTTTACCATTAATGAATGATATAACTTTTAAAAGTCATGTATTTGTCCGATAGAGTCCTTCTAACGGACATTTTTTCGGGATTTCCTCATGTATTTGTCCGATAGAGCCCTTCTAACGGACACTTTTCCTGAAAATCCTCATGTGTTTGTCCGATAGAGCTCGTCTAATGGACACTTTTCCTGATAATTGTCATGCGTTTGTCCGATAGAGCCCTTCTAATGGACATTTTTCCTGAGAATTCCCATGTGTTTGTCCGATAGAGCCCTTCTAACGGACACTTTTTCGGGATTTCCTCAAGAATTTGTCCGATAGTTACTATATCTTCCGATTAATCCGAAGCACCCGATCTGCCATATAACTATGAAAGAACCATTCTCCGGAAGCAATCAATACTGAAGCAAATAGTGCTGCAAAAACAATGCCATCGCTTTGCTCGAACAACATCAATCCAAGTCCCCATATCAAGAAAAATGAAAGGGCCAAATCAGATAGTGAAGCGGTAAGATTGCTAGTTTTCGGAAGAATGAACAAATCACCGGCAAGATAGGAAATTGCACCAAGAACGAGCGTAATGACGAGAATATCACCGATTGCTGCAAAACTACCCATTAATAGAAGAAGAACAACAAATGTCATGATGCCTTTTATCAATAATGCCTTTGCATGATTCATAGGCTCCCTCCTTTTCCTTCACTTTTTCCATTTGCCTTCCTGATTAAACACTATATGTAAAATCATTTCTGATGATACTTCTCAAACTAGATGGTACGTTTATTCAGTCTTTCGAGCGTACATTTCGCTTTTAGAAGGAATTTTTAGTAATATAGATATTATTGATTTTTATAAGAAAAGTGTAAGCGCCTTGTTCAACCCCGACAAGCGCTGGAGGGCCGACCAGTGAAGTCGTTCTTTGACTTCATTGGGCGGACCGAAGCGACTCGAGGGGTTAGGCGCTGAAACTGGACATTTTTCATAGAAGGCCATTCATTCGGCTATTATAAACTGAAAACTTCTAAGCGCGGGAAGGAGGAACAAAGATGGATCCGGTGATTTTATCAGAAGTCCAGGACGCCCTGGACCGTTTTAAAGACAAAGAAGTCTATGTCCATTTAGAAACAACAAATGGAGCGTACGCATCCCACAACAATGAGTCATTCTTTTCATCAGGCGCGTATATCCGCAATGCGAAGGTAACATATGAACGTGCGAAAATTACGGGTGAAGGTCCGTATCGGACAGGTTTGAAGATACCTTTTGGCTGGGTGTACGCTGAGGGAATCACACACTTCGAAATTGATGATAAAGGAAGACTGCTGCTGGCCGGCCATGATTTTAACGGAAAGCTTGCCGTTGCCCTTGAAATAAGCGAAACACCGTTCGAATAAGTTATTTGGACTTGGCTGAAAGGAGAGATTTTACGATGGAAAAAGAAAGGCATGTACTTGTCGTGTTCCCTCATCCTGATGATGAGGCATTCGGTGTTTCCGGAACAATCGCCTCCCATGTAAACATGGGAACGCCTGTCACCTATGCCTGTTTGACACTTGGACAGATGGGACGAAATATGGGGAATCCCCCGTTCGCAAACCGGGAAACCCTTCCTGCTATACGTAAAAAGGAGCTAAAGGACGCCGCGCGTGCGATGGGAATCAATGATTTGCGCATGCTTGGGTTCCGTGACAAGACGGTTGAGTTCGAGGATGATGATATGCTGACCAATCTGATGTCTTCATTAATCACCGAGTTGGATCCTTCGCTCGTCATCACCTTCTACCCAGGTTACTCCGTCCACCCGGACCATGAGGCAACAGGTGCGGCAGTGGTGCGCGCAGTCGAAAAAATCCCTGCAGCAGACAGGCCGAAGCTTCATTGCGTTGCGTTCTCACGCAACTGTGTCGAAGAGCTTGGCGAGCCGGATATCGTATATGATATAAGTGCTGTTGCGGACATCAAGCTTGATGCCATTCGTGCACACCGCTCCCAGACTGAGCTGATGCTTGAAGAAATGGCTGATAAGTTGAAAGAAAAGGATCCAAAAACGTTGGCGTGGCTCAACAACGAACGCTTCTGGACCTATAAATTCTCATGATGAAGTCCACCTTTTTAGGTGGACTTTTTACTTACGTTCATAAACTCCCTCAATCATCAAGCCTTTAACAAACACAACCTTATCCTCCGGCTCCCCTTTGATTTTCCACACCGACTCCTTGAACCCAAGGAATCTGCTGTTATCGGTCTTGCCAATCAAGCGGTCGATTTCAAAGGTTTTCTCGCCATTCACATAATATTTTTGATAGGTCTCATACCCTCGGTGAAACTCTTTGTCTTTATGGACAATTATTCCGTCTGTTTTATTCATGTATACATCTAAATTCGCGTCATAGAAATACAGGCCAATAATCAGCAGAATGGGAACAAGAAACAGCACCATACGCTTCTTTTTAAAAAACAAGAGATCACTTCCCCCATTTTAAAAATTTTCAGTTATCTCTACCTCGTATGATAGCACATAAACATTGAATTAAGCATTTTGGGGACAATGTCGGATTTTAAATTAATTTGTGAGTGATTACTCACTATACAAATCAAAGTTTATCAGTTATCCTGTTAGTGAGTGATTACTCACTTTAAAAAGGATGGTGAAAATTCCATGATTATTTCAATTAAGAATGTAAGTAAACGCTATGGTAAGCAAGACGTCTTAAAAAATATCAACTTAGAAATTGAAAGCGGCGAAATTTTCGGGTTGCTCGGACCCTCCGGAGCAGGAAAAACGACTCTGGTTCGGCAGCTCGTCGGTCTGGAAACGCCCAGCGAAGGTGAAAATTATCTTTTCGGCGAAAACATGCCTTCCTTAAAGCTGATTGAAAGAATCGGCTATATGGCTCAATCGGACGCACTCTATACCGAATTATCCGCTAAAGAAAACCTTGAATTCTTTGCCTCCTTGTTCGGGCTCAAGGGCACGCATCGAAAAAAACGTATTTTAGAAGTAATGCAGCTTGTCGACTTATCTGAGCATCTTAACAAACTGGTAACCAATTATTCTGGCGGCATGAAACGCCGTCTATCACTCGCTTCAGCACTTCTGCATGAACCAGAGCTGTTGATTCTCGATGAACCGACTGTCGGCATCGATCCCGTTCTGCGCCAGAGCATCTGGTCGGGTTTTTATGATTTGAAGGCACAGGGAAAAACGCTGATCGTCACAACACATGTCATGGATGAAGCAGAGAAATGCGACAGATTGGGACTGATTCGAGATGGTGTTCTGATCGCGGTCGGCACTCCTGCGGAATTAAAGGAAAAGACTGGTTCTGCCAGCGTCGAGGAAGCATTTTTAGCATACGGAGGTGTCCAGCATGAGAATTAGAGCTTTAGTGATTAGGATTATCCGGCAATTCCTCAGGGATAAAAGAACACTGGCAATGATGCTTGTTGCCCCGCTCCTGATCCTGACGATGCTTCACCTTGTTTTTAACGGAGAAAACTATATCCCGAAGGTCGGTCTGGTCGATGTTCCAGACCCTGTGATGGAGAAACTCGATATTGATGACGCAAAAATAACAGAATATGAATCTGTGAAAGCTGCAGAAGGGGATGCGTTGAACCAGGAAATCGATGGGTATGTTGTTTTTGAAGGCCCTATGCTGGATAAAATTGTACTCGAAGGCAGCGATCCGTCTGTCAACGGTGCTGTCATGAGATGGTTCCAGCAGGCAACAAAAGAGCTTTTGCCTTCACAGGGTCAATCGGAACTGAACGTCGATTATATCCATGGCTCAGACGATATGAGCCAGTTTGATTATTTCGGCCCGGTATTGCTTGGCTTCTTCGCCTTCTTTTTTGTGTTCATCATTTCCGGGATTTCTTTTTTACGAGAAAGAACGAGCGGCACGCTTGAAAAATTGCTCTCGAGCCCGCTGCGAAAATGGGAAATCGTCATCGGCTATGTCCTTGGCTTCGGAATCTTCACTATGCTGCAGGCCACGCTGATTGCCTGGTATGCGATCTATATCCTGGGGATGCTGATGGAAGGTTCGTTCATCTATGTTTTGCTGATCACCTTATTGTTATCGATGACAGCACTGACGCTCGGCACCCTGTTGTCGGCGTTTGCCAATAATGAATTCCAGATGATCCAGTTCATCCCGATCATCATCGTGCCGCAGTTTTTCTTCTCTGGCCTGATCAATCTCGATACGATATCTGATTGGCTGAGCTGGCTTGGACCGATCACGCCACTCTATTATGCCGCCGAGGCTTTGCGTGATATTATGGTGAGAGGATATGGATGGGATGCCATCTATGGCAATTTGTTAATGCTGGCCGGGTTTTCCGCTTTGTTCATATTCCTCAATATATTAGCACTGCGGAAACACCGCGCAGTTTGACCGTAGCGAAAGGAGTAAACGATGACAGATCACGACTTTAAAATAGATGAGTTGATGGACGGAGAAGAACTGACGGATAAGCAGAAGAAAATCATCATTTCTGCGATTGAATCCTTCGCTGAAAAAGGGTTTTCCGCTACATCAACCAGTGAAATCGCCAAGAAGGCAGGCGTCGCTGAAGGCACGATTTTCAGACACTACAAAACAAAAAAGGATTTGCTGCTGGCAATTGTCGCTCCAGTGATGGCAAAGTTTGTGGCACCTTTTATCATAAAAGATTTGAAGAAGGTCCTCGACCAGGACTATGAGCATGTGGAAGACTTTCTTAAGGCAATGCTTGAAAACCGCCGTGAATTTCTGATTAAAAACCTCCCGACAGTTAAAATATTGGTGCAGGAAATCCCGTTCCATCCAGAATTGAAGGAGCTTTTCAAGGAACATATCGGATTGAGGATCTACGAGCGATTCGAAAAGCTTGTGGAGCATTATCAGGAAAAAGGGCAAATCATTGAGATTCCAGCTTACAGCGTATTCAGGATGACATTTTCTGCGATTTTCGGTTATTTGATCGCACGTTATATGATCCTGCCCGAAGCTCAGTGGGATGATGAAGCAGAGACAGAGCGTACCATCCAATTCATCCTGCATGGTTTAGCAGGACCGAACAGCAGCAAAAATTAAACCAGGCGTGAATGAAACTGCACCCCCATTGTTAGACACAAAACTAACAGTGGAGGTGCAGTTTTTGTTTTGGAACTGGAAAAAATCGCGGGTAATTTCCAGTTCGCCAATAAAAATGGATTTTCGCCAATAAATATGTGAAAATCGCCAATAAAATCAGATTTTCGCCAATAAAATTGTGAACTCCGCCAATAAAATCAGATTTTCGCCAATAACTACTTCCAGTACTTCTCCAAAACAAGAAAAGGAGCACCACTTCAGGTACTCCTCCCCCATATTTATCGTAAATCCTCCAATTTTACGCGATAAAGCTTGTCATCGCCTTCACTTGGAGTGCCGCGGCCGTCGGTATTGTTGCTGATGAAATATAATTCATCACCATTGACGATCACATCGCGTATTCGCCCTAATCCGGTGACTACTTCTCTCGTAGTTTTCGCGGCGGGATCGAACTCTCGTAATGCATTGCCCCTCAAAGTTGCAACATATAACTTCCCTTCATGCGCTGCCATTCCTGATGGTGCCCATGTATCGCTTCCAGAGTGGAAAATGGGCGCTTCCATCCCCTGCTGTGTGTCATCTCCTGTAATTACGGGCCAGCCGTAGTTTTTTCCGGCTAGAATCAGATTGATTTCATCCTGCGCAGATGGGCCGTGCTCGCTGGCATAGAGCGTCCCATCCTCCGACCAGGCCAGCCCCTGCGGATTGCGGTGGCCATAGCTGTATACATAGGAGTTTTCAAATGGATTATCTGCCGGAACAGAACCATCTAGGTTCAGACGCAGGATTTTACCGCCGAGCGAATTTAGATCCTGGGCGATTTCCGGATTGGTTGCCGCATCACCTGTCGTGGCATAAAGCTTTCCATCTGGACCGATTTTCAGCCTGCCTCCATGGTGGAAGCGTCCGCTCGGGATTTTATCAAGCAGCAGCTTGCCTTCCTCCCATTCCCCATTGTTCGAAGTCAGTTCGACAATCCGATTGAACTGCCCGGTGCCATTCTCGTATGTATAATAAGCAAATGCCTTGTTCGACTGCTTGAAATCAGGAGCGAGCACAAAGCCAAGAAATCCGGCTTCAGCAGCTTGTGACAATTTCTTTTTAAAAATAACCTTCTGCCGCTCAGTGGTGTCGCCTTCCACTTTTACAATCGAACCAGGGCGTTCACTCAAGTAAAATGTCTCGCCGTTTTTATTGATTGACCATGGGACTTCCAGATTTTCTGCAACAACCTCAAGCTGGCCGGCCTGGGCAATCGCTTCTTTGTCTTCTGGTTTTTGATTCACTTCACCTGCAGGCTTCGTTTCGTCACCGCCAGTTGAACAGCCTGCCATCATCATCAGCACTGCTAGCAACACATACGAGAATTTTTTCATGACACACGTCCCTTCCTATATAAACTCCATTCTAATATTTAGTCCGTCTAATATTTAGTCCATTCTATAATCAGAAGTTCAAATCCACTGAAAATCAAATGTCAAAATCCACTAATATCAGATGTCCTAAATCCAGTCAAAAATCAATCTTCCAGCACCTTCAAAATCGCTTTTCCGACGCCGCTTTCTTCATTTGTCAGTGTCACTTCGCCGCAAAGCTCTTTGATTTCCTGAGCGGCATTGCCCATCGCTACTGGTTTGCCAACTTTTTCAAGCATCGAGACATCATTGAAATTGTCACCCAGCGCCATCGTTTCCTCCAGGCTGATTCCTCTTGAAGCTGCGAACTTTTCCAGGGCAACTCCCTTTTGAGCGTCGAGACTTGTGATTTCTATGTTCTCACTCCCGGATGAGCTGACCGCAAGCCCTGAAATTTCCTGCAGGCCATCCTTTGCGGCCTCTAGCTTGTCATCATCTAGCGAAAATGCCAGCAGCTTGTAAATCTCATATTGGTCGTCCTCGAATAATTCGTCATAATGGTCAATCTTTGTAATGAGTCCTTTATGCATTCTTTCCTCAGCAGCCTCGGCAATTTTTTCGATCGGCACTTCAGGGTTTGCGGTTGAAAAAATATCAACGATAATGGAGATCGCCTTATCCTCATCCTCGGTAAAAGTACCTTTGTTGGTGTATACCTCGAAATAAACGCCGCTTTCCACAAGCCTTAGCGCTGCCTGTCGGGCCTCCGCCTTATTCAACGGGCTTGAAGAAACAATTCCCCCATCCTCGGAACGAACCTCGGCTCCATTCACACAAATCATTGGCAGTTTAAGACCGGATTCCTCAAGAACGAATCTTGCTTCCTCGAACGATCTCCCCGTTGCGACAACGACTTCCACTCCCTTCTCTTTTGCTTTTAAAATCGCTTCGCGGTTCTCCGCAGTAATCTGCTGGGTAGCAGTCAGTAATGTCCCATCCATATCTGTAGCTATGCATTTAATCATATCTTCACCTTCAATAGTTATTTTTTCAGTATTAACAATCATGATAGACCTTCAAACTCTCGACAGCAAATAATACGTGTATATACTAATTTTCCAATTATTATGTCCAAGAATTATCCCCACATTTCAGGCATGAACTAATAATCTATAAATTTAAATATCTTAAAAACTTTCATATTGTCATTCTAAAACTCATATGCTATTATGAATCCGAAGCTGCAATCGTTTGCATATAAGGGTGGCATTAAGGGAGAAAAGTGCATAACCTCAGTTACATCATGGTTTCCACCTATTCTCGTCCCAATTATGTAAGCGTTTTAAAGGTGTTGTGTAAAATCAGTATCATCTCATGTTTAATGCAAAAATATGCAAACGCTTTCGGAACGCATGTGGTTGCATGCAAAAAATATAAAAATGTGGGGGTATCTCAACAATGAAAGCAAAAAAGCTATTTCCAGCCGTTCTTTCTCTAGGACTTTTGATTGGCGGAGGTCTTGCAGGATGTTCATCAAGCGATGACAAGACTGCGGGTGAAGGTGGAAAAGATGGAGACAAAGTAACCGTTGACATTTTCCAATTCAAGGTTGAATTCAAGGATCAGTTCGAAGACATTGCAAAAGCTTATGAAGAAGCTAACAAAGATGTGGACATCAACATCACAACTGTCGGCGGCGGTGAAGATTACGGTGCTGCATTGAAATCCAAGTTTGCTTCTGGCAATGAACCTACTATTTATAATGTAGGCGGACCGCAGGACGTTGAAGACTGGAAGGATAAGCTGGCAGACCTTTCTGACACAGAAGCTGCAAAAGCTGCTCTTAGCGGAACTCTTGAAGGCGTAACAAAAGACGAAAAAGTACTTGGACTTCCATACAACCAGGAAGGCTATGGCTTCATTTATAACAAAGACATTTTTGAAAAAGCGGGTATCGATCCAAAGAGCATCACTAGCTACAGCGCATTAGAAGAAGCTGTTAAGACGCTTGACAGCAAGAAGAAGGACCTTGGCCTGACATCTGTATTTGCTCTTCCAGCAAAAGAAACTTGGGTAACAGGACTTCACCTTTCAAACGTGTTCCTTGCACCTGAGTTTGATCAGAACGTAATCAATGCTTTCGAATCTAAGGAAGTTACTTTTGAACACGGTGATGCATTCAAGAAGATTCTTGACCTGCAGAACAAATACTCTGACCAGCCTACTGTAAGCCTTGACTATGCTAAGCAAGTTGAAGAATTGTTCTCAACTGGCAAAGCAGCAATCATCCAGCAAGGTAACTGGGTATCAGGTTCAATCGCTGGAATCGACGAAGAGCTTGCTAACAGCGGCGTAGGAATCCTTCCTATCCCAGTTGAAGGCTACAAAGAAGATTCAATCCCGGTTGGCGTGCCAATGTACTGGGCTGTAAACAGCAACAAGGACGAAAAAGAAGTGGCAGCAGCTAAGGAATTCTTAGACTGGTTATATACTTCTGAAGAAGGCAAAACAGCAGTAATCGAAGATTTCAAATTCATTCCTGCTTATGAAGGATACGACGCTGGCAAGATCTCTGATCCACTGGCAAAAGAAATCTATGAATACTCTTCAGCTGGCAAAACACTGGCTTGGACTTTCATGGGTTATCCAACTGGTTGGGGACAAGAAAAGCTTGGAATCAACATCCAGAAATATGTGAGCGGCGAAATGACTTGGGACGAGTTAGTAGAAGAGTCTTCCAAAGCATGGGCAGAAGCTCGTAAGTAATAAGCTTTGACTAAAGAAGGAAATAGAACGGCTGCGGCTGTTTTGTTTCCTATCTTTTTTCTGTAAAAGAACCGCTGCTTTATGTGGAATTATGAAAAAGCCCTGCTGGCGGTTTTTTCATAATTCTTCTGCAGCGATTGGGGGCATGTTTAAAGGCTCCTTTAACACTAGAATTTCTGACTCAATAAATAGGAGGATTTACAGATGCGCAACCGAAATCTCTGGTACTGGCTTTTCCTGGCTCCAGCTCTATTCGCACTTGCTCTCGTGGTCATTTTGCCGCTTGCATTTGGCGTGTACTACTCATTTACTGACTGGAACGGGATAAGGACACCTTCATTTGTAGGCCTTGAACATTATAAAGCGCTTTTTGCTGAGGAAGAATTCAGAGAAGCACTGTGGTTCACAACAAAGTTCACTGTTGTTTCTGTATTCCTGATCAATTTCTTCGGCCTTTCACTTGCATTGCTTGTCACGCAAAAATTCAGGACGAATAATATCCTGAGAACAATTTTCTTCATGCCGAACCTGATCGGCGGACTGATCTTAGGTTTCATCTGGCAATTCATTTTCACGAAAGTTTTCGCGAGCGTCGGTGAACTGATTGGCGTTGAAGCTTTAGAGGGGTGGCTGTCCACTGAGACAACAGGCTTCTGGGCAATGGCGATATTAATGAGCTGGCAGATGGCTGGTTACATCATGGTCATCTACATTTCATTCCTTGAAGGAGTGCCGCAGGAATTGCTTGAAGCAGCCGAAATTGACGGAGCGAACAGCTTCCAGCGGTTTTATCACGTCACGTTCCCGCTGGTCATGCCTGCTTTCACCGTCAGCTTGTTCCTGACACTATCCAACTCTTTCAAGCTTTACGACCAAAACCTATCGCTTACTGGCGGCGGACCATACAATTCGACACAGATGGTTGCAATGGAGATTTTCAAAACGGCATTTGTCGAAAATGCGATGGCTTTCGCACAGGCTAAAGCGGTCATTTTCTTCCTGATTGTTGCGGCTATTTCACTTACACAGGTTTACATCAATAAAAAACGGGAGGTCGAGATGTAATGAAAAAGAAGAAGCAGAGCAGAATCATTCTGGAGATTCTCGGCATCATCCTTGCCCTGGTCTGGCTTTCCCCGTTTTACCTGATGATTGTTAACTCTTTCAAGACGAAACGAGAAATGTTCGAGGATACGTTAAAGCTGCCGGATGTTTTTTCATTTGAGAATTACACAGTTGCTTTCGAACGTTTGGATTTTATTAAAACCTTCTTTAACTCTGTATTGATCACGGTACTGGCTGTCACCGTCATCATCATTTTTTCATCAATGGCCGCCTATGCCCTTTCAAGGCGCGGAGGCAAAACAAGCGGGATCATTTTCATGCTGTTTGTAGCGGCAATGCTTATCCCTTTCCAGTCCGTCATGATTCCACTGGTTTCGATTTTTGGTAAGCTTGAAATGCTCAACCGAGGCGGTTTGGTTTTCATGTACCTTGGTTTTGGGGCAAGCTTGTCGATCTTCCTTTATCACGGAACTTTGAGCGGAATCCCGAAATCTCTTGATGAAGCGGCAACGATCGATGGGGCGAACCGATTCCAGATTTTCTGGCATATCATTTTCCCAATGCTAAAACCGGTGTCCGTTACTGTGGCCATCCTGAACATCATCTGGATTTGGAATGACTACCTGCTTCCTTCCCTTGTCATCAATCAGCAAGGAATGGAAACAATTCCGCTTAAGATGTTCTTCTTCTTTGGGGAATATACTAAACAATGGCATCTGGCACTGGCAGGACTGACGATCGCAATCATTCCAGTCATCATTATTTACTTCTTCCTCCAAAAGCAAATCATCAAGGGAGTTTCAGAAGGCTCGGTAAAATAATCGATTCTATAGGAGAGACGACCAATGGCAGTCACAATCAAAGATGTAGCGAAGGCAGCCGGTGTGTCACCTTCAACAGTTTCAAGGGTGATTAAAGACCACCCTCATATCAATGAAGAAACGAAGAAGCGTGTACGGAAGTTGATGAAGGAACTGGGTTACCACCCGAACTTCCAGGCACGGAGCCTGGTGGTAAGGAGCACTGAGACAATTGGTATTGTTATGCCAAATTCGGCTACCCAGGCATTGCAAAATCCGTTTTTCCCCGAGGTCATCAGGGGAATCAGCATGAAAGCCCATGAACATCAATTCGGGGTGTATTTAACGACTGGCATAACGGATGATGAGATTTACCAGCAGGTCATTTCGATGGTCCAGGGCCGTAGAGTTGACGGCATCATCCTTTTGTATTCGAAAACGGATGATAAAATCATGAACTACTTGCTGGAGCATAAGTTTCCGTTTACTGTCATAGGCCGCCCGAGCATGAACGCTGAGCGGATCACCTATGTGGATAATGACAATATTTATATTACCAAACAGGTTACTGATTATTTAATCAAGCTCGGGCATCAAAAGATTGCTTTTATCGGGTTCAACCTCGAGCATGTTTTTACAATTGACCGGCTGGAAGGGTATAAGCAAGCCCTTCATAGAGCGGACATCCAATATAATGAAAAGTATGTAATCCATGAGCAGTGCTTAAAATCAGAAGGAAAAGAAGGCATCACAAGGTTCCTTTCCTCTCATGAGCCGCCTACTGCGCTCGTGGTGGCAGATGATTTTACCGCCATCGAGCTGATGAGTTATTCGGAGGAATTGAATATCAAGGTGCCGGAAGAAATTTCGATTGTCAGCTTCAATGATGTACCACTTGCGGAACATATGAGGCCGCAGCTGACTTCTGTTAACATCGACATCTTCCAGTTAGGTTTCGAAGCGGCTAACTGTTTAATAGAAATCATTAAAAATCCGGATACATTGCCGAAAAGAATCACAATCCCGGCACGGATGATTGAGCGGAAATCATGCAGTCACATTCATAAGTAAGTCTTGGACAGCGCAAAATGACTAATGTAAAATAACGGGATACATCAGGATCATACAAAGAAATGAGGGTTCATATGAAACACAAATGGTGGAAAGAGGCTGTTGCCTATCAGGTATATCCAAGGAGCTTCATGGATTCCAATGGCGACGGCATCGGCGATTTACAGGGAATGATTTCAAAACTTGATTACTTAAAGGACTTAGGAATCGATGTGATCTGGATTTGTCCGATGTACAAATCTCCTAATGATGATAATGGCTATGATATCAGTGATTATCAGGATATCATGGATGAATTTGGGACGATGGAAGACTTTGACCGGCTGCTTGCTGAAACGCATAAACGCGGCATGAAGCTGATCATTGATCTTGTCATCAACCATACAAGCGATGAGCATCAATGGTTCATCGAATCCCGCGAATCCAAAGACAGTCCTAAACGTGACTGGTATATCTGGCGCGATGGTAAGGATGGCGCAGAGCCGAATAACTGGGAAAGCATCTTCGGAGGATCTGCCTGGGAGTATGACGAAAAGACAGGTCAGTATTTCCTTCACATCTTCTCCCGCAAGCAGCCAGATTTGAACTGGGAAAACAAAGAGGTCCGTACTGCATTATACGATATGATCAACTGGTGGCTTGACAAAGGGATCGATGGTTTCCGCGTCGATGCGATCAGCCATATCAAAAAGGAAGAAGGCTTGAAGGACATGCCTAATCCTGAGGGTCTTCAGTACGTTTCTTCATTCGATAAGCATATGAATGTAGATGGCATCCAGCCTTTTCTCGAGGAGCTTAAAGAGGAGACATTCTCTAAATACGATATCATGACAGTCGGCGAGGCAAATGGCGTCAGCATCGAGGAAGCCGATCTTTGGGTCGGCGAGGAACAAGGTAAGTTCAACATGGTATTCCAATTTGAGCATCTTGACCTGTGGGACTCTGAAAAGAAGGCACTCGACCTGGCAAAATTGAAGAAAACTTTTACGCGCTGGCAAAAAGGGCTTGAAGGCCACGGCTGGAACGCGCTATTCATTGAAAACCATGATAAAGCCCGGATCGTTTCGACATGGGGCGATGACAGGGCCTATTGGCGCGAAAGTGCAACTGCGCTGGCATCGATGTATTTCCTGATGCAGGGCACGCCTTTCATCTATCAGGGGCAGGAAATCGGCATGACCAATGTCCAGTTCCCGTCAATCCAGGATTACGATGATGTTGCGATCAAGAACCTCTACAAAATCCGCCGCGAAAACGGTGTGCCGCATGAAGAAATCATGGATTTCATCTGGGCAACAAGCCGTGACAACTCGCGCACGCCAATGCAATGGTCCGATGCAGAAAATGCCGGTTTCACCACGGGCATACCATGGCTCGGAATGAATCCGAACTACAAAGAGGTCAATGTCGAAGCTCAGCTTAATGACCCTGACTCCATCCTTCATTTTTACAAAAAAATGATCGAGATGAAGAAGGCCAATGACATTTTCACTTACGGCACATACGATTTAGTTCTCGAAGACCACGAACAAATCTATGCCTATACAAGAACATTGGACGACAAGCAGGCTGTTGTGCTTTCCAACCTATCCAGCGAGCCTGCAGCCTTCGAATTCGACGGATTCCCGCTTGAATCAAGCCAATTGCTGCTTAACAACTACAAGGTTGAAGAACAGGAATCTTCATTTATACTGAAGCCATATGAAACAAGAGTGTATTTGAAGTAATAATTCACATAAAAAAACGCTGTTGAAAACAGATTTTCAACAGCGTTTTTAATTTAACTGTAGCCTTCATAACTTTATAAAAAACAAGTGATTATAAAGATATTTTCATAAATTTACTAACATCCTTAAATCCCATTTTCTCATACAATTTTAATGCTTTTTCATTATGTGAATATACATTCAGTCTTACATTACTATATCCATTTTTTCTAAATTCCTTTAAGGCTTCTTCCATCAATAATTTGGAGTAACCCTTGCCTCTGTATGGCTTTTTTACATATATATCATTTATCCAGCCGATTTCATCACCCGTTAAGTAATCGAACGCTTTATCAACTTGAACCCATCCAAGAAGCGTATTGTCATTCATTAAGCAAACAAAATAAGCATTATACTTGGCGGAATGCTCATATGCTTCGATCATTTTTTGCTGATTATCATCTGATTCGTGATTTGTTGCTTCTTTACGGTTTTCACCTGCTAATTCATAAATTTCATTGATCTCCGTTTCTGAAGCCACTTTAAAGCTTAACCCCATACCTTCACCCTCTTAAATAAAATTTGCACATAAACTCATCTTCCATTAACCTACTACCTTTTCTTATTTAACTCATGCAGGTAAAGTGAATAAAGATTACGCAGTACTTCCTTTTTATCTGGGCTTATTTTTTCCAAAGTTACTTTCATTCTTCTGCTCCTCGGTTAAATAAGGTAATAGTCCTATTAAGAATTCACGCTTTGCGGGAGGAATCCTCCTATAAAAATTGAATTTTACATTAAGGTGGCTGATTGGAGTTTAGCTTGCTTGCTTTAGGAGAATATAACACAGGAAGGAATTGGACCGAGAAAAGTGTTGGCAAAAAAGGGGTTATGCATTAAAATAATTTTTGGCTTATAAATATGTATTTTAAGGGTGAAATCATTTTGGAAAAACCATTGCGTAAAACAAGATCTACCGGGGACTTATTAGCATTCATCATTCCCTCATTAATAGGAATATTCTTCTTTATGTTACCAATCTCCTATAACGGAGAAATAACGATACCGATCGCTGTCCTTTCCGGATGGCTTCAGGACCTGCTTGGCGGCACACTGCCAGCGATCATGACTGTGATCATCGTTCTGACTCTAATCGGAACACTATTAATAAAAACAATCAGACCGGAAATTCTTAACCGTAACCATTTCCTAAAAGCATTGTTTGATGTACCAGCTGTTTGGCTTGTTGCGAGGATTTTAGGGGCAATTTTTGCGGTAATGACTTTATTTCAATTAGGGCCTGAAGCAGTTTGGTCACCTAACACAGGCGGACTGCTGCTCAACGACCTTTTGCCAATCCTTTTCTCTGTGTTTCTTTTTGCAGGATTGTTCCTGCCTTTATTGCTGAACTTCGGCCTTCTTGAATTGTTCGGAACGTTGATGGCCAAGATCATGCGTCCTATTTTCACATTGCCTGGACGTTCTTCAATCGATACTCTCACATCATGGCTTGGGGACGGCACGATTGGGGTTCTCCTGACAAGCAAGCAGTATGAAGAAGGCTATTATACAAGAAGAGAAGCCGCTGTTATCGGGACGACATTCTCTGTAGTCTCCATCACATTCAGTCTCGTCGTCATTTCTCAGGTTGGCCTGGGCCATATGTTTGTTCCATTTTATTTAACCGTAACACTGGCTGGCGTTGTTGCAGCTGTTATCCTGCCGAGAATCCCGCCTCTTTCCAGGAAGCAGGATACGTATTATGTGGAGCAGAACAACGATTATTCAGAGGAAAACATTCCTGATGGCTATACACCTTTCTCCTGGGGTATGGCTCAGGCTGTCGAAAAAGCAAGCAGCAATAAGAGCTTTAAAGATTTCTTCCTTGCCGGTATCCGCAATATCCTTGATATGTGGATGGGTGTTGCGCCGATTGTCATGGCGCTTGGAACACTGGCTCTGATTGTCGCGGAATATACCCCAGTATTCCAATGGCTAGGGATGCCGTTCATTCCGCTGCTTGAACTAATGCAGGTACCTGAAGCGAGGGCTGCATCAGAGACATTGATCGTCGGCTTTGCGGACATGTTCCTTCCTTCCGTTATTGGTGCAGATATCGCAAGCCCGATGACAAGGTTCATCATTGCGTCCGTTTCCGTCACACAGCTCATCTATATGTCTGAGGTCGGCGGCCTGCTGCTGGGATCAAAAATCCCTGTCAGTTTCGGAGAATTGTTCATTATCTTCCTGCAGCGTACACTTGTAACATTGCCAATCGTTGTATTGGTTGCGCATATTATTTTTTAAAACAAATGGAGCCCCTGTCTCAAGGGGCTCCATTTGTTTTTTCTAGCACTGGAAAGAACGAATCTGTCTTAGGTCCATGCCGTAGTATACCCATCCGCGGCGGGGGCTCCATCTCCAGCCAGCAACGGAATTGCGGCCGAGGAAGACTGGATAGAACCAGAAGCTTCTGCCATCGATCAGCCAGATGTATGTGAATCGGAACATACAACGCCTGATCCCGCCTGGGTCTACTGCAAATGCTGTTGCCTGTTCTTGCGGCACGTATGCTGGCGGCGGTGATGATGGCGGGCCTCCACCCTGCCCTCCGCCTGGTGAACCTCCCGGACCTCCCGGAAAGCCACCTGGTCCTCCTGGGTAGCCACCCGGACCACCTGGAAATCCGCCTGGCCCTCCCGGGAATCCACCAAATGTCCTCATATCTCCCTGCTGGTTAAATTCATTCTCATAGAATCCATAATCATCTTCAAATTGCTGATTTGGTCCATATGGGTAGAAGTTATTATAATACAAACTCATATCCCCTCTCTAAAAGTCTTCCTTGTAATGTATGCAAAACGCCCAAATCGGTGCTAGTTGGCACTCAGGCTTTCAATTTCTTTTTGCAGCTGTTCAGTGATTTCGTCTACCTTGGCAAAATCCATGGCTTCGATGTAGATGGCCTCCAACTGGTCGCGCAGTTCTTTTGCATGCGCTAAAGAAGCAATTGCTTCGTTCATCTTCGCTTTATACCTTCCGCCAACATCCTTGATCTCTGCTTCGTATTTTTCATCCGTACCAGGAGTGATCAATTCTGTATACATATCAATGATTTCATCCGTCTCTCTTTCCGGAAAATATTCATGCGGCGCGGTGCTGTCAAAAATTGCGAAGTCAAGCTCGCGGACGATGACCATGTCCAGGCTGTGCGGATCGAAGCCGCAATGATAGACTTCAACATCATATCCGCGCAACTGTGCTTCAGCGGCCAGTTTTTTCAGCATGGTGGACTTTCCGGAGCCTGGGCGGCCTTTGATGAAGTACCTCTTGCCAACTGTCTCAGTCAGGTTTGGAACGAAGTCGACTGCGCCAACCGGAGTGGCCGCACCCAGGAATCGGTCGTACACCCTCCCGCTGCCATTTGTAGATGTACTGTCTCCGAAGAACTGATCCATTAGTCTGTTTGTCAGCTCATTCGCTTTTTCAAAATCCATGTTTTCGATGTAGATTTTTTCCCACTCATCATGGATTCTCAACGCTTCGGCAAATAGGCTGTAGGCAGAATTGAATGACTCACTGATTTTTTCACTAAGCTCAAGGATGGTTTCCTTATGTTCCTGAAGCTTGCTGGAATTCCATGCTTCACCCAGATTGACGTATTCCTCTACCGCTCCAGGTGCCTTCGGTTCAATGACGTGCGGCGCAGTTCCGTCAACGATCCCGGCATTCAATTCGGGAATTAACACACCATCGATTGATTTGTTGTCTGACGAGCAATACAGGAATTGGACATCATAGCCTTTTTCAAGCCATTCATTGCCAATCTTTTTCATGAGCGAGGATTTTCCTGTTCCTGGTCCGCCCTTCAATATAAATAGCCGTGACAAGCCCCGCAAGCTGGAATCATATAAGCTGTAAAAACCGCGTGCCGTGTTGCCGCCGGCAAAAAAGTTCAGGATTTTTCCTGACATAGAATCGCACTCCCTCCAGCCGTTCTTATAAACGGCAAGTTTTCGCATCCTCCATACTATATGCAGCCATTTTGTTCTGGGTGAATGCCCAGACACCATCGTGAATTTGTCTATTTTGAGAACTATTTCCCGGGCAAGTGATGTTCTTCACACCCCCTCACAGTGCTTTCACAAATCATTCACAATAAACACAAATATGTGTGCAGTACATCACACTACCGTTTTTTTCAAAAAGTTAGGATGTAAGTGTGAAAGGCTCAATCAGATTTATGGCTGGATTCCAATGCCTTATTTTTGGAGCGAAAAGAGCCTTGGAAAACAATCAAGGGGGGAAAATAGTGAATAAACCTATCATCCATTTCATCATCAGTGCTCTTCTTGGACTCGGGATTGGTTATATAGCCTTCGATGTCATTCCTGGAAAGAGCCAGGAACAAGAAGTCACGACTGTCAATGAGTCTTCAAAGCCTGCCGAAACGGCCAAGGAAGAAAAAGAATCCACAGATACCTCATCCACTGCTGCTGGCGAGGAGAACATCCTTCAAGCGAAAGGCTGTCTTGGCTGCCACTCAGTCGAAGCCTTGAACCTTACTGGCGGAGCAACCGGACCCGATCTTTCCGATGCCTTCACCAATGTGGAAGGCAAACACGGCAAACCAGTTGAAGAATTCCTTAAAGAACCTACCTCAGCTGTCATGTCCGGCGTAATCGGCGGCAACCCGTTGACGGAGGAAGAAATAAATCAAGTTGTTAAAGTGTTGAAAGAAGCTTCTGAAAAATAAACCAAAGGTGGTGCAGTGTTAATGAAAAAATGGGTTCCCGCAGCTTCCGGGCTGCTAGCCGGCTTCATGGCGGCGACAGTATTTTTTGCTGATTTTTCAACAGGGCCTAAAGGTACAGCAAGCAATGACAGCAGCGCAAACAAGTCGAATGCTGAAAAGGTCTATGTACCTTATGGTGAGCTAGACGAATATTACATGCTTTCATCAGGCGGCCACTCAGGCCAGCTATTCGTTTACGGACTGCCTTCCATGAGGAAAATCCGTACCGTTCCGGTATTCTCTCCAGATCCTGCAACAGGATATGGCTTTGACACGAAGACGAAAGAAATGCTTGGCGGCTATACATGGGGAGATTTCCACCACCCGGCCATTTCTGAGACAAATGGTGAATATGATGGCAAATTCGTGTTCGCGAATGACGTCGCCAATAACCGGATAGGTGTTGTCGACTTAAGCAACTTCCATACAGCAGACATCATGGAGATGCCAAACATGGGCGGACCGCATGCCGGAACATTCGTTACACAGAACACGGAATACATCGTCATGCCTACCCGCTTCTCGGTGCCGATTGGAAAAGAGTATGCTCCATTGGATGAATTCGAGGAGAAATATAAAGGCGTCGTTTCAATGGTCACATTCGACCAGCAAAAAAAGGAACTCGATATGGCTTACCAAATCATGCTTCCGCCATGGTCCTATGACCTTTCCGACGCCGGTAAAAAGATGTCTGGCGACTGGATTGTCATGACCACTTACAACACAGAATTCGCGACGACCAATAACGAAATCAATGCTTCACAGAATGACCGCGACTACATCGTCCTTCTTAACTGGAAGGAACTTGAGAAAAAAGTTGCGGCTGGTGAGTATGAGGAAGTCAATGGCGCAAAAATGATTGACCCTCGCAAGCACAAGGGATCCATTTACGCAGTACCTGTTGCAAAATCACCGCACGGAGTTGACGTCACTCCAGACGGAACACGCTTCATCGCATCTGGTAAGCTGGCACCATTAATGACTGTATTCTCATTCGAAAAAGCATTTGAAGCGATCAAGTCTGGCGATTTTGAAACGGAGAAGTTCGGTATTCCTGTTTTGCCTTATGACAAGGTTGTAGAACGTGAAGTTGATCCTCCGGGAGCATTGGGACCTCTTCACACTCAATTCGATGACAAAGGCCATGCGTACAATACAATGTTCATTTCTTCTGAAATCGTGAAGTGGAAAGTCGACACTGGTGAAATTGTTGACCGCACGCCTGTCCACTACTCACCGGGACACTCCACTGCCACTGAGGGCGACACAGCCTCTCCGGATGGAAAATGGATTGTATCTCTGAACAAAATCGCGAAGGATAACTTCTTGTCTGTTGGACCTTCCCACCCTGAATCAATGGAATTGATCGATATCTCTGGAGATAAGATGTCCCTGACTTACACGGCTCCAGTCGATCCAGAACCGCATTACGCACAGACGATCCACCGCGATAAGATCAAGACCATCAAGATTTATGAGAAAGATGAAAACCGCGAGCACTCAGTTTGGAAACAAGAAGACACACGGATTGAGCGCAAAGGAAATGAAGTCCATGTATACGGTATCGCCATGCGTTCCAAGTTCGTCTTTGACGCAAAAGCGAAGCGCCCGGATGAAATCAAGGTGAACCAGGGTGACAAGGTCATCATTCACCTGACGAACATCGACCTTGACCAGGATATCACCCACGGTTTCGGCATCATGGACCACGACCTGAACTACGAAGTCCAGCCAGGCCAGACGAGCACAATCGAATTTACCGCTGAAAAAGCTGGTACATTCCCAATCTATTGCACAAACTTCTGTTCAGCCCTCCACCAGGAAATGAGCGGATACCTGTTGGTTGAACCGAAATAACCTGACAAAACGAATATGGAAAAGGGTATTGAGTCTTCAGCCGATACCCTTTCTCCCTTTTTTCACCAGTTGTAAATCCAGAAATTTAGCAGCTCTTAGAAAAAGCGCATGCGGATTTCTTTTAGGAGATGATTCAGATGGCAAAGAAATTATCTGCTGGTTCTATGGCAAGTCTTTTCGGGGCTGCAGCACTGATTTTTGCCTCTCTCAAATTCCCCTGGTGGGGGATGAAATTTTTCGCACCGCAATATATGGAAGGGCTGGATATCATCGTTTATCCCAGCAAGCTTGAAGGAGACATCGATATCGTAAACGGCTTGAATCATTACATCGGCATGGCGCCCTTCAGCAATGAAAGCTTTCCTGAATTGCAATACCTGCCTGGCCTGATCATGGGGCTTGCGGCAATCATCATCATCGTCGCTTTAGTGAGAAAGAAGTTCCTGCTTTATGTACCGCCAGCACTGCTTGTTGTCGGTGGTGCCCTTGGTATTTATGACATGAATCGCTGGCTGACGAAATTTGGAACAGAACTTGACCCTAAGGCACCAATCGAACTTGAACCATTCGTACCGCCGATTATTGGAGAAAACATTCTTGCAAACTTCGTTACACACAGTTATTTTACAACAGGTTCATTCCTTCTTGGAGCAGGCTTCCTGCTGACACTTTTGCCATTCTGGCTGGAGCGTCGGAAATGAACCGGCTGATGATCTTATTTGTTGGGATAGGCGTCTGGATATTATCCACCCTGCCTGTCTCGGCAGATGTATCCCTGCAGCAGCTGATTGATGAAACTCCAATTAACGGTGATTTGATTTTAGAGAACAAGCAATATGAAGGCAATATCGAGATAACGAAACCGATTACGATTATCGGTAAAAAAGATACGACAATTCGCGGCGACGGAAAAGGGAATGTCGTCCTGATCAAAGCCTCCAATGTCACAATGAAGAACTTAACGATTGAACACGGCAGCCTGAACAGGAGCTCCGACGAGGAATACTCGGGGATCCGCACGATGGGAGAGCACAACCAGTTTATTAATCTAGTTATCCACGATGTTTACCATGGTCTCTATATTAATAGTTCTAAGCACACTCTCGTCAAAAATATCAAAGTCACCGGGCAGGGCACAGGCAAGCTTGGCAGCCAGGGAAATGGCATCCAGCTTGTGCGCACATCCAATAACATTATTGAAGATAGCACTATTTCCAAAACACGCGACGGCATTTATGTCGAATACGCGGATAAAAACGAAATCCGCAACAATTATGTAAGTGAAACTCGGTACGGCCTGCACTATATGTACTCAAACGATAATACTTTTTACAGAAACCGTTTTAATAAAAACACTGGCGGTGCAGCCATCATGCACTCCCAGAACATCTTGTTGAAGGAAAATCAATTTTCCTTTAACCAGGGATCCCGCTCATTTGGGCTTATCATCCAGACGAGCACAAGCAACACCGTCCTGGACAATGAATTTTACCTGAACCAGCGCGGCATTTACCTGGAGCAGTCCACGCAGAACAAGATTGAGGGAAACAAGTTTTTCCACAATGACATCGGTGTGGAGCTATGGACCACTTCCACTTCCCAGGTATTCACGAAAAACCATTTCGAGCAAAACATTGCCAATGTCCTGACGATTGGCGCCGAATCTTATAATCAATGGAATTTAAACGGGATGGGCAACTACTGGGGCATAGAGCTTTCGGTCCTCGACCTGGACCAGAACCAGATTGGCGACTCTCCTGTTGAATATAGATCATCCCTCTACAAACTGGTAGAGGACAATGAGCTGGCTTACTTATTTTTAAAAAGCCCGGCCATCAAAATCTATGAAAAAATCAATGAAGTCTTAAGCACCCAGAAAGTTATGGTCGTGGATGAATTCCCGCTGATTGCGAAGGAAAAGAAATCCGCCCCATGGATGCTGCTGTTCATTCCGGCACTCGCGATTGCGGGTTGGATTTTTACCAAAAAGAGAAGGAGTCGTTTATCATGAACTACATTTGGAAGGAATGGCTTGAACAGTCACGCGGGAAAGGCCTCTGGCTCGGCCTGGCCATGGTCATGCTGACGTCCATCTTCCTGTTGATGGAAGCACGCTCATATCCAGATGAACTCGGATTTGACGCCTTTCTTCTCTCGCTATACGACATGAATATTTACCTTGTCCCGATCTTCGCGCTCTTCATTTCATCGTTCTCGATCTTCCAGGAAAAAGAGCTGAAGACATCGATGATCCTGCTGACGAAGAAAGAATCGAACCGAAGCCTGTTGCTGAAAAAGACCATTGCGATCCAGACGGTCGTCATCGGCGTGTTTGTCGGCTGGTACTTCGTTCTAGCCATCGCGATGAAATGGTTCCTGCAATTCCAATTAATCAGCTTCATTTATTTTCTCTTGACGGTTGTCGTACTGCTGTTGATTTTCAACCAGCTGGGATTGTTTTTGGGAAACATGGCGAATACGAAGATGCAGCTGATTGGCGCCACGATTTTCACATGGTTCCTGTTTGTCTTCCTGATCGACCTGGCCTTCATACAATACGTACCATCTGTTTCCTATGAAAATGTCAAACTGTTTTCGTGGCTCTACTTCCTGGATCCATTGCACACATTGCGCTTTTTCTTGGAAACATCTCTAGGGTTATTCTCTCTGAACAATATGTCACGATTGATGGAAAAAATGATCTGGATGGCTCCATGGAAGTTTCTGTTGATTGACCTGGCCTTCTGGATGATCCTGTTCTTCGAGCTCTCCATCCTGTTCCGCAGCAAGGGGGAAAAATCATGATTGAAATCAAGGACCTATCGCAATCCTATAAAAACAAGCAAGTCTTGAAAAATATTAGTTTAACGATTGAGAAAAATGAATACTGTGCGCTTGTCGGGAGGAACGGTGCCGGGAAGTCAACGCTGATTCGCTCGATCCTCGGTTTGCAGCCTGTTAAAAAAGGCAGCATCACCCTGGACGGCTTTTCAAATAAGAAGGGCGATTGGAAGAAAATCGTTTCCTATCTCCCCGAAAAATTCCACCTCTACCCTCACCTGACCGGCGAAGAGAATATGCTTTTTTTTGCATCGCTTGGGACTGGTGACGTTGATGAAAAGAAGATCGAGGAAAAACTGAAGATGGTCTCTTTATGGGAAGACCGGCATAACCAGGTGAAGGGCTATTCCAAGGGGATGCTCCAGCGTCTCGGGTTGTGCGTCATGCTTTATTACGATACAGAGGTCCTGATCCTTGATGAGCCAACAAGCGGACTTGATCCGCTCGGCCGCGAAGAAATCCTGCAAATCCTGAAGTCCCTGTCCGGAAAGACGATCTTCATGGCATCGCATCATATGGATGAAATCAAGCAAATCTGCAGCCATGTCGCATTTTTGGAAGATGGACAAATGACAAAGTATACCGTTGATGAATTCCTGAATGAACATTTAAAAGGAGCGGATTACAAATGAGAAAATTACTCGCTGGCTTCGTATTATTGATGCTTCTTCTAGCTGGCTGCAGCTCAGGTTCCGATTTTGAAATCAATTTAAAGAAAGCGCCTAAGTATAAGGCTGGCGAAAGCTACCCAGTCGTCATTGAGGTTATGAAGGATGGCGAGCCGGTGGACGGTTTGGACTTTGCTGCTTACCTTGAGATGGCCAAAATGGATCACGGTACCATTGAGCTTGATTTTGTAGACAAAGGAAATGGTATTTATGAATCCAGCGTCGAACTGCCGATGGCGGGTGAATGGATTGCCAATATCGAAGGAGCAGCCGACGGCTCTGCTTTTGAACATGTGATTACATTCGAAGTGGAAAAGGAATGATCCAACATGAAACTTAAAACACTTCTGATACTATTGCTGCTGGTGGGCGGTATGATTCTTGGGGGCTGCAAGCAAGAGAAACAGGAACCTGTGGCTGGGGGAAGTTCAAGTGAGCAAAACGCTGAGGACAACTCGAGTGAGCAAGGCGCTGAGGAAAGCTCGAATGACGGATTTCAGGCTGATGACAAAGTCGCCACCATCAACGGTAAGGTGCTTTCCTATGAAGACCTGCAATTTTATCAGCTGATGAACAAGGTTGATATCGAGCTGAACCGTGCTGTCGATGAAAAGAGTCTGCAGGGCGAGGAACTGAAGGAGAAACTCGCCTATTGGGATGATCAGTTAAAGTATCATGATAACTTCAACGTCAATCTATCAAAAATGATGGAGCAGCATACAATGTACCTGCTTGCCAGGGAAAAAGGACTGGACGTAGAAACTGCTCAGGTGAGAAAGACCGTTGAAGAATTCACAACCAAAGTCGCACAGAATGAAGCGGCCTCACAGCTTGTCTCTGACTTCCCTGCAGATGCCTACCAGAACCGGCTGAACAACTACTTCACCGAAAAGCTGCTCACATTGCAAATTTACGAAACTCTTAAGGACGATGTCGTCAAAGAAAAGCCTAATGCTACTGAAAAAGAGATCGCCTATGACACAGCCAAGAGCTATGAAGAACTCTATCAATCGCAAATCGCCAGTTTGGAGATTAAAATCAACGCAGCTGAGCTAGAATAGATTGTATGAGAACAGCCCCCGCTTATCGCGGAGGCTGTTTATTGCTGAATTATTATGCTGTTCCTCAAGAACCTGTCTTAATTCATGACCTATCGTGACAGCTTTTCGGGTTTCACACGTGAACCTGTCACGATTCCAGCGTTTTCTTGACAGCTTTTCTGCTTTCACACCCAAACCTGTCACGATTCCAGCGTTTTCTTGACAGCTTTTCCGCTCTCACACCCAAACCTGTCACGATTCCAGCGTTTTCTTGACAGCTTTTCCGCTCTCACACACGTACCAGTCGGAACGCTGACCCTATTAGGCAAAAAATCTATGTTTTCACCAGGTCTGCATATTTCCCCGCAATGGCACTGACCAATTGGTCAGGTGCCAATTCGACCTGGAAACCGATTTTCCCTGCACTGACGATGATGGTCTCAAGCTCCCGGGCGCTCTCATCCAAAAATGTCGGATAATTCTTCTTCATTCCAACCGGCGAACAGCCGCCGCGGATATAGCCGGTGAATTTCTGGATGTCCTTGACAGGAAGCATTTCCACATTCTTTTCCCCGGCTTCCCGTGCAGCCTTTTTCATATCCAGCTCAGCTTCCACCGGGATGACAAAAACGTATATATCCTTGCTGGAACCTACAACAACCAGTGTCTTATATACCTGTGAAGCATCGCGGCCAATCTTCCCCGCTACGGCAACACCATCAATCTTGCCATCCTTTGAATCATACGTAAGAATCTCATACGGGACATTCTGCGTATCTAGAATTCTCATCGCGTTCGTTTTAACCTTCGCCATCCTGGTTCCTCCTTACTTGAAGGTATTTAGGATAATTTTACCTTATGGAAGGTGGACGATTCAATCCCGGTCTCTTCAGGCTCAGCCCTGAAATCCTGAATTATCCAGGTTCCATTTTACGTTAACAGCCCTCCTGCCGACAGAAATGTACGTTAAGCCAGCAGCCTCCGCTTCGGCCAAGTCATAGCAATTCCTTCCGTCAAAAACAACCGACTCCCGCGTGAGTAATGGGTAGCGTTCTAAATCATATTCAGTAATTTGCGGCCACTCGGTCATGATGAAGACAACATCCGCTCCTTTAATCGCCATATCCACGGAATCAGCGTAATACAGCAGGCTGCCGTATAACTCCTCTACTTTTTCAACGGCTGCTGGGTCATACACGGAAATGTCAGCCTGTTCCTCAAGAAGCTGGGCGATCAGCTCCATTGCGGGTGCCTCACGGATGTCATCAGTGTGCGGCTTAAATGCAAGCCCAAGCACCGCCACCCTCTTTCCCCGCATGCTCCCTAACATCTTCTTCGCTTTTAAAAATAGCTGCTGTTTCTGCCTGCTGTTCACCTCAATCACGGAACGCAGAATTTTAAAATCATAGTTATAGTACTCTGTCAGCTTTTCCAGTGCCTTTGTATCCTTCGGAAAGCATGAACCGCCATAGCCAATCCCCGCTTTTAAAAATTGGCTGCCGATCCGCTCGTCCATGCCCATTCCTTTTGACACGTCTTCAATATTTGCTCCTGTGTGCTCACACAGGTTAGCAACCTCATTTATGAAACTGATTTTCGTAGCTAAAAAGGCATTGGAGGCATATTTGATGAGCTCTGCACTGCGGATATCTGTCTGGATAATCGGCCTGCCGTAAGGTTCATAAATACTCGCAACCGCACCGCCCGCTTCACGGTCATCCGTGCCGATCACAATCCGGTCAGCATGGAACGTATCAAGAATGCCAGACCCTTCACGCAGAAACTCAGGATTTGAAACAACTTTCACCTGAATATTGTCCGGAATGATGTCCTGGAGCATTTGATCTATCCGCTCATTTGTCCCAACCGGCACGGTACTTTTAATGACAACGACAGCATCCCTGGTCAAATTGGCTCCGATATCAGCAACCGCCGCTTCTAAATAGTCTAAATTAGCCGAGCCATCCTCGTTTTCAGGCGTCCCAACCGCGACGAAAATATAGGCCACCCTTGCAAAGGCCGATTTTAAGTCAGCTGTAAAATGAAGCCTTCCCTCATTAAGATTCCTATTCAGCACCTCTTCAAGTCCCGGCTCATAAATCGGGCATCTCCCTTTTGAAAGAGTACTGATTTTTTGATCATCTATATCAAAACAGGTCACATTGTATCCAATTTCAGCAAAACAAACTCCCGTGACAAGGCCAACATAGCCTGTCCCGACAACTGTAATATCCATATTGGCCCTCCAATCATTGATGTTTTTATTTTACCATGCAGCCATCACCATCTTAGCCAATCCGCTCAACTTGGTAAAAACTTGTCTATTCCTTTTTTCAAGCGGGTAAAAGAAAAAAGCATGTTTTTTATCAATACAGGAAAAATTAGTTATTATTAAGATTTTTAAGGAGGATTGTTAATGAACGATTTCACTTCAAAGCTGCCTCGCTTTCCTGAGCCTTACTGGCGTAAAACAGCCGAACTTCCTTCTTTTCCAAAGCTGCAGGAGGATTTTCAGGTGGATGTCGCAGTCATTGGCGGCGGGATTACAGGTTTGACTTCAGCATACTTGCTGGCCAAAGCCGGAGCAAAGGTGGCCGTGATTGAGGCCGGCACGATCTTGAATGGCACAACCGGACATACAACGGCAAAGGTGACCGCACAACATGGCATGATTTATGACGAGCTGATCAGCCATTTTGGCGAGGAAAAAGCGCGCCTTTACTACCAGGCCAATTACGATGCGATGCAATTTGTTAAGAAGATCGTGAAAGAGCAGCAGATTGATTGTGATTTTACCGAAGAGGATGCCTATATCTACACGAATTCCGACAAGGAAATGGAAAAGCTCCTAAAAGAATTCAAGGCCTATGAAAAACTTGGCGTGGTGGGCAGCGAGTATGTTTCAGAAGTGCCGATTCCAATAGAAGCAAAAGCTGCGATTGTCATGCGCAACCAGGCTCAATTCCATCCGCTGAAATTTCTTAAGCATCTTGTGGAGCGTTTTACAGAAATGGGCGGACAGATTTTTGAAAATACAACCGCAGTCGATATGGAAGAAGGCTCTGAACCTGTCGTCACGACAAGGGACGGCCATAAGGTTCGCTGCAAGCAGATGATCATCAGTACCCACTTCCCGTTTTACGATTTAAAAGGGTTCTATTTTTCAAGGATGCAGGTCAACCGTTCATATGTACTTGCTGTCAGGACGGAAAAAGAGTTCCCGGGAGGAATGTATATCAATGCTGAGACACCGTCACGCTCCCTGCGGTATACCGACTGGAACGGCGAGAAGCTCGTGCTGTTTGGCGGAGACAGCCATATTACCGGACAGGAAGAAAACACACACCAGTATTACGAGGCACTAGAGGCTTTCGCTGTGCAAACGTTCGGGGTAAAGGAAATTCCTTTCCGCTGGAGCGCGCAGGACCCGACTACCCTTGATAAAATCCCTTTTGTCGGCAAATATTCTTCGAGCACGGAAAATATCTTTGTTGCTACCGGATACCGGAAATGGGGGATGAGCAACGGCATCAATGCCGCGCTTCTCATGTCCGATCTTGTTTTGAAGAAAGATAATCCATATGTGGAATTATTCGAACCGCAAAGATTCCATGCCAAGCCGGATGTGGCGACGTTTGTAACTGATAATGCCCTGGTCGCAAAGGAACTGGTTAAAGGGAAACTGGATCGGCCATCGACGGATCCGGAGAGCCTGGTGAAGGAAGAAGGGGCAGTCGTAACAGTTAATGGCAAGCGCGCAGGAGCGTACCGCGACGAAAACGGCAAGCTGCACGTCGTCGATACAACTTGCACCCACATGGGCTGCGAACTCAACTGGAACAATGGCGATAACACCTGGGACTGCCCATGCCACGGCTCCCGCTTCTCCTACAAAGGAGATGTCATAGAAGGACCAGCTGAACTGCCATTGAAAAAATTAGACCTGGAATAGGAAAAAGCCGCCACTGCAGATTGAGTGGCGGCTTTCATTATGCCTGACAAGGATTATATCGCTTTCAACGGGAAATATATCGCTCTCAACGAGGATTAAGCTGAACCCACAACAGGGATTAAACCGCTCTAAACAAGGATTATATCGCTCCCAACATGGAATAAAACCTTGCTCAAGACGAATAAACTATCCCTTATCCGCTAAAAGTGTCTTATGAATCCAAATGCTGGCCTGCATGCCGTCTCCCATCGCAATGGTCGTTTGCTCGGAATGGGCGACAAGGTCCCCAGCTGCCCAGACGTTCTCGACATTGGTCATTTTGGTTCGCGGATCGACTAGGACATGCTTGTTTTTATGAAGGTCGACGCCAAGCTGCTGTGCGAGCTGCGATTTCACTTCATTGCCGCCGAAGGCTATGAAACCGCGTTCTGAAGTGAGCTTCTCACCATTCGCGAGCTCAACTCCCCTGAAGTCAGGTCCGTCTGCGAGCACCTTTTCAATCGGCCCCTCGACATACTTAATGCCTTTTTCCCTCAATTCAACCATTATTTCCTCATCGACTTCTTTGTTTTCATGATTCACATACGTGAGCTCATCTGTAAAATAGTTCAAGGTCAGTGCCATGTTGGCACCAGGATTGCCCGAACCCATCACGATGGTGGACTTGCCTTTCACTTCATGACCATCGCAGTCGGGACATATATACACACTGATGCCAAGCGTAGGCATCAGCTCCGGAAATGGCGGAATCCGATCCATGACTCCTGTGGCCAGAAGCAATGTTTTCGCCCTGTATGTGTCGCCGCTCTCTGCCTTTACTTCGAATCTATTCTCTATCTTTTCGGCACTCTCAGCCTTGCCAATCACAAATTCAACACCATATTGCGCTGCCTGCTTACGGCCGACTTCTCTTAAGTAAGGTCCGCTTACTCCATCCGGATAGCCAAGGATATTATGGTAGCTCTGGCAAATCGCCGACCGGCCGTCACCAGCATCCAAAACCATCACATTATGATCGTACCGCCCAAGCTGTATCGCCGCCTGGAGCCCGGCAATTCCGCCTCCAACTATAAGACAATCGTACATACCGATCCACCGTCCTTTCAAAAAGTATCATAATTGCATGTTTCCCTTTTTAAAGGTGGTGTAATCTGGTTTATTCCCGGCACTATTTTCTTAAGTAATTTTCTCAATATTTTTACTAACACTAGTTTTGTCGAACACCTTAAAATTACTACTTTGGCACTATGAATTCAGTTATAATAAAATCGAGGTGGATAATAATGACAAATACATTCGTAAAAAAACCAAGATTACTGCTTTATGTAATTTTAGCCTCTTTGATTCTAACAACGAATTACATCCTTTACCGTACATCGATGTTCGGGCCAGTACCTGATGGCGCTGTCATCGGTTCACTGCTGGACCTGTTAATCATTTTGCCTCTGTTGACATACTTCATGATCATTCGCAAAAGATATGCACTAAAGTATATGGGAATCGTCATATTTGCTGGATTTGCCGCTGCCTACTTCATCGTCCCCCAGCAACATCTATCGGATTACCCCTTCCTGCCCTATCTATTGATTGTTTCGGAAGGCGCATTCCTGCTGTTTGAACTATATATTGCCTATACCGTCATCACCAGGCTTCCGAAACTGCTGAAAGAGTATAAAACACTGGCCAGCACAAATTCGTTCTTTCTTTTCAACATACGAAAAGCTGTAGAAAAAAGCCTTCCAGATCATACTGCTGCCAGAATCCTTGTCACTGAATTTTCCATGTTCCATTACGCTCTCTTCTCATGGAAAAAGAAAGTTCAAATCGATCACGGCATGGCTTTTACCTATCATAAAAAAACAAGTGTGAACGCTGTCTACATTATGATCATACATGCCATCGCAATTGAATCGGCTGGCCTGCATTACTTCCTGCACAGCTGGAATCCTATTGTTTCCTATATCCTGCTGATTTTGAACATATACGGCATTCTATTCATGCTGGCCGAGCTTCAAGCCACACGACTGTCACCATTTTTGCTGACAGAGGACCATCTTTTACTGCAGACAGGATTTTCAAGTTCAATGCACCTGCCTTTAAGCAATATCAAGGAAATCAAACATTACGATGGGCCTGAAAAATTCAGCAAAAAAGAGCAAAAAGGACTTTATGATGCCAGAGTGCCTGATTTGATCCAGGAAAAGCCGATGTTTGAAATCCTGCTGCATGAGCCGCAAAATGCCCTATTTATCTATGGCTTTAAACGCAAAGTGAACCGAATCGTCCTGAATGTCGACGAACCAGATGTTTTTTACCATGAATTGCAGCGGTCACTCCCAGAGTGATCGCTTTTTTAATGCTGAGTAGGAATAATCTCTCGAATAATACGGTCAATCTCTCGATAAAAAGCTTTATTCTCTCGATGGATCGAAAAAATCTCTCAATAGAAGCAAGTAATCTCTCACTCAACCCAAATATTCTCCCATTGATCCAAAAATAGTAAAAAACCAGCCGCATTCGCGACCGGGTTCCATAATAGTTATGCATTATATACTTCTAGAATTCTTTCTAAAGAAAGCTCAGCCGTGCTGGCATAGACGATATCGGCATTCTCGAAGCTTTCCTTTGGCCCCACAGCGACAGCGAACATTCCTGCGGATTTAATCGCCTGTACGCCTGCTGCAGCATCCTCAACACCAATGCATGCTTCTGGCTCAACACCAAGCATTTCCGCTGCGCGCAGAAAAACTTCCGGATGCGGTTTGCCGTTCACGACAGTCTTCGCATCAACGATAATATCAAATTCGGATTTCATTCCAAGTGACTCCATTACGGTGAACGCATTCTTGCTTGCAGAAGCAAGGCCCAGCTTGAGTCCCTTTGCTTTAATATCCGTAATCAGCTCTTTGATCGCCGGCAAAAGATCAGCTGCTGTGATGTTCTGGATAAGCGTAAGGTAATGATCATTTTTCTTGTCTGCCAATGCATCTTTTTCCTCAGCCGTTAAGTCCCCCGCGCGGCCGCCAAGCTCCAAAATTTTCTCGAGGGAATCCATCCGAGAGACGCCTTTAAGTTCCTCGTTATCCTCACGGGTAAAAGTAATGCCCAAATCCTCAGCAAGTGCTTTCCACGCTAAAAAATGATATTCAGCTGTATCAGTAATGACGCCATCAAGGTCAAAAATAAACGCATTTAGTGGTCTAGTCATGTTCAAACTCCTTTCAAGATTCGTACACATAACTTCACGAATCATATTGTTGTAGTGATATTAGACATTTTGGATCCATTCGCACTTCAAAATGTCTATTAAACCCTGGTTCTTAGACATTTTAATTCCATTCGCACTTCAAAATGTCTATTAAATCCTGGTTCTTGGACATTTCAGGTCCATTCGCACTTCAAAATGTCTATTAAACCCTGGTTCTTGGACATTTCAGGTCCATTCGCACTTCAAAATGTCTATTAAACCCTGGTTCTTGGGCATTTCAGGTCCATTCACACTACAAAATGTCTATTAAACCGCGATATGGTGCCGGGCGGTCGCAGTAGGTAGAGAGAGACCTTCAGGCTTCCCCAAAGATCTCATCATAATTTATTTCAATTTTACAGAAAGCTTGCCTTCCGCCGGGATTGTTACGTCTTCACCATAAAGCTTCATCGCAAGTTCTGGTCCTTGCTGTGTGAGGACGACGTTTTCCTGGTTCACTTCTACCTTGAGGTAGTGGTCGCGGTAGATGATGTTAAAGCTGTACTGATTCCATGCTTTAGGGATGAACGGCGCGAAAGATAGTGTTCCTTCCGCCGTACGCATGCCCGCGAAGCCCTGGACGATTCCCAGCCATGCACCTGTCATGCTTGTGATGTGCAGGCCGTCTTCTGTGTCGTTATTGTAGTTATCAAGGTCAAGGCGCGCTGTGCGGTTGTACATTTCGTACGCCTTCTCTTCCATGCCAAGTTCAGCAGCAAGGACTGCGTGGATACTTGGGGACAGGGAAGATTCATGGACTGTCATTGGCTCATAGAACTCAAAGTTGCGGCGCTTTTCTTCTTCCGTGAACTCGTGATTGAAGAAGTACAAGCCTTGAAGAACATCTGCCTGTTTGATGAAGCAGCTGCGCAGGATTTTATCCCAAGACCAGTTCTGGTTGATCGGGCGGTCTTCAGCTGAAAGCTCGTCAACAGTCATCAGGTCTTTATCAAGGAATGTATCGTGCTGGACGAATACACCATTTTCTTCATCGTACGGGAAGTACATCTTCTCAATGATGTCCTGCCATTTTGCAAGCTCTGCATCAGAGAATTCTAGGCCTGCGAGGCGCGCCTCATGGCCGTTTTGCTTCAAGGATTCGATCACTTCAAGTGTGTAGCGAAGTGTCCAGACAGCGATACGGTTTGTGTACCAGTTGTTGTTGACATTGTTTTCGTACTCGTTCGGGCCTGTTACGCCGTGCATCATGTAGACGTTCTTGGACTTGCTAAAGTGGACGCGGTCAGCCCAGAAACGGGAGATGCCGGCAAGCACATCGATTCCATATTCATGAAGATAATCTTGATCTCCAGTATAGTTTACATAGTTATAAATCGCGTATGCAATCGCGCCATTGCGGTGGATCTCTTCGAACGTGATTTCCCACTCATTGTGGCACTCGACGCCTGTAAAAGTAACCATTGGGTAAAGTGCACCCTTAAGTCCCTGCTGCTTTGCGTTATGGTATGCGCCATCAAGCTGATTGTGGCGGTAAATCAACAGGTTGCGCGCAACTTCTGATTCTGCAGTAGACAAGTATAATGGAATTGCGTAAGCCTCTGTATCCCAGTAAGTCGCACCGCCGTACTTTTCACCTGTAAAACCTTTTGGTCCAATGTTCAAACGGGAATCTTCCCCATAATAAGTAGAGAACAGCTGGAACAGGTTGAAACGGATTCCCTGCTGTGCCTCGTCATCGCCTGCGATTTCAACATCAGCGATTTCCCAGCGGCTTAGCCAGCCTTTTCTGTGCTCTTCCAATAGTTCTTCAAAACCTTTTTCAACGGAACGCGCAAGTACTTCGCGGCCTTTGGAAACAAGCTCACCGGCTTCATAATCACGGTCTGTTGTGACAGCAATATATTTATAAAGTGTTACCGTTTTTCCCTGCTCGGCCTTAACTTCAATCACATTTTCTACGTATTCTTCTTTTTCATTAACTTCGACCTTAGCTTCATTTCCTTCGACAACCGTTTGCATAGTTGTCGCAACCTGGAATGTCGGTGTGCCGAATGGGTTGTCTTTCGTTTTCATTACAAGACTGCCATTATGTTCTGAAGCATCCCTGCTAATTTCATACCAGAAGTCTTCATCATAGTTAGAGTCTTCGTTGCGCACGTCACCATCGAGATAAGGAACAAAGGTAACGTTTCCATTATAGTTCTTGGCAGTAACTGAATACTTGATCACAGCCAGTTCTTTATCGGCAACTGACAGGAATCGGATTGCTTCCACTTCAGTTTCATTGCCGTTCTGAACGACTGTAAAACGGCGCGTCAAGACACCATGCTGCATATCAAGTTCACGGTAGTAATCCTTCACTTCTGCTTTGTAAAGGTCTAGTTCCTCTCCGTCAACAAATACTTTTATGCCAATAAAGTTCGTTGAGTTAATGACCTTGCCAAAATAGTGCGGATAGCCATTTTTCCACCATCCTACACGTGTTTTATCTGGAAACCAGACGCCTGCAATATATGAACCGCGATGGAAGTCTCCAGTATAAGTTTCTTCAAAGTTTCCGCGCATACCCATATGGCCATTTCCGAGGCTTGTGATGCTTTCTGCAAGGCGGAAATCTTCTTTATGCAAGTCCGTTTCGACGATTTTCCAGCTATCAATCCCAAATAATCTTTTCATAGCTTTTATCTCCTTTTAGAAGGTGTACAAACGTTTGCACTATTATATCATGAATTTCCGAAAATAGGATAAAACCAATGGTGATATTTTTGTGTCATCCTGAACTTATTATTATTTTACTATCATAAATCGCTAAAATTTTTTTTCGCCTATTTAGTTAGTACTTATGTTATAAATTTTCAGAAAACTAATATAATCTAAAAGAACTAAATATGAAGGGGGGAAACAGTATGAGTATTCGTTTTTTTAAGGTCGCTGCGGTTTATTTTGTTATTGCTATTATATTAGGAATTGTTATGGGGATCGTGCATGACTTCACACTGACTTCGGTGCATGCCCATTTAAATCTCCTTGGCTGGGTATCAATGGCCCTGTTCGGGACAATTTATTATCTTTTTCCCGCGGCAGGGAACAGCAAGCTAGCCTCTACGCATTTCTGGCTTCATAATATCGGGGTACCCGTCATGCAAGGCGGAATCACATTATCGATGTTGATAGGGGGAGTCATTTTCACCGTCTTTGCCATCCTTGGATCACTTGTCATCGTTATCGGAGGCATTCTGTTTTTGGTGAATGTGTTTAGGCATGTAAAGGTATAATATTGACCAGGAAAAATAGCTGAATAAAGGAGAAAAGCTGCGGCCAAATATTTTGGCCGCAGCTTTTTAAATTATTTCTTTCCTTTTTTCTCTCTTAATTGAACTTCATAGCTGAATTCTACTGGATTCTTATCATCTGCAGGTGCTGCATAACTTGTGATCATATAGTTCTTGCCATCCTTGAATAACTGTCTCAGCTGAAGAGCATCCTCTTCAGTTACATTGAACGGATCGACCGTCACTACCTTATAAACTGGCTTTTTGCCAGCAGCCTGTTTCTCATTGAGGAACGTTACTGTGTACTCTACGTACTTACCTAAAATCTCATTCATGGACGTGAACGCATCAGTAGATGAACCGTCCTGGCTAAAGCTGATTTCCGGGATTGAGACGTTATCAATGAACCAGCCAGAGTCATTATAGCCCCAGTCTGTAAGGTAACGGAAGGATACAAGAACCTTTTGCCCTGCATATCCGCTTAAATCAAATGATTCATTTGTCCATTCTTTTACGTTTCCAGTGAATCCTGGTACGTTTTCCTTGATTTTTGGATAGCCCTCTTCGACGACATCCGAAGTAGTATTTTCATTAGCCAAGCTTGTCCATGTCATTCCGCCGTCAGTTGAAACCTGAACTACACCAAAATCCCAGTGCTCTTCGATATCAAGATAATGATCGAAGTTCAAAGTAGCGTTTGTGACATTTGAAAGATCCGCCTCAAAAATCAATGTATTGTCTGCTTCATCACCCTTGTTGCCCCAAAGCACACGGTTCGTTTCATCTGTTGGATCCTCTACTGCTTCCCATAATGTTGGCAGGAAGTCGACACCATCAAAGGAAATACCATCGATTTTATCCTCGAAGTCAAGCTCCTTGAAATCGCCGCCCCATGCTGGAACGCCGTCTTTTTCATAATCAAGTGCGCCTTCATAATCTACAGTATAGCCACGCTTAGTACCTTCGTTGTCTACCACAAGGTCACGTAGGTCAATGCTGTCAAAGTTATAGACACCTTCTCCAGGCTGGTTGCTGTCCAGAGCGAGTGCTGTGATGAAGTTCTGATATACCTGTGTGAAGTCTTCTGTATATCCATGCTTGGCAAGAGTTTGGTTAACACCGTCAATTCCCACTACATCGCTTGTCGCAAGGTCACGGATAAACTCTTTTCCATATTTGTCGTTCATATAAAGTGTGAACAGATATACCTGTCCGTAATCGGCAATGGTCTCTGGACCGGTTGTTGCAGAACGGTGGTCATCCCAATTCACAAGTGAATTTTCCGGGTGGTCAAGATAAAAGTTGATTGAACGATCATCATGTCCGTATCCGCCAAGATATTCAGAGAAAGTGGACATCCCTTCATTGATCCATGTTTCTTCTGCTCCATCATTGTCAGCATGAATCAAGTGCTGAAGTTCATGGATTGTTGTTCCAAAGAACGTGCTTTCAAGGCGTGTTTCCCAGCTGTTTGTATCGATTGTGATGATATTGCGATCCATATAGTTCTCAAGAGTCTGCCAGTAGAAGCCGGCAACGAAGAAAGGATAATCAGGGTTGGTATAGTTATCATCCTGGATGTTGTCTACCAGCATGATGACTTTATCACTGCCCTCATAATAGCCATCCGGCAGACCTACCATATCTGGAAGAGGAGAATGAGAACCGTCGTGAACATCAGGTGTACCAAAAAATTCAGTAGCCTTTGGGTAAATATTGCTGTCAAACTCATCGCGAAGCTTGTCCACCTGCTCTTGAGTAACAATGTGTGCAGGTCTTGGATCATTTGGTCCGAAGGCTAGATCATTTGCTACCCAAATTTCAACGTTTTCACCCACACTGCGAAGGGTAAAATCTTTGAATTTCAAGTTTCTGTTCAAAAACTTCTTCGTTCCCCCATCATAACTAAAAGTGCTTTCATTAGAGCTATTTTGAGTTCCTACTGTTTCACCGAACTGAATGCCTTTAGCTTGTTCCTTGATAGATTGCTCCGCCTTCTTCAGGAAGTCTTCGTCCTTTGAAAGCTGGTCGAGCCGGCTGTCAATGTCAACCCTGTCCCCATATCTTTCAATATCCCATTTTGCTGTTGTTGCGGCATCTGCTTTCGGCACAGCCGCTACTGGTGCAACCAGTGAAAGAGCCAGTGCTCCTGTTGTTAAAATTGATAGTATTTTAGATTTCATTCTCTTTCTCCCTTCATCCTACGAAATAACTATAAAAAGTATAACATGCAAAATTTTCAGAAATAAGTGAATATATTGCTATATTTTGAAATGTTTTTCTCTATTACAAGTAAAAAACGGCACATTAACTAGGTATTAGGACCTATTTTTATAGTTATTCGAAAAACAAAAAAATCGTCCGCCAAATGTTGTGGCGGACGATTTTATTTCCATTACGCAAGCTCCTTCTGCTTCGTTTCCGTACCCCAGAAAAAGACGGCTGCAGCACCAATTAAAATGGCTATGCAGAAAATCGTGAAAACGGCAGTGATCGATAGATTTTGTGCTGATAAATACGGGACCATCAGCGGTCCGATGATTCCGCCGATTCGGCCAAAGGATGCGGCCATTCCTGCACCGGATCCGCGGATTGTTGTTGGATATTGTTCTGGTGTATAAGCGTATAACGCTCCCCAGGCACCCAGGTTGAAGAATGACAGCAGGACACCCGCAGTGATCAGCAATGCAAGCGAGTCTGCCGTTCCAAAGAAATAGGCGCTCAGTGCTGTTCCTATTAAATAGACAACCAGCACGAACTTCCTGCCTGCTCTTTCAATCAGCCAAGCTGCTGTGAAGTATCCAGGAAGCTGGGCCAGGGTCATAATCAATACGTATTGAAAGCTTTTGATCAAGGTGAAGCCTTTCATGACCATCACGCTCGGCAGCCAGAGGAACATTCCATAATAGGAAAAAACCACGCTGAACCATAAAATCCAGAGCATCGCTGTTTTCCTGAAGTGTTCCCTTGACCAGACCTCAGCAATGCTTTCCTTCATGGTCAGTCTTTCCTTCTTGGAAACTGCCAGGTACCTTGGTGAATCCGGAAGATTTACACGAAGGTAAAGGGCATACAATGCTGGCAGGGCACTAAGAATTAACGCCATTTGCCAGCCAAATTTCGGGATGATGAAGTATGAGATTAAAGCTGCGACAAGCCAGCCTGCAGCCCAGAAGCTCTCAAGCAGGACAACAACACGCCCCCGTTTCTCAGCCGGCACACTCTCTGCAACAAGAGTGGACGCTACAGGCAACTCTCCTCCAAGCCCCATTCCAATAAAAAATCTTAGCAATAAAAAGAATGACAAAGTCGTTGCCATCGCGGAAATCCCGCTTCCGACCGAAAATAGCAATAATGTAATGATGAAGACATTTTTCCGGCCAATCCGGTCAGCCAGCAAGCCAAATACAAATGCACCGACAGCCATTCCGATTGAGTTCACGCTGCCGATCCAGCCCATTTCCTTACCCGTCAAATTCCAGTCAACCTGCAATGCGGCGATGATAAAGGACAAGATCCCCACATCCATCGCATCGAACATCCAGCCAAGACCTGCAATCCCGAGCAGCTTCTTTTCTGAGATTTCCTCCGTTTTTTTCATAAAAGCCTCCTAAACCACTACAGAGATACAAGTAGTTTCCCTAAAATTGTTTGTTTTAACATAATGATTGTGTTGCTTTTCTATATTACCATGTGTCTTTACAGGAGTCATGATAAAAGTACCCTATAAATAATTTCAAAGAATATGCGGACATTATAACTACAACCTTGAAAAGGTGGAGTGTCCCTTGAGAAAAAACAAGCTCTTTAAAAAGAACTCCCTTCCCTTTCTGCTGCTGGCAGCCGTCCATATTTTACTTTTTGTCATTTTCGCAAAACGTAGCCGTCAAAAGAATATATGGACCCTCCTGCTTTCCAATATAGGAATGGCATATTTGTTTGAGTACCCGGTTCTTAATCTGTTCAAAGGGTATGCATATAAACCGTATATCCTTAAAAAACGGGCCCATGACCAAATTCTTGGAGCTATTTTCTCCCAGGCATTATATGTTCCCATTACTGCAACCCTCCTGACACTGTACAAAAAGAACCGGTACTGGAAGCTTGGCAGCACGCTGATTTATTATGGTATTGAACGTTGTTTCCTGCATTTGAAGATCTATAAGGCGTATTGGTGGAAGCCATACTACACTGTATTTTTAATGAATGTCTATTTTTATATCAGCGATTGGTTTCACAAAGCGCTGAACGCGAAAAAAGAATGGGCGCTGATAATCGCCCAATACCTGTCAACACAGGTCATCGAGGTAACCTTGCTCTATATATCTGCGGTCAACAGGAAAGTTAGGTTTGGAAGGGGAATCCATCACTCATGGCGGGAGCATTTTATCCTTGCACCGCTCTACAGTCTGATTCGATCTTTATTGCTGGTCAAAAATTCAGCAAAACCGGGACTGTTCCCAAGACTGATGATGTTCACAGGCTCCATCGGCACGGATATTCTGCTGGAACGGACCGGCCTGTTGAAATTGCGGTTAAACAAGCTCTGGAATCTTGCCTTCCATGCAATAATGGTCTTTATTTCAAGGTTTTTATATTTAAAAATCCGCTTAAAAAAGTAGAAACCCCCTCTGGAAAGCAAAGGGGGTTTCTGGTTTAATCTAGTTTTTCAAGGATGACCGTTACCTTGAAAAGGTCACCGTCCACTTCAATATCAAGCGAGCCTTCATGCAGGTCGACGATTGATTTTGCGATTGCGAGACCGAGTCCTGACCCTTCTGTATGACGTGACTGGTCGCCGCGTTTGAAGCGTTCGAACAATTCATTCAAATCTTCGCCCAATTCATATTTTGTGATGTTTTTAAAAGTAAGCACAACCTGGTTTTGCTCTTCTTTTACCGAAATATAGACCCTCGTATTCTCCAAAGCATATTTGAGAATATTGCCAATCAGGTTATCAAACACCCTCCACAGCTTTTGTCCATCAACAAAAGCATACACTGGCTGGTCGGGCTGAGAAACCCTCAGTTGCAGGGACGACTGGCTCAGTGCCTCGTTATGCTCTGCCAATGCCTGTTGCAGCAGCTGATTGAGATCGACCTTTTCCTTGTGAAGTTCGATATTGCCGCTCGCCATTTTTGTCGCCTCGAACAGGTCATCAATCAACACCTTCAACCGTTTGGATTTACGGTCGAGAATTTCGAGATACGAGGCACGGTCCTCTGAAGCCAGATCCGGTGTTTTCAAAAGCTCTGTATACGTAATGATCGATGTCAGCGGAGTCCTGAGGTCATGGCTTACATTCGTGATCAATTCCGTCTTCAGGCGCTCACTTTTTGCCTGTTCCTTATGGGATACCTTTACTGTATTCCTGAGGTCATTGATATTAGCCGCATGTTTCGCGATCGCAGATTTCCCTTTTACCGGTATGTCCGCACCCAGATTGCCTGCAGCAAGTTCTTCTGTATGCTTCATTACTTTATTCAGGTAGCCTGCCTTCCTCATGATGAAGATGAAAATTGGAAGGCTTATCACACCAAAAGCGAAAGCAATAAGAATTAAATCTCTTCCGAATGCTATAAGGAGCCCAACAAACAACACGCCCATTCCAAACGCGATTCCGAGGATGACAAGCAGCTGGAGTCCGATGCTCTTGACAATAAAGGCATCAAGAATGGCATAGTAGCTTTTTACCAAAAGACTGTTATTCAAGTCTTCCTTTAGCTTTGGCCAGTCCTTTTGGTACTCTGAAAGAAACTTCAGCTGGATAAATCCAAACGCCAGCATCGAGGCTGCAGCTATTAGACTGATGACGAGTTCAATCAGTGAGGAGAAGAGGTCAGAATGGTAATAAACAAACTGTTCACTGATCAGTGTCATGGACAGCAATAGGATGACTCCTGTCAATAAAAGCATCACTGCCCTTACATCCAGCGGAATTCTGCCATAGATAGGCTTCAAGTGTTCAAATGAGCCGAACACTGTTGCCGGTTTTCTTTTTGCCAGGAAGTAGCTGATGATCAGCGCTCCGATGCTAGAGATCAGATAACCGATAAAGAGCATCTGCCGTTTCTGGTAATCTTTATAATTACTGATCGCAAAGTGTCTGTCCGGTGCTTGTTTCGATAGACCAATTTGACCAGTGAAATTGTGGTTTTGCTTTTGAAGTATTTCCTCAGCCACCTCATTATAGGGCATGAAGTTCTCAATCATTCCTGTGTATGAAATCATATTTTGCAATGCTGTGTAATCCTGGACATAATACATTTCTTTATTATTCATAAAGTCAGAAACAGAGTCATTTTTTCCGAGGTTAAGGTTCGTAAAGACAGCGTCAGTATTCCTGTCTTTAAGATAATATTTGTAGGCTTGCTCAAGGTTAAGAAAGTCATGGCGGTATTCTTCCAGTCTAAGGAAGAACTCGTCTATGCTTTTTTCCTTTTCTTTGATCACTTTAGCATGGACATGTTCGTCGCTATTGAAGTTTTCCGTTATATCTGCGACTTTGGCATCTCTTTCCTTTGTCAACGCTTCTTCGACGGCCTTATTGCCAGAATCGACCGCCTCTTGTATTTGTTGTTCATATTGCATGTTAATGCTGGAAATCTGATCTCCGAGATTCCCGTACCGCATCCGGTGTTCCTCAATTTCTTCCTCGGATACAGTAATTTCTTTTTTCATCTCTTCTTTTGACATTTTATTCAGTTCATAGACATGCAGCAGAGTGACAAAATGGTTCATTTGACTGGCATATTCCTCAGATTCAAGGTAATCGCCCTGCATGTATTGACTCCCATTTCCCAGCGCTGAAAATAACCCGCTAATTCCGTATGCAATGAGAATCACCCATACGACAAACAAATGCTTACTTTTCGATTTTATATCCAATCCCCCACACCACCTTCAAATATCTTGGATTCTTCGGATCAATCTCTATTTTCTCGCGGATTTTGCGAATATGGACTGCTACCGTGTTTTCGGCGTTATAGCTTGGTTCCTTCCATACCCGCTCATAAATATCATTGATGGAGAATACTCTTCCGGCATTCGTCATCAGCAGTTCAATGATTTTGTACTCGATAGGCGTCAACTTGACTGGCTCACCATGCGCGGTGACTTCCTTTGAAGCCTGATCCAAAGTCAATCCGTTCAGGTCGATCACTTTTGCTTTCCCTTCATATGTACCGAGCGTGACATATCTCCTGAGCTGGGATTTTACCCTTGCAATCAATTCGAGCGGATTGAATGGCTTCGTCACATAATCATCAGCGCCTACCTGAAGCCCGAGAATTTTATCCGTATCCTCTGCTTTCGCGCTCAAAATGATAATCGGGATATTTTTGTCTTCACGAATTCGGAAGGTCGTCGTAATTCCGTCCTGGCGCGGCATCATCACATCGAGCAGGATCAGATGGACCGGCTGCTCATTCAGCTTCTCGATCGCCTCGATTCCATCTGCTGCCTTGATCACCCTGATTCCTTCATTTTTCAAATAGATTTCTATCGCATCACGAATCTCTTTTTCATCATCAACCACCAGCACATTGTATTGTTCCACATGAAAAACCCCCTTCCCATACAGGCAAGCTTTGATATTGATTATTCTAGACAGTGAACCTTAATATTCACCGAGGATAAATCTTAAGATTTTCTTAATAATGGTAAAAGTAGTGTGTGAATCTATTATATATTTTTATAGAAGACGATAGAAAAGTAAATTTATGGCTAGAATGATAGTATAAAAGAAATGAATGAGGCGGTGGCATGAAATATGAACATTGCAGATTTTGAAAGTTTCCTCGAACCGGTCATTTTAGAACGAGGACATAAGCTTTTTAAAAAAGGGGCCGTCAAGAATTTGCAGCATTTGGAGGAAAACAGAGTGTTGGCATCTGTCCATGGCTCCCAAACCTACAGTGTCGAGATTTTCCTCGAAGGTGATGGGGTAATCAAACAGGCTAGCTGCAGCTGTCCCTATGACTGGAGCGAAACCTGCAAGCACCAGGCTGCTGTTTTCCTTGCGCTGAGAGAAGGAGCTCCAGTTGAGAACCAGGATGTTGAAAGCTCTGAAAAAGACTTAAAGCAGTTACTCAAACAGGAATCCAAAGAGGATTTAGTTTCAATCATCCTTCAGTTTGCCAGGAGCCATGAGGAGGTTGAGCGGCAGCTGTTGTTGAGATACGCATCGCCGGAAGAAGAAATCACGACCGCGAAAGCTCTGATCAGGGATTATATTAAAGGAGCCAAAAGCAGCGGATTCATTCATTGGAGACGGATGGATGAAGCGATGCAGGGAGCCTATATGGTGCTCGATAACGCTGAAAAGAAGAACGAACGCGGCAACTATGTTCAGGCTGTGAAGCTCGCACTTGAAATCATGCCGCCAGTTGTTTCCATGACCCAGTACGCAGACGATTCGGGCGGTGAAATCACCTTCGTCACCAGAAAAACGATGAAGGTGATCAAGAATGCAGTCGAAATGGGGATGGAAGAGCTTTCCCCTGATGAACAAAAGGAAATTTTCAAAACTGTGCTGAAGGAAGCGAAAAACAAGCGATATAACGGCTGGGATGAGTGGCGCTTTAACCTGTTGGAGGCGATGATCCCACTCGGCAAGGAGCCTAAACTGAGGGCGACATTGGAAAAAGAATTAGACAAGCTGTTAGAGAATACTCCTCAAAACGAATGGAGCCGGAGGCATACAGAGCAGAGCATTAAAGAGCTTCAGCTTAGCCTTCTGGAGGTATCTGGTGCAGAAGAAAGCACCATTGATGGCTTTATTGAGGAAAACCTGAGACACGATAAATTCCGCGAAAAGGCGATTGAGCGGTCCTTGGAAAGAAAGGACTATGAAAAAGCAGAGCAGCTCTGCATAGAGGGTGAAAAACAGGATACTTCCTACGCTGGCTTGATCTATAAATGGAAGGATTACCGCTATCAAGTGTATGAACAGCAAGGAGATTTCGAACGCCAGCGGAGACTCGCGCACGAACTGGTCACTAGATATTATGAATACAAGGATTATGAAAGGTTAAAGAACCTTTTTAGCCCGGAGGAATGGCAGGAAGTTTTCGAGAAACTGCTCTTTGAATTAGAAAATGGACATAGCCGGGGCTTATATTTAACGATTATTACAGAGGAAAAACTGGAAGATCGCATATTGGAATACGCCACTGCGAAGCCTTCAAGCATTGTCGAATTATACCCTTACCTGATAGATCACCATCTACCGGAAGTGAACAATATATTCGTAGACATGATTATGCATGATGCTGAAAATGCATCTGAGCGGAGATTATATAAGCAAGTCTGCAAGGACATCAGGAAATATAAAAAAGCCTGCGGAGAAACGAACAGCACCAAGCTGATTGAGGGACTCATGAGCAAGTTTCCAAGGCGTCCAGCCTTCCTGGATGAATTACAGAAGATAAAATAAGCTTAGGCTCATCCTTTTGTGGATGAGCCTTTTATGTTTCCCTATCTATTTCCTCAAAGTAGCAATTATCCGGTTTGGATTCAGCAATAAATCCATTGCATCAAGGATATTATCGATCAAAACATCACTTTTCAGCAGTGTCGCCGTTGCACAGCCTTCTCTTCCGGCCACAGCAATCGCTAGATCAGCTTCTTCGAACATGGAGGCATCGTTTGCTCCATTCCCGATACACACTGTCCCATTTAGTCCCGCGATGAAATCCCCTTTTTCACCTGTATGGTCATCAGAGCGAAGAATCTGCACCGATACAGGCAGCCCGCTGGATTGTCTGGCGACGGTTCCATTCGTATCTGCAGTAATCACATGGATTTCTACATCCTTGCTTAAAAGTGTGATTCTTTCAGCTACGCCTGGAATCAACTCACCGTTAAAAGCTATGGTCCCGTTAAAATCCAAAACAAGATGATGAATAGTAAATTGGCCTCTGCCTGGGATGTTCAACGCAAGCATGAATATGCCTCCCATTTTTGATAGAATATCGTTATTATACACCTGCTTGGAGGATGTTAGATGGAAAAGAGCAAAGTGATACTTTATATCGCGATGAGCCTCGATGGCTATATCGCCAGGCCTGATGGCGCCGTTGACTGGCTCGATGATGTGGAAAGCGCTGGCGATAATGGTTACAGTGAATTCTACAGCAAGGTTGGAACTGTAGTAATGGGCCGTAAAACGTACGAAGAGGTTTTAAGACTGACGGATGAATTTCCGTATGGTGGTAAGGCGTGTTATGTTTTATCTCGTCATCCTCAGGAACGCAACTCTCATGTCACGTTTACAGATGAGGAGCTGGAATCCCTGATTCCGCGTCTGAAGGAACAGTCCGACGGGTATGTCTGGCTTGTCGGCGGAGGTGAGCTTGTCCAGCAATTCCTAGAGAAACAGCTGATTGACGTAATGGAGCTTTATATCATCCCGAAATTAATTGGGGAAGGAATCCTGCTTTTTCCGAAGGGCACACTGCCTGCGAATTTCGAATTAACTGGCACAGAAAGCTATGGACAGATTGCAGCACTAAAATACAAATCCAAAACTAATGGCGCTGGATGACTTCCAGCGCCTCATTTTTAAAGATCTATTTTAACAGAGTCAAACTTTCCTCCCGAATCTATTGCCGGCTGGACTTCAATAAAATCTGAATCAGGCACCATAGGGATTGTGATCCGCCTTTTCTCGGTTACCGTTCCATTCTCGATTTTCTTTTCTAGTTTTCCGTCAGAAGTTCCGCCATAAATTCGCTTGCCCTTATCATCAAACAGTTCAAGCATCACTCTTTGGCCTTCTTCAGGATAACTCAGTGTGTATTCAATGGCTGTCGAAGATTTTCCGGTAATCAGCTTATCGAACGTAATTTTATAATCACCAAGCTCACTTGCCTGTCCAAGCGCAGCTGTTTCGAATGGAAGCTGTTTGATAGGCACGTCAAAATTCCATTTTCCCTGTTCGTCCTTCCAGTTGTCATTGATTTCTCCGATCCCAATAATGTTGAATGGCAAAGTGGTTTCTGCCGGCAATTCTGCTCTTGGATAGCTTAACTGGATATGCCCTTTGTATCCTCCCTCAGCAGGCAGCAGCTTCACCAGTTCTATCGTTTCTGAAATATTCGGATCTCGGTCGAAAATTTCATAGAATGCATATATCTCATTCTCGTTACCCTTCACTTCACCTTTTACATCAAACGTGACGCCGATTATTGCTCCGTCATAATAAGCATCTGTAACTCTCACATCAATTCCTTCAAAAGCTGCCTTTTCATTCAATTCAGTGATAAGCTGCTGTGAGGCGAGATTTCCAGCAACCTTGTCATGTTCATAAAGCTTCGCCAGGAAAGGAATATCCGCCATCACCTTCCCTACCGATGGCACCATGAAGCCTGATGTAACGAACAGGACTGCGGCAGCAGCAACTGACACTCCAATCACTTTGAATCGCGGTTTTTGCCTAGCCTTCATTTTGTTCCCTTTGTTGACCCCAGTCTTAATTGCTTTTAAGACATCCTCTTCAGGAACCTCGATCTGATTCACCGATTCATGAAACATTTTCTTTTCCATCGTGCTCGCCTCCCAATCTAGTTTTCAATTCCTTCCTGCCGCGCTGCAGATAGGTTTTGACCGTACTTTCAGGTGCATCCATCGTTCTGGCAATCTCGCTGATTGGCAGGTCATGATAGTAAAACAGGATAATCGCGGTCCGGTGCTGAGCTCTCAATAGAGTAATTGCCTCCATTAAATCGAGATTCTCTGCGACCATATGTTCACTGCTCGAAGGCAGGTCAACGAGCTTCTCAACTGGCATTTCTTTTTTTCTTTTTTTCAAAACATCGTACGCACAATGGATCAGGATCCTAGTCAGCCATGTTAAAAAGTAGTCTTCGTTCTTCAGCTGTTCTATTGCCAGAAATGCTTTACAGGAGGTTTCCTGGACGATATCAAGGGCATCCTCCCTGTTTCCTGCATATAAATAAGCGGTCCTATACAATCTTTCACTATGTAAAATCAGTAACGCTTCAAACGCCTTTGCATTTCCCTTGATTGCTTTCTTCACAAGCTTAGCTTCCTTCATTTCCTGACCTCCTTTCACTCTTTAGAGCACTCCCAGGCAAAAAAAGTTTCAGCTTTTTCGAGATATTTTCCTAGCACTGAAGTAATATAGTAATAAATGGAATTTTACCTATGTATGTACATAGTATAACGAACGAGGTGATGTAATGGGCTTTTTCTCTTCTAAGCCTGATTTTCATATTCCGGAAGACGGAATTGACCGAATTGATACGATTAAACTCGGCGGCATCAAGCAGAGTATCCTCATCCAGTCCCACTCACCAAAGAACCCGGTGCTGCTGTTTTTGCACGGCGGCCCTTCCATGCCCCTGCCTGGTGTCTCTTCAAGAGGAAGAAACTACACTGTCGCTACCAACACGAAAGAGCTGGTCAAGCACTTTACCGTTGTCTTTTGGGATCAGCGAGGCACCGGCAAATCCTATCATAAAAATATTCCTCAAACATCGATGACCTTTGATCAACTCGTATCAGACGCAGCAGAACTGACTGACTTTTTAAGAGAAACGTTTCATCAGGAAAAAATCTTCCTTGCCGCTCATTCATTCGGTACCTTAATCGGCATGTACCTGCTGAAGAAGCATCCTGGAAAATTTCATTCCTATGTAGGGATTTCGCAGATCATCAGCTGGACTGAAAATGATCGGGAAAGCATCACCTGGGCAAAAGAAGAAGCTAAACGGCGCGGGGACTTCAAAGCATTGAATGAACTGGAAGCTGTTGGCGATCCGCCTTTTACAGAGGGCTATAAGCAATGGGGTGTCCTGCGAAAATGGCAGATGAAATACAGCACCATGGTCTATAACGATAGCCAAATCAAGCATCCAGGGCTTTTAAAAGTGTCCATGAGTATGCTCAATTCAAGTGATTATCGAGTAACAGATGTATTCCACTCGTTTTACAGCGGGTTCAAACTGATCTACACAGACGAGTTCATCCGTAATATACCAATGATTGATGTGCAAAAAGATGTGCCATCTGTGGATGTTCCCGTCACCTTCATCCACGGACGGAAGGATGTCCATGTTCATGCCCACTTTGCAGAAGACTATCTTAGCACCCTGAAAACGAACCATGATAAAAATTTCATCTGGATGGAGAAATCGGCACATCTCTTTCACCCTGATGATGCTGCACTGATCGAACAACAGCTTATCAATGAATTAAGCCATATTAAAGCAGAGGTTATCAATCTATGAAAACCATTTATAAAAGCCTGGAAGGAAAAGAGCAGATTCTTAACCAATATGAAGAGTATCTGACCCAGTTCGATTCACTGATTAGCAGGGATTACGTTCAGACGAGATTTGGGAGTACACATGTCCTGATATTGGGGAAGGAAGACGGGAAGCCTCTATTTATTTTCCAGGGAGGCAATTGCATCAATCCAGTCACCTTGTCCTGGTTCAAAGGCTTGCTGGACGAGTATAAGGTCTATGCACCTGACACGATCGGACATCCAGGATACAGTAACGAAACGAGAATATCTGCTTCAGACGAAAGCTTTGCCAACTGGATTGGCGATTTGATGGACCATTATAAAATTGAAAAATGTGCATTTATCGGTCCTTCCTACGGTGGCGGCATTATCCTCAGGCTTGCGGCGTTTAAGCCAGAAAGAATTCAGTGCGCTGTCCTTGTCGCACCTGCCGGAATAAGCCTTGGCTCAAAACTTAAAATGATCAAGGAAATCCTTTTCCCGATGATTTTTTACAAAATAAACGGCTCGGCCAAGAGCCTTCGCAAAATCGCCGATGTCATGTCCTCCAACAGTATGAAGCAGCTGGATGAAAGCATCATCGGCAATATTTTTAAACACACAACCCTAGAACAGGAAATGCCCAAACTGACGACTGCGGAAGAATTGAGGGATTACAGTGCACCCACTCTTGTCATAACGGGGACAGAAGATGTATTTTTCCCAGCAAACAAAATTTCCCAAAAAACGGAAGGGATTTTAGGTGACCAGCTAGAATTGAAACAATATCAGATGGGACATTTTCCGTCCCCGGCACACCTTGAAACAATTCATACAGATATCAAGGAGTTTTTAAAAAACCATTATTAGGAGGCAAGTGATGCAGTCAAATCCAGTACAAAAAATCGGCCAGATTGGCATACCTGTGAAAAATATTGAAAGGGCCACTGCCTTTTATCAGGAGAAATTAGGCCTGCCGTTATTATTCAATACGGATACAATGGCGTTCTTCGAATGTGGAGGCGTCCGTCTTCTGTTGACCCTACCGGAAAACGAGCAATTTGCTCATCCTAGTTCGGTCATCTATTTACAGGTTGAGGATATCAAGGCAAAGTATGAAGAGCTGCTTTCAGGTGGAGTGGAGTTCATTGGCGAGCCCCATGTTGTCGCTAAAATCGGCGATACAGAAACATGGATGGTGTTCTTCAAGGATACAGAGGAAAACACTCATGCATTCATGAGCGAGGTCGTAGCATAAAAGCCAAAGGGATACTGCAGATGATGCAGTATCCTTTTTATTGGATTGCTTTCAATTCATTCTTCTTCAGGAATAACTCAATTTGATGAGCTGCCATCATCCCCGCTGTACTGTTCAAATGCATCCCGTCAGTCAGCAGCAAATATCCATTCCGGACAGATATCCGGTCAAGGCTGTATCCGTACACGAAATGCTCGATGACCGCTTTTTCATAAAGCTTCGTCCCGTCCTTCAGCGACCGTCCCCTCGTATGTCCTTTCCCCTTTAGATAGGCCTTTAATTTTTCGTTAAAAGGAAGGTAAGGTACATTGGTCATTTCCGCCGTTTTTTTGATGACCTCGTTGTACTGATCAATTTCTTTATTTGCTTTCGAAAATAAGTTCTCACCAACGACAGGGAGTGATAGTAACCCGATTTTCGCAGTTGTTTCTGATTTAAGCCTTGAGACGATTAACGCAAGATTCTTTTCATACACCAATAGTGACGGTTTTTCCAATTGCTGAGCCAGCTTGATGTTCTTCTTTGCAAGGTCTGGGGCTATTTTAGCAGCAGCATCATTCAACCCGACTAAAATTACTATGAAATCAGGCTGGCAAGCGATTATACTGTCCAAGCGCTGAAGAACATCATAAGCGGTACTTCCATTCACTCCGGCATTAATGAATTGATAATCCCTGCAGTTTTTCCTCCTGGCTGTGTCATCGACAAAATTGTAGCTGATGTTGCCATGAACAACATCACCTCCGATTACCGCCACAAGCTTCTTGCCTTCCTGGCGAAGGCCTTTTTCCAGGAAAGCCTTCGGATTATTGTGAGGCAATTGATTAATGCGGCTTTTCCGCTGATAATACAATGACAAACTGACAGCAGCTATCAATAATAGGACTAATATCCCGCCAAAAATAAGATCCATATCTAACCCCTCTCCTTATGATTAAAGTTGTTTTATTAATTAAATATTCTGAATATATATTATAAAATTATTCGACAAACCTTGTAAAAATCCCTGTGTCAGTAACAATTGGATGAACAAAAATCTTTTTTTGCCGATAATTCCATTATAGCCTTTTATGTTATGCAATAGACAAAACAAATGGTTCAAAAATTTCCATAAATCAAAAAATTACTTTGCAACTAGATTTATATATAGGATAAAATTATGTGGTAGAGTTTGGGAAAGGGGATTTTTTACCTATGCTGAAAGCTAGGTTATATGATTTTACGTTATTCTTTACTGCTGTTGCCGTAGCTTTTGGGTTAGGTACCTTCACTATAGATAAAAACAATTTTTTTATAGCACTATTTATCTATTGGTTATTTTCAACCCTTTATAATCACCTAAGAATCACAGCGAAAAATGGTACGCTGAAATTTGATTATGGCATTAGTTATAGTTTATCGTTCGGGATTTTCGCAGGTCCGGCTGGCCTGTTCATTTTTGAAGCAATCTATCGTTTCACAGTCTATTTTTCAAGGAAGAGTTCGAAAACCGCCGATGAAAGTGAATTTTCCGATACATTTTACAATATAGGCGCTCATGTTCTGATCTACTCGATTGGTTATTTTCTGTTCCAGCTCGGATATCCACTTATAGAGAATATCCCATTCGGATTCTTTATCCTCATGTGCATCCTTGCTGTAACGACCACGTTGATTTCCTATACCTTCCTGTCTACCGCCTTTTACATTATGGGAGAAATCAAGAGCCTGCAGCAGGCGATCAAGTTTTTTAAAGAAAGCAATAACTGGCTGGATCTTGGAAAAACAGCATTCACGAATGGCTTGCTGCTGCTGCTGCTAAAGGAACAGCGATGGGAAATGGTCGTTGGATTATTCATTTTGAACTATCTCGTCAGCCGTTCCTTCCAATCAAAATCGCAAAGCATCCAGAACAAAATCGAGCGGGACAAGTTCGAGCAAATGGCCTATACCGACTTCCTGACCGGGATCCCGAACCGCGCATACATGGATAAGAAAATGTTTGAATTAAACAATACTGGCGAAAAGGTTGGCATTGTTGTAGCCGACATCGACAAATTCAAGCTGATAAATGATTCCTACAATCATGCTGTTGGCGACCGGGTGATCCAGCATTTTGCCAATACACTCAAAAGCTACTTGTCTGAGGACGATCATGTTTTCCGGAGCGGAGGGGAAGAATTCACCTTGATCTTAAGGAATAGATCCTTCAGCCAGAACATCGAGCTTGTGGAAAAGATTCGCCATGGGATTGAGATCAGTTCAGTGGAGGTTGATTATCAATCCGAGAAGCATGCTGTTTCAATAACCTCTTCATTTGGATTGTATTATTTTAAAGTCAACCAGTACACTTCGATGGAAAAAGGGTATATCTTTGCAGACCAGCTCTTGCTCCAATCGAAGGACCTTGGCAAAAATAAAGTTACCTTTAAGGACGAGCTTTCCCGACAAACAGGATGAGGACAAGAACAAAAGACAGAGAAGCGACTCTCTGTCTTTTTCTGTGCTAGCAGGGTTATGCCGTTATGACAGGATTTCCGCTTGGCAAGGCCAAACCTGTCACAATAACGGGATTTTCTTGACTGCTTTTCTGCTTTGCACCTCAAACCTGTCACAATAACGAGCTTTTTTTGACAGCTTTTCTGCTTTCAACCCCAAACCTGTGATAATAACGAGATTTTCTTGACAGCTTTTCTGCTTTGAACCCCAAACCTGTCACAATAACGAGCTTTTTTTTGACAGCTTTTCTGCTTTGAGCCCCAAACCTGTCACAATAACGAGCTTTTTTTGACAGCTTTTCTGCTTTCAACCCCAAACCTGTCACAATAACGAGCTTTTCTTGACAGCTTTTCTGCTTTGAGCCCCAAACCTGTCACAATAACGAGCTTTTCTTGACAGCTTTTCTGCTTTGCACCTTAAACCTGTCATAATAACGAGCTTTTCTTGACAGCTTTTCTGCTTAGCACCTTAAACCTGTCATAATAACGAGCTTTTCTTGACAGCTTTTCTGCTTCGAACCCCAAACCTGTCACAATAACGAGCTTTTTTTGACAGCTTTTCTGCTTTCAACCCCAAACCTGTCATAATAACGAGCTTTTCTTGACAGCTTTTCTGCTTTGCACCTCAAACCTGTCACAATAACAAGGTTTTCTTGACAGCTTTTCTCCTTTGAACACCAAACCTGCCTAAATACATCCGTTAGGTTCATTCTTCAAACTTTATATGTCTTTAAAAGTGCATAAATAAATCCGCGGATGCTGCTTCGTTTAGTAACCATTTGATTGGGACCTGTTCTGCGGGATGGATGAAATCAAAACGATCGTTTACATCCAGATCCACGACATAGAGATGGGCTCCCATTTCTACGGCGAATCCTAGAAGGTCATGGACGGAAGATACGCCAAAGTCGTTCAATGCATTTGATAGGTACTCCAGGTCCTCAGACGGGACGGATACATATCGCTTATCCAGAATATTGACTCCTCTGCGGGAAAATGCCAGGATGACATCTGCCCCAGATGATGCAGCCCCCACGGCCACATTCAAAGGAGGGTACGCAGATTCCAGCTGATCATGAAGTGCCATAACCACTACTTTTTTCTTTTCCATAAGCTTTCACTCCCATTAATAGCTTAGTACTGCATCCGCCTGGTAAGCGGTCTCTAAAAAGGTTGCAACTCCTGATAACTCTGCGCCTTCAACAAGCTCCAGTCCATCAGCGATCAATACATTCATCTGGCAGCCGAAAAACTTTATGCCTTTATCCAAAGCCTGCTGCATCAATTTTTGCAAATCAATATTGTGGGTTCTCTCCATAATCTTTAAATATCGTTTATCCAGGACACGCGCTCCGTCCAAATCAAAGAAAATAGCAACCTCGTTCTCTTCCTCAGCGTCTCTCAGTGCTTTTTTCAAAACATAAGGAACATTAGAGCTCAATGAAACGAAGTAAACAAACTTCTTCTTAGCCATATGGCTTCCCTTCCTTCATTCCGTTTATCTTCTACGACTAATTATTTTGTCCAAATGATTAACTACCATGAGTTTTACTTATTGATATTATATACCCGTATAGGTATAAAGAGAAACAAATCCACCTAAAAAACAGGCAGCAGTCTGGTGGTAAAACCAAACTGCTGCCTGTTTTGATATCTATTATTTTACCCACTTATGAAGAAGTGGACCTGTCTCACCGTATACCGGATCTGTTTCCGGAATAGGGACATTTTTGATTTGAGATAATGCCTGAGCCCTGACACCAGGATCTTCTTCCTTCAAGTCTGGGCTTCGTCCATTTGGGTAAGCACCTACAACTTTGAAATCCTGGCTGCTGTCTATTTTTTTGTGACCCGTTCCTGCCGGAAGAACGACAACATCGCCTGCTTTTAGCTCAAGACGTTCTCCGGAATCGCCGCCAATTTGGACTGTCGCACTGCCCGATTTAACACCAAGGACTTCATGGGTATTTGTATGGTAGTGATGATAATTGTAAATATCGCCAGTCCAAGTGCCTGTCCAGTTATGCTGCTCAAATTGGTCTTCCATGCTTAAGTTGTCATCAAAAACACCTTCATAAACAATGACCGGTAAAGTTGGATTATTAGGTATATCACCTGTGTCGTTTGCGAAAAATGATCGAATTTGAGTTCCCATTGTGAATTGCTCCTTTCCTATATTGAATTCGTTGCTCCTTTGAGGAGTAAAACTCTATAAGTTGGTGCCACCCACAAATGTTAACTTGATGGCATGGACCAAAAAAGGTCTATGCTTATCTGTACCTAAAATTCTCTGGTGTTAAACGTATCACCTTGTTCAAGGTTGCCAGCTTTATAGCCTTTTTGGAACCAGCTTTTCCTCTGCTCTGACGTCCCGTGTGTGAAGCTTTCCGGCACGACATAACCCTGGGACCGCTTCTGGATTGTGTCATCCCCAACCGCACTGGCCGCATTCATCGCTTCCTCCAGGTCGCCTTCTTCCACGACTCCCATTCCCTGGGCATGGTGCGCCCAAACGCCTGCTAAATAATCGGCCTGAAGCTCAAATCGGACTTGATATTTATTGAATTCCGTCTGGTCCAAACGCCCGCGGAGTGAATTAAGCTTATCGCTCGTTCCAAGTAATGTCTGAACATGGTGACCAACCTCATGGGCAATCACATAAGCCATCGCAAAATCACCTGGTGCCTGGAATTTTGTTTGAAGTTCATTATAAAAACTGAGGTCAATGTAGAGCTTCTGGTCACCCGGACAATAAAACGGGCCAACTTGTGAGCCAGCCATTCCACAGGCTGACTGGACACTTCCTGAATACAAAACAAGTGTTGGTTCTTGATATTCCATGCCTTCTTCCGCGAATACCTTGGACCATACTTCCTCTGTGTCAGCAAGGACCACTGAAACGAATTGGGCAAGTTCCTCTTCCTCCGCTGACTGCTCATAAGGAGCAGGAGACTGGTTTCCACCGTTTGTCATATTATTGACGACGTCCCCCATATCGCCTCCGCCTAGGAATGTCATGATCACTAATAGGATGATGCCGCCAAGACCGCCGCCCATGAGCATGCCTCCGCCACCCATCCCTCTTCTATCTTCCACATTGCTGCTCGCTCTTCTGCCTTTCCACTGCATGATGTTGGCTCCTTCCTGCTATATGCTAAACACTGATAAAAAATTTTAATGGATGTCCTTAGTGTTATACCCGCATATAAGCGATATATTGCCTTTCCGAAAATAATTTTTTTTGGTAATTAACATGTCTGCTTTTTACCCGGCAGAGTACAGCCATTTTCCGATTTCAATACACTTACACAAATGAGATCAATTTAAAGTATCCTTTGCCCTTTCTTAGCTTTCGCTTCCTTCCGGGTAACGCAGGGGCTTTCCTTTTACCTTTTTCATGCTTTCCAGCTCATTCCGGGCAGTGCAGAGCCTCTCCTTTTACCCTTTTCATACTTTCCAGCTCATTCCGGGCAGTGCAGAACCTGATTTCAGCGCTACAAACACACAAAAAAAAGCAAGTAAAGCACCTTCATTCAAAGGTTCTTCTGCTTGCTTTTTCATTGCCTAGGAAATATTGTCGCTGATGGCTCCTGAGACATCGTACTGCTTCAGGTCTAGTTCGACGTCTTCGCCTGATGCCAGTTTGGCGAGCTGGGCTCCAAGATATGGTCCGACTGTGAGACCTGAAGCGCCGAGTCCGTTTGCCATGAATAGGTTATCAAAACCTGGAACGGCACCAATAATCGGAAGGAAATTCGGTGCAACCGGACGGAATCCCACTTTTGTTTCAAGATAGGTTGCATCTCCCAGTCCCGGTGCGACCGTCAATCCTTTATCGATGATTTCATGCATGCCCCCAAGAGTCGGGCGGGAGTCAAATCCCTTCTCGTCTTCATGTGTTGCCCCGATGACAACTCTTCCTCCATCGAACGCAAGAATGTACTGGTTGTTCGGCGGCATGACGACTGGCCAGCTTCCGGTCTCTGAACCTTCAAGCTTCAGATGGATGATTTGTGCCTTTTGAGGGGCGATACTGAGATCCATCCCAAGCGGCTTCAGCAACTCAGGTGCCCATGCCCCTGCGGTTATGATGATGCTGTCAGCTTCATATCTTGTATCTTCTACTTTAACACCTGTCACTTTCCCGTTAGACCACTCTAATTGGGCATCTCCCTTTATCATGGAAGCTCCATGTTTTTGTGAAGCATTCAAAAGAGCATCTCGCAGTAACCGTCCATTTACCCGTGCCCCACCGCTTACATGCACAGAAGAATACTCTTCTGATAATGGCGGGAAAAGTTGATTTGTTTCGCGCTGGTTCAACTGCCGAATCTCCCCGATTTCCGGAGCATCTTCACGCCTCACAGTCGCTCTTTCTTCCATTTTCATAAGTTTTTCCCGATCATGATGGAGGCTGATGGCACCTACCCGCTGATAGCCTGTTTCCTTCTCGCCGTCCTCTTCAAGCTGCCTAATCAGTGATGGATAAAAGGCCGCCCCATTCTTTGCGAGGAAATACCATGCCTTATTCCTGCGCTGGGTCAGCCAGGGACATATGATACCAGCAGCAGCATCCGTCGCTTGTCCTGGTTCTTCACGGTCTATGATCGTTACATTCTTACCTTCCTTCGCTAAGTGATAGGCAGTGGAAGCGCCTAATATTCCTGCTCCGATGACGATATATGTTTTCATTACTACACCTTTTCATAAAAGATTCTTGATTTCATTTTACAGAAGTTTATCGACAGACTCAAAGAAGGGCGTGCCTTGCTATTTTCCTCTCATTCAAACTTTAATAGCCTTAACGCAGTACTAGAAGTCTTATTAAATTCTTTGCTCAGACTTGAAGTAATGAAATAATCTTCCTACAATAATCAAACTTTTGAATTATATAACTCAAAAAGCCAAATGCTAAGCCATTAGATAGCTGAAAGAAAGTTTCCACTCTCGAAAAGTTATTTTCGCTATACCTCTGGGGTTTCTGATATAATTTTTTTATTGTGTACTTAAAAGCAATGATACCGTTGAGATAATGGAGTGAATATAAAGATGGATACTAAAAAGGCTTTGCCTATTTTATTTTTAGTTATGTTTCTCGTAATGGTCGGCTTTGGAATCATTATTCCGGTCATCCCTTTTTACGCAGAAGAAATCGGGGCAACACCTACTCAATTAGGTTTATTGATGGCGGTCTATTCCTTGATGCAGTTCTTATTCGCTCCAATGTGGGGGCGTATTTCCGACAGGATTGGCAGGAAGCCTGTCATCATGGTTGGTATACTGGGACTGTCGCTTTCCTTCTTCTTGATGGCACTTTCCACAGAGCTTTGGATGCTGTTCGCGGCAAGGATCATCGGAGGATTTTTGTCATCGGCTAATATGCCAACTGTCATGGCCTATGTCGCAGATATCACATCCGAGGAAGACCGCGGAAAAGGCATGGGGATCATCGGTGCTTCAGTTGGACTTGGATTCATTTTCGGTCCGGCAATCGGCGGGGTTTTCTCTCAATCAAGCCTGAGCACCCCTTTTTATCTTGCAGGAGCGACATCCTTGGTTACGTTCTTATTCGTTACTTTTGTATTGAAAGAGTCGCTTTCAGCTGAACAGCGCAGCAGTCAGGATAAGGAGAAAACCTCATTACTGCAAGCTTTAAATGGACCACTTTCCATGCTGTTCTTGCTTCAATTATTCGTTTCACTTTCTCTGTCCGGACTCGAGGCAACATTTGCTTACTTTGCGGCTGAAAAAGCAGGGCTGGGTTCCGTCGAGTTAGGATATATTTTCATGATCATGGGACTGGCAGGAGCTATCGTACAGGGAGGGCTTGTCGGCAGGCTGACAAAGAAGCTTGGCGAGGGCATTGTCATCCAGCTGGGCATCATCATTTCTGCGGCAGGCTTCGGATTAATCCTCCTGACAGAAGGATTTGGTACTGCCGCATTGTTCCTGACCATTTTTGGAATAGGAAATGGATTGATTCGCCCTAGTGTATCTTCATTGCTGACAAAAAAATCAACGACCGGACATGGCGGCACGACTGGATTGCTTTCTTCCTTTGATTCCCTCGGCAGGATCATTGGACCTCCATTAGGAGGATGGCTGTTCTCGATTGCCATTGGTATGCCTTATATCTCAGGGATTGTTTTATCGATGGTTGCCCTGATTTTGTACCAATTCTATCAGGCACGATCAAAACCTTCCCATTCATTGGACCAATAAAACAAGAAGGAGGATGGCTGATTTCGCCATCCTCCTTCTTAATTCGCTAAGGGGAGTCTTATTTCAACTAAGGTCCCATTGTCTATCTTACTATGATAAGAAATCGTCCCATTATGCTGTTTAATGATTTTATGGCAAATCATCAACCCTAGCCCCGTCCCTTTCTCCTTCAATGTGTAAAATGGCTCTCCTAAGCGCGGAAGCAATTCTTCTGGAATTCCGCAACCTTCATCTTGAACAGAAATAATACATTCACCATCTATCCCTTTTTGCAGTTTAATATCAATATTTCCGCCCTTCGGCATGGCCTCCATAGCATTCTTAAAAATATTCAAGATCACTTGCTTAATCTGGTTTTTCTCACAGGTTATGAAGAAATCTGTACCCAGATAACTTCGGATGAATTGTATATTTTTCATATTGGCCTGCGGGGATAGGAATTCGACAGTATGATCGATTAAATCACACAAGTTGGCCTGGTTAAGCTGGATAGCCTGCGGTTTTCCTAAAGAAAGCATTTCACTTGTTATCGTTTCGATTCTCTCTAGTTCACTTAGAAGCAAGTCGTGTATTTCATTCGATTCATTTTCTTTTCTATACAACTGGACAAACCCTTTTATTGTCGTAAGCGGATTCCGTATTTCATGGGCTACACCTGCTGCCAATTCCCCCACAATCGATAGCTTTTCGGATTGCAAAAGAATCTCTTCCGCTTTTTTGCGCTCAGAAATATCCCTGCTTATGATCACAATATGCTCGATTGTTTGAGAATCATCCATAACCGGCATGCAGCGGGACTCAAAATCCAACCATTTTCCATTTTTATGCTGGAAGCGAAACTCTACTGGCAGTGATTCTTTATATTCCATGATCTTTGTGATTGTTTCCCTGAAATTCACAACGTCATCTGGGTGAATCAACTTACAGATTTTCATTTTTTCAAGCTCTGGAACCTTGTACCCCAACGCCAGCTCATGAGAAGGAGAGAAGTAACTGATTGAGTGCTCTTTATCCATTACCATGATGAGATCTGATGTATTCTCAGCGATGAGACGATATTTTGATTCACTTTCCTCCAGCGTCTGCTCCATCCTCTTCCGTTCCTGGATGATTCTATATAACTTTTCATATGATTCTATTAATAATCCACCCAAAAGAACTCCTATTGAAACAAAAAGTAAATATTGAAGATGAAAAACTGAATTGTCTCTAACTATGTTTAAAACAATCGGGACCGTAATAATATAAGTGACTATGTAAGAACACAGTAAAATTATGTAGCGTCTGACTGGATTAAAATGAATAATAAATTTGTGAATTACGATCAAAACCGTCATGACGATTAACCAGCCAACTATTGCTGGAAACCAGTTTTCAGATACCATTAACCTGGACACCAATGCAAAGCTGCCGGTAATCATGCCTGGGCCTGGCCCAAGATAAGCAAAGACCAAAATAATAACGGCGTAACGGATATCATATGAATATCCTTGATCCTGGAAAGATAAGCTAACGAGCACGGAGGAAACAATTCCCGCATATAATCCTGCCCAAATCCGCAGCTGCTTGAGTGGCTTAAAGTTCAAATATGAACGGATTATTAAAGGAGTACTGATCAATAAAGAAAGCATAGAGAGATTTATGATGTAATCTATTAGAATCAACTGACTCCCACCTATAAAATGCGAATTTATTAATTATCATAAACCAGAGAAAACACCTTTTCCATAGAATTTAATGCGGTTAGTTTTTAAAATTTTTTAAATAATTCAACTTTAACTTAAATTATTTCGAATATCGTAGTAATATTAACTTATAAAAGGAGGAGATCAATTTGACTAAAACGATTGAAAAACGCCTTGTCCGTTCTGAGGTCCCTGTTGATTTGACATGGAATCTGGATGATTTATTCCAAACTGACCAAGAATGGGAGACGGCGTTGAAAGAGATTGAAGATGACGTCAAAAAATTGACAGATTTTAAAGGTAGCTTACATACAGGTTCAAAGGCATTGCTGGAATGCCTTACTGCTCAGGAAGAGCTAACGAAAAAATTGGTCAAAGTCCGTACATACGCAAGCTTGAAGCAATCTGCTGATGGTACCGACCCTGTGAATCAGGCAAATTCCGCTAAAGTAGCAGCCATAGGCACACAAGCTATGTCTGCTCTATCATTTATCTCATCTGAAATACTGGATTTCGAGGATGGAAAAATTGAAGAATTCCTTCAGGAAGAACCTGCTCTGGAACCCTTCAAAAAGAACTTATTAGAACTATTAGAAACCAAAAAGCATAAGCTGTCGCCTGAAACTGAAGAAGTACTAGCGGCGCTTGGTGAGGTCCATTCTGCTCCTTACAATGTTTATGGAATGGCTAAGCTTGCCGACATGCAGTTCTCCTCAATTCAGGATGAAGAGGGAAATGAACTGCCAGTCTCTTTCGCATTATTTGAGAGCCGTTATGAATTTTCTCCAGACACATATGTCCGCAGAAAAGCATATGATTCCTTTGTCTCGACACTAAAACAATATCAAAATACAATTGCTGCAACTTATGCAACTGAGGTTAAAAAACAGGTTACTCTAGCAAAGCTGCGAAATTATGAATCCGTTACACATATGCTCCTTGAGTCACAGCAGGTAACACCCGAGATGTACAATAACCAAATTGATATCATCTATAAAGAACTGGCACCGCATATGCGACGCTTTGCAGAATTGAAGAAAAAGGTATTAGGCCTGGACAAAATGATGTTCTGTGACTTAAAGGCTCCATTTGACCCGGAATTTGATCCGGAAATCACCTATGAAGAGGCCCGTGCGGTCATTACAGAGGCACTAAAAGTAATGGGCTCAGATTATACTGCTATGATTGAAAAAGGTTTTGAAGAGAGATGGGTAGACCTTGCCGATAATGTCGGCAAATCCACAGGAGCATTCTGCTCAAGCCCATATGGATCACATCCATATATCCTGATTACATGGGCAGATAATATGCGCGGCTGCTTCACACTTGCTCACGAGTTCGGGCATGCTGGACATTTCTACCTGGCTAACGAAAACCAGCGCATCATGAACGTACGACCGTCCATGTATTTTATCGAAGCTCCATCCACGATGAATGAGATGCTTCTCGCACAGCATCTTCTCGAAAAAAATAAAGATGATGCGCAAATGAGCCGCTGGGTCATTCTGCAGCTCCTGGGAACGTACTATCATAACTTTGTCACACATCTGCTTGAGGCAGAGTATCAGAGGCGTGTATACGCCCATGCTGAAGCCGGCAAAGCCCTGACAGCAAAAACTTTGACAGAAATCAAAACAGACGTCCTTAAAGGCTTCTGGGGCGATACAGTGGAAATCGATGAAGGAGCCGGCTTGACCTGGATGCGCCAGCCTCACTACTACATGGGCTTGTATCCATACACTTACTCTGCAGGTTTGACCGCATCAACGGCCGTATCCCAGCTGATCCAGGAAGAAGGCCAGCCTGCTGTAGACCGCTGGCTTGAGGTACTCCGTGCGGGCGGCACCATGAAACCACTCGAGCTGCTGAAACATGCAGGACTGGATATGTCGACACCAGAACCAGTGCGGAAAGCAGTTTCTTATGTCGGTTCATTGATTGACGAACTTGAGCAATCTTATCAATAAGAACAAAAACCGCAAGCGACTCGTTCAGCCCCGACAAGCGCTGCCCGCCTGAAACGCCACATCGTGTGGCTGGCGGGTCTAGCACGTCCTGTGCCTCGGAGGGACGGCCAATGAAGTCGTTCTTTGACTTCAATGGGCGTCTCGAAATAGAAATGTATAGCCGACTGTCCAGAAACGCAGAAACTGGAGACTCCGCCAAAGAAGCGCTTTTTGCTTCTGCCGGCGGAGTTGAAGTTTCGGAGTTTCTAGTAGGCGATACTAGACAAGCGACTCGACGGGCTAGGCGCTGGAGCTGGATTAAGAAAACCACAGGCAGTTATCCACACCTAAATGATTTTATAATTTCCGTGAACAATAAAAAAAGAACCCATGGGCAGCTTTGCACCCATGGGTTGTTTCTGGTTATTTATTCATTTTAGCAAGGAAATCTCCAAGAAGGTCGTCCAAATCTTCTTCCTTCTCTTCGGTTTCCTCTTTTGGTTTATCAGCCTGCTCAATTGACTCCCAGACAAATGAATCAAGGTCATCATCCACTGAATCGTTTTCAGTCGTTGAAGCAGTCTCTTCCATTACCGATGAATCCTCTGCTGCATTCACCGGTGGAAGGTCCATTTCCTCTTCCTGAAGGTACAGGGCTTCATCAATTTCTGTTGACTTACTGTTCAATGATGCAAGCAGTGCCGTTGCCCGTATTGGGTCTGTCATCAGGTGATACACGATATTGCCCAGCAAAGCTTCTGAATGCTCATGCTTAATCCAATCCCGTTGCGATTTGCTAAGATTGCGAGGGAGAGGGATGGTAATCGTTTCGCGTTCCCTGGAATATGAATTCCCTACACCCTGCAAGACAAAATCGGCAATCTTGCTGGAGAAATTTCTTCTCTCGGTTTCTTTTAATTTTTGAAGATGCCTTAAGATATGGTCTGGTGTATCAGATGGGATCCGGAACGATAGTGCCTGTCCCCTCTTAATCTCATTTGGGTTGGTTTTTTTCATAAAATCACCTTATTTTAGCTTTTAACAGGTTCAGAAGCGGCTTTGCTGCTCTTCTCTGATTTCTTAACATAATCCATGATGAGCTTATAGTAAGCATTGGCCATCATCCAGATGCTCTCTTTTTCATCCTCGAAGAATTCGATGTTATAGCCATCAAGATTGTTGTTTAATGTTTTAATGTATTCTTTTAAAACTGTTGCGCCGCCGCCGACAAAGTAGCAGATCTCAGTCTGTGAGTTCTTTGCCCAGACATTGCGAAGCAGGCGGTATTGCTTCTTAGCCAGTTCGAGAAGGATACGGTCAGTGATATCATGGACGCTTGTCCGGCTTCCCTTAACCATGATGTGGTTGCGGTCATTCTTGCGCGTGATGATTTCTACAACATCTGTTCGGCTGTCTAACTCGACGCCATGCTTGCTGCGGATTTCTTCCCTGATTTGCTCTAATGCCTCAGATACACCAAGGTTGAAGCCCTGTGCCTTATCATCATCAACATTGCGGTTTTTGATTACAGCGATATCTGTTGATAAGCCGCCGATATCCTGAATAAGGATTCTTCTATCAATAAGGTCTTTGTTGATGATTTTCAGGCTATTGTCCATTACTAGATTGATATAAGCAGCGAAGCCCTCAGGGTAAACCTTTACTTCATCAAATTTGATATTCACTTTCAGACCCTGGTATTTAGGAGTAACAAGGAATTCTACCTGGTGGACAGAACCTACCAGCTTAGAACGGTAGCCAGCATCTTTCCCTTCCTTGACTTCACGAAGCGGAAGCCCAGTACCAAGGGTATAATTCGCATCGATGACATTCTTGTTTTTCGGAAAAAGCTTTGCATTATCTTCATTGACTGCATCTAATGCGAGAGTTGCGAACAACATAATCAATGTCTGATCTTCCTCGGACTTGCTGCTTCCAGGATCAAGTTCTGTCGCATTATCACTTTTAGTCGCCAGATTGCCGACACGATAAATAGCGTTATTATCCTTCAGGGCAGGGGAGTGGACACGAACATGAATTCCATCGAGAGGATCCTTCGTATCAAGCTCCTCGATACCGATGACAGGACGGTCTTCTGTGTCCCTTGCTACGATATTAGGGATGTTCAACTCATTATCAAATTCTCCAAAAATAGCTTTAATAGAATCGTTACCAACATCAACAGCTGCAATTCTAGATTTCGTCATTTCTATCATTCCTTTTCAATAATCTAAGTTTATGTATACTCACTTACTATTTTAAAGGTAAAGGTAAATAATAGATACTGCAAGAAAATCGAGTAAAAAGAAATATAAATGTAAACATGTAAACAGGCTGTAAATCTCACACTAATTGTATACATAATTGTACACAATGAATACAAAGTTGTATACATGTTGGTTTAACAAGATGTATACAACTTTGTATACATGTAAACATAATTGTAAACACCTTGTTTACAAAACGTATACTTGTTTACAAGTTTGTATACTTTGATTTTAGTTCTTATTAATTTCAATTAATTCCCATAAATTCTCACCTTATCTCACCTCCCCTACTCACCTTACTTATTATTTTTCTGTGAGTATACTCGTATCTAAAGAAAAACTTTAGCCAGCACAAAAAGAAATCCGGAAAGATTTTAATTCAGATGGGGTGCTTCTGGGAATATTGAGAAACTGCGAGGGGGAAATTGATTAGGCGCTTTGTAAGTTATGAGGAGATATTTTAATCAAAGGTACGATGAATCATGCACATCAAATGTCGTCAACTAATATAGAACCCAACTCTGTTTCCGATGTTAGCTATACGAAAAGTCATTGGGTATGGTGAATGGAACAACTCCCCTCCCCTATCTGATGGTTAGAGCCTGAAACAGTCGAAACCTGGCGAAAGAGGAAGAAGAGAGCGAAACAAAACAAAAGCCAGGCAAAATGCCTGGCGATAATTGTTCTATATTTTCTTTACAAATTCAGACTTAAGTTTCATTGCTCCAAATCCTTCAAGTTTACACTCAATATCATGGTCGCCATCCACTAGACGGATATTTTTAGCCTTAGTTCCGATTTTTATCACAGAAGAATTAACTTTAAGGTCCTTGATGACAGAAACTGTGTCTCCATCGTTCAGGACATTGCCATTCGCATCTTTGATCACTTTGCTATCCTCTTCAATAGAAGTATCAGCAGCAGGATCCCATTCATGGGCGCATTCTGGACAAACCAGGAGGGTGCCATCCTCATAAGTATATTCTGAGCCGCATTTTGGGCAATTAGGCAAATTAGACATGTTCGAAGCCTCCGTTATTTGATATTAAGCTTAATTATAGCCAAGTTTCGGTGATATTCCTATCGTATTACAGGAGACTTCAGTATAGATAGAAGCCCTAGCAGGACGACCGGTCATCCACCAGGGCTCTTTTTGATTAGTTTTCAACAACTTCCTTACGGTTTTTCTTAAAAATCTTAGATAAAACTTCATAAACAATCGGTACGATCATCAGGGTTAATAGTGTCGAACTGGTCAAACCACCGATTACGGTAATCGCCAGACCTTTGGAAATCAGTCCGCCTCCGCCTGATCCTATCGCTAATGGAATTAAGGCACCGACCGTTGCAATTGCTGTCATCAGGATAGGACGTAAACGTGTAGCGCCTGCCTCAAGGACTGCTTCACGCATTGTGAGCCCTTCACGTTCCATGTGAATGATCCGGTCTACAAGCACGATGGCGTTCGTTACGACGATACCAATCAGCATCAATAGACCCATCATGACTGAGACAGAGATGGTCTCACCTGCGATAAGCAGTCCAACGAACGATCCAATGACTGCGAATGGAAGTGAGAAGAGGATCGCGAATGGTGCGACACCCTCTCGGAAGGTAACGACCAGGATAAAGTAGACGATCGCAATCGCAGCAAGCATCGCAACTCCTAGCTGGGTGAATGTTTCCGTCATATCTGCCTGGACGCCATCTACTCCGACTTCCACTCCTTTAGGAAGATCTAATTGATCGATTGCTTTTTCAGCTTCTGCAGCTGCCTTTGAAATATCTTTACTGACGACAGTTCCTGATACAGAAGCATAATACTGGCCTTTGCTGCGGGCCAGGGTGTTCATTGTTGACCCTTCTTCAACCTTCACCAATTCAGACAATGGCATAGTGGTACCCCGCGCTGTTTGTACTTCAGTGGCAAGAATATCATCGATTGATTCAGGCTGTTCTGCTTGCTCCTGCTGAACAATGACATCAAGTGAATCTCCATCTTTTTCAACAGTCGTCAAGACCTCTTTTGACTTGTTCGGATTGAGCATCATAACGATTTGTCCTGCTGTCAATCCATATTGCAGCAATTCATCCTGTTCAACCTTGAAGGTGTATTCTACATAAGCATCTTCCGCACTGGAAGTTACGTCCTCCAAACCTTGTACAGTCTTCAGTTCATCTTCCACCATCTTAACAGTGCTGGTTAACTTGCCTAAATCCTCACTGTACAAGGTATAGCTGATTTCATTCTCAGGCATCGACATTCCGCCGAAGTTCTGGCTCTTCCATTCACCGCTGTTGCCAATGTTGAAGACATAATCTTCTAGTTCATCCCTTACTTCTGAAAAGTTCTCCATTTCCGGGTCAAAGATCAGGTACATTAATGCTCCGCCTGCTCCTCCGCCCATCATGGCCGCCATCTGATCTGCCTCTTCGTTGATCGATACCTGTACGATATCGATGTCATCGCGTTTCAGCATTTCTTCTTCTACTTCTGCAACATTTTCAATTGTTTCATCCTTAAGCTCACCTGCTTTAGGTGTGTAAGTCAGATACATTACTTTATCTTCTTCACTGCCCATGAAGCTGAATCCGATGATTGGTGTCAGCGCAAGACTTCCGACAAGCATTACAACAGCTATGAGTGAAGTAATGACCTTATGGTTTAGAGACTTATTCAATGCACCCTTATACCAATTAGCCAGCTTTCCAACTTCCTTATGGCTGCTTTCAGACTTTTCACCATATAACTTCTTCCTGAATAAAAAGTGAGATAATGCTGGTACGATTGTAATCGCTACAATCAGTGAAGCACCGAGCGCAAATGTCATCGTCAGGGCAAATGGAGTGAATAATTCCCCTACCATCCCGCCTACGAAGATCAACGGTGCGAATACAGCAACCGTCACAAGTGTGGACGAAAGGATAGGCTTAAACATTTCGATTGTCGCTTCACGCACCAGTGCCCGCCCTGTTAATCTTTCTTCTTTTAAATGCAGACGGCGATAAATGTTTTCCACGACGACAATCGAGTCATCAATAACACGGCCAATCGCTACAGTAATCGCGCCAAGCGTCATGATATTAAGCGTGATGTCCATCCAGTTCAATAGCAGCAATGCCATAAAAATCGATACTGGAATTGAGACAATTGATATAATCGTAGATTTGAAGTCACGCAGGAAAAGCAGGATAACAAGGATTGCGATTAATCCGCCAAATAAAGCTTTTTCAATCATTGTAAAAACTGATTCTTCAATTGGCTTCCCCTGGTCAAGCGATACTTCAATAACCAATCCATCAATTTTAGCCTCTTCTTCTTTTACTAAATCTTTCACAGCATTAACTACATCAACGGTATTCGCCTGCTGCTCCTTAACAATCTGCAGGGCAATCGCATTTTCACCATTTGTGCGGGAAATGGATTGAACTTTACCAACCAGTTCAATTTTGGCAAGTTCGCTAAGTTTTACAAAAGGTGATGGATTGCCTGCTGATGGCGTAACCGGGATCAACATGTTTTTCAATTCATCAGTTGTTGTGAACTTGCCATCGACGGCAACGGCCTGCTCTCCTTCTTTGAACTCAAAAAGGCCTAATGAAACGCCCAGATTGCTGGCTTGAATCATTTCCTTTACATTCGTTTCCGTTAATCCAAATTGCCCAAGTTTTGCTTCATCGTACGTTAAATTAACTTCTTCGATATGCTGACCAGTCATAGTGACAGATGCAACTCCATCGATTTTATCGATTTTCGGAAGAATGATTTCTCCAACGGTGGATGTAAGCTCCACAATATCCTCAGTTGAACTGCTGACACTCAATGCCGCTACCGGCATCATATTCATACTGATCGCTGTGATGGTCGGTTCCTGAGCTCCTTCCGGCAACTTGACCGCATCCAAAGCCGATTGCAAAGCACGCTTGGCCTCATCCATATCAATGCCGTACTCATACTCTACCTGGATGCTCGACATATTGGAGTATGAATTCGAATAGACATATTTAACGTCTTCCAGACCCTCTACCGCTTTTTCAATCGGGATCGAGACATCCTCCATCACTTTTTCAGGAGTTGCCCCAGGATATACATCCATAACCATCAGGTATGGAATTGAAATATTCGGGATGGTCTCCATGTTCATCCGTGTGCCAGAATAGATTCCTGATACGGTGATGATAATCGTAAGCAGCCACACGGCCAGTTTATTTCCAAGTACAAAATTGACTAAATTTCTCACTACTGCACCTACCTCAAAATGACTTTATTGACGATAATAATCTTACTGACTGACTGGTCATTTGTCAATCTGATTGTGTGTAAGATTCGGCAGGTCAGAGAAAAAAGCTAGTCATCAAAAAAAGAGCAAAGAAGAACTCTTTGCTCTTTAAGAATATTAACCTACTTTTATAATTTGCAATGCTGGCAAAGAAAAACTCACACCCTGAGGAATGGTTGCGATCAGTTTGATCACATCATTTTCTAACAGTGAAAATAACTGAGTGGACTGCAAATTTGTTGTCATATTAGCTTCGGTCACGGACGAACCGATTGTGATTGAATCATTTACCACCAGGTGGAATTTAGCTCCTTCGCCAGAGCCAACCTCATTGATTACATTTACCTTATATGTTATTTGGAAAATGCCCGATGTTAATGTTTTTAAACCGTCACTTGTTAATTCAAAGTCCTGTAGAGGACCTGCAATTGTGAGTCTTACGTTGCCGCTTTGTGTACTAGTAGATGGTGAATAGGCGAAACCAAAACTCGTACTGAGCGTTCCAGCCGGTCCTGGTTCGCCTTTTTCTCCCTGAGGACCTTGCTCACCTGGATCTCCCTTGGGTCCTTGAAGCCCCTGCAGTCCAGGAGGACCCTGGAGACCAGGTGCACCATCTTGACCCGGCGGGCCTTTTTTACCTCGCTCTCCCTTTGGTCCTGCTGGTCCTGGGTCACCTTTAGGTCCAGGAATACCTTGGGGTCCCCGTTCACCTCTTGGGCCAGGAGGTCCCGGATCCCCTTTCGGTCCAGCCGGTCCTTGCTCACAATTAGGTTCATCTTTCCATCTTCCTTGACCACATCTGCAGTACCATCTTTTGCATCTAGAACAATATTGCATCTCGTTTTCACCTCTCATTTAACATTTTTATTGACGAATTGTAACCGGGATATTAAGTAAGGCTCCACCTGAACTGGATTGTACTGAAATAGAGCGTGTTTCGTCAGGCTGGACAGCAGAAGGTTCAATCCTGTACTCCCATTGTCCAAGAGCATCTGCTTCTACTTGTGCTAGTAATGGTCCATCTAATGTGCTTCCGTTGTATATTGTGATGGCAACGCCTGGACCTGGCACATCCGTAGTCCCTGAGATTCGCCATTCATTGTCTCTGGTTCTATATTCAGCACGGGTGATCGTTAAGTTGTCAGGATTTATGAACACCTGAACAGAATCTGTTGAACTGCCTCCCGGGCCACTGACTGTGAGTTCAAAAGTAAGTTCAGCTAATTGTTTTGGTGCAGTAAATGAGGCATTGGCTGCGGCAGAATTGAGGATTTGGACAGCAGGACCTGATATTTGTATCCAGTTATAGCTTGTTACATCTCCAGTGGCGGTTCCATTTAATGTAACGAGAGTGCCTTGTTGAACGGACTGATTCGGACCTGCGTCAGCAACCGGCGCAGCAGCTGAATCAACTGCTTCAACATCTACAGTATCCGAGGAAGGACCTCCCTCACCTTCAACAGTTAGTTCAAACGTCAGAATCCCCGGTGTTCCTGGTGCCATGAAAGATGCCACAGCAGTATCCGCATTCTCCAATATTACCGGCTCACCTGCAGTTTGGATCCAGTTATATAAAGTAATTGGTCCCGTTGAACCATTTCCATTTAGGGAGACCTGTGAACCTATCAATACAGTCTGGTCAAGGCCTGCGTTTGCTTTTACACCAACTGGTGAATCAGGCGAGCCAGTAACAATGACCGGGACAACCACTTCCCCTCCAGCTATTGATTGAATCGTAAGCTTCGGAGGCAAAAATGCAGAATTCAAAGTAAGTGGACCATCAGGAGGAACAGGCATATTTCCAAGTCCAAAATCTTGTACAGAAAGGACAACAGGATTGACTGCATCACTTGAAACAGCGGTTACTTCCAGGGTATGTGTGTCGTTGTCATAATTTGCTGCGGCTGTGATCAAATCAACGGGAACTGATTGCTTTATACTCGCTGGGTCATTATCCCCCATGTTCGTCACCGTCACTGTTCCTGGAGGGTTGCTGCCAGTAAAGGCCACACGTCCAAAATAGAGTCCACTTCCTCCTTGGAGCATAGTAGGGACAATCCCATCCCCTGTTACCTCAATTTGTTGTGGTGTTACATCTGACTTGGCAAATACATCGATAAAACCGCCACCGGCATCTGCTAAGGTATAAGTTGTTCTTGTGACATCAACTCCTGAAATGGTGGAGACCTTCCCTAATAATGAAAAATTCCTGGTTTCAATTGCATTGTCTGGATTTAACCCGGGAGAAACAGAACGATCAGGGGAACCAATCCCTATCCCAGGACCCTCAATCCTGAAGATATTTTGTGGTTCTCCAAATTGGTCAACATACGTACTGCCGACCACTGGATGCAACACATTCGGGTCTCCGATGTATCCCGCCGGCGGTGCTGGAGCCACGGATGGATCCCATTGTAAAAAAGGATGTACACGGCTATTGGACACTTGTTCAAATTCAAGAGGACATATACCGATATCTTCTGTGAAGTTTATTTCACCAAAACCATCTCCGCCGGGTTCAGCAATAAAAGTGTCCACACCATATGGGTGGGTAACCTTATACTCAACACCAGATTGTAATCCATCCACTCGAATACGAACTCGGCCAAACACAGTCTGATCGCCTTCCGCTGGCACTTCATTTGTAAAAGCAGCCTCTATAGCCAAAACTAATCGAGCCCGCTCACCTGTTCCTGTTTCCATCTCTGCTTCTGCAGCAAAATAAAATGCTTCAGCAGGAAAATTGTCCGGAAAGGAAACTGGTTGTCCGGGATTAGGCAGGTCAGCTGGTGTAAGTCCTGAAAAGAGGTCGTTTGGGTCTGTGTTTAATTGCAGCCGGAGTCCGTTTTCATCCTTATACCAAACCGGAAACCCATTCAGCGCATTTATTGGACCAACTTCCAAGTTAATTGCTCCTTTCATAGTAAAGTGGCCTACCGTGGTACTTGACTTAGGACCTGATAAACCTTGAAATATCTTATTCAATAATCAAAAAGCAGGGACGGCTCTTACCTAATAGTCCACTAATACCATAAGAAAAGCGCAAGCGCCTTGGTCAGCCCCGACAAGCGTTGGAGGACCTGACATTGAAGTCGCTCTTTGACTTCATCGGGCGGACCGAAAACGAAAAGCGGAGGCGACTGCCCAACTCCGACAAGCGCTGGAGGGCCTGACATTGAAGTCGTTTTTTGACTTCATTGGCAGGACCGAAGTGACTCGAGGAGTTAGGAGTCGCAGCTAGACAAACGTCTCGAGGGGCTAGGCGCTGGAGCTAGAGACTAATCTAAGTGGATAAATTTATACTTTCTTATCCATTAAGAAAGGGCCAACAGCAAAATAGCTGTTGACCCTTTAGTTCTTCTTGCTTATTCATCATCTACTTCGCCGTCACCAATTTCATCTTCTTCCTCAACATCTTCCAGCTGTTCCCCTTCCTCAGGCGGTGCGTCATTGCCGCAGCCTGTCACAGTGAACATCGAAATGGCCAATAAAAACATAAACAATAGCTTTTTCATTTTTCCTACCTCCTTTTGATGAAGTTTTTCCTATGCTTTATTTTTCTATGTAATCTCATTCCGTAAAATCAGGTTCCCTGTCGAAAGACTAAAACCAAAATGTAAAATCTTGATAATAATTATATTAATTGTAATAAATCTCATTAAAAGTTGAACAATAATAACAAAGGAGTGACTAGTACCATGAGTGGAACAAATGTAGAACTGACTTCGACAGAGATATCGAATTTATGGTCTTCCTACTTAAAAAGCAGTATGGAGCTAAGATTCTTTCAATATTTCCATGCAACTGCAGAGAATCTCGAGGTTAAAAACATTGTTGGAAAAATGGTGGAGTACTCACAAAAGAGTCTTGATGACCTTAAGGAAATTTTTATAAAAGAAAACATGACAATTCCTTTAGGTTTCACCGAAAAGGATGTCAGGCTGGACGTTGATAAAGTATTTTCTGATACCTTCATCTTATATATTTGTCATGATATGACGATGCTGTCATTGAGTACATACCCAGCTGCCTTTCCCGATTGCACCAGGAAGGATGTCCGGAATTATTTTCAAAATGCTATAGAATACACCATCCAAATTCAAAATGAAATCACTGATTTGATGTTGTCACAAGGCGTCTTTTTGAAATCGCCTCAGGTGGCAATGGACCATACAGTCGATCTGGTTGATGAAATGAAATACCTCAATGGCCTATTCGGTCGCTCAAGGCCAGTGAATGCCGCTGAGATTGCAAATCTGTCAAGAGTCATTCATCGAGCTCGCTTTTCGAAAATGGTCCTTGTCACTTTCAGTAAACTCGCTTCCCACAAAGATGTTAAACAGCATTTCAGCAAAGGAAGAGACTCGCTTGAAAAAGTCCTGGAAACGCTGGGAGATGTCTTTGAAAAAGAAAACATCCCCTATTCAGCTTCAGGGGATTATAATACTTTCGATGTGAAAAATTCACCCTTTTCCGATAAACTGATGCTGTTTTTCGTGAATACATGCCTGGGAATGTTCTGCTTCATTATGATTAACCAGGCTCTGACCTCCAGTTTGAGGACAGATATCGTCACCAAATTCACAATGATTTCCACCCAAATGAAGAAGTTTTACGGAAAAGGCCTGCTCCTGACAATCACCGAAAAATGGCTAGAACAGCCGCCACAGGCTTTTGATCGGAAGGTATAACTGCGTAGTATTGAATAAGTGGTTACGAAATTCTTCAAAAATATAAGGGCTATAAGAACACGCTAAATAGGTTTCTTATAGTCCCTTTTTTTGTTTTTGCAATCAAAACTTAAACTTTATCATATCTTTTTATAGCTAATCCTATTGTCTGCTGTGCGGAACAAGTGTAATTTAATAGTTAGTACTATTTATCCAGTGCATAACAATTTTATGAAAAAGAGGCGATACAAGAAATTGAACATTTGGCATTCATACAAAAATTCATCTTTCATTTTAAAAATGACAGTCGGCTTTGTACTTGGTATTTTAGCTGGTGTTCTATTTGGGGCGGAGGCCGAGATTTTCAAACCTTTTGGAACACTGTTAATAAAATTGCTTAATCTCATTGCTACTCCGGTTGTATTCCTGACGGTTGTGCTTGCAGTCAATCAAATGAATCCTGCGCAACTAGGCAGGACCGGCGGGAAACTGGTGCTTTATTATGGGGCGACAACGGCAGCTGCCGTCTTGATCGGCCTCGGCCTTGCATTGTGGATCAATCCAGGAAGTTCCCTTTCACTACCTAATGCCGAGGTTGAGAGGCCTGCGACACCTTCCATCTCAGACGTGATTTTCAATATTGTACCGGATAATTTCTTCTCGGCTTTTACATCAGGAAACTTAATGGCGATTCTGTTCCTGGCAATCATCATTGGCTTTACGATTTCGGGGATGAGATTTGCTAATGAGGAAAAAATCCAAAACTATGGAGCCCAGCTGCAAACATTTTTTGAAGCTGCGAATGAGTTGTTCTTCAGAATTTTGAAGGGTATCCTCCTTTACGCTCCAATCGGTATTTTTGCGATAAGTGCTTCCACATTTGGCACACAAGGCTGGGATACATTAACTTCCCTATTAGAGTTTACAGCAGTATTTTATATCGGGGTCATCATTCTATGGATCTTTGTTTACAGCGGAACATTGAAACTCTTCAAGATTCCGGTCAAAAGCTTCTTTGCTAACACAAAGGATGCCTACACGACAGCGTTTTTCACTTCCAGCAGCATTGCTTCATTGCCAGTAGCGATTGAAAGTGCGAAGAAGGCTGGCATAAGCGAGAAAATGGTGAATTTCAGTCTACCTTTGGGGGCGGTCTTCAATTCCGATGGCGGAGCGCTCCGGATGGGCGCCTCAATCGTCTTTGCCGCCAATGTAACAGGGATCAGCTTCTCGCTGACTGATTTCATTACGATCGTCCTTATTGGCACTCTTCTTTCGATTGGCACAGCAGGCATCCCTACGGCTGGGCTGGTGACCCTGTCAGTCGTGCTGACAATGTTTGATTTGCCGCTTGAGGTCGTTGCACTGATTGCCGGCGTCGATGCGATAATCGGGATGGCCGGAACAGCCTCTAACGTAGTAGGAGACGTCGTTGGTGCAGCAGTGGTCGACCAATCCGAAAAGAAAGCTGAAATGGCTGGATCATAACACGTAAAGACCGCATCTGCTTTAGATGCGGTCTTTTTTGACATTTATAAATCCAGCACCACATTCCCCTTCCCGCGTGAAACACAGCTAAGCATGGTTCGATTGGAGTGCCGCTGTTCATCTGTCAGGAAGGAATCGTAGTGGTTAATCTCCCCTTCAGCCACCTTCACCTCACATGTACCGCAGCCGCCAACTCTGCAGGAGTAAGGGATATCAATTTCATTTTGACGAAGTACGTCAAGCAGGGAGCTTTCCGCAGGTACTTCAAGTTGTTTACCGCTCTGTTTCAATGTAATTCTAAACGGGACCGCGTCCTTTTTCATAGGTGGTGCGAACCGTTCAAAATGGACATTGAAGTCGGGGTAGCCATAGCTCTTAGCTGCACTAGAAAACTCTTGAATCATTTTTTCCGGCCCGCAAAAATAAACATGTGTGCCGATTCGATGATCCATAAGCAGCTTTGCTGACAGACGTTGCTTATTCTCCCCTTCAGAAAAATAAAAATGGCACTGGCCAGGATAGGTCTTGGTAAGGTAATCAAAAAATGCGCATTGCTCTTTTGACTTTGCAGCATAATGAAGCTCAAAGGATTGGTTTTTTTCAGTAAGCTCAGCCATCATCGATAAAAATGGGGTAATCCCAATACCTGCTGCATAAAAAACATGATGCTTGGCCTGAAAACTTAAAGGAAAATGGTTTTTCGGATAGCTGACTTTCAAAATATCCCCTTCAGAAATATGATTGTGCCAGTACTCAGACCCCCCAGTCGAAGGCTCTGCCAGTCGGACAGCTATTTCGATAGAGCCAGGTTCCGATATATTAAAAACTGAATAAGATCTTTCCAATGTCCCCGAAGCTTTCGGCAAATATGTGGTGATATGTGAGCCACCGCTGAATGGAGGCAGCTTCAATACATTCAGCGCCTGAAGGGTAAATCTTTTAATTGTCGCCGTTTCTTTTATAATTGATTTTACACGTACTTCAAGGGTAGGTTTCTGATGCAATCATAAGTTCCTCCTATTCTATTTGATATTTACATAACCCAAAAAGGCATCCAAACGCCGTGAATAGTGGTCCGAGACTTCCAGCTTCTCTCCGCAGTGTCCGCAAACGATATCCGACTGATTCAGCACTTCATTTTCCCCGTGGCAGGTGCAGCAAATCAGTTTCTTCCTGGCAGGACCGATAGTATGTGATTGCATGTCATATTGTGAAAAGCCTGCCTCCATCGCTGCTCCTTGTATCCTTTTTACAAAATCAGATGACCCCGAAATGTATAAATACGTACCCATTTTCTGTTTGGTAAACCAATCGTTCAAAAAGCTTTCTTCCCTCTCATCTTGGAAAATATGAAAATCAAATGGCATATTCTCATTCAATGCCTCGCAAACGAGAAAATTGAGATTTCTAACGCCTTCTGAATCCGTACAAAATAAGAACTTCCTTTTACCTCTAGCATAAGAAAACATATCTTGAATCACCTTTTTTCCAATTCCTTCTCTAGATATTCAAGGACCACTTCGCGGTACAGTGATATGCCTTTATAATCTGCAATAAATTCTGGAAGCTCATGGAGGATTGCCGAAAATTGCTCCAGCCACGGTGTATGTTGAATGAATTTTTCAAGCGGAAGCATATGGGAGTGGATCGTAAATAAAATTCCATTGCTTTTTGGAAGGCGGAATAATTTTTGGACCTCCACCCGTAGATGCACAAACTCGCCAACATTTTCATTCGTTACCTTTTTACGAGACTGCCCCCATTCAGCAAAGGTCTCAAGCGATGTATCCAGCTGGTTTCCTGCCATCAGGGACCAGTTTTTCCTCCACCATGGACTTCCTGCCTCGATTCTCATCAAGAACTGAAGGATGCGGTCATCAAGAGAGTCTGATTGGAACCCTGGAATCGGCTTGTGTATTTCTTTAAATGACATCCCCGCATCAAAAAATAATGACCAATTTGCAGGAAAACAGAGCTGGCCTGCATCTAAAAATAGGTCCCCATCTCTCTGCATCATCAAAATTAAATCCTCCTGGACATGTCGCCCTACAAAATCGAGCGGCTCCAGGGCCAGTGACTCGTGATCCCCAAATGTGAATGATTGCTTTTCACCCGTCTGCAGGTTGGAAAATATCCAATGATCATCTTTCGTAACAAGTTCGAATTGATCAGGATAACATTCCACCAATTGATTCAGAATTAAATCCAATGCTTCCCACTGGGCATTCATTGTATGGGACTCTGAATGATAACAGCGTTCGTGATGCTTTTTCAGCAGTTCTCTTTTTAAATCCATTTCTTCTATATAAGAATCCGTCACTTCGATTCCAATTGGTGGATTTAATGGAATTGCATTGTTAGAATATCTATAGGCATTATATTCACCAAATGGATAAGGAAATGAGCGGATTTTCTCAATTGAGACCATTCAATCACTCCTTTTCAGAATTTTTCATCTACTTAATACTATACAGAAGTTGGCTGATGAATTCATTACATGGGGGAAAGTTGGACAAGCTTATAGATGGCAGGTTTTAAACCACGGTATAATTGTGTCCTTTTTCTGAAATAATGATGAAGAAATTAAAACCTGGTGGTTATTACTTGACAGTTAATAAGTTTTATATAATAATTCTTACTGTATTAGAATTATTCTAGTTTACCGAATAGTTAACTGAACTTTTCAGTGAAACTATTTCAAAAAATAACTCAACCATTCAAGGAGGAAATTAATCATGGCATTAATCGGTACTCAAGTTTTACCATTCACAGCAAATGCATTCCATAAGGGAGAATTCATCACTGTTTCTGAAGAAAACCTTAAAGGCAAGTGGAGCGTAGTTATTTTTTATCCAGCGGACTTCACATTCGTTTGCCCTACAGAGCTTGAAGACATGCAAAACGAATACGCTACTTTAAAAGAAATGGGAGCAGAAGTATACTCTGTATCAACTGATACACACTTCACTCACAAAGCATGGCATGACCACTCTGAAGCAATCGGCAAAATCGAGTACATCATGATCGGAGACCCTTCTCAGAAGATTTCTCGCAACTTCGATGTATTAAATGAAGAAGATGGACTTGCAGAGCGCGGAACTTTCATCATTGATCCAGACGGCGTTATCCAGACTGTTGAAATCAACGCAGGCGGAATCGGCCGTGACGCTAGCCAAGTAGTAAGCAAGCTAAAAGCAGCACAATATGTACGTAACAACCCAGGCGAAGTTTGCCCTGCTAAATGGAAAGAAGGCGAAGCAACACTTAAGCCAAGCCTTGATCTTGTAGGAAAGATTTAAGGGTACATTCCCATGTTATTAGATGCAGATATAAAAGCACAATTAGCCCAATATCTTCAAATGATGGAGGGCGATGTGCTGCTTAAAGTTAGCGCTGGATCGGATGATGTATCTCGAGACATGCTGGCTTTAGTCGATGAATTGGCAACAATGTCATCCCGTATTAAAGTGGAGCATGCCGAACTGGAAAGAACACCTAGCTTCAGTGTCAACCGCCCTGGCGAAGACACTGGAGTGACTTTCGCAGGCATTCCTTTAGGACATGAATTCACTTCATTAGTTCTTGCCTTGCTGCAGGTTAGCGGAAGAGCTCCTAAGGTAGACCAGAAAGTCATCGATCAGGTTAAAGCGATTAAAGACGAATACCGTTTTGAAACTTATGTCAGCCTGAGCTGCCATAACTGTCCTGACGTTGTACAAGCTCTTAACGTGATGAGTACCCTGAATCCTGGCATTACACATACCATGATTGACGGTGCAGCTTTTAAAGATGAAGTGGAGAGCAAACAAATCATGGCAGTGCCGACGGTTCTTTTGAATGGCGAGCCATTCGGAAGCGGACGTATGTCATTGGAAGAAATCCTTGCAAAAATGGGTTCAGACCCTGATGCATCTGAAATGAACGACAAAGACCCTTATGATGTCCTTGTTATCGGCGGCGGACCAGCTGGTTCAAGTGCGGCCATCTACGCAGCTCGTAAAGGCATCCGTACAGGTATCGTAGCTGAGCGTTTCGGCGGACAGGTAATGGATACATTGGGGATTGAGAACTTCATCAGCGTGAAGCACACAGAAGGTCCAAAACTTGTTGCCAGCCTTGAGGAACATGTTAAAGAGTATGGCGTTGATATCATGAACCTTCAGCGTGCAAAGCGTTTGGAAAAGAAGGACATGATTGAACTTGAATTGGAAAATGGTGCAGTTCTTAAGAGTAAGACTGTCATCATCTCAACTGGTGCCCGCTGGCGCAATGTCAACGTACCAGGAGAAGCTGAGTTCAAGAACAAAGGTGTTGCCTACTGTCCTCACTGTGACGGACCATTGTTCGAAGGAAAAGATGTTGCCGTTATCGGCGGAGGAAACTCCGGTGTTGAAGCAGCAATCGACCTTGCAGGTATCGTAAAGCATGTAACAGTGATTGAGTTCAACCCAGAGCTCAAAGCTGATGCAGTTTTGCAAGACCGTCTGCATAGCCTTCCGAACGTCACTGTTGTGACTAACGCACAAACAAGTGAAATTACCGGAACTGACAAAGTGAACGGTATCACCTACATTGACCGTGCATCAGGTGAAGAACACCATGTTGAATTACAAGGTGTATTCGTCCAGATCGGCCTTGTGCCGAACACAGAATGGCTTGGCGACACGCTTGAACGCACTCGCTTCGGTGAGATCGTCGTAGACAAGCAGGGTGCCACAGACCTTCCTGGCGTCTTCGCTGCAGGCGACTGCACGGACAGTGCATACAAACAAATCATAATTTCAATGGGATCAGGTGCAACCGCAGCATTAGGTGCGTTTGATTACTTGATTCGAAACTAACAGTAAAACCGCTTTGCTGCTCGAATGCAGTAGAGCGGTTTTTTTGTGATCCTTGGGATTGCGTGGGCGATACTTGACAGTTTTGGGCCTCTTTCACCTGAAAGCTGTCATAATAATGGGGGTTTCTTGACAGCTTTGGACTCTTTCGTCTGAAACCCCTTCACAATAACGAGGGTTTCTTGACAGCTTTGGCCACTTCCGCCTGAAAGCTGTCACAATAACGGGGGTTTCTTGACAGCTTTGAGCTCTTCTACCTGAAAGCTGTCACAATAACGGGGTTTTCTTGACAGCTTTGGCCTCTTTCACCTGAAAGCTGTCACAATAACGATGTTTTCTTGACAGCTTTGGACTCTTTCGTCTGAAAACCCTTTCACAATAACGAGGGTTTCTTGACAGCTTTGGCCACTTCCGCCTGAAAGCTGTCACAATAACGGGGGTTTCTTGACAGCTTTGAGCTCTTCTACCTGAAAGCTGTCACAATAACGGGGTTTTCTTGACAGCTTTAGACTCTTTCATCTGAAACCTGTCACAATAACGGGGTTTTCTTGACAGCTTTGGACTCTTTCACCTGAAAGCTGTCACAATAACGGGGTTTTCTTGACAGCTTTGGACTCTTCCGCCTGAAACCTGTCACAATAACGGCTTTTTCTTGACAGCTTTGGCCTCTTTCACCTGAAAGCTGTCACAATAACCGGGTTTTCTTGACAGCTTTGAGCTCTTTCACCTGTAACCTGTCACAATAACAGCTCTTTCTTGACAGCTTTGGCCTCTTCCACCTGAAACCTGTCACAATAACGGCTTTTTCTTGACAGCTTTGGACTCTTTCACCTGAAAGCTGTCACAATAATACGCTTGGTCTTAAAACGAACCGCCCCAATTATTGCCCCAACAAAAAAAACTTCAATCCTCAACGGGGATCAAAGGTTTTTTTATCAGATCGCGTAAACAAATCAGCTATAGACTCTCTCTTTATCACTCAATCCCAGCACCTTGGCAGTTGATTCATGGATATCATGGAACAGCTCTGGGTTGTTCACTAATGACACGCCATAGGTAGGGACCATTTCCTTGATTTTATCCTTCCAATTGAACATTTGCTCAGGGAAGCATTTTTCTAACACTTCCAGCATGACGTTTACGGCAGTGGACGCACCAGGGGATGCACCTAGCAATGCTGCTACTGAGCCATCAGAGGAGCTTACAACCTCTGTACCGAACTGTAGTGTCCCTTTGCCAGTGTCGGTATCCTTGATGACCTGCACACGCTGTCCTGCCACCACGATGCCCCAATCCTCGCTCTTAGCATTAGGAATGAACTCACGTAGTTCATCCATTCGTTTTTCATGAGAGAGCATCACTTGCTCGATCAGGTACTTCGTTAATGCCATTTCTTTCATACCCGCTGCCAACATAGTAATCACATTATTCGGTTTCACTGAACCAATCAAATCCAAATTCGAACCTGTTTTCAGGAACTTTGGTGAGAAACCGGCAAACGGTCCAAACAGTAAGCTTTTCTTATTATCGATAAATCTAGTATCAAGATGCGGAACAGACATCGGAGGTGCGCCTACCTTGGCTTTTCCGTACACCTTTGCATGGTGCTGTTCTACTACTTCTGGATTGTTGCAGACCATGAACAGTCCACTAACAGGGAATCCGCCAATACGCTTTGATTCAGGAATACCGGTCTTTTGCAGTAATGGCAGACTTCCGCCACCGCCGCCGATAAAAATGAATTTAGCAGTATGATATTCAGTTTTACCGCTTTCAAGGTTTTGCACTTTCAGTTCCCATAATCCATCACTTGTACGATTGATATCTTTAACACTATGGTTATAGTTAATCTCGACATTTTTACTCTCCAGATGACCAAACAACATACGAGTTAACGCGCCAAAGTTGACATCCGTTCCTGAATCAATTTTAGTTGCCGCTATTGGATCATTAGAGGTACGGCCTTCCATGACTAATGGAATCCATTCCTTCAGTTTGTCGGGGTCTTCGGAGTATTCCATTCCCTGAAACATAGGAACACCTGAAAGCGCTTTAAATCGTTTTTTCAAAAACTCGACATTTTTTTCGCCTTCTACTAAACTCATATGAGGCAGCGGCCTGATAAATTCTTCTGGATTACGGATCAAATTGCTTTTTACAAGATAAGACCAGAATTGTCTTGAAATTTGAAACTGCTCGTTTACGTTAATTGCCTTGCTAATATCTATCGATCCGTCGGGTTTTTCAGGTGTATAATTCAACTCACACAGAGCAGCGTGCCCAGTACCCGCATTATTCCACTCATTGGAGCTCTCTTCACCTGCAGAAGCTAGTTTTTCAAACACTTTAATGTTCCATTCTGGTGCTAACTCTTTCAGTAAGGATCCCAACGTCGCACTCATGACTCCGGCACCAATTAAGATTACGTCTGTTGCTTTCTGTACGTTGCTCATTATACCCTTCCTTATCGCTTATATTTGAGGAAGTGCGCCTGCTTACATCTCACCTAGGAGCACACCTTTTCCGTCCTTGTTCAAACCATAACATAATCTATTATAATGACTTATACATTAAAATATCTACTATTTACTGATTATTATAAACTATTTTTCCATAGTAAAAAAGGGAGAAGTCCATTCAGAAGTTCGCAAAAAACAAAACCAATGTCTTAAATCCATTATTACATGGTTAAGGCATTGGTTTTTCCTAAAGTTTACCATCTATATTTATTGTCAATGGAGCTAAGCTAATGTCATATAATTCAAGTACTTCCTTCGATAAATCACAAGTTGAATCAGCCAAAATTTTAATCATTTCTATCCTCCAAGGTAAGCAACTACCCTTATCTTAACCCAACCGCAGCTCAAGTTAATACCTATTTTTTTAGGCACTTTTCCGTAACAGTTGTTTCACCTCTGAAAAGCACTAAAAAGTCGGCAAACTCCAAGAAAACTGAGCTTGCCGACAATATTTATCTATGCAGTTTCCAGTTACTTTACTCTCCTGGCTGCCTGCTGAACAGGATCCCACACACCATTATACGGGGGAGCATACGCCAGATCTAAATCAAGCAGCTCATCGGTCGTCATAGAATGGAATATTGCCGTCGCTAGTACATCGATTCGTTTATCGACTCCATTTTCCCCAATAATTTGCCCGCCAAGGACCTTATGTGTCTCTTTATGATAGACAAGTTTTAACTTCATTTTTTTATCATCCGGATAATAACCAGCAATATCATTTGCTGTAATAGTTACAGAACCATAGGGAATGTTCAGCATTTTTGCCTCTGTTTCTGATATCCCTGTTCTCCCCAGGGTTAAATTGAAAAACTTAATGATTGAAGTGCCGACAATTCCTTTAAACGTTTTATGTACATCAACCATGTTCAATCCGGCGATTTGTCCTTGCTTATTGGCATGTGTTCCCAATGGGACATGGTCATCCTTCTCTTTTACCCGGTGATATTGCGTGGCACAATCTCCTGCACCGTAGATATCCTCCACACTGGTTTGCATATAGGCATTTACCTGGATTGCACCATTTCCAATGGTTTTAATTCCTGTTCCTTCTAAAAAGGAAGTATTCGGCTTCACACCAACAGCGACTAGCACCAAATCTGTTTCATACTCTCCTTTATCGGTTTTCACAGATTCCACATGGTCACTTCCACCGAATGCTTCCACGGATTCACCCATTTTCAACATAATGTCATGCTTTACTGCTTCTTCATGAATCAGTTCGGCCATGTCGGGATCAAATATCTTGGCTAATTGCTCATTTCTTTCAATGATCGTTACCTTCTTGCCGAGCTCCGCAAAACTTTCGGCCATTTCAAGCCCAATGTATCCGCCGCCAATCACGGTCACATTCTTTATATCTTTTTCCAGATAATCCAAGATTGCTTTTGCATCAGGGATGGTTTTTAATGAGAAAATACCTGGAAGTGTCACACCCTCCCACTTTGGAACGACCGAGCTTACACCAGTCGCGATCAGAAGGCGGTCATAAGGAAGGCTGAACGTTTCTCCATTACTATGGTTTATTCCATTTACCATTTTATTTACCACGTCTACCTTCTGGGCTTCATGAAATACACGTGCATCAATACCATATTTCTCTTTAAAAGTAGACGGAGTGCGAGCGATTAACTCATCTGTGGACTCAATCTTCCCACTGATTACATAAGGCAGGCCACATTGCCCATATGAATACACGCCTCCCTTTTCTAACACAGTGATTTCATGCCCAGAGCTGTTACGTACCATTTGCATCGCAGCACTCATACCCGCTGCATCGCCGCCAATAATCAGTATTTTCATCTTCATCCCTCCAATCTTTGTGTATCCATTTATTAATCAGTTTTAAACATCTGGATTAATATTCTTATTTAGATAACTCAGAAAAATGCTAAGGGTCTCAATAAATAGTGAACAAACTTTCACTACCATCATCACTTATGATACGGTTCACCGCGGTTGATCCTGAAAGCCCGATAAATCTGCTCAACGAGGATCAACCGCATTAATTGGTGAGGGAATGTCATTTTGGAAAAGGATAGTTGTTCATCGGATCTTTTCAGTACTTCATCACTCAAACCAAGTGATCCACCGATAACAAACGCGATTTTACTTTTTCCGTACGTCGCCAGTTTATCGAGTGTGTCTGCGAGTTCTTCTGATGATTTGAGCTTGCCGTTAATGGCCAGAGCGATAACATAGGTATCGGGTCCAATTTTCGTGAGGATCCGTTCGCCTTCTTTTTGCTTGACCTGGATCATCTCAGTATCGCTCAATTCCTCGGGTGCTTTTTCGTCAGGCACCTCGATGACTTCTACTTTTGCATAGCTTCCCAGGCGTTTTAAGTACTCCTCAATCCCCTGTTTCAGGTATTTTTCTTTTAATTTTCCAACCGTCACGATCGAGATATTCACAGCCATCCCCACTTTACAAACAGATTACAAACAGTTTACAAACAAGATATCCACAAAAGTTATCCACATATTCACATCGCTATCCACATTTAGTAGGCGATCATTCGTTCGCCACAATATATATAGCTGGTTGTCCACAGTATCCACAGGTAAACTCCGACTTATCAACAGGCTCAAGCTTTGTTAATTGTGGTGCTACCTCAAACTCATCAACAGCTTCATCCAGCGCCAATTCTACATGTTCACCGCAGCAATACTTCATAACACTCATCCTTTCAGCTTCTTTTTATATGATTATCATTTGCTTAAGTTCACTTTTAAATTTATCCACAAAGTCCATTTTAACACAAAAAAACAGGAAGCATTTCGCCTCCTGTCATTATCCACAACGCCTATAATGTTTCTCCGCCTAGCTTCATTGTTGTTTCTTCCAGCTGGCCATTTCGATAATACTTGACCTGCATGTCATCGCCAACCTTCTTTTTATTGTAAAGGTGCTTGCGCAGATCAACAACATCCCTGATTTCCGCGCCATCCATTTCGACAATGACGTCATACTCCTTCAATCCTGCCTGGGATGCAGGAGAATTGGGCTGTACGCCTCTAACTGCGACACCATAGTTAATTTCCTTCGGCAGCTTCAACGTGTTTTCCTGGTGGTAGGCTGAAATTTCATTTACGGAAGCTAATTCGACACCCATGAATGGACGTTTTACTTCTCCAGTCTTCTCTAAGTCTTCAATAATTGGTGCCGCATAATTAATGGGAATAGAAAGTCCGATTCCTTCTACAGCACTCTGGGCGATTTTCATCGAGTTAATGCCGATCACCTGGCCTTCTATATTGATCAACGCCCCTCCGCTATTGCCAGGGTTAATCGCTGCATCAGTCTGTAAAACTTCTGCCTGCCAATCGGGAGTTCCATCCTGATTGATGTCCACTGGAATCGCACGTTCTAAACCAGAGATAATTCCCTGTGTAACAGAACCTGAAAAAGTAAGTCCGAGCGGATTACCAATTGCGATAACTGGCTCACCAGGCTTCAGCTTGTCAGAGTTGCCAAATTCGGCTACAACTTGAATTTCGTCAGCCGGTATTTCCAACACAGCCAGATCAGTCCAGATATCACTTCCTAAAAGCTTGGCAGGAATTTTCGTACCATCACTCAGGCTGACCTCAAGTTCAGAGGCTTCCGCCACCACATGGTGATTTGTGACAATATAGGCTTTATCTCCTGCCTTTTTATAAACGACGCCAGAGCCTGTTCCGCCTGATTCCTGGGATTGCCCCCAGAAGCTCGTACTCTCCTGGATATTCGTAATACCGACTACTGCATCTCCAGCCTTGTCGACTGCTTCAGTAATTTGGGAGTAAACATCAATCGATACATTTTTATTAGTGGTATTGCCTTCTTCACTCTCTTCAGCTTGCTCTTCGTCTGTTGCTGCTGTCTGATTATGAGGTTCAATTTTATATGGCAGCACATCCAGGTTAGACAATATAGGAATCGAGAAGATCACCAATAATGCACCTATGATTGCACCTGCCAGGCTGGCCCAAAAAAAGCCGCCTTTCCTGCTGTTTTGCGGTTTATACCGGCTTTGATAATCCTGATCATAATAACCCAATGTCCACCAATCCCTTCATTGACCAATAGATACTTTAGTTATTCTTATACAGATTATTATACTATCAGTAATGCTAATTTCTAAAACATAAGCTCCTTTAATCCCCTGGAAAATAAAAAGGAGCAAATGCATCCAAAATAGATGCCTTTACTCCTTTACCTATAAATTCATGCCATAAACAAGCTAAATTGCTGTCAAAGGTGTCGGAGTCTTCGGATCTGTATCTATCAAATCGAACTGATCTCCTACTAAGATGCCCCTGCTTTCGAGAGTCTGGGATACTGACATCCTTGCAAGGTCCTTCATATTGTTATCAGCGCTTAAATGAGCAAGGTAAATACGTTTCGTATTATCTCCTGCCACCTCACTCATCGCGACAGCGGCATCCTCATTTGAAACATGGCCGTAATCGCTCAGGATCCGGCGCTTGACGCTCCAAGGATATCTTCCCATCCTCAGCATCTGGACGTCATGATTGCTTTCGAAAACATAAGCGTCCGCATTAGAAATGATTCCCTTCATACGGTCGCTGACATAGCCTGTGTCTGTGATGAGCACCAGCTTCTTGCCGTCTTTATGGAACACGTAGAACATCGGCTCAGCCGCGTCATGTGAGACACCGAAGGATTCGATATCCAGACCGCGGAAGGTTTTCACGGTTTCCATGTCAAAAGAGAACTTCTGATCAAGCGGGACTTCTCCAATCAAGCCGTCCATCGCTTTCCATGTCTTTTCATTTGCATAGATTGGCAGTTTGTATTTACGGGCAACGATTCCTATGCCTTTTATATGATCGCTATGTTCATGCGTCACTAATATTCCAGAGAGGTCTTTCATTTCCCGGCCAATTTGCTTGAATAAAGCATCCATTTGTTTGCCGCTCAATCCGGCATCCACCAAAAAGGACTGGCCCTCCGTCTCCACATAGATCGCATTTCCCGTACTCCCGCTGGCGAGAACACTAAAATGCAAACTCATATCTCTTCACTCCGTAATTTTATTTTCTCCGTCAGACAACGGGATGACCCGGCCTTCAATTGCATGGACAAAAAGGTTTTCCTTGCCGTTGACTTCTATCCTCCAAGTTGGTGTTACTACAAGGGATGAAGTCAATGATACAAGAGTGGAATAGCCCAGTTCAAAATCAGTGATTTTACTCTTCGGCTTGAGCAAACCTTTTTTATAAAGAGTTTCCAGCGCCCTTAATGGCGGCAGCAACTCTTCAGCATCCGACAGTTCATCGATGATTTCCAAATACGTTTGCTTATACGAAGTCACTTCATTATCTTCATTGAAAAAGAAAGTCAGTTTCGCATTGCTGTTATAGTAGAACGTTTTACTATCATGCTCTTGATAATACGTAATGGTCCCTGCCTCATTATTTTTGCTCCAGAACTTATACTGTTCACCGGAAAAAATATTCGCTTTTATGAAATCAGACAGTTCAGCCGGCTGGAACTTGCTCGTCAGTTTGAACGGCTTTTCAAGCTTGACTTCAATCGACGTGCCGTCTCCCAGACTGACGGACTGTCCCTTGACCTTCTCCGTTTCCTCGGAGGTGAATACCTTGGCTCTTACACTAAGATACTGTTCTTTCTGTTTTGTCTCAGGGAGTTCACCATAGGTGATATCGTCATTTTTCAGCTTTTCCTCAAGGGTCGCTTCCTTTAGAATTTCATACTGAGTCGCATCCCTGGTGTTCATGAACTGGTACACAAGATATATATCCAGGACGAGGAAGGTAAGAATAAAGATTGTCTTGATTCTACTCCAATCCATTATTCAATTCCTCCTCCCATATAAGCTGACGCCACTCCTGATCGTATAAATAGAACCAGCCTGGCTCCAACAGGATTAATGAGTTTTCTGGTCCCTGGGTCATATAATAGCCAGGCATAAGATTTTGCAGCAACTCAGGCTTAAAATCCTTCTTACTTTGCAGGTATTCCAGCGCTTCATATCCAGACGGCAACGTCTTGGTGACAACATCCGGATTCAAAGGCAGCTCGAGATGGAATCCCGGGCGTACATATCTGCTGATTTCCGATTGTCTCCACTGCTGATAGATCTCTGACATCCCTATCTGATTGAAAACAGGATAACCTTCCTTGCTATAAAGACGGAAAAGAACGTTCTGGTTAAAATCATCTTTATAAACATAACGATAAGGTTCCGTCCAGCCACCATGGTTATTAACAAATTCGATACTCTTCTGAAGAACATTGTTGGTGCCGATGACTGAATCGCCACTCCTGACAGGATTCACGTAGTTAATCATATTTGTATCGGTGTCAACGATCATCTTACTGGCATCATCCGTATATTCCTCAATTCCATCGACTATACTTCGCTGTACAAAGCTCGGGTCTGGGAACAAAGCATCTTTAAATTGTTCAGATTCAAGGGGATTCTGGTAGTAAGTGTGCAGCACCATTTTTACTTTTTCAATTGGAAGGTAAATCTTCTTGATATCGGAAACAGTATGAAGGAAATACGGCGTCAGCCTTTTTGCAGAATCATAAAATGTATTCGTAAAATCATTGATATAAGAAGGACTGACATTGCTGACATATGCTTCCTGATTTTTCTGCGAATAGAAATAGATAATCCCTTCCTGCTTTTGCTGGGTCTCTGAATTAATGATGATCCGGTCAAAATCAAATTTTGGCATATCCTTTTCATCGATATTCAGGACCCTTTTATAAAGTTCAATTGGCACCTCATCCGGGAAAATAACTTCGGTATTCTCCCCCTGAGCAATCTTGTCATTAAATTCACTGATTCGCCCAGGATACTTTTCGATATCAAAATACTTCCATTTTGAAATAACTCCGATTATATCATCAATATAGTCATTGTCTACCGAACCAAACTGTTTACCATTCACATGGTAGATCACCTGATGGGGCTTGACTATTTTTTTAATTTCCTTCTGTGTTGCTATGCTTATATCTTCAAAAGTCTTTTGATTGTTAACAACCTCATAATCTGGTTGATACGTCCAAATATTCCACGTTAAAAAGCCACTTAGAATAACAAGAAATGTTAATATACCTGTTTTAATATTTTCATATGTCATGACCAATCATCCTCTGCACTTCGGTCATAAGGAAGTGTAAATTGAACAGTTGTTCCTTTGCCTTCCACGCTTTCTGCCCATATCCTTCCCCCGTGGGCATTGACCATTTCCCTGGCAATAGCCAGCCCTAACCCTGTACCGCCTAGTTTGCGGGTCCTGGCTTTATCGACACGGTAGAAACGATCGAAAATTTTATCAAGGTTATCTTTCGGGATGCCAACGCCTTCATCAGAAATGCTTGCAACAATCTGATCATCCAGTTCTTTCACTTTGAATGTAATCGTGCCGCCCTCTGGTGAATATTTCATGGCATTAGAAATGATATTATCGAGCACTTGCGTTATTTTGTCTTCATCTATTTCAACAAAAATCGCATTCTCCGTGATTTCCCTTTTGAAAGAAACATTTTGTTCCTTCGTCATTTCGAATCGGTCAATGATCCTGTTAAAAAAGACCGGGAAGTTGACCCATTCCTTTGATAGACGATAATCCACACTGTCAAGTTTTGATAGCTGCAGCAAATCATTGACAAGCCGGATCATCCGCTCTGTTTCACCTCTGGTTGTCTCAAGGAAGTTTGGAGCGATTTCCTCATCCCTCCACGCTCCTTCAGCCAGCGCCTCCAGATAGCTGCGCATCGTTGTCAGCGGAGTCCGCAATTCATGGGAAACATTCGCAACGAATTCCCGTCTCTCCATATCAATTTTTTCTTGTTCTGTAATATCATACAGGACTGCAATCAATCCATTTACAAAGCCGCTTTCCTTTTGTATGACCGAAAAGTTTGCCCGAAGGATGAATGGCTTGCTTTTCGTACTGTAATCCAGAACAATTGAGTCTTTCTCCTGAAGCAAATCATCAAAAGTATAATTCTCATCCAGCCCAAGTACAGAAACTAATGGCTGCGAAAGCACTGTTTCACGTGGAACACCAAGCATCTGTGTCGCAGGGTCATTGATCAGGATGATGCGTCCTTTCCGATCTGTCGATATGACACCGTCGGTCATATAGGAAATGACTGAGGAAAGCTTCCTTTTCTCTCCTTCTGTTGTGGCCTGTGCTTCCTGCAGTTTTTTCGTCAGATTGTTAAAGGTGATCGCCAGTTGACCGATTTCATCGTAACCATAGACCTTAACCTTCCTGGAAAAATTGCCGCGCGTCATCGCCAGTGCCTGTTTACGCATATCTGAAATCGGCCTCGTAATCGTCTGTGCAAGCAAGACTCCCAAAATGGCTGTAAAAATCAGGGCAATGGCTGTTCCGGTAGCGAGGATTTTATTGATATCATTCATCTGGTCAAAGATATCATTAATATTGGCAACCAGATAGACAGCTGCTATCGCTTCACCGTTATGCATGATAGGTGTTGAAAGAACCCAAACTCTTTCGTTCGCTTTCAACTGGATGACGTCTTCATCTTCTCCAGTGATGATCGAACGCTTAATCTTGACGTCAGGAGTCCTCTGACCCACCATCCCCTGATTGCTAAGGCTTGATGTCCCCAGTATTTTAAAGCTGCTCCCGTCAACTACCCGGATTTCAGAAATATCATTGGGCTTATAGTCCATTAATATCCGCCTAATGGCTTCCTCTTTCGTGGGGTCTTCCTTCCCGCGCTCCTTCACCAGCTCTTCCTGTATATCATAAACCAGCAGGTCCACCCGAGATTTTACAGATTCCTGGTAATTCGTCATCAATGTCGTCTCAAGTTTGCGGACAAAGTAAACGCCTATGATTTGCATGGCAACTAGAATAAGCAGGACATATATAAGCACAAATTTAAGGTGTATTGAACGAAAAAAACCTACCTTTTTCATTCCTGCCCTTACTCCTGCTCAGAGTTTCTTAAATAATAGCCTACTCCTCGTCTTGTCACGATCCACGTCGGGTGGCTTGGGTTGTCCTCGATCTTTTCACGCAAACGCCTTACAGTTACGTCTACTGTACGGACATCTCCATAATAGTCATAGCCCCAAACGGTTTGCAGCAGATGCTCCCTTGTCATGACTTGTCCAATATGCTTGGCAAGGTAGTGAAGAAGCTCGAATTCACGATGCGTCAATTCGATTGTTTCTCCTCTTTTGGAGACAACATAAGCGTCAGGGTGGATTGTCAACGAGCCTACAGCAATTTCATTTGATTCTTCTTGTTCATCTTCTTTAATTGCATTCTGCTGATGGCGTCGCAAGTTTGCTTTTACCCTTGCAATCAATTCCCTTGTGCTGAATGGCTTCGTGACATAGTCGTCGGCTCCTAGTTCAAGTCCGAGTACCTTATCAATTTCAGAGTCTTTAGCCGTCAGCATGATGATCGGCATCTCGTGTTTTTTGCGGACTTCGCGGCAAACCTCCATGCCATCACGCATCGGCAGCATGATATCCAGCAGGATTAAATCTGGCTGGACTTCCTCCACCATTTCAACTGCCTGGTTTCCATCATAAGCACAGTAAACATCATAACCCTCTTTTTTCAAGTTGAACTGTAGAATATCTGCAATTGGTTTTTCATCGTCTACTACCAGAATTTTTTTCTCCATACCAATTCTCCTTTAAAGTGCAAATTTATCTATCGGCTAGAATAATCTTCTCTTATTACAAAAGCTATCTTACCTATTTTACTGTAAATCAGAGAAAAACTGAATTTTTCTGTTATACAACTTCTATTCTTCTCTTCCCAATTGTACCAATCCTGCCCATAACATAAAAATAACTGGCTTTTAATGATTTGGCGCTTTCATTTTAAAGTCAAATCTCTAATGAAAAAAGTCTCTAGTTTAGCTAGAGACTTTTTTTATAAGTTTATTTTAATTTTGACATTGGATCTATAATCCTGCCGTTTTGATAAACTTCAAAATGCAGATGGATTCCAGTGGAATTACCCGTTCTTCCCATGACCCCAATACTCGAACCGCGGGAAACTGTCTGGCCTACGCTTACTGAGATTGATGCAAGGTGGGCATACATAGTGCGGTAGCCGTTATTGTGGTCGATCATGATTTTATTGCCATATCCATCGCCCTTGTTACCAGCATATACGACTGTTCCATTATCAGCAGCCTTGATTGTGTAGTTGCTTGGCCGTGCGATATCAATTCCTTTATGCATCCTGCTCCAGCGGTAGCCCTGGCGGCTGGATACATATCCGCCATTTGTCGGCCATACGAAAGTACCATCTCCGCGTGAAGGAACAACCTTTGTTCCTTTGACTATGATTTCCTTCACAGGCTCTTTAAGTAAGGCTTCTTTGATGATTTCCTTCTTGATCACCCTGCCATTTTGCTCAGTCAGCGATAAGGTGACGCCCTTCATACCGACCTGGCCTTCCTGCTTCGTTTTCGTATCGCCCTTAGGCATTGAGGAATCTTCTATTACTTCTCTTTCGTAAGCAACTTCTTCCTCAGAATAGATCTGGCGATCGACTACAACTTCTACAAAAGGTTTTAATACTGTTACATTCAATTCCTGACCTGGTTTTAGAACAGCATCTTCAGTAAGACCTTCGTTTAAAGAAAGCAATTCAGCAAGCTTCAGGTTATGTGAATTCGCAATGCTTCCTAACACATCCCCGTCTCTAACCTGGTATTTCTGTTCTTCCAAAGTTCCTTTTTTCAGGATTTGGACAGCTTCCTCTACAGAAAGTACTAATTTAGGATCAACTTTCTCATCTGATTGTGAAACTTCCTGAGTGACGCGAACGTCTAATAAACGAGTTTCATTTTCTTTAACTTCGGGTAATGGTAGACTAGAAGAATTCTTTCGATTCTCCACCTCAGCTAATTCTTCTTCAGTAACGTATTCTAGCATTAATGTCCTGAGGACTTCATTTGCTGATTCTGCATCTTTCACATATGCTACTGGCTGATCAGCAATTACAAGGGCTGTCGCTTCCGCTTGGACAGTCATCTCGTCTTTAAGTACTTCTATTACTTCACTTGTATTTGCATTTGCAGCCGAGCTGAACACTTGCTCAGGAATAAAAGATACGTCTAACCCAAGTTCGACATCAAGATCCGCGTATTCCTTTTTCACGGATGTCAACTTATCTTCTACCAGTTGTTCTACTTGTGCTTTATCTGTTACAGTTCCTACAAATTTATCATTAACATATACATAATACACTGTTGTTAATTCAGACTTCGCCGCAAGTGCAGCATTTCCTGCACCAAAAGACAATACAGCTACAGTTACCGCTGCCATGATTGACTTTTTAATTGCTGGCTTCATCTCTCTAGATGTTTTGCCGGCAAGATTGGACAGCCTATGTTTTAAATTATTCATCCTGATCCTCCTACCACGGTCAAACACTATTAGTCTAGTTCTAAATAACTATTATCTGATAATTGTACCTTTATACTTTACCATATAATGTATCGCTAGGAAGACTAGTCTTCATTATGTAACAAAAATGTATAATAGCTGACATTTTATTACGATTTTTGTCAGTAAAATGGAATTCAATATCAGAACATTTACCTATCCAGCATAATATAAATGAGCTAAAAACCTAGTAATATCAGGGTATACTCCTACTTTCGAAGGAGTATTATTGAACAATGTTGTTAATAGTAACACAAACATGTTAAAAATAGGAATTTTATCGTTATGTTACATAAATGTTACAAAAAAAGAGAGCATGTCATATGACACGCTCCCTTTTTTAATGGCTCAGGACGGAATCGAACCGCCGACACAAGGATTTTCAGTCCTTTGCTCTACCGACTGAGCTACTGAGCCAAGATAAAATGTTGTTTCCTAAACTTTGTTATATTTGAATACTGTGCTCAAAAAACCTCTCGGTTTTTCTCGCAAGTTGCCGCTGATGATTATTCGAAGAAGCAAGCAACTGACTGAGCTACTGAGCCAAGATAATATTCAATTAAATATGTAATAAAGTGACCCCTACGGGATTCGAACCCGTGTTACCGCCGTGAAAGGGCGGTGTCTTAACCGCTTGACCAAGGGGCCGGATATAAAAATCTAAGTGAGCCATGAAGGACTCGAACCTTCGACCCTCTGATTAAAAGTCAGATGCTCTACCGACTGAGCTAATGGCTCGTATGAAAAATTCAACCCTAAATGAAGACTTACTTGATACAGTGCTCAAAATACCTTCGGCCTTTCTCGCAAGTTGCCGCTGAAGTGAACTCCTCGATGCAAGCAACTGACTGAGCTAATGGCTCGTATCAAACTTTATCACTTTTTGTCGAATTAGTGACAACGTTGTTTATATTACCATAGCATTTTATTGTTTGTATATATCTTTTTAAAATATTTTTAGCTTTTTCATGTTTTTCTTCGTAGCTCATTCTATTTTCCTTAGATATTTTAAATTCTATAAATAGAAATTTACTAAAAACAGGCTAATTCCGCTAACTGGAAACCACTGGGAGTTTCTCTATAAAAACAAGCCCCCAATCACATGATCGGGGGCTTTGTTCAATAATTATTATGATCTCCAAGGGCTGCGGACGACATTTGTCTGGGTGCGGTCCGGGCCGACTGAGAAGATGGATAATGGGATGCCTGTCAGTTGTGAGATGCGCTCAAGATAGTGTCTTGCGTTTTCTGGCAGTTGGTCTAGTGATTTCACACCTGTGATGTCTTCTGTCCAGCCTGGCAGCTCCTCGTATACTGGCTCACATTCAGCGAGTGTCTTAAGGCTTGCAGGGAATTCTTCGATTAACTCACCCTTGTAGCGGTATGCCACACAGATTTTGAGCGTTTCAATTCCTGTTAATACATCGATAGAGTTCAACGATAAGTCAGTGATGCCGCTGACACGGCGGGCATGACGAACAACGACGCTGTCGAACCAGCCGACGCGGCGCGGGCGGCCTGTTGTCGTGCCGTATTCTCGTCCTACTTCGCGGATTTGGTGGCCGATTTCGTTATCTAACTCTGTAGGGAATGGTCCGTCACCGACACGAGTCGTATAAGCTTTTGAAACTCCAACGATATGGGTAATTTTCGTTGGTCCTACACCTGAACCAATGGTGACACCGCCAGCTACTGGATTGGATGATGTAACAAATGGATATGTTCCCTGGTCGATATCGAGCATGACGCCCTGTGCACCTTCAAATAGGACACGTCGTCCTTCATCCAAAGCATCGTTCAAAACGACAGATGTGTCGACCACATAATCTTTGACTTGCTGACCATACTCGTAATACTCGTCTAAAATATCCTCTAGCTTAAATCCTTCAGTTTCATAGATGCGCTCTAGCAGTCGGTTCTTCTCCTCGAGATTGCGGGTTAGCTTCTCCTCGAAGACTTCCCTGTCAAGAAGGTCTGCAATCCTGATACCTGTTCTCGCAGCCTTGTCCATGTATGCAGGACCTATCCCCTTCTTGGTTGTTCCAATTTTATTGGCGCCCTTGCTTGCTTCTTCCACCTCATCAAGTTTCAAGTGATACGGAAGAATGACATGTGCACGGTTGCTGATTCGCAGGTTGTCTGTCTTAACGTTTTTATCGTTAAGATAGGCTAGTTCCTTCACGAGCGCTTTTGGATCCACAACCATGCCGTTTCCGATAACACTGATTTTATCATTATAGAAAATTCCTGATGGAATCAAATGCAATTTATATGTTTCACCATTGAACTTTATTGTATGTCCTGCGTTGTTCCCTCCCTGGTAACGGGCAATCACTTCAGCATTTTCTGAAAGGAAGTCAGTAATCTTCCCTTTTCCTTCGTCTCCCCATTGTGTACCAACTACTACTACGGATGACATATAAAAAGCACCTCCAAAGGTATACGGTTAATTTTTTTTCGCTTCAAACATATAAAGTTTACCAGCAATAATAGTATAAAGTCAACTAAACACGAACATTAATTTTATATTATATTTATTTCGTTCGTAAAAACCTGCATCCTAAAATACTAAATATAATATCAGCAAAAAAAGAGAATCAATCCAAAAGGATCAATTCTCATTATGCCCCAGGTGGAGCGTACGATTCGTCATACCTGTTTTCAATGTTGACGAATTTATTGTATTCTTTTACGAATGCCAGCTTTACGGTTCCCACCGGGCCGTTACGCTGCTTCGCAATGATGATCTCAATGATGTTCTTGTCTTCGGATTCCTTATCATAATAGTCATCACGGTAAAGGAAGGCTACGATATCGGCATCCTGCTCGATCGAACCTGATTCACGGATATCAGACATCATCGGACGCTTGTCCTGTCGCTGTTCCACTCCACGGGAAAGCTGGGACAGTGCGATGACAGGGACCTGCAATTCACGCGCCAGTTGCTTGAGGGAACGGGATATTTCGGATACTTCCTGCTGACGGTTTTCGCCGGCACGTCCGCTCCCGAGGATCAGCTGCAAGTAATCGATCATGATCATGCCAAGTCCCTGCTCCTGCTTTAAACGTCGGCATTTTGACCTGATATCGGTAATTTTGACACCTGGAGTATCGTCAATGAAGATTCCTGTATTCGACAGGCTTCCCATTGCCATCGTCAACTTGCCCCAGTCCTCATCAGTCAGGGAACCTGTACGAAGCCTCTGGGCATCGATATTTCCTTCTGCACAAAGGACACGCATGACAAGCTGTTCTGCACCCATCTCCAAACTAAAGATCGCGACATTCTCTCCTGTTTTTTTCGCAACGTTCTGGGCGATATTCAAGGCGAATGCTGTTTTACCAACAGATGGACGGGCGCCAACGATAATCAAATCGTTTCGCTGAAAGCCAGCGGTTATTCGGTCAAGTTCGGTAAAGCCAGTCTCAAGGCCGGTGATATCACCTTGACGGTTATGCATTTCCTCGATATTATCGTATGTCCTGACAAGGACATCTTTTATATTATGGAAGGCTCCTCCGCCTTTGCGCTGGGCAACCTCCATGATGTTCTTTTCTGCTTCGGCAAGTAATGCTTCAACTTCATCCTCACGCATATAGCCATCTTCAGCGATGCCTGATGCTGTCCGGATCAGCCTTCTCAGCAATGACTTTTCTTCTACGATTCTAGCATAATACTCTATATTAGCAGCCGTCGGAACGGATGCCGCCAATTCACTTAAATAACTGACGCCTCCAACATCTTCAATCAGCTTGGATGATGCCAATTCTTCAGTAACGGTCACCAGGTCGATAGCTTTGCCTTTATCATTTAAATCCAGCATAACGTTGAAGATTTTCTGGTGCGCAACACGATAAAAGTCTTCGGGTAATAGAATTTCTGAAGCAAGAGTTAAAGCTGATGGCTCTAAAAATATTGCGCCAAGTACGGCTTGTTCCGCTTCCATGTTTTGTGGCGGAAGTCGATCCGCGAATAATTCACTCATCTGCCAGCCCCCTTACGTAATTCTCTCTCTTCGAACTGAAAAAAGTGATCAGCAGGACCGATCACCTATTTTCTGTAACTATATTAGTTTATCATGTTTACGGCTATATGGAACTGTAAATTATTTACCTTCTTTAACATGGACATTCAAAGTTGCCTGAACATCCTTATGAAGCTTTACTGGAACCTTTGTGTATCCAAGTGTGCGAATAGCATCCTGAAGTTCAATTTTTCGCTTATCAAGCTTGATGCCATTAGCTTTTTGCAGTTCATCAGCAATCTGCTTACTTGTGATTGAGCCGAAAAGACGGCCATCTTCTCCAGATTTCGCCGATAATTCAACTGTAACTTTTTCCAGCTTTTCCTTCAAAGCTTTCGCATCTTCTAGCTCCTGCTGTGCCATTTTCTCTTCTTTCTTCTGTTGCGCATCAAGGGAACTCATAGCAGCCTGATTTGCTTCAACTGCAAGACCCTGTTTAATAAGGAAATTGTGTGCATAGCCATCTGCCACATTTTTGATTTCGCCTTTTTTGCCTTTTCCTTTAACGTCCTTCAAAAAGATTACTTTCATTCTTTTTGTCCCCCTTCTAAATAATCCTCTATCGCATTTTGTAAAAGTGTTTCTGCCTCATCCGTAGAGATATCATACATTTGCGTCGCAGCATTGGTTAAATGCCCGCCACCTTCGAGATTTTCCATGACCACCTGGACATTGATTTCCCCAAGCGATCTTGCGCTGATACCTACCGTGTCTTCTGATCGTTTGGAGATCACGAATGATGCTGACACACCGTCCATCGTCAGGAGTGTATCCGCTGCCTGTGCAATCAGCACCTGGTCACAGTAAACATCGTTTTCACCCTTTGAAATGACAATGCCATCCCGGTAAAAATAAACATTCTCTATAATTTTTGCTCTTTTTACATAAGTATTAATATCTTCTTTTAAGAACTTCTGTACAAGAATAGTATCCGCACCATGGCTTCGCAGGTATGAGGCAGCGTCGAAAGTACGGGCCCCTGTCCTTAAGGTGAAGCTTTTCGTGTCGACGATGATTCCTGCCAATAAAGCAGTAGCCTCAAGCATCTGGATTTTTCCATTCTTCGGTTGATATTCCAGAAGTTCCGTTACAAGCTCAGCCGTTGATGAAGCGTAAGGCTCCATATAGACGAGCAGCGGATTTTTAATAAATTCCTCACCGCGGCGATGGTGATCGATCACGATGACGTTCTCAATCCGGTTCAGTAGTCTTTCATCGATGACAAGTGAAGGTTTATGAGTATCGACAACGACAAGCAAAGTGTCGTCAGAAGCAATTTCATACGCCTGTTCTGGTGAAATGAATCTTGAGTATAGAGATTCGTTTTCCTTAATCTCATCCATCAAGCGCTGTACACCTGTATCGATCTCATTTTTATTATACACAATAAAGCCTTCACGCTTGTTCATTTGTGCTACTTTAAGGATACCGATTGACGAACCAATTGCGTCCATATCCGGATTCTTGTGTCCCATGATCAAGACCTTATCACTTTCGACAACCAATTCCTTCAATGCATGAGAAATGACTCGCGCCCTTACCCTTGTACGCTTTTCAACAGGATTTGTCTTGCCGCCATAAAACTTAACTTTGCCGTTAGGCTGTTTGATCGCTACCTGATCGCCGCCGCGTCCCAAAGCCAAGTCCAGACTGGACTGCGCCTGACTTCCGAGTTCAGGAAGCGAGGAATAACCCGTACCAACACCAATGCTCAAAGTTAATGGGACATTCTGTTTCGATGTTGTTTCCCTTACTTCATCGAGAATCGTGAACTTCCCTTTTTCAAGCAGCTGGAGAATATGTTCACTAAAAACAGCGATGAATCGTTCCGAAGAAACCCTCTTGAGGAATACTCCATTATTGGTAGCCCATTTATTTAAAATGGAAGTAACAAGACTGTTCAAGCTGCTTTTTGTCTGGTCATCCATTCCCTGAGTCAGTTCCTCATAGTTATCAAGATAAATAATTGAAATGACTGTGCGCTCATCATGGTACATTTTTTCAATTTCTGCCTGTTCGGTCACATCGAAAAAGTAGAGAAGCCTTTCATCAGGTTTGTGAATGATCCTGAACTTCCGGTCATGAAGAGTAATGATTTCGGTTTCTACCTCTTTCTTAATCAATGGAATGACCGCATCGGCTACATCATAAAGCGATTTGCCGACAAGCGAGTCTTCATTGAAACTAGCAGCAATAAAAGGATTCGTCCATTCAATATAATAGTCGTCATTGATCAGCATGATTCCAATCGGCATTTCCATCAATGCTTCCTCGCCGACTTTTTTTACCCGATAAGACAGCGTGGAAATGTATTCTTCCGTCTCCTGCCTCATTCTATGGTTCACTTGAAAAATGAGATATATCAACAGGCCAGTGAGAATGAATCCTGCCGCTCCTATAATCCAGTTATAGTAAGACAGAAATCCAATTAGCACCAGTGTTACGGCCATCAATCCATACAATGGATAACGTATTTGCCGCCTCTCTAAATAAGAAGGCATGTGCTCAGCTCCTAAAGCGTTAGTTTCTGATTACTTCTTCTCCCCAAGACGTTTTCTTAAGTCAAACCCTAAATCAATTATACCTAATATCCTGACAATATAAAGAACAAATGGCAGGAGGAAGGTCAGGATAATGACGATGATTGGAACAGCTTTAGGATACCGTTTTATATGTGTGACATAAAAAACTAATGATAAACCTTGGAGAACCATCAGCATCTGCAATATGAATGTAAGATTGGAAATCGCCCAGAACCAGTAAGTCCCTTTTTCCGGCTGCATAATCAATGCTGCAATCATCGCGATGAGATAGTACCATAAGATACTTTTTGGCAGATTCAATTCCCTGAATGGAGGCCAGGATGGCACCTTGATCCCAAAACGCTTCAAGAATGGGAATGAGACAAGCTGAAGCAGGAACACAATCAAAAATGAAGCCATGACGAACATGCTTGGCATAAGCACTTCCATCATATCAATCATTGTTTCAAATTGCTTGATGAGTTTCTCATCAGGAGTCTGCCCCATTTGTTCCAGCATTTTGATTGCCTGGTCGGTAGAGACCCGAAAAGCCTCCATCAGTTCTTCGATAATATTAATTTTAAAGAAAATGACCGACAATGCATATTGTGCCACTAAATTCAAAAGAAACACGAGGGAACCTGCTATGTATGCTGTAAACCTGCTTTTCCCTTTCCTTACCATGTATCCCATCACTGCACCAGTCGTCCCATATGCCAATGCAAGCGGGATTGCCAGAAGTGACCCTAGAATCATCGATAATAATACAGCGGCAATCGTAAACACAGCCGTACTTTTGGCGTCATACTTAGCACCGAAAAACATGAATGGCAAAGAAAGAAAGAGGTTCACAATTAACCCCAGGCCAGGTATGTAAAAAGTGATCAACAATAAAACCGCAAAAATCGCTAACAGAATGGCTCCTTCCGTCAGCTTGTATGTATTCTTCATAATCCACCTCACAGAAATGCGTAAGCGCCTTGGTCTGCCTTAAGGTTTCAGCAAGGTATTATAACTGAACCAAAGTAGCAGCCATTTTTAAAATAACCGATAAGAACTATTTTATCTTCTAAAACTCTGACAAGCAAACGAAGTGTCTAATAGATAATATAAAAGGCAGCGGGGTTGCCCCGCTGCCTTTTAAAATCCGATCATTATTCGCCTGAAACGTATGGCAGTAATGCCATTTGACGAGAACGTTTGATTGCAACTGTCAATTTACGCTGATATTTAGCGCTTGTTCCGGTTACACGGCGTGGTAAAATCTTACCGCGCTCAGAGATGAATTTTTTCAAAAGATCTGTGTCTTTGTAATCAATCTTAGTGATTCCGTTTGCTGTGAAGTAGCAAACTTTACGGCGTTTTGCACGTCCGCCTCTGCGTCCACCCATTGCCATGGTCATTTCCCTCCTCGTGTATTATATTTTACGTCCGAATTATATTAGAATGGAAGATCATCATCTGAAATGTCGATTTGGCCGCCACCTGCAAATGGATCTTCATCTACTTTTGTATAACCTTGGTTCTGGCGTTGATTCTGATTCCCGAATGGGGAACCCTGATCATTTTGGCGGGAATAGTTGTTATCCCCTCTGTCTGAAGTTTGACCTTGACCTTGACCTTTTGGCTCAAGGAACTGAACACTCTCAGCAAGAACTTCTGTAACGTATACACGCTTACCATCTTGTCCTTCGTAGCTGCGAGTTTGAACGCGTCCATCAACACCTGCAAGGCTGCCCTTCTTCAAGAAGTTAGCAACGTTTTCAGCTGGACGGCGCCATACCACACAGTTGATGAAGTCAGCTTCTCTTTCCCCCTGCTGGTTGGTAAATGAACGATTTACCGCAAGAGTGAAAGTAGCCACCGCAACTCCATTCGGTGTGAAACGTAATTCAGGATCCTTGGTCAAACGGCCAACAAGAATGACACGATTCATCATCAGAATCAACTCCTTCCCCCAGCCTGAATGTTCCATGTGAAACATTTTCCGCTGAAAGTTATTATTTATATCGTTAATTATTCTTCTTCTCTGATTACGATGTGGCGAAGGATATCTTCGTTGATCTTAGCAAGACGAGAGAATTCCTCAACTGCTGCCGGAGTAGCGTTTACCTTAACAAGCTGGTAGTAGCCATCACGGAAATCATTGATTTCGTAAGCTAGGCGGCGTTTGCCCCATTCCTTAGCTTCTGCAACTTCCGCACCGTTTTCTGTAAGGATTGTGCTGAAACGCTCAGTAAGAGCCTTTTTAGCGTCCTCTTCAATGTTTGGGCGGATGATGTACATAATTTCGTACTTTCTCATCACTGTCACCTCCTTTTGGTCTAAACGGCCCCATTACAGGGCAAGGAGTAATTGATTAATTACTCACAAGATGAAATTATATCACAGAATATATTCAAAGGCAACGATATGTATGGAGAATCTACTTTGCCTGTTTCTATGTGATATATTTCTATAACAAAATACTAACATATGTTCGCGTTTCTGTCCATGCTTAGTTATTTGAAAATAAAAAATAATGCCCTGCTATATGAGCAGGGCAAAAACGGTTTATACATTGAAGCGGAAGTGGATGATGTCTCCGTCTTTTACTTCGTATTCTTTACCTTCCAGGCGGACTTTTCCGGCTTCCTTGGCTGCAGTCATTGATCCTGCTGCAAGAAGGTCATCGTAGTGGACTGTTTCTGCACGGATGAATCCACGTTCGAAATCAGAGTGAATGACACCTGCACACTGAGGTGCTTTCATTCCGTGGCGGAATGTCCATGCACGGACTTCCTGGACGCCAGCTGTGAAGTAAGTTGCCAGACCAAGCAGGCTGTAAGCTGCACGGATTAACTGGTCCAAACCGGATTCTTCAATGCCTAGTTCCTCTAGGAACATTTGCTTTTCTTCGCCTTCAAGCTCAGCGATTTCTTCTTCTATCCTGGCACTGATGACGATGACTTCCGCATTGTCTTTTTGTGCAAATTCGCGGACTTTCTGGACGTATTCATTTCCGCTTGGATCTGCGACATCTTCTTCACCTACATTAGCTACATATAGCATTGGCTTGATTGTGAGCAAATGAAGATGTTTAACGATTTTCATTTCTTCGTCAGTGAATTCAACTGCGCGTGCTGGTTGTTCAGCTTCAAATGCATCTCGCAGGCGAGCTAGTATTGGAAACTCAATAGATGCTTCCTTATCCTTTTGCTTCGCCAACTTCTCGACGCGGCTGATTCTTTTTTCAACAGATTCCAGGTCAGCCAGAATCAATTCGAGGTTAATGACCTCAATATCCGAAATAGGATCCACTTTACCGGCAACGTGTGTGATATTGTCATCTGCAAAACAGCGGACAACCTGACAAATCGCATCCACCTGGCGAATATGGGAAAGGAATTTGTTTCCAAGTCCTTCACCCTTGCTCGCACCTTTAACAATCCCAGCGATGTCAGTGAATTCAAAAGCTGTTGGTACAGTCTTTTTCGGCTGTACTAGCTCAGTCAATTTAGTTAAACGATGATCAGGAACCTCAACGATTCCTACATTCGGGTCAATCGTACAGAACGGATAGTTGGCTGATTCAGCACCAGCCTGTGTGATCGCATTAAACAATGTAGATTTCCCAACGTTAGGAAGTCCAACAATACCTGCTGTTAAGGCCATCCATGTCACTCCTCTATTTAAAAATGTATCTATTCAAGCAAGAATCACCTAAACGATTTTTTCCTCTCACAATTATAGAGATTACGAAAGGAAAAGACAAGCTTGTAAAAGGAGGTAAGCTTCTTGGTGCCTTTGTGGAGGGGGAATTTACTCTTTCTGGTTGAATGGTGCCCTTATGATTGTTAAATGCTTTGCATAAGGGTATCTTTCCGCTCGAATGGTTCCCTTATAGAGGCGAATCTGCTTGCATAAGGGTATCTTTCCACTCGAATGGTGACCTTATGGAGAGGGATTTGCTTGCATAAGGGTATCTTTTCGCCTGAATGGTGCCCTTATGATTGTTAAATGCTTTACATAAGGGTATCTTTCCGCTCGAATAGTGCCCTTATAAAGGTGAAACTGCTTGTATAAGGGTATCTTTCTGCTCGAATGGTGCCCTTATAGATGGGAATTTGCTCGCATAAGGGTATCTTTCCGCCCTAGTCACCCAATAGAAAAACCGCACCCTCAATTCAAGTGCGGCACTACATCCATTATTCTTTTTCCACTTTTTCTATATTAACCAGGCAATCGTATAGCGTGCTTCCGAGTCCGTTATCTGATTCCCTGCTTGAGGTCAGCTGGTTGACGGAGCCGCCAAAACGGGCGCTCAATCCTTCATCGATGTTAACAGTTCCCGGGTGGGCAGCCTTGAGGATCGAAACTGTTCCATGAATTTCGCCTCTGTCATTCCAGACACGGACATGGTCCTGGTCTTTCAGTCCCTTTTCGACAGCCACACTGCCTGCAATCTCCACTTTCACATAAGGCTCCGGCTGGAACAGGTGGAAATGCTGCGAGTGGTTGGAGCGTAGCGGGTGGATTGTCAGCAATGTGTAAGGATATTTCTCCGCCAGCTCGGGATTGGTCCATTTTGTTTCGTTTGGCAGTGACAGCTTGATCCGGCCGTCAGTGACTGCGGAAGAAGTGAATTCATATTTGCCGCTTGCTGTCTTGAATTCCCGATCAGCCCATGGAATCCTATCCACTGGCAGTTCGGCAAATTTATCATCACGTATTTTTTCGAGCGTGATGCCCTTCTTCAGCAAAGAAACGAGTCCCATTTTCAAGAATTCTTCTCTCGTAAAATCAAATTCGTCCCCGAAGCCCAATCTGGACGCCAGTTCCGCCCAAATCCAGGCGTCTGGCTTTGCTTCTCCCGGTGGTTCAACCAGCTTCGGACCGTGATTCACATAATGGTGGTACATTGATGAATAGTAAACATCTTCTACCTCAAAGGCCGTGGCAGCTGGCAAAACATAATCAGCCAGTTCAGCTGTATCCGTCATGAAGTGGTCAATCACCACTAGGGTTTCTAGCGACTCAAAAGCCTCTCGTACTCTGTTCGTATCCGGAACTTGAGTAAGTGGATTGCCGCATGTGACAATGCCCATTTTTATCTGAGGATCAATAGCTGACAGAATCCCCTCTGCCTGCCTCATCATTGTAAAAGTGCGTGAAGAACTTTTCTGCTCAGCCATCGTCATGTTCTGATAGTCAAAACTCTGCCCTACCTGCTTGTTCGCATAGTTGGCTCCGCCGCCAGGAATGCCAATATTGCCGCTGACAGCAACCAGCGCATCCAGCAGCCTGATCGTATTGCCTCCATTTTCATAACGCTGCATCCCAAGACCCATGATCGTTGACACCGGCCGGTCAGCATATACTTCAGCAAGATGAGTGATGACCTCAATCGGTACTTCGGTCACTTCACTGATATATTCCAGTGTTAGGCTATCCAGCGTTTCTTTCAAATCCCCAAACCCGACTGTATGATTCGCCAAAAACTCCACATCATGCAGTTCCATCCTAAGCAATTCTTTCATAATGCCAGCCGCTAAAAGTCCATCAAAACCTGGCTTGATAGAGACATATTCATTCGCAATCTTCGCAGTTGCGTTAAAAATCGGATCAATGACATAAATTTTCGTGCCATTCTTTTTCGCAGCCTGGAGGTTTTGGAAAAGATGCATATTCGTCCGGGCGACATTCCTTCCCCAGATGACAACATGTTTGCTATTTTTCAAATCCTCTGGTGCATGGCTGTAGGCATCACCAAAATCCCAGTTCTGCGCTTCAATTCCCGCTCCCCAGCAAATAGAACCGGTCAATTCAGTCACACCGCCATAGAGATTAAAGAAGCGGCTGTCGAGATTGGTGAGCAAACCACCGTTGGCATAATCATGGCTGTGCAAAACGGAAGTGGTGCCAAAACGCTCTTTATAATAAGCCAGTTTTTCAGCAATCTCATCGAGAGCCTGCTCCCAGGAAACCTGCTGGAATTTGCCATCGATTTTTTTCAGAGGATAAAGCAGTCTGTCTTCCGAATTCGCCCTGTTCTCAAGCATCCTGCCGCGGCCGCAAATTTTCCCCTGTGTAATCGGATGATCTGGATTGCCTTCGACCTTGATTACCTTTCCGTCTTCCACGGTAACAAGGAACCCGCAGCTGTCCCAGCAATTCAATGGGCATGCTGAATGATGTACTGTCGCCACTTCCCCATCTCCCCACGTTCTCTCTATATGTACGTTAATTTTATCTTTAAGAATAATACAATTAGGCAAAAAAAAGAAGCAGGATTACTCACCCTGCTTCGATAAAACCTTCTTTACTTTTCGTGTGAATTCTTTTCTGGGAATCAAGACACTGTGCTCGCAGCCTTCACATTTGATTCGGAAATCCATGCCAAGGCGGATGATTTTCCACTTGTTGGTGCCGCAAGGATGTGGTTTTTTCATTTCAACAACATCATTAAGTTGAAATTCATGCTCCAATTGTAAAACCTCCTTGTTTATTTACCGAATTCTTTCTGCTCTCCGCCTTCCTGGCGAGAGTACATGACCATTCTTGGGAATGGGATCTCAATTCCGTGCTCATCCAGAAGAAGCTTGATGTCCTTGCGAAGCTGTCTTCCAATATACCAGTGTTTCATAGGCACTGTTTCTGCGACAATGCGCAGTACAACCTCTGATGCACCAAATTGCTGTACGCCTAACAGCTCAGGTGTCTTCACCAGTTCCGGATACTTCTCAGTTGTGGTCTCAAGATATTGCTGCAGTACTTTTTCCGCGTATTCAATATCCCCTTCATAAGCAATTCCTATATCGAGAACCGAAACACTGTTATAAACCGAGAAGTTGGTGACTTCAACAATGCTGCCGTTAGGAAGAATATTGATTTCTCCCGTAAAGCTCTTTATTTTCGTCGTCCGCAGCCCGATTTCCTCCACAGTTCCCTCAAATTGTCCAATTCGTACATAATCGCCTACAGAAAACTGATCTTCAAAAATAATGAAGAAACCGGTAATAATGTCCTTCACAAGACTTTGTGCACCAAAGCCGACTGCCAAACCGACAATCCCAGCTCCCGCGAGCATAGCTTTGACATCGATTGCCATCGCCGCAAGAATGGACATGATCGCAATAAAATAAACAACGTACGTCAGCACATTTTCAAGCAATTTCATCAAGGTCGCTTCACGCCGTTCCGTAATCCTTAGCGGCCCTCTCGTCCTGACCTTGAAGAAATTACGGATCGCAATCTTTCCAACTCGAATGAACAAGCCTGTGATAATCAGGATCGCAATGATTTTCAAAACACTTTCCCCAATGGCAAACCAAAGGTTCTCATCCATCAGCTTTTGACTCATTTTATTAAAAAATGCTTGTGTCTTGGTTAGACTTTCTTCTGTTTTACTCATATTCTCACCCGCCTGCAAAATTCATGCTTACTTTAAGCTATAACAGAACCTCTTTATTTAATGCTCTTTTCTCAAACTTTATTGCTATTGAAGACAAAATTAGATTGAATTAGCTGTTTACCCTTGTAAAGAAGACGTTTTTATGAGAAAAGAGCATGTAAACTTTATACCGACCTCCGCAATAGGTATATATTCGTTAAAATCGGCTTTAGGATTTTAACAACAATCTTTACGAAAACAGCCTTATTAAACGTTATGTAACAAACTAGTAAGTTTCATACAAACACAATCATTTTATCAAGTTTTATAATGTAGTTAAAGAAGGCTGTTTCTGTAAGTTGATGCCATAACGTACTCAAAAGCATGCTGTCATTCTAATATAATATTATTCTAATATAATAGTATTATTTTCCGAAAGAGTCCAAACCATTATAAAGCCTTTTTAAAAAAATAAGTCATTATTCCTTTATAAATAGTTCACCACTCCAAAAGACCCTGTTTAAATCTTTCTGTTTACAGGTATGTATAGATTACAAAAAAAGTCCGTATACTGATAGTACGAATTTTTTAAGGAGTTGATCCAATGAATCTCAAAAACCATTTTTTCGAGCGGAAAAACAATGTGGCAAAAATTAACCATGAAGATGAACTGGCTGCCGAAAAGCTGGCTTCTGAAATCCTGGACCATTTGCCTAATTTCAGCACACGCCCAATTGTTTTTGTCTGTATTGGAACTGACCGCTCTACCGGTGATTCATTGGGTCCGCTAATCGGAACGCTGCTGCAGGAGAAAGAAATTGCACCATACCATGTATATGGTACACTTGATGATCCAATTCATGCTGTAAATATGGATGCAAAACTGGCCGAAATCAAACAAAAACACTTCAATCCTTTTATTATTGGCATAGACGCTTGCCTTGGCCGCTTAAAAAGCGTAGGCTCCATCCAGGTAGGCGATGGACCCGTCAAGCCGGGTGCCGGAGTGAATAAGGAGCTGCCTGAAGTCGGAAACATGCACATTACCGGCATTGTCAATGTCAGCGGGTTTATGGAATTCTTTGTATTGCAAAATACAAGATTGAACCTCGTTTTAAAAATGGCAAAAACGATCGCAAACGGTATTTTCGAGAGCAGTCAGCAGCTGCCGAAGAAACAGGATTGGCCAAAGTTAAATTGGGATCTTGAAGCTGAGCAGCCTACAGTTGCTGAATAATGTTAAAAATGCCTGGAGGCTATCCAGGCATTTTTCTATTCTTTTTGCTTGTCTATCCTTTTTGAAACAAAGAGTGTAACCAGGCCGATTAATAACGAAATAAGAAAAGGAACAATGAACCACCCTGGCATCACAATCGTCCAATAAAGCAAGTAAGCAGTTATCGCAAAGATCAAAATGCTAAGTATAAATAATAGACTGGAGAAAAACTCTTTCACGACGAACTCACCCCCAACATTAAATCCCGATCATATAATGTGAGATCGTGACAAGAACACCTGTTACAAGAATACCTGGCAGCAGGTTCGCAACCCTGATTTTTGTCAATCCAATCAGGTTCAAGCCGATGGCAAAAATCATGACACCGCCGGTTGCAGTCAGCTCAAGGATAAAGCTGTCCATCAATGCCTGCGGTATAAACTTATCTATTTGCGTCGCAAACAAGGCGATCAGTCCCTGGTACAACATGACGGGAATCGCAGAAAATAAAACGCCAATACCTAGTGTAGTAGTCAGAATTAATGCCGTGAAACCGTCAATAATCGCTTTTGTATAGAGGACGTCATGGTCACCGCGAATCCCGCTGTCGAGCGCGCCGATAATGGCCATTGCGCCAATGACGAAAATAAGCGTCGCCGTCACAAATCCTTGTGAAATACTGCCTTCCCCTTTTGACCCAAGCTTTCTTTCGAGCCAGTCCCCAACAGCATTCAGCTTATCCTCCAGCTTCCAAGCTTCACCTAGGACTGCACCAATCACAAGACTCAAAATAACAATCAGGAAATTGGCACTTTTAAAGCCCATTTGCAGTCCCAGTACCATAACCGCAAGCCCGATGCCATGCATGACTGTGGCTTTCATATTTTCAGGGATTCTCGTCAGAAGCCGGCCCAGCAAGGTCCCTATGATAATCAATAGCCCATTAACAATGGTGCCAAGTAAAAACATATTGTTCACCTATCTTCAGATTTTGTATGAATACACTTATGTAAAGGCTGTTTTCGTAAGATTGTTGTTAAAATCTTAAAGCCGATTTTAACGTGCTAATAGCTATTTTGTATGTCGGTACTAAGTTTGCAAGCTCTTTTCTCATAATATGCGTTGTTTTTGTGAAGAAGCTTAGGAATTCAATCCTATTTTGTAGTCAATAGCAACAAAGTTTGAGAAAAGAGCCTATGTAAAAAAAGAAGCCATCAATTTGATAGCTTAAGAGTTTTGCTGATCTAATAGTTCCAGAATTCGTTCTAAATCATCTTTCGAGAAAAATTCTATTTCAATTTTTCCTTTATTTTTGGATTGTTTGATGTTAACAGTGGTACCGAAACGTTCCCGAAGTGTTGTTTCACGCTCTCGAATGAAAACATCTTTTGTTACTTTCTCTTTTTTTGTTTCACGTGGAACAACTTCGTTCATCTGCTGGATCAGTTGTTCAAGCTGGCGGACATTCATTCCATCTTTTAGGATTTTATCCACAAGGATCGGCAGCTTGTCTTTCTTCCTTAATCCTAGAAGCGCACGCCCATGCCCCATTGAAATCTTGCCATCTGAAATGAGTTGCTGGATTTTAGGTGGCAGCGATAGCAAACGGATATGATTGGCCAGATGCGGTCTGCTTTTTCCCAGCCTTTTCGCTAACTCTTCCTGTGTAAGTTTCAGTTTTTCAATCAAAGTTTGATAGGCAATTCCCTCTTCGATTGGATTCAGGTCTTCACGCTGGAGATTTTCCAGTACAGCAAGCTCCATCATTTGCTGTTCATTCAGCTCACGGACGACTGCCGGCACGGTTTCCATCTTTGCTTCTTTTGCTGCCCGGAAACGCCTTTCCCCAACAACGATTTCAAAGCCTTTTATCGTTTTTCTGACGATAATTGGCTGAAGTATTCCATGTTCCTGGATTGATAACTTCAATTCTTCTATCGCTTCTGGCTGGAATACTTTTCGTGGTTGATAAGGATTTGGCCTTATTTCTTTGACGCTTATTTCCTGGACCTTCTCTTCTCTCTCAGCTTCCATGTTAAAGAAAGCATTCAATCCTTTACCTAAGCCTTTAGCCATTTGCAACCACTTCCTTTGCAAGATCTAAATAAACCTCTGCCCCGCGGGACTTTGGATCATAAATGATAATTGGCTCTCCATGGCTTGGAGCTTCACTCAGCCGGACATTCCGTGGAATGACTGTCTTGTACACCTTGTCCTGAAAGTACTTCTTCACTTCTTCGATGACTTGAAGACCAAGATTCGTACGTGCATCAAGCATGGTCAGCAGAACCCCTTCAATCTTCAAATCCTGGTTCAAATGCTTCTGTACGAGGCGAACAGTATTCAAGAGCTGACTAAGCCCTTCAAGTGCATAATACTCACATTGGACAGGGATTATGACAGCATCTGAAGCCGTCAAGGCATTCAGTGTCAATAACCCGAGAGATGGCGGACAGTCGATGATAATATAATCAAATTGATCCTTCACTTCCTCGAGAGCCCTCTTCAGGCGGACCTCCCTTGAAATCGTGGGAACAAGCTCGATTTCCGCTCCAGCAAGCTGGATCGTCGCAGGAATTGTATATAAATTTTCTACCGCTGTTGGATGAATGACATTTTTGGCTTCAACATCGTCAACAAGAACATCATATATGCATTGCTCAACATCCGCTTTTTCAATCCCAACACCACTCGTTGCGTTTCCTTGAGGATCCGTATCGACAAGCAGCACTTTTTTTCCTATGTATGCCAGGCACGCACCGAGATTCACAGATGTAGTCGTCTTGCCGACTCCACCTTTTTGATTCGCAATCGCAATGATTTTTCCCACATTGTCACCCTCTTTCAAACCCGTAAAATAATTAGAAAAGCGCAAGCGCCTTGATCAGCCCCGAAAAGCGCTGCCCGCCTATGACGCCACGTCCTGTGGCTGGCGGGTCTGGCACATCGTGTGCCTCGGAAGGCCTGGCAGTGAAGTCGCACTTTGACTTCATTGACAGGACTGAAATCGAAAAGNNCGACAAAGAAGCGCTTTTTGCTTCTGACGGCGGAGTTGAAGTTTCGGAGTTTCTAGGAGGCGACACAAAACATGCGACTCGAGGGGCTAGGCGCTGGAGCTAGACACATATCGAAGTAAACATGAAAAATTTAAATGGAGATTTAGACCTTCCCCGTCATCCATAAAGAATATCGGATGCCGAAAAAAGCAATCATGTATTCTATTTTATCATGAATTAAGACAGTTGATAGAATTTTTATGCAAAAGTAATAATCCGGTAATATGACAGGTCTATTAAATAAAAAAACACCTTTACCAGGCGACTGACGCGGTTGGATTTTTCCACAAAAAAGCGGGAGACAGCCTGTCCCCCGCTAGCAATCTATTATTTTTTCTTTGGTATGCGAATCGTGAATTGATAGAACTCTTCAAACTCTTCTTCTTCCGAATCGAGATTGATGCCGCTGTCGGAAACCATGGTCAGCGACTGGCGGATTGTATTAACCGCAATCCTCATATCTTTGCTGAATGCCTTCCGTTTTGGCTTTGGTTTTTCTTCATTTTGACTCAAAAGCTTGACGACGCGTTCTTCCGTTTGTTTGACATTGAGGGATTTCTCAATGACCTCTGCCAAAACCTGCACCTGCAGCTGAGGATTTTTCAACGGGATTAACGAACGGGCATGCCGCTCTGTGATTTGCTTGTTCAAAAGCGCATCCTGTACTTCTTGTGGAAGCTTTAGCAATCGCAGTTTATTTGCAACTGTTGATTGACCTTTTCCCAGTCTTTGCGCCAGGGCTTCCTGAGTTAGGTTATGGATTTCCAGTAATTTACCATATGCCATTGCTTCTTCAATCGGTGAAAGCTCCTCACGCTGGAGGTTCTCGATCAAAGCTACAGATGCCGTTTCGGAATCGGATAGGTTTTTAACGATTGCAGGAACCTCTTCCCACTCAAGCTTTTTCATTGCGCGCCAGCGGCGTTCACCTGCAATGATTTCAAACTTATCTTGATCGAATTCGCGGACGACGATTGGCTGGATTACTCCATGTATATGAATGGTACGGGCCAATTCTTCAATTTTTTCATCATCAAAAACAGTTCTTGGCTGGTATCTGTTTGGAATAATATGGTCAATCGGAATTTTCTTTATTTCTTCATGTTCTATGTTGTCAATATCCTCAACAGTCTGTTCTTCCACTTGGTCCTGTTCTTCCGCCTGGTCCCGTTCTTTTTCCTTTTCTCCAAGGCCAAAAAAGCGCGAAAAAGAAGGCTTCATCACCCTACACCACCTTTATGAACTCCCTATTACATATTCTCTATAAAAATGACAAATTCCTGCCTATAGATCCTATTATAAACTAAATTCATTTTTCCAAATAGACCAAAAAGCATGAGCGAGCACGGCCGGCATCTTTAATCACACACCTCCGGCCTTTTGACCAGAGGTGGTGCGACTAAAATATATACCTATTCAATCGGCGTTTTATTCGGAGTTCCAGGCTTTCTTGGGTACTTCTTTGGTGTTGGTTTTAGTTTATTGATGATTAAAATATTTCGTTCACTCTCTTCCACCGGCAATGTGAATGCATGGGCGGATTCTAGCTTTCCGCCTAGAACACTGATCGCTTTTTCACCCACCTGCAATTCCTCTCCTGCCTGGTTGCCCTTCATGGCGATGAATGTACCGCCAACCTTCACTAGCGGAAGGCAAAGCTCACTTAATACTGACATTCTGGCAACAGCCCTGGCCATAACAACTTCATATTTTTCACGATGGGCTGGGTTCTGTCCGAATGTCTCAGCACGATCATGAATGAATGTTGTTCCCTCAAGTCCCAATTCTTTCGAAAGCTGCTCCAAAAACGTGATTCTCTTATTCAAGGAATCGACAATTGTAACCTTGATTTCCGGGAATGCAATTTTAATCGGGATGCTCGGGAAGCCGGCACCGGCACCAACATCACACAAATTGAGCGGCTTATTAAAATCAAAATAAAATGCGGCAGAAATGGAGTCATAGAAGTGCTTCAAGTACACTTCTGGTTTTTCTGTGATCGCAGTCAAATTCATTTTTTCATTCCACTCGACGAGCATTTTATAATACGTTTCGTATTGCTCCATTTGCTTCAGGGAAAGCTCGATCCCCTTTTCAGCGAGCAATGCTTTAAATTGATCTGTATTCATAAGCCAACCCTTTCTGATGGTTACTACTTGATCCGTGCAATACGCCCTTGTTCCAAATAAACGAGCAGGATTGAGATATCTGCAGGATTCACACCAGATATTCTCGATGCTTGCGCCAATGTCAACGGACGTACTTCTTTCAATTTTTGGCGAGCCTCTGTCGCCAGTCCAGAAATGGCTTCGTAATCAATATTCTCCGGGATTTTCTTGTCTTCCATCTTCTTCAGCCTTTCAACCTGCTGAAGTGATTTCTCGATGTATCCCTCATATTTGATTTGAATCTCAGTCTGTTCCTCTGTTTCGAAATCAAGTTCGCCAGCTGCAGGAACGAGCTGCTTGATATGCTCATAAGAAACCTCAGGACGCTTCAATAAATCTGAAGCACGGATGCCGTCCTTCAATTCACTTCCGCCAAGAGAACGGATCAACTCCTGAACCTCCGCGGACGGTTTGATGATAATCGATTGCAGGCGTTTTTTCTCACCTTCGATTGCTTCTTTTTTCGCTAAAAATTTCTGGTACCTCTCTTCGGTAATCAAGCCGATTTCGTAGCCTTTTTCAGTCAAGCGAAGATCTGCATTGTCATGGCGCAAAAGCAGTCGGTATTCCGCTCTTGATGTTAACAAACGGTACGGTTCATTCGTTCCTTTAGTCACGAGGTCATCAATCAATACTCCGATATAGGCATCAGCACGGCTCAGGATGACTTCTTCCTTGTCCAAAGCCCTTCGGCCGGCATTGATTCCAGCCATGATTCCCTGGCCGGCAGCCTCTTCGTAGCCAGAAGTACCATTGATTTGTCCTGCAGTATAAAGATTTTTAACCAGTTTCGTTTCCAGTGTTGGCCAAAGCTGCGTCGGCACGACAGCATCATACTCAATCGCATAGCCGGCACGCATCATTTGTACTTTTTCCAGGCCAGGTATTGTCTGAAGGATTTTATGCTGGACCTCTTCCGGCAAGCTCGTAGACAATCCCTGCACATAAACCTCTTGAGTATTCCTGCCTTCAGGCTCCAGGAAGATTTGGTGGCGCGGCTTGTCATTGAAGCGGACGACCTTATCCTCGATGGATGGGCAGTAGCGCGGGCCAGTACCCTTGATCATTCCGGAATACATCGGTGAACGGTGAAGATTTTCATCAATCAGCTGATGTGTACTTTCATTCGTATATGTCAGCCAGCAAGGAAGCTGATCGGTGATGTATTTCGTCGTTTCATAGGAAAATGCACGATGGACATCATCACCAGGCTGGATTTCTGTTTTAGAATAATCAATCGAGTCGCTGTGCACACGCGGCGGTGTTCCCGTTTTAAAACGAACCAGGTCAAAGCCAAGTTCCTCAAGATGTTCCGAAAGCTTGATTGATGGCTGCTGGTTGTTCGGACCGCTTGAGTATTTCAATTCGCCAAGGATGATTTCCCCGCGCATATACGTTCCAGTCGTAATCACGACTGTTTTCGCACGATAAATGGCTCCTGTCTGGGTGATGACCCCCTTACATTCACCATCCTCCACGACCAGGCGCTCAACCATTCCCTGCACCAATGTAAGGTTCTTTTCATTTTCCAGCGTCTTTTTCATTTCATTCTGATAATCGAACTTATCAGCCTGGGCCCTCAGCGCACGTACTGCAGGACCCTTACCTGTATTCAGCATCCTCATCTGGATGTATGTTTTATCAATATTGCGGCCCATTTCGCCGCCCAAAGCGTCAATTTCCCGTACAACAATTCCCTTTGCAGGTCCGCCGATAGACGGGTTGCACGGCATGAACGCAATCATATCAAGATTAATGGTAATCATCGCAGTTTTCGCACCCATGCGTGCCGGCGCAAGTGCCGCCTCAACACCCGCATGGCCGGCACCAACTACAACCACATCAAAATTTCCGGCTTCATAACCCATCCTGCTGCCTCCTTTTTATGCTGCAATCAATCTCTATAAGTAAAAAGCATCTATCTAGTCCAAAAGCGCTACATCTCTATTTTCCGTATCATTATAGAAAGTTTTTCGAAAATAATTTTTATGTTTTTTATTTCCCTAAACAGAACTGCGAGAATAACTGGTCAATCAAGCTTTCATGCACGCTTTCACCTATTACTTCGCCAAGCAGCTCCCAGGAACGAGTCAAATCTATTTGGACAATATCAATTGGTGTTCCCATTTCGACACCGCTGATCGCTTCCTCAATTGAATGAACAGCCTGGTTGAGGAGTGCGATATGCCGGCTGTTCGATACATATGTCAGGTCGCCTGATTCAATACCACCTGAGAAGAACAGGCTCGAAATCGCTTCTTCAAGCTCATCGACACCCTCGTCCTCTAGCAAGGAGGTCGTCACGAGCGAATAATCCTTTGCAAGTTCTTTCACTGCATCCAAATCAATTTTTTTCGGAAGATCGGTTTTATTGACGATGACAATGACATCCATGCCTTCCACCGCTCTGAAAATGTTCCGATCCTCTTCCGAAAGCTCATCCGAATAGTTCAGAACCAGTAAAATCAAATCCGCTTCCTTCAAAACCTGGCGAGATCGTTCGACCCCAATCCGTTCGACGATATCTTCCGTTTCACGGATTCCCGCTGTATCAAGCAGTCTTAAAGGAACACCGCGGACGTTCACATATTCTTCGATGACATCGCGGGTGGTTCCTGGTATATCAGTAACAATCGCTTTATTTTCATGCACAAGGCTGTTAAGCAATGAAGACTTCCCGACATTCGGGCGGCCAACAATGACGGTTGACAGACCTTCACGAAGGATTTTTCCTTGCTGTGAAGTTTGCAGAAGCTTTTCCAGCTCCCCTTTTACATACTTCGCCTTTTCCAAAAGCATGTTATGCGTCATTTCCTCTACATCATCATACTCCGGATAATCAATGTTCACTTCCACATGCGCAAGAATTTCGAGAATTTCCTGGCGCAGCTTTTGAATGAGCCTTGATAGGCGTCCCTCCATCTGGCCAAGCGCCAGATTCATCGCACGGTCCGTTTTCGCCCTGATCAAGTCGATGACTGCCTCAGCCTGTGAAAGATCAATTCGGCCATTTAAAAAAGCCCGTTTTGTAAATTCCCCCGGCTCCGCCAGTCTCGCTCCCTGATTCAGAACAAGCTGAAGCACACGGTTTACAGAAACAAGACCCCCATGGCAGTTGATTTCGACTACATCCTCTTTTGTGAATGTTTTCGGCCCTCTCATAACAGAGACCATTACCTCTTCGGCAACTTGTCCAGTTTTCGGATCGATCAGATGGCCGTAATGGATTGTATGCGAAGCCACTTCACTAAGCCTCTTGCTGCCAACACCTTTGAAAAGACGATCTGCTATTTCAAAAGCCTGATCCCCGCTCAAACGGACTATCGCAATCGCACCTTCACCCATCGGCGTAGAAATCGCTGCAATCGTATCAAATTCCATTTGCTCACCCCACATTTCTGCAAAAAGATATATATATCAAAAGATTAAAGTTTGTTTTCTACAAATTACTAGAATACCACATCACTTTAGTGAAAAAAAGAAAGGAATCCTCGGAACTTAGAATTTATCCACAACTGATAAAATAAACTTATTTAATTTTAACTTATCCACATGTGAATAACAATAAAACCAAACGAGGAAATAAATGATTTTTAATTAGGTTGTGGAAAACAGAATTGAGAGTTGAGTGAACTAATAGAGGAAGTTGGTTACGAATTGTAATTTGAGTGAATTGGAGGAATAGATGGAGAAATGTGATTTGAATAAACTGGTAGCCAGCTGCTGCCTGGTGAACTGGAAAAAAAACATGATAATTTCCAAGTCGCCAATAAAATTTGATTTTCGCCAATATACTGTTCATTATCGCCAATAAAACTGTTTTTTCTCCAATATATTTGGTTTTTCGCCAATAAATTGTGAAAACCGCCATTAAATTATTTATTGAACATTGCTGGGTCGGAAAATACTATTGTTTCTACTCTTCTTGAGCCACTGTTGAGCTCAAAACTTTAAAATAAGTAATGAAAAACCCCGAACCAGCTCCTGGTTCGGGGTTTTTCATTACTTATTACTTCGAAGGCGCGATCACAATATGTCTATGTGGTTCTGTGCCATCGGAATAGGTCTTGATTTTCTTATTTTTCATTAATGCAGTATGAATCACTTTGCGTTCATACGAAGGCATAGGTTCAAGCGCGACGGTCTGGCCGGTTCTGACTGCTTTTTGCGCAAGGCGTTCAGCCAATTGCACGAGTGTATCATTCCTGCGCTGGCGATAGTCCTTGGCATCAAGCAACACAGTAGCATACTGTTCAGAATAACGGTTCACCACGAGCTGAGTTAAAAATTGCAAGGAATTCAGCGTTTGTCCTCTTTTTCCGATCAGCAAAGCGATTTTCTCACCAGACATCGTAAAGAGTACTGTTTTCCCTTCCTTTTTCACATCAATTTCAATTGGAGCTCCCATTTGCAAGCCAACCGACTTCAAATAATTTACGGCTTCTTCTAAAGCATCGATTTTCACTGTCACCTTGACGACAGCCGGTCGTACGCCGAAAAGTCCGAAAATCCCCTTTTTGCCTTCATCAATTACATCAATTTCTGTGCGGTCTTTGGTTGTTTTTAATTGAGCTAAAGCGGATTCTACTGCTTCGTCGACATTTTGTCCTGTAGCAGTTACCTGTTTCACTTTTTTGCTCCTCCCGCATTGCCGGCAGCAGTTGCCTTAAGATCCGGCCCTTTAATAAAGTAAGTTTGAACAATCATGAATAAGTTACCGACTACCCAGTACAATGAAAGTGCTGCTGGGAAGTTGATCGCGAATACAATGATCATGATTGGCATCAGCCAAAGCATCATTGCCATTTGCGGGTTTGCTTCCTGGCCAGCCATCATCATTTTTTGCTGGATGAAGGTTGTCGCACCTGCGACTAAAGGCAGGATATAGTATGGATCCGGTGAACCAAGGTCAAACCACATAAAGTTATGCTCCGCAATCTCCCGCGTTCTTGAAATCGCGTGGTAAAAACCAATCAAGATCGGCATCTGAACGATCAGCGGGAAACATCCTGCAAGCGGATTGACACCATGCTTCTGGAAAAGTGCCATCGTTTCCTGTTGGAGCTTCTGCTGGGTTTTTTGGTCTTTTGAACTGTATTTTTCTTTTAACTTTGCCATTTCCGGCTGCAATGCCTGCATAGCTTTGGAGCTTCTCGTTTGCTTTATCATAAGCGGCAAGATTGCCAAACGGATGATTAATGTAACAGCAATAATCGATAAACCGAAACTGCCTCCAAGCCATTCAGCCATCTTGACGATTAACAAGGACAATGGATAAACGATATATTCATTCCAAAAACCCTTGCTCTCCTCAGTGATTGGCTGGTCGTACTCCATACAGCCTGTCAGCAAGGTCATCACTAAAATCAAGCCCATTATCAATAATATTCTTTTTTTCAAGCTTCATTTCCTCCTAACTTCCCGTACGTTCATTTATTTTCAAAAGTTTGTCCCAAAATTTATGTACATTTAGCCTTATTATGGCAATGCAATCAAGAGTATTTTAACATCTTTTATAGGGAAGCGCTTTTAAAAATTACAATTCGGCAAATATTTTTGCCTCAATCATTATCTCCATGTTTTGGCTTCTTCAAAACCTTACCGACCTTCAAGACATGCTCCAGGCTTTTCTTCACTTCATGCATATCCATTTCAGCGGTTGGTTTTCTGGCAATGATAATATAGTCGTTTCCGTTATGGACCCGGTCCTGCAGTTCATGGAATGACTGCCGGATATATCGTTTGATCTGGTTGCGCATGACAGCATTGCCAATTTTTTTGCTGACGGAAAGCCCGATGCGGAAATTCTCCTGATCAGGTTTTTTTAAAATATAGACAACAAATTGCCGGTTCGCAACCGATCTTCCTTTTTTGAAAGCCTCTTGGAATTCTTTATTTTTTTTTACTCTGAAGTCTTTTTTCATCTATAGCACCTTCAATTCTCTATGGATCTGAATTTTTCTTTGGGGTTCTTTTAAAAAGGCGGGCAAAGGAATTTATTCTTTCAGTATTGCCAAAAATAAATCCCCTAAAAAGCCACTTTGCCAGCATATAGAGCCCCCAAAATAGTATTGCCCAAAGAGAAAAAAGACCACTGACATTTCAGTGGCCTAAGCTGATAATACTTTTCTTCCTTTGCGACGACGACGAGCAAGAACCTTACGGCCATTTGCACTGCTCATGCGGGCACGGAATCCGTGAACTTTGCTGTGTTTACGCTTATTTGGTTGATAAGTGCGTTTCATATATGTTACACCTCCCTGAGGAATAGCTGTTACAGACAGTCTTTGTAATTATAAAGAGGGGCAGCGTATATTGTCAAGTGCCTATTCGGAAATCAGCTGCATTACCAGAATTTAAAATTCATTTCCACTTTGATTTCTTCTATCTCTTTATATTTCTGTTTTCTCTAACCTGGACCATTACCATTTTTCTAACTTTCGGAACCCTTTCCGAACTTTATGATCTATTAAGATTTAGAAAATCCAGAAGGCAGTCTCATTTAAAAATTTAATAAAGAAAAATTTGCTAAGTAATCATCCAATAAAAATTTTCTAAGAATATTTTTCGCTTTAAATAGAAATGTTAATCGATATATTTTTATTGGTTATTTTCTCTCTCGACGCGCCCTGTGGACAAAAATCGACATGATTTTTATTATCCACAAGGCTTACTGACAGCTTTTACACAACACAAGTGCCTGTGGACAATTAATCTCCACAGTGATAGTGTATTGTGGATAATGTATTAAAAAGCGTTGCGCCATGCTAGATTATCTGATATTATATTTGTGTTTTCACTCTTAATAATTCGATACCGAAAATATATTTATCCACAAATTGTGGATAAGCTGTGGATAGGTTATTCAGGCCTGTTGTAAAACTTTGTCCACAGAAAGTGGATATTGTCGAAAAGCTTCCTTTCTTCCTTATTATATATTTTTCCACATTAATAGTTTTGTATATTTATTAATTCAGGGGTTGTACAGCATGTATAACCTTTGATTTTATGCTTTTCGAGCAGACTATTTTCCTGAAGGCCAGAAGACTTGTTTGAAATTGCGAGTGCAAATGCAGCCAGATATAGAGAAAAAAGCGTAAAAACGACGAGAAAAGGAGGGATAATTGTTGGAGAACATTGCAGATCTCTGGAACAACGCTCTCGCTAAAATCGAGAAAAAGATCAGCAAGCCTAGTTTCGATACATGGCTTAAATCAACAAAGGCACATTCCTTGCAGGGTGATGTCCTTACGATTACAGCCCCGAATGAGTTTGCCCGTGACTGGCTGGAGGAACGTTATTCCCAGTTAATCAGCGGTATATTGTATGAAATCACTGGTGAAGAGCTTTCTGTAAAATTTATTATTCCCCAGAATCAGAACGAAGAAGATCTCGACATTCCCTTGCCGCCAAGAAGAGTGAAGAGGGATGATGATATTCCTGATCTGCCTGTCAGCATGCTGAACCCAAAGTATACATTCGATACTTTTGTCATTGGTTCAGGCAACCGTTTCGCCCACGCTGCGTCGCTTGCAGTAGCTGAAGCGCCGGCAAAAGCCTACAACCCATTATTCATTTATGGGGGCGTTGGACTTGGCAAAACCCACTTGATGCATGCAATCGGGCATTACGTCCAAGATCATAATCCGAATGCCAAAGTGGTTTATTTGTCATCTGAAAAATTCACGAATGAATTCATCAACTCGATCAGGGACAATAAAGCGGGAGATTTCCGCAATAAATACCGCAATGTCGATGTCCTGCTCATTGATGATATTCAATTCCTGGCAGGGAAAGAACAAACGCAAGAGGAATTTTTCCATACTTTCAATACTTTGCATGAGGAAAGCAAGCAGATTGTCATCTCCAGTGACCGTCCGCCAAAAGAAATTCCAACACTTGAAGACAGGCTGAGATCCCGCTTTGAATGGGGTTTGATTACTGATATTACTCCGCCGGACCTCGAGACGAGGATTGCGATCCTCCGTAAAAAAGCAAAAGCAGAGGGCCTTGATATTCCTAATGAGGTTATGCTTTATATCGCGAACCAAATCGACTCTAACATCCGCGAGCTTGAAGGAGCTTTGATCCGTGTCGTCGCTTATTCTTCACTGATCAATAAGGATATCAATGCAGACCTGGCAGCTGAAGCGCTAAAGGATATAATCCCGAGCTCCAAGCCGAAGGTCATTACCATTCTCGACATTCAGAGGGTTGTCGGACAGCACTTCAATGTGAAGCTAGAGGACTTTAAAGCGAAGAAAAGGACGAAATCCGTAGCATATCCTAGGCAAATCGCTATGTATTTATCAAGAGAGCTGACAGATTTCTCTCTGCCTAAGATTGGTGAAGAATTCGGGGGCCGTGACCATACGACGGTCATCCATGCCCATGAAAAAATTTCTAAAATGGTTTCAGTTGATGCGAACTTGCAAAGGCAGCTGAAAGATATAAATGAACAATTAAGGGTTTAGGAAAGTGTGAATAACTCTCCATTGGTTACGCACAGCCTATCCACATGTGGATAGGCTGTGTTTCCTTTGAACAAAGCCACTTATCCACAAATCCACAGGCCCTACTAGTACTTCTACTCTTTTTTAAAACATATTAATATATGCTTTTAAGAAAAAAATATTCCTAATCGGAGGCTAAAAAATGAGATTTATTATCCAGCGTGATTCATTGCTTCAAAGCGTCCAGGACGTAATGAAGGCAGTGACCAGCAGAACAACAATCCCTATTTTGACAGGTATAAAAATAGTTGCGAATGAAGAGGGAGTAACTCTTACAGGCAGCGATTCTGATATATCCATCGAATCTTTCATCCCTAAAGAAGAAGCTGGGGATGAAATCGTTGAAATCAAACAGCCAGGATCCATTGTTTTGCAGGCGCGTTTCTTTAGTGAAATCGTTAAAAAGCTTCCTACAGACACAGTAGAAATCGAAGTCCATAACAATCTGCAGACCGTCATCCGCTCTGGGAGATCAGAATTCAATCTGAATGGCCTTGATGCTGAAGAATATCCACACCTTCCGCAAATTTCGGAAGAACATATATTCAAAATCCCCACAGACTTATTGAAAGGCCTAATCCGCCAGACTGTCTTTTCAGTGTCCACCTCAGAAACACGCCCCATCTTGACAGGTGTAAACTGGAAGGTCGAAAATAACGAACTAATCTGTATTGCAACAGATAGCCACAGGCTGGCATTGAGAAAAGCGAAACTCGAGGCTGACAACACTGGCAGCTATAATGTGGTCATCCCTGGTAAAAGTTTAACGGAATTGAGCAAGATTCTTGATGACAGCTCAGAATCAGTGGATATCGTCATTACAGAAAACCAGGTATTGTTTAAAGCAAAGCATTTATTATTCTTCTCAAGACTGCTTGAAGGAAACTATCCTGATACAGGAAGATTGATCCCAAATGAGAGCAAAACGGATGTAGTTGTAAACACCAAGGAATTCCTTCATGCGATCGATCGTGCATCCCTGCTTGCCAGAGAAGGCCGAAACAATGTCGTCAAGTTCTCCACAATCGAAGGCGGTGCAATCGAAATTTCGTCAAACACACCGGAAATCGGTACTGTTGTCGAAGAAATTCAAAGCCAATCAATCGATGGTGAAGACCTGAAAATTTCTTTTAGCGCGAAGTATATGATGGATGCCCTGAAAGCACTGGAAGGAACCGAAATCCAAATCAGCTTCACAGGCGCAATGAGACCATTCGTCATCCGTCCGCTTCACGACGACTCCATCCTGCAGCTAATCCTGCCGGTAAGAACGTACTAAGATCTATATTGCCACCAGTTTTTACTGGTGGTTTTTTTCTTATAAATGGAAAATAGATTTTATTTTTGCCGGTAATGATGCTTAGCACCCTGTTGATTGGAGTGGAAGGCGCGAAGACTCCTGCGGGAGGATGGGTCAGTGGAGACCCCGCAGGAGTGAAACGACGAGGAGGCTTCACGAGCCACCCGCGGAAAGCGAAGCGCCTGGAACGGAAATCAACAGGCCAAGGCCACAGGCTAAAAAATATAAGAAAATTTGTTTCTATGGAAAAAATTTAGTAAAATAAAGTATTAAGTCCTTTTGGAAGAAAAGGGTGAGAGACGTGAATGAGGAAATAAAAATTGATACGGAATATATCACGCTTGGCCAATTCCTGAAACTTGCCGATGTAATTCAATCCGGCGGAATGGCAAAGTGGTTTTTAAGTGAACATGATGTTTTTATCAATGGTGAACAAGATCAGCGAAGAGGAAGGAAGCTTCGTTCCGGAGACCAGGTATCGATTCCCGGTTTTGGTGAGTTCAGCATAACGCAATAATCCAGAGGATGAACTGTTCATGTATATAGAGGAACTGCAGTTAAGGAATTACCGCAATTACCAGGGATTAGAGGCGACATTTGAAAATAAGGTCAATGTCATCCTCGGAGAGAATGCCCAGGGGAAAACCAATGTCATGGAGTCCATCTATGTATTGGCAATGGCAAAATCGCACCGGACCTCCAATGATAAAGATTTGATTCGCTGGGATGAGGAATATGCTAAAATAGAAGGACGGATTAAAAAAAGCAACGGATCATTGCCAATGCAGCTTGTCATATCGAAAAAAGGCAAGAAGGCCAAAGTCAATCATCTTGAACAGCGGAAGCTTAGCCAGTATGTCGGCAATATGAATGTCGTCATGTTTGCACCTGAGGACCTTAACCTGGTAAAAGGGAGCCCTCAAGTAAGAAGACGATTTGTCGATATGGAAATCGGACAGGTTTCCGCGATATATTTGCATGATATGGGACAGTACAACAAAATTCTCCAGCAGCGCAATCATTATTTGAAACAGCTGCAAATCAAAAAAACAAGTGACCATACGATGCTAGATATACTGACGGAGCAATTTATCCAGGCAGCTGCGAGGATCATTGTGAAGCGTTTTGAATTCCTTCATTTGCTTGAACAATGGGCATTGCCGATCCATCAGGGAATATCCAGAGGGCTTGAGGACTTGAAAATCGTGTATAAACCTTCTGCAGACGTATCAGAAGATGATGATTTGTCGAAAATGATAGCAGTGTATGAAGAAAAATTTGCTAAAATAAAGACAAGGGAAATTGATCGCGGTACCACCATGTTCGGGCCGCACCGGGATGACCTCCAATTTTTCGTGAATGGGCGCGATGTTCAGACATTTGGTTCGCAGGGCCAGCAGAGGACGACGGCACTTTCGGTAAAATTGGCAGAAATCGAATTGATCAATTCAGAAATTGGGGAATATCCAATCTTGCTGCTTGATGATGTCCTGTCTGAGTTAGATGATTATCGCCAATCCCATTTATTGAATACCATCCAGGGCAAAGTTCAAACATTCGTCACCACAACAAGTGTGGATGGGATCGACCATCAGACATTAAGGGAAGCAGCGACTTATAACGTGAAAACCGGCGAAATGTCAAGAATCCAATGAGGTGGACTCGATGTATTTGCATGTTGGTGAAGAAGTCCTTGTCAGGACAAAAGAAATTATAGCTATATTAGATATCGAAAGCGCCAGCTCTTCTCCGTTCATGGAAGAGTTCATAACGCGCCAGGACCAGCAGATTGTCCATTTGGCCAAAGGAACGGTCAAGTCAATCGTGGTAACAGGAAATCATATATATTATTCCCCACTTGCATCAGGAACATTAAAGAAACGCTCCCAAAAATTATCCGTCCAGGAATTTTAATAGATCGGCGTATTCGCAAAAAATGTCGAAAAACAACGATATATGCGGAATTGCCAATTTTAAAATAAGTTAAGTGAAAATGAAAGAGTAGGTGATCGATATGGCAATGGAGGAACAATCCATGCAAGGACAAGCGTACGATGAAAACCAGATACAAGTGCTTGAGGGCCTGGAAGCTGTACGCAAACGTCCAGGGATGTATATCGGATCAACGAGCGGAAAAGGCTTGCACCATCTTGTATGGGAAATCGTTGATAATAGTATAGATGAAGCACTTGCCGGCTTCTGTGACGAAATTAATGTCATTATCGAGGAAGACAATAGCATCACTGTCAAGGATAATGGCCGTGGTATCCCAGTCGGTATCCATGAAAAGATGGGAAGGCCAGCGGTTGAAGTCATCATGACGGTACTTCACGCCGGCGGTAAATTCGGCGGAGGAGGCTATAAGGTTTCAGGAGGTCTCCACGGTGTTGGTGCATCCGTTGTTAATGCCCTGTCCACTTATCTTGAAGTATTTGTCCACCGTGATGGCAAAGTCCATTATCAAAAATTCGAGCGAGGCATAGTTGGGGATCCCTTGAAGGTCATTGGCGAAACTGACCATACGGGCACGACTGTCCACTTCAAGCCTGACCCGGAGATTTTCACCGAGACATTGGAATATGAGTATGATACACTCGCAAACCGTCTGCGTGAGCTTGCCTTCTTGAACAGAGCAATCAAGATCACGATTGAGGATAAGCGAGGAGAAGGCAAAAAGAATGAGTATTATTACGAGGGCGGAATTAAGTCCTATGTTGAGCATTTAAACCGTACGAGAGAAGTCCTTCATGAAGAGCCAATCTATATTGAGGGTGAAAAAGAGGGCATTACTGTAGAGGTAGCTATCCAATACAACGACAGCTACACAGGAAACATCTACTCTTTTGCGAACAATATCCACACTTATGAAGGTGGTACGCATGAGTTTGGCTTTAAAACAGCTTTGACTCGTGTGATTAACGATTATGCCCGTAAGCACGGGATTTTCAAGGAAAGTGATTCCAATCTCTCAGGAGATGACGTTCGAGAAGGCTTGACTGCAATCGTGTCGATCAAGCACCCTGATCCGCAGTTCGAAGGCCAAACGAAAACAAAGCTTGGGAATTCTGAGGTCCGTACGGTAACTGACACACTCTTTTCGGATCACTTTGAGAAATTCATGCTTGAAAATCCGAATGTCGCCAGAAAGATCGTCGATAAAGGACTAATGGCTGCTAGAGCAAGACTTGCAGCGAAGAAGGCACGTGAACTGACTAGAAGAAAGAGTGCACTTGAAATTTCAAGCTTGCCAGGCAAACTGGCTGACTGTTCTTCAAAGGATCCAGCCATCAGTGAAATATATGTCGTTGAGGGTGACTCTGCAGGCGGATCTGCCAAGCAGGGCCGTGACCGTCACTTCCAGGCGATTTTGCCACTGCGAGGTAAAATACTGAACGTTGAAAAATCACGTCTTGATAAAATTTTATCCAATAATGAGGTAAGAGCAATCATTACGGCGATTGGTACAGGAATCGGCGAAGACTTCGACCTTTCAAAAGCTCGTTACCAAAAAATCGTCATCATGACCGATGCCGATGTCGACGGCGCTCATATCCGAACTTTATTATTGACGTTCTTCTACCGATATATGAGAAAGATCCTTGAAGCAGGATACATTTATATTGCCCAGCCGCCTTTATACAAAATCCAGCAGGGCAAAAAAATTGAGTATGCTTATAACGACAAGCAGCTTGAACAGATTCTCGCGGAGCTTCCACAGCAGCCGAAGCCAGGTATCCAGCGCTATAAGGGGCTTGGTGAGATGAACCCTGAGCAGTTATGGGAAACAACGATGGATCCTGAAACGAGAACGCTTCTTCAGGTGAGCCTTGAAGATGCGATTGAATCTGATGAAACCTTTGAGATCCTTATGGGTGACAAGGTAGAGCCACGACGCAATTTCATCGAGCAGAATGCGCAATATGTAAAGAACCTGGATATCTAAAAATATATGCTCAGGATAGAAGGTTCTGCCTCTATCCTGCTTTTTCTGAAATGGCCAAGGGGCCGCGCAGAGCGCTTTGCCCCTATATGGCCGTGCTGAACAGAGTTCCTAAAGGAGGTCTCTCTTAAATGGCTGAAACACCAAATCCACGTGTGAAAGAGATTAATATTAGCCAGGAAATGCGTTCATCCTTCCTGGATTATGCCATGAGTGTTATTGTGGCACGTGCGTTACCAGATGTCCGTGACGGCCTGAAGCCTGTACATAGAAGGATCCTTTACGCAATGCATGACCTTGGCATGCATTCAGACAAGGCCTATAAAAAATCAGCGAGAATCGTCGGTGAAGTTATCGGTAAGTATCACCCGCACGGTGACTCTGCTGTATACGACACAATGGTTCGTATGGCGCAGGATTTCAACTACCGTTATATGCTGGTCGATGGACATGGAAACTTTGGTTCTGTCGATGGCGACGCAGCAGCTGCGATGCGTTACACAGAAGCCCGTATGTCGAAAATTTCGATGGAGCTTTTACGTGATATCAATAAAGATACAATCGACTATCAGGATAACTATGACGGTTCTGAAAGAGAACCAATTGTCATGCCATCAAGGTTCCCGAACCTGCTCGTCAACGGTACTTCCGGTATCGCGGTCGGTATGGCGACCAACATTCCACCTCACCAGCTTGGCGAGGTGATAGATGGCGTATTGGCAATCAGTAAGGATCCTGACCTAACAATTATGGAATTGATGGAAATCATCACAGGACCTGACTTCCCGACAGCGGGATTGATATTAGGGCGCAGTGGCATCCGCAAAGCTTATGAAACTGGCCGCGGTTCAATTACCCTGCGTGCGAAGGTGGAAATCGAACAGAAATCAAATGGCAAAGAAGTCATTATCGTCAGGGAACTTCCTTACCAGGTCAATAAAGCCAAGCTGATTGAAAAGATCGCTGAATTAGTCCGCGACAAAAGGCTTGACGGTATTACAGACCTCAGGGATGAATCTGACCGTAAGGGTATGAGGGTTGTCATTGAGGTTCGCAAGGATGCGAATGCCAATGTCCTTTTAAATAACCTTTATAAACAAACTGCATTGCAGACAAGCTTTGGTATCAACCTCCTCGCTTTAGTGGATGGACAGCCGAAGGTTCTGAACCTGAAGCAATGCCTAGTATATTATCTTGACCATCAGGTAGTCGTCATACGACGCCGCACAGAGTTTGAACTGAGGAAGGCAGAAGCACGTGCCCACATTCTAGAAGGGCTGCGAATCGCGCTTGATAACCTTGATGCGGTCATCAGCCTGATCAGAAGCTCACGCACGACGGATATCGCCAGAGAAGGCTTGATGACACAGTTCAAGTTATCCGAAAAGCAAGCACAGGCGATCCTTGATATGCGTCTCCAGAGGCTTACAGGCCTGGAACGCGAAAAGATCGAAGAAGAATTCCAAAATCTTATGCAGCTGATCTCAGAATTAAAAGCGATCCTTGCTGATAAGGAAAAAGTTCTAGAAATTATCCGTGAAGAGCTCACTGAAATCAAAGAGCGCTTCAACGATGAGCGCCGTACGGAAATCGTTTCGGGTGGTTTGGAAATGATCGAGGATGAAGACTTGATTCCTCGTGAAAATATCGTCATCACCCTTACACATAACGGCTACGTAAAGCGCCTGCCTGTATCGACATATAGAGCACAGCGCCGCGGAGGACGCGGTATCCAGGGTATGGGAACGAATGAAGATGATTTCGTTGAACATTTGATCACCACTTCAACGCACGATACCATCCTGTTCTTTACGAATAAGGGTAAGGTATATCGTTCGAAGGGTTACGAAATCCCTGAGTTCAGCCGAACAGCGAAGGGAATCCCAATCATTAACCTGTTGGAAATCGAGAAAGGTGAATGGGTCAACGCCATCATTCCTGTTTCAGAATTCGTGGATGACTGGTTCCTGTTCTTCACAACGAAAGAAGGAATTTCGAAACGTTCACCACTTTCATCATTTGCGAATATCCGCAACAATGGTTTGATTGCCCTGAACCTGCGTGAAGGTGATGAATTGATTTCTGTCCGGATGACAGACGGCAGCAAAGAAATGATCATCGGCACGAAGAACGGCTTATTGATCCGCTTCCCTGAAACCGATGTCCGCTCCATGGGCCGTACTGCCACCGGAGTAAAGGGTATTTCCCTATCTGGTGACGATGAAGTTGTCGGCATGGAAGTACTTGATGAAAGTGCTGAGATCCTCGTCGTAACTAAGAACGGATACGGTAAAAGAACACCTTCCGAAGAGTACAGAAGGCAAGGACGCGGCGGTAAAGGCATCAAGACTTGTAACATCACCGATAAAAACGGCGACCTAGTGACGATGAAAGTCGTGACTGGTGAGGAAGACCTCATGCTGATCACAACAGGCGGTGTCCTGATCCGGATTCCTGTAAGCTCTATCTCAATGACAGGGCGTAATACGCAAGGGGTAAAATTAATCAGCCTTAATAAAGCGGAAAATGAATATGTTGCAACAGTGGCTAAAGTCGATAAGGAAGAAGAGAAACCTGAAGACCTCGAACTCGATGAAAATGCTGAAGCAACAATTATTGATCCTGAAGAAGTTGGCAGTGAAGAAGCAGAAGTGACTGAAACACCAGCTGAAGATGGAGAAGAATAAACTTTTTGAGAGGAACACAAAAATGTGTTCCTCTTTTTTGGTAAAATAAAGTAAAATAATTGTAAGAAAATTAAAATTCTGGGGTGGAAAGCCTTGCGCGTACTCGTAGACAACCTTAAAGAGGGCTGTATCCTTACTGATGATGTTCTAAGTAAAACCAATAGACCTATCATGAACAAAAAAACAGTATTATCTGAGTATCTAATCGATATACTGAAAGTTTTTTTGGTTAAAGAAGTGGATGTTGAGAAAACGTTAGTGAATGGGATGCCTTTCCTTGCACCTTCGACAGGCAGTGATAAGAAGTCGGGCTTGAAGACAAATGAGGGTGGAGAAACTTTTATCGACTTGTTTTTACAGGAGAGACAGAACTTCAAAAAAGAGTTTATCTCCTGGCAATCAGGAATGCAGATAGACGTTGCTAAATTGAGATCCATTATTGTCACATTGATTGAGCAGGTTGAATTGACTTCGTCGGATATATTCAATCTTCATCATTATTCAACCAAGGCTGAATACATATATGATCATCCTTTGGCTGTAGGAATTATCAGCGCCTTCATTGCCAAAAAGCTGAATTACAGCAAAGGGGATATAACCCAGATTGCACTGGCTGGATGTTTATCGGACTGCGGCATGGCAAAGGTCAGTCCAACACTACTAAATAAAAACACGACTCTGACAGTAGATGAATTTGAGGAAATCAAAAAGCACCCTACTTACAGCTACCAGATGGTGAAAAATAGTCCATTGCTGAAGGAAGCCACAAAAATTGCGATTCTTCATCATCATGAAAGAATGGATGGCAGCGGCTATCCATTTGGTGAAAAGGCAAACAGGATTCATCCTTTTGCAAAAATCCTTGCTGTAGCTGATTCTTTCCATGCAATGACATCGGAAAGAATATATAAGCCGAAACATTCTCCATTTAAAGTGATCGAGATGATCAATGAGGAGCAATTTGGAGAATTCGACATTACTGCTCTGAAAGCATTGAGTTCTGCAATCATGAATTATTCAGTTGGTACTAAAATCCGCCTTTCGGATGGACAGGCAGCTGAAATCATTTTTGTAGAAGAAAAGAATCCGGCAAGACCGTTGGTTAAATTGCTAGAAACAGACCAGATTCTAGCATTGGAGAAGAACAGGTACTTGCATATCGAGGAAATCATCCAATAAGCCGGCTACAATGCCGGCTTTTGTTTTTCTATCTATTAAGCAATGTTTAGGAGAATAGACCTCTGTCTCTTGGAGTTAAGAATAAGGGATATGAGTAAAAACTATAAAGATTTGAGAAAGTGGTTAAAATGTATTGCATAAAGATAATTTGCCTGATATAATCTTCAAAGTCAGTAACGAAACGAGAAATTCTAATAAAGAGTTTTTGAAAATAGTTATTGACTTAGACAGTTAGTAAATGTTATATTATTAAAGTCGCTTCTGGGCGACGATGCAAGAAATTGCTCTTTGAAAACTAAACAAACAAGCGTCAACAAACAATTTTTTATAGTGACTTCTATTATAT
>NZ_JAGGQU010000007.1 GCF_018613155.1 Bacillus sp. ISL-55 | reverse complement strand
GCTGAATATCTAGATTAAAAAGCATCGTAGTCGATGCTTTTCTTACAATATATTGAAGTGTAGATTTCCCCTTCGAGAATTGTCTAGCTTCAGCGCCTAGCCCCTCGAGTCGCTTGTCTAGTGTCGCCTCTTAGAAACTCCGAAACTTCAACTCCGCCGGCAGAAGCAAAAAGCGCTTCTTTGTCGAAGTCTCCAGTTTCTGCGTTTCTGGACAGTCGGCTATACTTTTCGGTTTCAGTCCGCCCATTGAAGTCAAAGAACGACTTCAAGCGCTTGTCGGGGCTGAACGAGCCGCTTGCTCTTTTTGTTCCTAAAGAACAATGTTAGAATAGATAGGTGTGAATTTATATATATAGGTGAGACTATGGATCAATCCAAAACACCCTTGTACTCTCAATTGGTTAGGCATATAAACGGAAACCCGCTCTCATTTCATGTACCAGGACACAAAAATGGGGCTTTTTTTCCTGAAGAAGGACAAGCCTTTTTTAATCAAATTTTAAAAATGGATGCAACAGAAATAACCGGATTGGATGACCTTCATTCGCCAGAGGGAGTTATTTTTGAAGCGGAAGAATTACTTAGGGATTTATATAAAACGGAGAAAAGCTTTTTTTTAATAAATGGATCAACTGTCGGGAATCTGGCAATGATCATGGCTGCGATTAATGAAGATGATCTGGTCCTTGTCCAGCGCAATTCGCATAAATCCATCATGAATGCTATAAGACTTGCAAAAGCAAAGCCTGTATTCATTAGTCCGGAATTCAACGGAGAATACGGAGTGGCTGCAGGGTTAAGTATTGAAGGAGTTAAATCAGCAATCAGTCAGTATCCGAATGCTAAGACACTTATCCTAACGTACCCTAATTATTACGGACTGACATATGACCTTAAAACCATTATAGATTTAGCTCATGAGCATGGCATTCCTGTATTGGTGGATGAGGCTCATGGAGTCCACTTTATCGCAGGGGATTATTTTCCGGCTTCTGCTGTTGAACTTGGGGCCGATATTGTCGTGCAATCTGCGCATAAGACATTGCCAGCGATGACAATGGGAGCTTTCCTTCATTATCAAACGGATCGTGTATCACTCAGCAAGCTTAAATTCTATTTACAGGCTCTGCAGTCAAGCAGTCCTTCGTATCCATTGATGGCTTCCCTTGATTTGGCACGCCTTTATCTGGGTACTTATAGCAAGGAGGATCTTTCATACCTCAAGGAGGAAACAGAGAAGTTCAAAGAAAACCTGCAGACATTAGAAGTTATTCGTATTTTGCAGCATGATGACCCATTGAAGTTAACCATTCAGTCAAAGGGTGCCTGGTCTGGTTTCGAGCTGCAATCAAAACTCGAATCGGTAGGGATCTTCACGGAGCTTGCAGACCCTTATAATGTGCTGCTCGTTCTTCCTTTATTGAAGTATGGCATGAAGCACCGCTTGAAAGAAGCGGCTGAAAAGATTGCCGAGGTTGTAAGTGCTATGCCTGTTGGGAAAAATAAACCTGAATCAAAGGTTGTCCATAAAACTATTTCAACTTTAGAGGTCAGTTATAAAGAGATGGAGCTGCAACAGACAGAGTATGTCCTATTGAAGGACGCTACAGGAAGGGTAAGTGCGGAGCAGATCATTCCTTACCCGCCGGGAATTCCGCTTTGTCTGCCGGGGGAAGTTGTAACAGAAGCTGAAATTGAAACAATCGCTTTTTTAACAGATAAAAAAGCAAAAATCCAGGGCGGAGAATATTTGCATACTGGTAAAATAAAAGTGTTTAAGAGTTGGAGGCTTTAAAATTGAAAAAGGGAATATTCATTACGATAGAAGGTCCGGATGGTTCTGGAAAGACGACAATCCTTCAAATGCTAGCTGAAAATCTTGAAAAGGAAGGACACGCAGTGGTGGCCACACGTGAGCCTGGCGGCATCGAGATTGCCGAACAAATCAGGAAAGTCATCCTGGATCCGGAAAATACTGCGATGGATCCACGTACGGAAGCACTTTTATACGCCGCGGCGAGAAGGCAGCATCTTGCTGAAAAGGTGAATCCTGCTTTAAATGCAGGAAAAGTCGTTTTATGTGACCGGTTTGTAGACAGTTCCCTTGCCTACCAGGGACATGCTCGTGGACTCGGTATTGATGAGGTATACTCAATCAATGAGTTTGCGATTGAAAATATGATGCCAACGATGACCCTGTACTTTGATGTTGCGCCAGAGATTGGGCTGGAAAGAATCAATAAAAACAAGGGACGCGAGGTCAATCGACTGGACATGGAGAAGCTGGAATTTCATCAAAAGGTTCGAGAGGGCTATATGATCATCGCCGAGAGATTCCCGGACAGGATTGCAAAAATCGATGCTTCAAAGGAATTAGAAGCAGTTTATAAACAAGCTGAAAGTAAAATTAAAGAGCTATTAAATAGTTAATATCCAGAAAAACAAGCCATGATTTTCATCAGGCTTGTTTTTTACATAGTATTGATTCCGGTTTGTGAATAAAAGGTTACTTTCACGACTAAAGCACTAGAATTTGCGAATAAAACCATTCGATTTACAGATAAGTGAATTTCAGCTGGAAGGCAATGGAATTTTATGTTTATATCATGTCTTGTCCCATGAATCCTGTTATAATAAACATACAAATGCAACGGAATGAAAAAACACTTTTTCGTCTGGTTGTTGCTTTTTAGAACCAAATTTCATTTTGGTCACGAAAGCGGCACGCCTGCGAATTAACCTAGGGGGATAATGAATGAAGTTAATTTTAGCTGTGGTCCAGGACCAGGATAGCAATCGTCTGTCCAATGCATTGGTAGATCATAATTTCCGTGCAACAAAGATGGCCAGTACTGGTGGCTTCCTGAAGTCAGGTAACACCACTTTTATCATAGGAACTGAAGACATCAGGGTAGAAAAGGCATTGGAGATCATCAGGGATAACTGTAAATCGCGTGACCAGCTTGTAGCACCTGTTTCGCCGATGGGAGGGAATGCGGATTCTTATGTTCCTTACCCGGTTGAAGTCGAGGTTGGCGGAGCGACTGTATTCGTATTGCCTGTTGAGCAGTTTCATCAATTTTAGCGGGAAGTACCCGGAGGTTTAGCAAGAGATGAAGATTAATCAGGATATGCGCCTTAACATAGATAAAGTCCGACAGGATCAAAAGCAGCAGCCTGGAGGCGGAATCAAGTTCAATGAACTTGTGCAGAAACAGGAACATAAAATGCAACTTGGACAGCTGCAGCAATTAATGAAGGAAGTCGAGTCTGCTGGTGAGAGGCTTGCCCGGTCGAGGACGTTCAAGGACCTGGCCAAGTTCAAGACACTGGTTAAGGAATTTGTAAAAGAAACCGTCAACTTTGGAATGGAGCTCAAGCACTCGCATAGCTGGAACCAATATGGCGAAGGCAGGTCACTGAAACTTGTAGAAACAATCGACGAAAAGCTCGTGGAGTTGACAGAAGAGTTAATGGATAATAAAGATGAACAGATTGATATTCTCGGTAAAATTGGAGAAATCAAAGGCCTGTTGATCAATTTATATACGTAAGTGAGTGATCGCATTGGCAAAGACATGGGACGAGCTGGAGAGAATTCAGCCGAATGTTTTGAAAATGATTAAAAACAGCATCCTGAAAAATCGAATAGCCCATGCGTATTTGTTTGAAGGAATGAGGGGTACCGGCAAAAAGGAGATTAGTATACTTCTTGCCAAGAGCATCAATTGCCAGGCTCCGGTCGATGGCTATAAGCCTTGTGAAAGCTGCTTGAACTGCAAAAGGATCAACCATGGCAACCATCCTGATATCCATCTTGTCGAGCCGGATGGCCTGTCGATCAAGAAGGGGCAAATCCAGCTGCTGCAGGAGGAGTTTTCGAAAACAGGTGTAGAGTCAAAGAATAAACTTTACAGTATTGTGCATGCCGATCGGATGACGAAAAATGCGGCGAACAGCCTGCTGAAATTCCTTGAGGAACCGCATGCCGGAACTGTTGCCGTATTGATCACCGAGCAGGCACAGCAAATGCTGCCGACGATTTTATCAAGATGCCAATTGATTAATTTTACCCCGTTATCTCCTAAAAATATGGCAGAACAATTGATAGCGATTGGGATACAGCCGCAAATGGCACCGCTATTGGCTCAGCTAACCAATAATTTGGAAGAAGCTTTAGAGATAAGTAATGATGATTGGTTTGCACAAGCACAAAAAATAGTGTTAAAATTATATGAAGTGCTGAAAAAGAATTCACTGGAAGCTATGGTCGCGCTTCAAGAGAACTGGTTTATGCACTTTAAAGAGAAAGAACAAATCGATCGTGGTTTGGATTTATTACTTCTTATTTTTAAGGATTTACTATACATTCAGCTTGGCAAGAAAGACCAGGTTGTATATCTAAACGAAAGCTCACGTTTAGAACAGTTTGCACTACAGACATCCGGACGGCGTCTTACCGAACAAATGGCAGCCATTCTGGAGGCGAAGAGGAAGCTGCATGCCAATATGAATCCCCAGCTTCTAATGGAAGAGCTGGTGTTAAAATTGCAGGAGGGATCTACACTTGTATGATGTAGTAGGTGTCCGCTTCAAGAAAGCGGGGAAGATTTATTATTTTGATCCCGGCGATCTCTCAATTCAAAAGGACGAATTCGTCATTGTCGAAACTGTAAGGGGTGTTGAGTACGGAAGAGTGGTAACTCCCCGTAAGCAGGTCGGCGAGAAGGATGTTGTCCTGCCTCTGAAAAAGGTAGTCAGAATTGCAGATCAGAAGGATCGTCTTATTGTCGAGGAGAACAAAACAGCTGCAAAGGAAGCGTACGATGTTTGCAGTGATAAAGTGAATGAACATCAGCTTGATATGAAGCTTGTTGATGTTGAATATACATTTGACCGCAATAAAGTCATTTTCTACTTCACGGCTGATGGCCGCGTCGATTTCCGGGAACTGGTCAAGGACTTGGCCTCGATTTTCCGGACAAGGATTGAACTGCGCCAAATTGGTGTCAGGGATGAAGCGAAAATGCTTGGCGGGATAGGACCATGCGGCAGAATGCTTTGCTGTTCAACGTTCCTGGGGGACTTTGATCCAGTTTCAATCAAGATGGCCAAGGATCAAAACCTCTCGCTTAACCCAACGAAAATTTCCGGCCTTTGCGGCAGGCTCATGTGCTGTTTGAAATATGAGAACGACGAATATGAATCAGCGAAAGAGCAGCTGCCTGACCTGGGTGAAATGATTATTACACCTGATGGTACTGGTAAGGTAGTCGGGTTGAACATCCTGGAACGAGTCATGCAAGTCGATATACCTGGCCAGGAACGTGTGCTGGAATATACACTTGAGGAAATACAGGAAGCAGGAGCTGTATCGTTGCAATCATCCACAGATTAATGAGGTGGAACAGGTGGATAAAAAAGATATCTTTGACTCAGTAAGTAATATGGAATCGCAGATCGGTGATTTATACCGTCAGCTTGGTGAGTTAAAACAGCATTTGGCAGAAGTTCTGGAAGAGAATAATGCATTAAAGCTGGAAAATGAGCATATAAGACGCCGTCTGGATCAAACCATAGGTAAAAAAGATCCAACCATTAAGAAAAGCGGTAAGGAAAACAGCAATCAGGCCCAGGGTGATAAAAACGTAGTCGACATCGGTGAAGGCTACGATAACCTTGCCCGTCTGTACCAGGAAGGCTTCCATATCTGCAATCTGCATTTCGGAAGCCCGCGTAAAGAAGATTGTCTGTTCTGTCTATCCTTTCTTAATAAAAAATAATTGGCAGCCTTCCTTCATTAGGGAAGGCTATTTTTATAAGATTGATTTTGTAATAGCTTAATGTTGATTTTGAAAATCACCTGCCTTGGTAACGGAGTCATATTATTAAAAGTCAGGACATTTATCGAAACTGATCAGGGCGATTCAACATGTATATGGAGGAACTAGCTAGAATGGTTAATTTACGGGAAGATGAACGATTGGATTATTTGTTGGCAGAGGATTTAAGGATCATCCAGAGTCCGAATGTATTTTCATTTTCGCTGGATGCTGTCCTGCTTGCGAGGTTTGTCTGGGTACCAATCCAAAAAGGCAGGATTGTCGACCTTTGCAGCGGCAATGGTGTGATTCCACTATTTTTAAGCGCGAGGACAAAGGGAAATATTACGGGTGTGGAAATTCAGGAGCGGCTGTACGATATGGCTGTCCGCAGTATTGATTATAATCATCTTGAAGATCGATTACATATGATTCATGGTGACCTGAAGGATGCGCCAAAAGAGCTTGGCTACGAGAAGTATGATGTCGTAACGTGCAATCCTCCTTATTTTCCCACACCTTCAAAGGAAGAAATAAATTTGAATGAACATTTGGCGATTGCGCGCCACGAGATACTCTGCACACTTGAGGATGCGATTAAATCATCGAGCCAGCTTGTAAAGCAGGGCGGGAAGGTTGCCTTTGTCCACCGTCCAGGCAGGTTGATCGATATCATCGAGATTATGAGAAAATACCGCCTTGAGCCCAAGAGAATCCAGTTTGTCTATCCAAAGGCCGGGAAGGAAGCGAACACGCTTTTGGTTGAGGCGATTAAGGATGGAAGCCCTGATCTTAAAATTCTTGAGCCTTTGACGGTGTATGATGAAAATAATGAATATACCCCAGTGATTAAAGAGATGTTATATGGAAGCAAATAAGCGCAGAGAAACGGGTGATATCCATGCAACAGCAGAAAAGCTTTGAACGGGAGCATGAAAAAGGGATTCTTTATCTTGTGCCAACTCCAATTGGGAACCTTGAGGACATGACCTTCAGGGCGATCAGGATCATGAAGGAAGCCGATATGATTGCGGCTGAGGATACAAGGAACACGAAAAAGCTATGTAATTATTTTGAGATTGAAACGCCTGTTACCAGTTATCATGAACATAATAAAGAAAGCAGCGGATATAAATTGCTCGAAAAGATCAAGGAGGGTGCAAAAATCGCGCTTGTCAGCGATGCCGGCATGCCGACCATTTCTGATCCAGGTACAGAACTGGTGGCCGAAGCAATCGCTGAGGGATTGACTGACGTACCGCTTCCAGGGGCGAACGCTGCCCTGACAGCCTTGATTGCCTCTGGCATACTTCCTCAGCCTTTCTATTATTATGGATTCCTCCAGAGAGGAAAAAAGGATAAGAAGAAGGAACTTGAGCTCCTGGCGAAGCAGACGGCAACTATAGTTCTCTATGAGTCCCCTCACCGTCTGAAGGAGACACTGTCGTTGATGCTTGAAGGACTTGGAAATCGAAAAATCGTCCTTTGCCGTGAACTGACGAAGAAATATGAGGAGTTCCTGAGAGGAAAGATTTCTGAAGCGTTGGCATGGGCAGAGGCAGAAGAAGTCCGCGGGGAATTTGTGTTAGTCATTGAAGGTGCTTCACCGGATTCCATTGTCGAAGAAGAGAACCATTGGTGGGGAAATTTAAGCATGGAAGACCATGTCGAACATTATATTTCCAGTGAACAAATGAACTCTAAGGAAGCAATCAAGCAAACAGCCAAAGATAGAGGTATGCAAAAGCGAGAGGTATACCAGGCGTATCATATTAAAGAATAGGCGGAAACAGCACAAATAAAAAAGGCCGTGGAGTTGTCCACGGCCTTGAGTATTAGATTTATGCTTTTGCAGGTTCGAAGCTTCCCTGGATTTCTTGAAGAAGCTGTTCAGCACCTTCACGGCTAAGGATCAGCTTGCCGCCTGCCAATGTGATGTTGTTGTCAGAAACTTCACCAGTGATGTGGCAAGTCATGTTTGGCTTGTACTTCTTAAGGATGATGCGATCATCATCAACATAAATTTCCAAAGCATCCTTTTCTGCGATGCCAAGAGTCCTTCTAAGTTCGATTGGAATTACCACACGGCCAAGCTCATCAACTTTACGTACGATACCAGTAGATTTCATAATTATTTGTTCTCCTCTCATTTTCCCATCTATTAATTTCGTCATTATTCGACATTTTTCTCTTATTGGTTTTATAATACCAGCGATTCCAATAACCGTCAATTATTTTATTTTTCTTCCTTTAACAAATTTTAACACATGGAGAAAACCTTTTCATATCAAGGGTTTTGAATAGGAAAGACAAGAGGGAATAAGGAATGGTGCAGTTTTTTCGAATTGAGAATAGAAGGAAAACATTATTCGTGGAATAGTAAACGGTGCGCGATTCGACAAATTTCTACAAAAAACTTCGACAAAATGTCACAAATTCGACAAACTCTAGATGCCATGTACATTATTTTGTAAACAGGTATATTCTCTTAACGGATTTGGTTATGATTTTATTATGCAGAATATTAAATTTTCACTTTAAATTGTCTGTTGAGCTCCTGCCAATAAACTGAGGCGGGGCTTTTTTGATAAAGTTCTGTTATGGATAAATCCCAATGAAATTCTCTACTGACAAAATTCGTAAACTATATAGGGAGAATGTCCGTAGTGAAAGATTTTTTTTATAAATAACTATGATTTTCCTAATTGAGTAAAATGAGATTGTCGAAACCATTAATAATGGGGCTTTGTTTTGCATTAAGGCTGTTTTCGTAAGGATTGTTGTTAAAATCATAAAGCCGATTTTAACGGAATATATTCCCGGTTTGCAGGTCGGTATTAAGTTTGCATGCTCTTTTCTCATAAGAAGCGTCAACTTTACGAAGCAATTTAAGAAGTTCAATCCAATTTCGTATTCAATAGCAACAAAGTATAAGAAAAGAGCCTACATTAAAGTGTTATGAATCATAGGGCATTAGCTGGTATAATAACTACTATTAGAATGAACTAGCAGTTTTAGTTAAGGAGGATCTTCATGGAAGAGAAACTGAAAACCTTTTATCTTACAACCCCGATTTATTATCCGAGCGGCAATTTACATATTGGCCATGCTTATACGACCGTAGCTGGTGATGCAATGGCTCGCTATAAGAGACTGCGCGGCTATGATGTCATGTATCTGACAGGCACGGATGAGCACGGTCAAAAAATCCAGCGTAATGCTGAGGCAAAGGACATCACTCCGCAGCAATATGTAGATGAAATCGTCGAAGGGATCCAGGAACTTTGGGGCAAGCTGGATATTTCCTACAATGATTTTATCCGTACGACTCAGGATCGCCATAAGCAGATTGTCGAAAAGATTTTCGCCCAGCTGCTTGAGCAGGGTGATATCTATCTTGATCAATATGAAGGCTGGTACTGTACTCCATGCGAATCTTTCTACACAGACAGACAGCTTGAAGATGGAAACTGCCCGGATTGCGGCCGTCCTGTTGAAAAAGTAAAAGAAGAGTCATACTTCTTCAAAATGAGCAAATACGCAGACAGGCTGCTGAAGTATTATGAAGAGAATCCTGACTTCATCCAGCCAGAATCGCGTAAAAATGAAATGATCAATAACTTTATTAAACCCGGTCTTGAGGATCTCGCTGTATCCCGGACAACGTTTGATTGGGGTGTAAAGGTTCCTGGTGATCCGAAGCATGTCATTTATGTATGGATCGATGCGTTGTCGAACTATATCACTGCTCTTGGCTATGGAACGGATGATGATTCCAAGTACTTGAATTACTGGCCAGCGGATGTCCATCTTGTTGGTAAAGAAATCGTCCGCTTCCATACAATTTATTGGCCAATCATGCTGATGGCCCTTGACCTTCCGCTTCCTAAAAAGGTTTTCGCCCATGGCTGGCTTTTGATGAAGGACGGAAAAATGTCGAAATCCAAAGGGAACGTAGTCGATCCGGTTACACTGATTGACCGATATGGTCTTGATGCGCTTCGCTACTACCTGCTCCGAGAAGTTCCATTCGGTTCTGACGGTGTATTCACTCCTGAAGGATTTGTCGAAAGAATCAACTTTGACCTTGCGAATGACCTTGGAAACCTGTTGAACAGAACGGTAGCGATGATCAATAAGTATTTTGATGGTGAAATCCCTGCCTACAATGGTTCCGAAGGGGAATTTGAGAAGCAGCTGCTTAATGTGAACAAGGAAACAGTTCAGAAGTACGAAGAAGCAATGGAAAAAATGGAATTTTCCGTGGCGCTTACTTCTGTGTGGCAATTAATCAGCCGCTGCAATAAGTTCATCGATGAGACACAGCCTTGGGTGCTTGCGAAGGATGAAGAAAAGAAAGCAGCCCTTGCGGATGTGATGGTCCATCTTGCTGAATCATTGAGAAGAGTCGCTGTTCTATTGAAGCCATTCCTTACAAGAACTCCTGATAAAATCTTTGCTCAGCTGAACATTGGTTCCGAAGTGCTTCAATCATGGGAAAGCCTCGAGGAATTCGGCCAGATTCCTGCGGCTACAAAGGTTGTTCAAGGAGAGCCAATCTTCCCTCGTCTTGAACTGAAGGAAGAAGTTGAGTTCATCAAGGAAAAAATGCAGGGATCTGCTCCGGCGGCACCTGTGGTGGAAGAAAAGCCTGAAACTCAGGATGAAATTACGATAGATGACTTTATGAAGGTTGAGCTTCGTGTAGCACAAGTCATCCATGCCGAGCCTGTCAAAAAGGCTGATAAGCTTCTGAAGCTTCAATTGGATCTTGGCTATGAAAAGCGCCAGGTTGTTTCTGGCATTGCGAAGTACTATAAACCGGAAGACCTTGTCGGCAAAAAGGTGATTTGCGTGACCAACCTCAAGCCGGTAAAACTCCGCGGAGAGCTTTCCGAGGGGATGATCCTTGCAGGGGAAAAAGACGGTATCATGTCGTTGGCAACAGTAGACGATGCACTTTCAGTCGGCGCTAAAGTTAAATAAGTACAGAATGAAAACCTGGAAATGTTTCATGTGTAACATTTTCAGGTTTTTTGTGTTAAAAAAGCAATTTTTTTAAAAGAGTGTTTTATGATAGTAAGAGAGTTATTTAGCTAGCACTCCCGACACTTACCGGTTTTTTATGAAAACAGTTTCAAAAATTTGACCTTTACATTGAAAAAAAGTTATGATATCGACACATCTTTATCACAATAATAAGAACATCGCAGGAATTCTATGCAACCTTTTGTCAGGTCCGATTAGAATGAAACTGCAGGGTAATGCTGCAAAGGAGTTTTGACATGCTTTTTGATACACACGTGCACTTAAATGCAGAACAATTCAACGAAGATCTCCAGGAGGTCATTGACCGCGCAATTGCTGAAGGTGTTACGAATATGGTGGTTGTCGGGTTCGATGAAATAACGATTAAAAAGGCACTGGAGCTCGCCGAAAGCTATGACTTTCTTTATGCGAGTGTAGGGTGGCATCCAGTCGATGCGATCGATATGACCCAGGAGCATCTGGAATGGCTGAGAGAACTGGCAGATCATCCGAAGGTGGTGGCACTTGGTGAAATGGGCCTTGATTATTATTGGGACAAGTCACCGAAGGAAATCCAGAAAGAAGTCTTCCGCAAACAAATCAGACTGGCAAAAGAAGTCCAACTTCCTATTATCATACATAATCGTGATGCAACAGCAGACATAGTAGAGATTTTAAAGGAAGAGAATGCAGGGGAAGTAGGCGGGATCATGCACTGTTTCAGCGGCAGCGTCGAAACAGCTCTTGAATGCATTGAAATGAATTTCTTAATTTCACTTGGCGGACCTGTTACTTTTAAAAATGCAAAAAAACCGAAGGAAGTAGCAGAGGCGATTCCATTGGACCGTCTGTTGGTCGAAACAGACTGCCCATACTTGACTCCGCATCCATATCGCGGAAAAAGAAATGAACCAGCCTATGTAAAATTGGTAGCCGAACAAATTGCAGAACTGAAAGGTTTAACTCTTGAGGAAGTGGCTGAAGAAACAGCCAGAAATGCAAAAAAATTATTCGGCATAAAGTGATAAAGAATGTTGTCGATTTTTCAACAAGGTTGTCCAAACTTTTTATGTTTCTAAAAAGTTCTACATGTCTCACTTGCGACATAGGATAACCGTGTCGATAACTCTTGCTTTTCTTTTTATGGAGCATCTTGCATAATAGGGACTACGCTTGGCAAGGGTGTCTGGGTTGACAAGTCGGCAACAATATCTTTATAATCACTCCGAGAAGAGGAGGCGTTTTTCATCGTGATTAATAGTATGAAAAACCTGTTTTCCAAGACTTTGAGTAAGAAGAAACTAGTGATTTTTTCTGCTAGTTTCCTAGTTTTTGCCGCTGCTCTCGGGTTCTTCATGTACGAAGGGACCAAAAAGACAGTCGCATTGACGCTGGATGGCGAAGAAAGAGTCATTAAAACACACGCGAATACTATCCAAGATATATTTAATGATCTCAATATTTCATTGCGCTCAGAGGATTATTTATCGCTGGCGGCAAACACGGAGGTTAAAAACAACCTATCGATCGTGTGGAAGCCGGCAAGACAGGTAGAGCTAATACAAGATCAGGAAAAGAAAACGTATTGGACAGCAGCCGATACTGTAGAGGAATTCCTGAAAGAACAGAATGTCGCTATAAATGAACACGACAAGTTAAACCCAAACCCAGACGCTAAATTAAAGCAAGATATGAAGATTGCCATTCAAAGAGCTTTCCCGCTTAAGGTTGTAGTAGGCGGAAAAGAGCAAGAAGTATGGTCGACTTCGACTACGGTCGCTGACTTTTTATCACAGCAAGGAATCACACTGAACGAAATGGACCGTGTTGAGCCTGCATTAAAGCAGAACGTCACTAAAGATGCCGTGATTAATGTCATTCGAGTTGAAAAAGTCACCGATGTAGTGGAAGAACCAATTAGCTATGCAGTCATTACGAAAAATGACAGCAAACTGGAAAAAGGGAAACAGAAAGTCGTAACAGAAGGCCAGGAAGGCTTGCTTTCAAAGGAATATGAAGTCATCCTTGAAAACGGCAAAGAAGTATCAAGAAAACTGGTCAGTGAAAAGAAAATGAAAGAAAAACAGGATAAAGTCGTGGCAATGGGAACGAAGGTCATCGTAGCTCAAGTATCACGTGGCTCAAGTGAACCTGCCGGGAAGGAATTCTATGTTTCTTCCACAGCCTATACTGCTAACTGTAACGGCTGCTCAGGCTACACGGCCACTGGCATCAATCTTAGGGCGAATCCTAACATCAAGGTCATCGCAGTAGATCCTAGAGTTATTCCTTTAGGAACAAAAGTATATGTTGAAGGATATGGCTATGCAATAGCTGCCGACAAAGGGTCAGCTATCAAAGGCAATAAGATTGATGTATTCTTTGCCTCAAAGTCGGATGCATACCGCTGGGGCCGAAAGAAAGTCAAAATCAAAATCCTAAATTAATTCATGGATGCAGGGGAACCTTCCTCTGCATTTTTGTTTTTTCATTTTACGTTTAAGGTATAATAAGAAAAGCGTAATCGCTTAAAAACTTTACACCTATATAGACGATTATATTTCATAACTGTTTCATTTATTTCAAAGAAAAATTTTTTTCTTTTTTAATTTGCTTAAGCTTTTTGATTAAAGAAAAGAATTTTAACCATCACACTTCGAGAAATGTCCAGCTCCAGCGCCTAGCCCCTCGAGTCGCTTCGGTCCGCCCAATGAAGTCAAAGAACGACTTCACCGGTCGGCCCTCCAGCGCTTGTCGGGGCTGATCAAGGCGCTTGCGCTTTCAATTGGAGGTACCATGAAATTAAAAGAAATCATTGTAGTTGAGGGTAAGGATGATACGACGGCGATCAAACGTGCTGTTGACGCTGATACAATTGAAACGAATGGATCGGCGATTAATGCGGATACCATTGAACGGATTCGGAATGCCCACGAAAAGCGGGGAGTCATTGTTTTTACCGATCCTGATTTTCCAGGTGAGAAAATCCGTAAAATTATTTCAGAGCAGGTTGCAGGGTGCAAGCATGCTTTTATCCCAAAAGAATTGGCCAAGCCCAAATCCGGGAGGGGCCTTGGAGTGGAACATGCAACACCCGAGGTGATCCGTGAAGCTCTGAAGGATGCTCAGGTAATGGACGCTGAGGCGGTTGAGGAGATTACCCAAGAAGACTTGGTTGTTGCGGGTCTGATCGGCGGACCGGGTTCCAGGGAGAGGCGTGAAAAGCTCGGGAGAATGCTGCGTATTGGTTATACAAATGGGAAACAGCTGCATAAGCGTCTGATGATGTTTCAGGTGAAAAGACAGGATTTCGCAGCTGCACTGGCAGAAATCCTTAAGGAGGAACAAAATGCATAAAGATATTGCGACCCCGATGAGAACGAAGGAAATACTGGATAAATACGGTTTTTCTTTTAAAAAGAGCCTTGGACAGAACTTTTTGATCGATACGAATATCCTGAACCGCATCGTCGACCATGCGGAGTTAACGGACCATAGCGGTGCGATAGAAGTTGGCCCTGGAATCGGAGCGTTGACCGAGCAATTGGCTAAAAGAGCGGAAAAAGTTGTTGCATTTGAAATTGATCAGCGTCTGCTTCCGATCCTGGAGGACACACTGTCCCCATATCCAAACGTAAATGTCATCCATAGTGATGTATTGAAAGCAGATGTTCGAGCTGTGATGGAGCAGGAATTTAAAGAGCAAGAGGATGTTATGGTCGTTGCCAACCTGCCATATTACGTTACAACACCGATCCTGATGAAGCTGCTGGAGGAAAGGCTGCCGATTAGAGGAATCGTCTGTATGCTTCAAAAGGAGGTTGGCGATAGAATCTCTGCCAAACCCGGAACGAAGGAATATGGTTCTTTGTCAATTGCAGTCCAGTATTACACAAAGGCTGAAACAGTGATGATTGTTCCTAAAACAGTGTTTATGCCGCAGCCGAATGTAGATTCAGCCGTCATCAGATTGACATTGCATGAAGAACCGCCTGTGCAGGTTAAGGATGAAGAATTCTTCTTCCGCGTCACCAGGTCAAGTTTTGCCCAGCGAAGGAAGACAATCTTGAATAACCTGACAAGCCAGCTGCCGGATGGAAAGCAGAAGAAAGAAAATATCCAAGCTGCGCTCCAGCAGGCAGGAGTCGAAGAGTCGCGCAGGGGAGAAACCCTTTCCATAGAAGAATTTGCTCAATTAAGCAATGCGCTGTATCCATATTTTCACTAAGTCCGGATATTTTTTCGGGCTTTTTTTTACATTTAGGAATTAATTCGGGTGATGAAGGAATATATCATGGATTCAAGGAAAATATTATCTGACTTCAGAAAAATAACCAGTAAACTCAAGATAATCCTATTCCAAGAACCAATATATCAATCGTCCAGAGTCCCGAAAGGCACATGTCTATGGGTATCTGCATAATTTATGTAAGAATACCACTTAGCGCAGCCTGTGTGCGGGGCAATTGGAGTGAGGATGATGAATATTAACCTCATGGATATCGTCGGCAGGGTTTCGCATCAATGCGATATTATGTTCCGGGTAATCGATATCAGAGAGAAACATGGCAAAAAAATCGCGATATTATATGGTGAGGAATTCCGGTTGATTGCGGATGCGCCCTATGAAGATTTGATTAAAATAGATCCGAGTATGCGCATGAGGCTGACAAAGGAATTCCGCTCACTTGAAGAACAGTCATATAAGCTATTCCGGCAGGATGTAGATTTACTGCAGCAAAAACAGGAATATGAAGCCACTGAAGGTTACAGCAAATCATATAACTACTTTCAGATGCCTGGGAAGGTGCTCCATATTGATGGAGATCCAAATTATTTAAAAAAGTGCCTGACACTATATGAGAAAGTAGGAGTTCCTGTTTATGGATTCCATTGCAATGAAAAGGAAATGCCGGATAAAGTCGGATCGCTGATTGATTACTATCGGCCCGATATATTGGTCATTACAGGACATGATGCTTATTCAAAGTCTAAGGGAACGATGGACGACCTGAATGCATATCGACATTCTAAGCATTTTGTCCAGACAGTAAGAGAGGCCAGGAGGAAAGTTCCGCATCTGGACCAGCTGGTCATATTTGCTGGAGCGTGCCAATCTCATTTTGAATCATTGATCCATGCTGGAGCCAATTTTGCCAGTTCCCCTTCAAGAGTCAATATCCATGCTCTTGACCCAGTCTATATTGTTGCTAAAATCAGCTTTACACCATTCATGGAGCGCATAAATGTTTGGGATGTATTGCGAAATACATTGACGGGAGATAAGGGCCTTGGGGGAATTGAAACCAAGGGAGTATTAAGGACAGGAATGCCATATAATAAAAATTCGTCGGACTGAATAAAATACGGTCCGGCGTTTTTTATTATTTCAGTACATATTTTATCGCATTAAAGGCTACGCTAAAATTGTTGAAAATTAGAAGAAAAAGAAGACCGAAATATATTGACTTTTAAATTTAAGTACTGTTATAATTTATGTTTTTGTTTGACTAATTAGTGTCAGCGTGTTATACTTTACACAGTGAGGTGGACCGAATGCCAAAAACATTATCGGATATCAAAAAAGCGCTTGATTCAAACTTAGGAAAAAGACTCATGCTAAAGGCCAACGGAGGACGGAGAAAGACGATTGAACGTTCTGGCGTGTTAGCGGAAACTTATCCTTCTGTTTTCGTCATCGAGCTTGACCAGGATGAAAATGCTTTTGAACGTGTTTCGTACAGCTACGCAGATGTTTTAACTGAAACAGTGGAGATTACCTTCTTTGAAGATACAACAGGATCAATAGCTTTGAGCTAATTTTTTGGCTCAATGCAGTACAGGCAGTCAACTCTCGGGTTAGCTGCTTTTTATTTTGCCCAAATTTACTTAATTTAAGGATAAATAAGGAGCACATGAAAACCCCTCCTTTCAAAAATACTAAGGTAACCGCGGTGGTGAAAGGAGATGGTAGTAATGGGCAGAAGAAGAGGGATTATGTCTGAAAGGTTGAAGGAAGAGCTTGCAAAGGAGCTAGGCTTCTATGATGTCGTCCAGAATGAAGGATGGGGCGGCATAAAGGCCAAGGACGCTGGTAACATGGTTAAGCGAGCCATCGAGCTTGCCGAACAGCAGCTTGCGAACCAAAACCGCTGACCCAGATAAAAATTCTTTAGAGACTGCCACACAGCTGTTACTTGCAGTTGCCAATAAAATTCAGATCCATCGCGGTGCCGGGGCTATTGCTCCGGCTTTTTGCATGCCTAAAAACGAGGGCAACATCCATGGATCATCTGCCATTCCAATTCTTTGTGAAATTACTGTATTCGCGATTACGCTAATGATAAAATAAAGGAATGTTTATTAAAGAGGAGTCTTACTTATTTTACTCAGAGAGTATGGTTTTAAAGTAGGCAATTGTCCAGTTCCATCGAGTTTTCAGGGCTGACCAAGGCGCTTGCGCTTTTATTTGTCCAGCTCCAGCGCCTAGCCCCTCGAGACGCTTCGGTCCGCCCAATGAAGTCAAAGAGCGACTTCAATGGTCGGCCCTCCAGCGCTTTTCGGGGCTGACCAAGGCGCTTGCGCTTTTATTTTCTTTTTGTGGTAAAATAGGACAAAATGTGGAATTCGTTTAAAGTAGGTGGAGGTTGTGAAGGTTTTAGTGAAGGCGCCAGCAAAAATCAATTTGTCACTTGATGTTTTGCACAAACGTCCGGACGGTTACCATGAGGTGGAAATGGTCATGACGACGATTGATTTGGCTGATCGCATTGAACTTAGTTTACTAGAAGAAGACAGGATTGTGATCCATTCCCATAACCGGTTTGTTCCGGATGATCAGCGGAATCTAGCTTACCAGGCAGCGCATCTGTTGAAGGAGAGATTCCAGGTTAAGCAAGGTGTTATTATTGGAATTGAGAAGACGATTCCGGTGGCAGCGGGTCTTGCTGGCGGCAGCAGTGATGCAGCGGCAACATTAAGAGGTTTGAATAAGCTATGGAAGCTTGGTCTGTCATTGGACGAGCTGGCTGTGCTTGGCGCTGAAATTGGTTCAGACGTTTCTTTCTGTGTTTACGGAGGAACTGCGCTTGCAACGGGCAGAGGGGAAATTATTGAACAACTTCCGGCACCGCCAACATGTTGGATTGTTTTGGCGAAGCCGTTTATCGGTGTATCGACCGCAGAAGTATATCGCCGCCTTAATGTAGAGAAGGTTCAGCATCCGCCTACAAAGCAAATGATATCCGCAATTGAAAATGGAGATTTCAATGGAGTCTGCAACAGTGTCGGAAATGTTTTGGAAGATGTGACGCTTTCGCTTTATCCTGAGGTAGCGCAGATCAAAGACCAAATGAAGAGGTTTGGTGCTGACGCTGTTTTGATGAGCGGAAGCGGACCGACAGTATTTAGCCTTGTGGCTCATGATTCGCGGATGCATCGCATTTATAACGGCCTGCGAGGGTTCTGTGACCAAGTGTTTGCAGTGAGAATGCTTGGAGAGCGACACACTCTTGATTAAATCCGTATATTGATGGTATATTAACCTTAAATATTCGGATTTTGGAGGTTCTTGAATGAAATTTCGACGCAGCGAGCGTTTGATCGATATGACGACTTATTTACTGGAACATCCGCGCCAATTGGTACCGTTAACCTATTTTGCCGAGAAGTATGGTTCAGCAAAGTCCTCAATCAGTGAAGATCTCGGAATCATCAAAGAAACATTTGAACAGCGGGGAATCGGTGTCCTGCAGACCGTGCCAGGCGCAGCCGGCGGAGTCAAGTTCCATGTTCATGTCAGTGAAGAAAAAGCCAGGAAGGTAATCGATGAACTGTGTACCATTATGGCAAGTCCTGACAGGTTGCTGCCAGGCGGCTACCTTTTCATGAACGATATCCTCGGAAATCCAGCGATTGTGCAGGAAGTGGGGAGGCTGCTCGCTTCTGCTTTTGCTGAAAAGGATATTGAGGTTGTCATGACCGTGGCGACAAAAGGAATACCAATTGCGTATGCAGTCGCAAGCCAATTGAATGTACCTGTTGTGATTGTCAGAAGGGATAGCAAAGTAACTGAAGGGTCGACTGTAAGCATAAACTATGTTTCAGGCTCTTCAAAAAGAATTCAGACGATGGTGCTGTCAAAGCGCAGTCTAGCAGAGGGTTCGAAGGTTCTGATTGTCGATGACTTCATGAAAGCAGGCGGTACCGTTAATGGCATGATCAACCTGCTTGAAGAGTTTAATGCTAAGTTAGCGGGAATAGCGGTTCTGGTTGAATCGGAGAATATTGAAGAAAGGCTTGTCGATGAGTATCTTTCACTCGTCCGCCTTTCAGATGTAGATGTAAAAGAACGAAATATTACCGTGAGTGAAGGAAATTACTTCGCACGCAGAGAATAGTTGTTCATATAACAAATTGACGAGGTGACAATATGAATATTGTACAAACTTCAAACGCGCCTGCAGCAATCGGCCCATATTCGCAAGGGGTGGTTGTGAACAATCTCTTCTACAGCTCTGGCCAGATTCCATTGACTCCAGAGGGTGTCATGGTCGAATGGGACATCCAGGCCCAGACGCATCAGGTATTCAAAAACTTGAAAGCAGTACTTGAGGCTGCAGGTGCTTCACTTGAAACAGTCGTAAAAGCAACTGTCTTCATCAAAAATATGGATGAATTCGCTCAGTTGAATGAAGTATATGCAGAGTATTTCAGTGTGCATAAGCCAGCTCGCTCAACAGTAGAAGTGGCAAGACTGCCAAAGGATGCCCTGGTGGAAATCGAAGTAGTAGCGCTCGTTAAATAAACGGGCGTTTTTTTTATGTTCAAAAAGCATGAGATATTGTTTGGGAAGGAAAAGGGTTTACAAAAGGAGTCTATGTGCACGAAAAAGGAATGGAACAGGAGTTTCAGTCACAAGAAGGGGAAACACCTTTTAAAATAAATGTTTTTTCTATAATAAGATCTCAAAAAGAAATAAAAAATAATAACTTTGTAGGAAATCTTTTTTTACGCGTCAATAGCCAAAAAAGCCTATTTTAAAGGTTTTTTATTCATGAAAAGGCTTTCGAAATGGAAATGTTCATAAATTCGCCCTATTTTTTCGAAAAAATTTTCTTGTAAAAGAAGGAGATTTGATTTCAACGTGGAATTATTTAACTAGAATTTTATCTATTTGTAAAGGTGGTGAACAGAATGGAAGTAACTGACGTAAGATTACGCCGCGTTAATACAGATGGACGGATGAGAGCGATCGCTTCCATCACGCTTGACAACGAGTTTGTTGTCCATGATATCAGGGTGATTGATGGAAACAACGGCCTATTTGTTGCAATGCCAAGTAAACGCACTCCTGATGGCGAGTTCCGTGATATCGCGCATCCGATCAATTCGGGTACACGCGGAAAGATCCAGGATGCTGTATTGGCAGAGTACCACCGTTTAGGTGAATTGGAAGTTGAATTCGAAGAAGCTGGCGCTTCCTAGAATATAAGTGTATAACATCAAGAGCCTGCTGCATAAGTAAGGCTCTTTTTTATTTCCCCAGCTTATCCCTCGGTTAAACCTATTATGATGAAAATTTCCCTATTTTTTCGAAGTATACCTTCCCCCCTAAACTGACAAATAATTGTACTTGTTCATCTATTCTTGAAATGGACGGCTATTTAAGATATATTCGTAATGGATAAAAAGGTAAATTGGAGGCCTGCTAATGTCTAATCGTTATGCAATCATTTTAGCTGCCGGTCAGGGAACAAGAATGAAGTCTAAATTGTATAAAGTTCTTCACCCTGTATGCGGAAAGCCAATGGTACAGCATGTAATTGACCAGGTGAAAAGTCTTGATATAAACGAAATCGTGACCATTGTCGGTCATGGAGCAGAAAAAGTAAAGGATCAGCTCGGTGAGGATAGCCAGTATGCCCTTCAGGCAGAACAGCTCGGAACTGCTCATGCTGTACAGCAGGCAGGGGACATGCTTGCAGACAAAGAGGGAGTCACAATCGTGGTCTGCGGTGATACTCCGCTGATCAAGGGTGAAACAATGGAAGCTCTTTTCAAGCACCATGAAGAGACAAACGCCAAAGCAACCATCCTGACTGCGAGGGCTGAGAATCCAACAGGCTATGGCAGGATTGTCAGGAATGCGGAAGGTTTTGTTGAAAAAATCGTCGAGCATAAGGATGCCAGCGAGCAGGAAAGAAGCATCAATGAAATCAACACTGGTACATATTGTTTCGACAACAAAATGTTATTCGAGGCGATCCAGAATGTATCAAACGATAATGTTCAGGGAGAATACTATCTTCCGGATGTCATCGAGATCCTGAAAAATCAGGGCGAAATCGTATCTGCCTATGTGACTGATAACTTCGCGGAGACGCTTGGTGTCAATGACCGGGTTGCTCTTGCTGAAGCCGAACGCACGATGAAAAAGCGGATTAACGAATATCATATGCGCAATGGCGTATCGCTTATAGATCCTGATAACACGTATATTGGACCTGATGTGAAGGTTGGACAGGATACGGTTATTTTCCCGGGTACGACACTATCTGGCAGCACCGTCATCGGCTCTGAATGCCAGATTGGACCTAATACTGAAATCAGCAACTGCCAAATTGGAAACAATACAGTTATCCGCCAATCAGCTGCCTTTGACAGCAAAATTGGCTCCGAAGTCAATATCGGACCTTTCGCGCATATCAGGCCAGATTCTGATATCGATGATGAAGTGAAAATCGGCAATTTTGTCGAAATTAAGAAAGCGGTATTCGGCAAAGGAAGCAAAGCTTCACACCTTAGCTATATCGGTGACGCAGAAGTCGGTGCTGATGTGAATATCGGCTGCGGCTCAATCACAGTGAATTATGATGGCAAAAACAAGTTTTTGACCAAGATTGAAGATGGCGTATTCATTGGCTGTAATTCCAATCTTGTTGCACCAGTGACGATTGGGAAAGGTGCTTATGTAGCAGCTGGTTCCACGATCACTGAAGATGTTCCAGGTGAAGCACTAGCGCTTGCGCGTGCTCGTCAAGTCAACAAAGAAGATTATGTAGGGAAAATGAACGTAAAGAAATAAGAGTCTTGGAGGTCCATAATGTCAAACCAGTATCTTGACCCAAATTTGAAGGTTTTTTCACTTAACTCAAATGTTGAACTTGCACAGGAAATTGCGAAAGTAATTGGGGTAGAGCTAGGTAAATGCTCTGTATCCCAGTTCAGCGACGGAGAAATCCAGATCAACATTGAAGAAAGCATCCGTGGCTGCGATGTATATGTCATCCAGTCAACTAGCTCTCCAGTAAATGAGAACATCATGGAATTGTTGATCATGATTGATGCCTTGAAGCGTGCATCAGCTAAAACAATCAATATTGTTATGCCTTATTACGGATATGCAAGACAGGACCGTAAAGCACGCGCTCGTGAGCCAATCACTGCGAAGCTTGTGGCGAACCTGCTCGAGACGGCGGGCGCAACTCGCGTGATCACGCTTGACCTGCACGCTCCGCAAATCCAGGGATTCTTTGATATTCCAATCGATCACTTGATGGGCGTGCCAATCCTTGCTGACCACTTTAACAGCAAGGAACTGAATGGAGATGTCGTCATCGTATCCCCAGACCATGGCGGTGTTACTCGTGCAAGAAAGATGGCTGAAAGACTGAAAGCGCCAATCGCCATCATTGATAAGCGCCGTCCGAAGCCGAATGTTGCAGAAGTCATGAATATCGTTGGTAATATCGAAGGCAAGATTGCAATCTTGATTGACGATATCATTGATACAGCTGGTACGATTACATTGGCTGCGAATGCATTAGTTGAAAATGGAGCACTTGAAGTATACGCTTGCTGTACACACCCTGTATTATCAGGTCCTGCAATTGAGCGTATCGAAAACTCCAAGATTAAAGAACTGGTTGTGACAAACTCAATCGCGCTTGCAGAAGAAAAGCGCGTTGAAAAAATCCATCAGCTGTCTGTTGCTCCATTGATTGGGGAAGCGATTATCCGCGTCCACGAAGAGCAGTCTGTCAGCACTTTGTTTGATTGATTTTATAAGAGAATTCAGGCTTGCCAAGCGGCAAGCCTACTCTTGTTTCTGATTGCTTTTACATACGGCCTGCCTGGGCTGGTCAAGGCGCTTGCACTTTTTTCATGCCATCTGAAAGCGTTATTGTGACAGGTTTCATGGATACCGGGCCAAAGCTGTCAAAAAAAGCTAGTTATCGTGACAGGTTTCAAGAAAAAAGGACCAAAGCTGTCAAGAAAAGCTGGTTATTGTGACAGGTTTTGAGGATACGAGGCCAAAGCTGTCAAGAAAAGCTGGTAATTGTGACAGGTTTCAAGGAAACAGGGCCAAAGCTGTCAAGAAAAGGTGTTTATTGTGACAGGTTTCAAGAAAACAGGGCCAAAGCTGTCAAGAAAAGCTCGTAATTGTGACAGGTTTCAAGGAAACAGGGCCAAAGCTGTCAAGAAAAGGTGTTTATTGTGACAGGTTTCAAGGAAACGGGGTCAAAGCTGTCAAAAAAAGCTCATTATTGTGACAGGTTTCAAGGAAACAGGGTCGAAGCTGTCAAAAAAAGCTCATTATTGTGACAGGTTTCAAGGAAACAGGGCCAAAGCTGTCAAGAAAAGCTGTTTATTGTGACAGGTTTCAAGGAAACGGGGTCAAAGCTGTCAAGAAAAGCTCGTAATTGTGACAGGTTTCAAGGAAACCGGGCCAAAGCTGTCAAGAAAAGCTGGTTATTGTGACAGGTTTCAAGGAAACGGGGTCAAAGCTGTCAAAAAAAGCTCATTATTGTGACAGGTTTCAAGGAAACAGGGTCAAAGCTGTCAAGAAAAGCTCATTATTGTGACAGGTTTCAAGGACCCCGGGTCAAAGCTGTCAAGAATTTATAGCAGTTTCCCACGGAGAGTGAAAGTGCCTGGAATGAAACGCTAACGGCCATGTTTAATAGAGCCTCTAAAAAAAGTAAAACGTTTAGACCTTCCTGTTTTGGGGCATTTTTTATATAGACAAGTACTTACGAAATAGGAAGGGGATAAAAATCATGAGTGCAGTATTGAAAGCAAATGAGCGCACAGGTACTCAACGTTCTACTTTGAGGAAATTACGCCAGGAGGGCAATATTCCAGCAGTTGTCTATGGGAGGACTACCGATAGTAAGTCGATTTATGTAGACAGCATTGAGTTTGTGAAGACTATCCGCGAAAATGGGCGAAATGGCGTCATTTCTCTTGATTTGGGCGGTAGCCAGCATAGCGTCATGCTGACAGATTATCAGGAAGATCACATCAAGAAAGAGATTCTCCATGCTGATTTCCTTGTTGTCGATAAAAGCTCGAAGGTACATGCAAGCGTCCGAGTAAACCTCGTCGGCGATGCTGCAGGTGTCAAGGATGGCGGCGTACTTCAGCAGCCGATCCACGAAGTGAACATTACATCGACTCCAGGCAATATCCCCGAGTCAATTGATGTAGATATCACAAACCTGCAAGTGAATGAAAACCTGACACTTGCAGATATCAAAACAGGAAGTTACGAAATCAATGATGACGAAAACACGGTCGTCGTTTCAATCCTTCCTCCTAAAGTGGAAGAAGAAATCAATTCTGGAGAAGAACAAGAACCAGGAGAGCCTGAAAATGAAGAAGGAAGAGAAACTGAAGCGAGCGGAGAATAAAGCAGCAATAGACGTAGCCTGAAAAGGGTTACGTCTTTTGCGGTTTTCGTGTACATTAGAAATAGAAATTTTTTCTGGCTTCCCTGAATCAAGGGGAATTAGCGATTAGAAGAGATGATATGCGTTTGGTTAGGGGTGTGGAAAGTGAAGTTATTTGTTGGACTTGGGAATCCAGGAAGACAATATGATAAAACAAGGCACAATATCGGCTTTGAAGTTATTGATGAGTTATCCAAACGGTGGAATATCCCATTAGATCAGGCAAAACATAAAGGCTTATATGGAAAGGGATTTGTTGACGGCGAAAAAGTAATCCTGCTTAAACCTTTAACCTATATGAACCTTTCTGGTGAATCCATCAGGGCCGTCATGGATTTTTACGATATCGATGTGGAGGATCTAGTCGTGATCTATGATGACCTCGATATGCCGACTGGCAGGATCCGATTGCGGCAAAAAGGCAGCGCAGGCGGCCATAATGGAATAAAGTCGACGATTGCCCATACTGGAACACAGGAATTCAAGCGAATCAGGGTAGGCATCAGCCGGCCTACAAATGGAATGGCGATCACGGATTGGGTTCTTGGACGTTTTACAGCGGAAGAAAACGAACAGATGGCTGAAGCTGTAATGAAGTCTGCAGATGCTTGTGAAGAATGGATGAAAAAGCCTTTCTTAGAAGTTATGAATACATTTAATCAATAGAAGATTTTATTAAAGATGGCGAATTAAACATGCCAATCTTTTGATCAAGTAATATAATGTAAAAAAAGAATCATACAATAGGCTAAGTGCATAAGTTCCTGCCAAAGGGTCAATAATGATAATGACTTAATTTGGGAGGGACGGGCATGGCTATACATTATCATTGCCGTCATTGCGGCACGAAGATGGGCTCACTGGACAGTTTGTCTGTCCACAGTGAAAGTTTAGGGCTGCATAAGCTGACCGAGGAAGAGCGCCTGGAGATGGTTTCTTACGCAGGTAATGGTGATATCAATATAAAATCAATCTGTGAAGACTGTCAAGAAGCCCTGGAACGCAACCCAGACTACCACCAGCATGACTACCTAATTCACTGACAAGCTTTGGATTCCTCATCCAAAGCATTTTTCTGTTTGTATATTGGCATCATTATTAAATGCTGTTTTCGTAAAGATTGTTGTTAAAATCCTAAAGTCGATTTTAACGTAAAAAAATCTATTTTGCAGTTCGGTATTAAGTGTGCAAGCTCTTTTCTCTTAATATTTTTTAATTTTGTGAACAATAGCAACAAAGTTTGAGAAAAGAGTTTTTTAAAAGTAAAGATTAGCATTTTTTATAGAGAGGGAGAGGTTTGGATGCAGGGGCTGAAAGCTCTATTTAGTCATCAGGATGATGTCCAATCTGTTATATCCGGAATGGATGCGGGGCTTAGGGAACAGCTCGTCGCAGGCCTGTCTGGTTCGGCGAGGACGGTCTTTCTAGCCGCGATTTACGAACAGACGAAGCGCCCCGTCCTGATTGTCACACATAATTTATTGCAAGCACAAAAACTATATGATGATCTTGTTAATTTAATAGGGGAAAATGATGTTTACCTTTACCCGGCAAATGAATTGATTGCCGCTGAAATAAGTATTTCAAGCCCCGAGCTGAAGGCACAGAGGATAGAGGCTCTGAATCATTGGAGCAAAAAGAAGACAGGTATTGTGATTGTCCCGATGGCTGGCCTTAGGAAGATGCTGCCGCCAAAGGATTTATGGTCAAAATTCCAGATGACATTCAAGCTTGGTGAAGAGATTGATCTCGAATCTGTTCTTAACCGGTTTGTCAGCATGGGCTATGTCAGGGCAGAAATGGTTTCAGCTCCTGGTGAATTCAGCCTCCGCGGCGGAATTATCGACATTTACCCGCTGACATCGACAGATCCAATCAGGATTGAGCTGTTTGATGCAGAGGTTGACTCAATCCGGACTTTCTCTCTTGAGGACCAGCGCTCGAAGGAAAAAATGAAGACAGTAGCAATTGGGCCGGCTACAGAAAACCCAATCGAAAATGAACAGCTGGACCGCCTGATTACAGGGCTGGAAACCGGGCTCTCAGGCAGTTTGAAGAAGCTTAAGGATAATAAAGCGAAAACACTGATGTCACAAAACATTGGCTATGAATTGGAACAGCTCCGAAATGGCCAAAAACCTGATCAAGTTTTCAAGTACTTATCCATAGCGTACGAAAAGCCTCAAAGTTTAATAGATTACTTGCCGTCTAATGGTTTCCTGTTCGTCGACGAAATAAGCAGGGTTCAGGAGATGAATGAGTCTCTTAGCAAGGAAGAGGCGGAATGGTACACGAGTCTCCTCGGTGAAGGGCAAATTATCCATGACCTGAAGATTTCACACCAGCTGCCTGACTTGATGAGTAAAGCAGGAAAACCAATTGTGTATCTCTCGTTATTTTTAAGGCATGTTCCAAACACGAGTCCGCAAAACATCATCAATATTTCATGCAAGCAGATGCAGAATTTCCATGGTCAGATGCATGTGCTAAAAGGTGAAGTCGATCGCTGGCGCAAAGGAAACTATGCGGTTATTTTCCTTGGGCCGGACGCCGAAAGAGTCAAAAAGCTCGAGCGGGTTCTTGAAGACTATGAAATCGATGCAGTAAAAATGAATGGCAAGCAGGAATTGCTGCCGGGAAAAGTTCAGATTATCCAGGGCAGCCTGAATACGGGCTTTGAATTCCCAATTCAGAAGATCGCTGTGATTACGGAAGAGGAACTCTTCAATAAAAAAACAAAGAAGCCTGCGAGAAGACAAAAGCTTTCTAATGCAGAGCGAATCAAGAGTTATTCCGAGCTTAAAATTGGCGATTATGTCGTCCATGTCAACCACGGGATCGGAAAATACCTGGGCATCGAAACGCTCGTGATCAATGGTGTCCACAAGGATTATCTGCATATCCGCTATCAGGGAACGGATAAGCTGTACGTCCCGGTCGAGCAGATTGATCTTGTTCAGAAGTACGTCGGATCGGAAGGCAAAGAACCTAAAGTCTATAAGCTCGGCGGCAGTGATTGGAAGCGTGTCAAGAGCAAGGTTCAATCCTCTGTCCAGGATATTGCGGATGATTTGATCAAGCTATACGCAGAACGTGAGGCAAGCATCGGGCACGCTTTCTCTCCCGATGGCGAGATGCAGCGCGACTTTGAATCTTCGTTCCCATATCAGGAAACGGAAGACCAGGTTCGGTCAATCCATGAAATCAAGCTTGATATGGAACGTGAGCGCCCGATGGATCGCCTGCTGTGCGGAGATGTCGGCTATGGTAAAACAGAGGTTGCAATCAGGGCTGCCTTCAAGGCGATTGCTGATGGAAAGCAGGTAGCCTTCCTTGTGCCAACGACGATCCTTGCGCAGCAGCACTATGAGACCCTAAGGGAAAGGTTTCAGGACTTCCCGATTAACATTGGTCTGTTGAGCAGGTTCCGTACCCGCAAGCAGCAAACAGAGACGATCAAGGGACTGAAGGCTGGAAGTGTTGATATTGTTGTTGGAACCCACAGGCTGTTATCAAAGGAAATCACCTACAGCGACCTTGGCCTGCTGATCATCGATGAAGAACAACGCTTTGGGGTAACGCATAAGGAAAAAATCAAGCAGCTTAAGACAAATGTAGATGTCCTGACTTTGACGGCGACGCCAATTCCAAGGACGCTGCACATGTCGATGCTAGGCGTCAGGGATTTATCAGTCATCGAAACTCCGCCTGAGAACAGGTTTCCTGTCCAGACATATGTCATGGAATATAACGGGGGACTTGTCCGCGAGTCTATTGAGCGAGAGCTTGCCAGGAACGGACAAGTATACTTCCTTTATAACCGGGTTGAGGATATCGAACGGAAGTCTGAAGAGATTTCCATGCTTGTGCCTGATGCACGTGTCACTTTTGCACACGGCCGCATGACCGAAAATGAATTGGAATCTGTCATGCTTGGTTTCCTTGAAGGAGAATATGATGTCCTGGTCAGCACAACAATCATTGAGACAGGTGTGGATATTCCGAATGTAAATACACTGATTGTTTACGATGCAGATAAAATGGGTCTTTCCCAGCTTTATCAGCTAAGGGGACGTGTTGGACGCTCGAACAGGGTGGCCTACGCCTACTTCACATACCGAAAAGATAAGATTCTGACTGAGGTTGCGGAAAAACGCCTGCAGGCAATTAAAGAATTCACTGAGCTGGGCTCTGGTTTTAAAATCGCGATGCGGGACCTGTCAATCCGTGGTGCTGGTAATTTGCTCGGTGCCCAGCAGCATGGCTTTATCGACTCAGTCGGTTTTGATCTGTATTCACAGATGCTCAAGGAAGCAATTGAGGAACGCAAGCCTGAGAAGGATCAAGTGCGTAAGCCATCGATTGAAATCGATCTTGAACTTGATGCCTATATCCCTGATAGCTACATCTCTGATGGACACCAGAAAATCGAGATGTATAAGCGTTTCCGTGGTATAGAGACATTGAAGGATATCGATGAATTGAAAGAAGAAATTACAGACAGGTTCGGGGATTACCCAGCAGAAGTGGATACCCTATTCAAGGTAGCGGAACTTAAGGTGTATGCAATCACCGCAGGTGTGGAAACAATCAAACAGGCTAAGCAGGATGTAACGATTCTTTTAACAGAGGATGGCAGCAGCAGAATTGATGGACAGAAGGTATTTAAGCTGAGCAGCCAATATAGGAATGCAGTTGGACTTGGAATGGATGGCAAAAAACTGAAAATGGTCGTCCATACGAAAGGCATGACTAACGACCGCTGGTTCGACATTACTTTCGAGATGATTAAGGGACTTCATGACTCCCAAAAAGAGCAGGAAAATACAGTATCGTAACCATTTGGAAATAATTTGTAATCTAAATGTAAAATATTAAGGTGTTTCAAAAAAGATAGACAAGGGTAATTTTTGTGTGTACGCAATTATTAGCTGGAAGGTTTATCCGTTTTTGGCACCTTTATCACTTCAAAGAAAATAATAATGAGAAGTGTATAGAACTTTCCATATGAAAGATACTAAGTTCAAATCTTGGTAAGGTTGATTAATAAAGGCAATATCATTATCGAAGGTGCATTTCATAAACCTTCGACAAAAGGATTATTTCCGAAAAACAACTATTAATACGAAAACAACCTTATCTAAAAAAATAATCATCAGATGAAAGTGAGGCAACGTTGGATGAAAGCAACTGGTATTGTTCGTCGAATCGATGATTTAGGTCGTGTCGTAATTCCTAAAGAAATTAGAAGAACACTTCGTATTCGTGAAGGAGATCCACTCGAAATCTTTGTGGATCGTGATGGTGAAGTCATTTTAAAGAAGTATTCACCAATCAGTGAGCTGAGCGATTTTGCGAAGGAGTATGCAGAAGCGCTATATGACAGCTTAGGCAATCCGGTATTGATTTGCGATAGAGATACTTATATCGCATTGGCTGGAGGTTCCAAGAAGGACTACTTGAATAAAAACATTAGTGAAATGGTTGAAAAGACAATGGAAGACCGTACTTCGTCCCTTGTGAACCAGCAGACTAACATTTCGCTTGTTGAGGGGAACGAAGAGCCTGCATCTGCTTATACAATCGGGCCAATCATTGCAAACGGAGATCCAATCGGGGCAGTAATTATCTTCTCTAAAGAAGGATCATTGGGTGACGTGGAACAAAAAGCTGTCGAAACAGCTGCAGGCTTCCTGGCAAGACAGATGGAGCAATAATCAAGATTCCTGATTTTTACCGATTTATAATCTTACTCAAAAGGGCAGCTGACAAAGCTGCCTCTTTTCGTGTTTAGGAAGGCTATCTCCTCCTGGTGTGCAGGCATCTGAAATATCATTAATTTTGTAATGGGAACAGCTTTGTTACATCCATCTAACAAATTGATGTTGCCTGTTTCACTTGCGGCAGATGCTTTTACCCATGTGATATAATACGGTTGAAAATGAAAAATTGGAAGGAGATGGGCGATGAAGCCCGTTGCAGATTCAAAGGAACTGATGAAGGGAGCCATGATCCTGACGATGGCAGCCCTCGTTACAAAAATTCTAAGCGCCGTTTACCGTGTCCCGTTTCAAAATATTGTCGGGGACATTGGTTTTTATATTTATCAGCAGGTTTATCCCTTTTTTGGGATTGTCATGGTTTTATCTACATATGGATTTCCGGTTGTGATCTCCAAGCTTTATACGGAGCAGCAGGCTGCAGGGAATACTGGCAGGGCGGATAGGCTTTTGGCTATTTCACTTGTTTTCCTCAGCATGGTTGGACTACTGTTCTTTATGTTTTTCTTTTTTGGGTCAGGGTGGATTGCCGAAAAAATTGGTGACCCTGAACTCAAGCCTTTATTCAAGGTCGTCTCTGTGCCATTCCTGATCTTCCCGTTCACCTCTGTGTTCAGGGGATACTTCCAGGGAAAGGGAAACATGGTTCCGACTGCGATATCCCAGGTTTCGGAACAATTCATCCGTGTTTCGACCATTCTGATCCTGTCAGCGGTCCTGGTACAGCAAGGCTTCTCTCTTTATATCACTGGTGCAGGTGCTGTGTTCGGGTCAATAACCGGCGGAGTCAGTTCCGTTTTAATTCTGGGCTTTTTCTATCTGAAAAAAGGTGGAGCTAATCCCTTCACCCGTTTTCAGATAAGGGATCTATTCATGGACGCAGCCTGGGTCGTTAAAGCACTGATCATTCAGGGATTTGCAATAAGCATCAGTGGGATGCTGCTAATATTGCTTCAGTTGGCAGATTCGTTGAATATGTATGCCTCTTTGCTGGCAACGGGACTGACTGCAGAGGAAGCAAAATCGGCAAAAGGCATTTTTGACCGGGGGCAGCCGTTGATCCAGCTTGGAACCGTAGTCGCCACCTCGATGTCATTAAGCCTTGTACCCGCGATTTCTGGTGACAAATCAAGCAATCGGCGGGAAAAAGTCCTTCCCAAAGTCAGGCTTGCGCTTCAGACAAGCCTGATTTTCGGCGCTGCGGCGGCGGTAGGCTTATACAGCATCATCGTTCCGGTGAATATTATGCTGTTTGAAAATGCAAATGGATCCGATGTTCTTGGAGTGCTCAGCTTGATGATTTTATTTGGTTCTGTCATCCTGACGATCATGAGCATTTTACAGGGGCTTGATAGGTCCATTTTTCCGGCGGCGGTCATTCTTGCCGGATTTGGATTGAAATACATATTAAATCTATTGCTCATCCCTATTGCTGGAACAATGGGGGCAGCTATTGCCACATTGGCTGCGATGCTGGCCGTCATGTTTATCCTGATCTATAAACTAAGGCGTGAGCTGGGGCAGCCTGTTCTATCGCTTGTCTTTATAGCGAAAATATTGTTTTCCTCGGCAGTGATGGCCGTCGTTTTGCGATTATTTATACTTATAACGGAATTCGGATATGGATATATTGAACCAGACAGGCTCGGAGCTGTATTCCAGGCATTAAGCTCAGTAGCCCTGGGAGCACTTGTTTACTTTTTTATTTTGATAAGAACCAGGGCTTTGACTGAAGAGGAACTAGTCACTTTGCCATTTGGCAGCAGAATTGTACAGTTGTTCTCTAAATAGATCCTTGAAGGAGGAAGTGTGGATATGACAAATAAAATACTGATTATCGGACTGGGAGCGGGTGACCTTGACCAGCTGCCGCTTGGTGTATATAAAAAGCTGAAGCAGGAGAAAAATCTGTATTTGCGGACAAAGGAGCATCCGGTAATCGCCGAGCTCGAGAAGGAAGGATTGCAGTTTCAATCCTTCGATGACGTATATGAAAAACATGACCAGTTTTCGGATGTTTATGAAGAGATAACAGAGATTTTGCTTGCAGAAGCAGAAAAAGCGCCTGTAACCTATGGGGTTCCCGGACATCCTTTAATTGCCGAGCGAACCGTGCAGCTCCTGCTCGAACGAGGGCCAAAGCGGGATACAGAAATTGAAATTGGCGGCGGCCAGAGCTTCCTCGATGCCATGTTCCAGTCACTGGCTATTGATCCGATCGAAGGTTTTCAACTGCTTGACGGCACCGCGCTGTCAAAAGAAGATTTACTGCTAAAGAGCCACACAATTATCGGACAGGTCTATGACGCGTTCGTTGCATCGGACGTCAAGCTGACGCTTATGGAAAAATTGCCGGATGATTATGAGGTATACATCGTGACTGCTGCCGGAAGCAGTGAGGAAGTTATTAAAAAAGTTCCATTATATGAACTCGATAGAGAGATGGAACTTAGTAATTTGACATCTGTTTATGTTCCACCTGTAGAAAATGAGCAAATTTTATACAAGGATTTTCTGAAGCTGCGTGGAATTATATCAGAACTGCGCGGTCCGAATGGCTGTCCTTGGGATAAGAAGCAGACTCATCAAACATTAAAAAAGTATTTGATTGAAGAATCGTATGAATTACTAGAGGCGATTGATAACGATGATATCGATCATATGATTGAAGAGCTGGGGGATGTGCTGCTTCAAGTCATGCTGCATGCACAGATTGGTGAAGATGAGGGTTATTTTACCATCGATGATGTCATTGAAGGCCTATCTGCAAAAATGGTCCGCAGGCATCCTCATGTGTTCGGGGACAAAACAGCTGAAAATGAAGCTGAAGTCCTGAAAAACTGGCAGGAGATCAAGGAGCAGGAAAAAGGCGGTGCCGTAAAATCGATGCTGGAAGGAGCCGGCAAAGGACTTCCGAATCTGCTTAAGGCATATGAGTTGCAAAAGGAAGCTGCTAAAGTAGGGTTCGACTGGAAGACGGTGGCCCCGATCCTTGATAAGGTAAAGGAAGAAATCGAAGAACTTTCCGAAGAAATCACTGGAAATGGCATTCAGGAAGATATTCAGCTGGAGTATGGGGACCTGTTATTCGCCCTCGTCAACTTCGCAAGGCATTATGACATCAATCCTGAAGAGGCACTGAATAAGGCCAACCGGAAGTTCATGCGCCGCTTTGCTTTTATCGAACAAAAAGCAGCAGAGAATGGCCGAAGTGTCGAGGAATACACACTCGATGAATTGGATGCTTTCTGGGAGGAAGCGAAAACAGAAGGCTTATAGGCAAAACTGTGAGCAGGTAAATCAAACCAATAATGATAAAGGGGTTTAATTAAGATGAGGCTGGATAAATTCTTAAAAGTATCAAGATTAATTAAAAGAAGAACATTGGCGAAGGAAGTATCCGACCAGGGAAGGATTTCAGTCAATGGCGTGCCTGCGAAAGCAAGTACAAATGTAAAAGTGGGCGATGAATTGGCAATTCGCTTCGGACAAAAAGTCGTCTCTGCAAAAATCGAGCGAATACAGGAAACATCCCGTAAGGATGAAGCGGCAGGAATGTATACCCTTCTTGGGGAAGAACGCATCCCAGGAGACGATGAAGAGTAAGCCAAGCTTCCTGTGAAGGCTTGTTCTATTCTCCCTTATCCAATCATAAACATGTACAAAAGTGCATTATGATTGTGAGGGGTAATGATGAGCCAATATTATGAAACGAACCAGACAAAAGGTAATTTGCCAGACCATGATTTAGTGATGAGAGGCAGACGGACACTTGAAATTACGGGAGTAAAGCAAGTGGAAAGCTTTGACAATGAAGAGTTTTTACTTGAGACTGTCATGGGATTCCTTGCGATCAAGGGCCAGAACCTCCAGATGAAAAACCTGGATGTAGACAAAGGCATTGTATCGATCAAGGGGAAAATCTTTGACCTGGTCTACCTTGATGACCAGCATGGGGAGAAGGCTAAAGGCTTCTTTAGCAAGTTATTTCGATGACGCTTTCGACTCAATTTTTGACCATGCTCGCCATGATATGGATGGGCACCCTATTCGGAGCTTCACTTGATACCCATAATCGTTTTCTGAAAAGGTCAAAACGAAAGTCATGGATTGTCTTTATCAATGACATCTTGTTTTGGGTGTTCCAGGGTCTGTCGATATTTTATGTCTTATTTTCAGTGAATATGGGAGAATTGCGTTTTTATATCTTCCTGGCATTGTTATGCGGCTTTGCAGCGTACCAGAGTCTTTTTAAAAATATGTACCTTAAGTTGCTTGAGCGGGCCATTGCCATCACAATCAACGTGTATGTGTTTATCGTGAAGGCGATCAGATTGCTTGTGATAAGGCCGCTCCAGTTTCTGGCTGCCACCGCTGTATCACTATTGCTTTTGACGGGAAGAGGCCTTTATGCTCTAGTAAAATGGCTTCTTGCCGTTTTACTATGGCTGTTAAACAATTTCATTTGGAAACCAGTTAAGATTATATTCTTACTTTTTTGGAAACTTTTGCCGAAAACAGTTAAAAAAAGCGTCGAGAAGTTATATAATAAATTGGCAGGATTTCTAATTATAGTAAAGAATTATTCTACTAAGCCGATAAAATGGATAAAGAATTTTAAAAAATAAATTATAAGGAGGACTGCGGGGATGGGTGTCATCAGGAAAAAGAACATAGCCAGGATTGAAAATCAATATGTACAGCAGCGTGAAAAAGCAGGTATTGCAGAATCTAGAAAGCGAAAACTGCTTTTCAGGCGCCTCGCAGTCTTTGCTCTTTTCGCATCGGTCATCTCTTATTTGATGATCTCAACGTACATTTCACAGTCTGCAGCCCTCGAAAAGAAACAGGCAGAAAAGGAACAGCTTGAACAAAAATTAGCAAGCCATCAAAAAAAGCAGGAGATTCTGGATGAGGAAATCGTCAAATTGAACGATGATGAATACATAGCTAAGCTTGCCCGCAAGGAATATTTCCTGTCCGAAAAGAATGAAATTATCTTCAATCTTCCTAAAGAGAAAAAGGACTCCCAAGATTCGCCTTATTGACACTCTTTTTTGATATTCTGTATAATATAATGTAAGTTTGATTTTTTATATCTTTAAGGAGGCAAAACTTTTTTATGTCAATCGAAGTAGGCAGCAAGCTACAGGGAAAGGTAACAGGTATTACAAATTTCGGGGCGTTTGTGGAACTGCCGGGAGGCTCAACTGGACTGGTTCATATCAGTGAGGTTGCAGACAACTATGTAAAAGACATTAATGACCACCTCAAAGTGGGCGACCAGGTTGAAGTAAAGGTTATCAATGTTGAAAAAGACGGTAAAATTGGTTTATCTATCAAGAAGGCTGTTGATAGACCAGAACGACCTGCACGACCAGAAAGATCTGAATCAAGACCTTACTCACAGCGTCCACGCGGCGGCGGCGGTGGCAGAGGAAACGACAACCGCAATGCACGTCCGGAAAATTTTGAATCAAAAATGGCGAAATTCTTGAAGGACAGCGAAGACCGCCTGTCCACTCTTAAACGCGCTACCGAATCCAAGCGCGGCGGAAGAGGAGCAAGAAGAGGGTAACTTGCTGCTAAGTGAATATAGATAAATAGCAGGAATCATGCTATACCAAGACAAGTCTTTCAAAGGACTTGTCTTTTTGTTTTGTTTAAGGTGGGTTGCATTGCCCGAGCAATGAACGGAAGTGAATTTTGGTAAAAGGAGGATCGCTGCATTGCCCGAAAAACAGCGAGAGAGTAATTTTGGGTAAAAGCGAGTGTCTGCATTGCCCCAAAATGGGAGCGAAAGAGAAAAAGGGTAAAAGCAGAGAGTCTGCATTGCTCGAAAATGCACAAGAAAGAAAAAAAGGGTAAAAGCAGAGTGTTTGCATTACCCCAAAATGCGCAAGAAAGAGAAAAAGGGTCAAAGCAGGGGTGCTGCACTGCCCCAAAATGCGCAAGAAAGAGAAAAAGGGTAAAAGCAGAGCGGTTGCATTACCCCAAAATGCACAAGAAAGAGAAAAAGGGTAAAAGCAGAGTGTCTGCATTGCCCGAAAACACCCAAGAAAGAGAAAAACGGTAAACGCAAAGTCCGTTCAATACCAGGAAATACATAAAAAAACCTTGCTCCTTAAAAAGGAACAAGGTTTTTCGTGTGATGACCCCTACGGGATTCGAACCCGTGTTACCGCCGTGAAAGGGCGGTGTCTTAACCGCTTGACCAAGGGGCCGTTATAATACAAGCTTCGGCGACTTGCTCCTCAACACTTGTCGGAGCTAAGCAGTCGCCTCCGCTTTTCTTAGTAGCGGCGGAGGGGATCGAACCCCCGACCTTACGGGTATGAACCGTACGCTCTAGCCAGCTGAGCTACACCGCCATATTGATAATGTGTTTTGAGGCACAAGAAATATAATACATAGATATTAAAATAGTGTCAATGGATTTTTAAAAGAAAAGAAGAAAATATCGATAGGTAAATTTTAGCGGAGTTTGGAGTGGTGGTTAAAATATTCCGTGGTATTTCGAGTAATTGCTTATTTTCGGGGAAATGCGTCGAACGAAACTTTATTGCTTGTCCTTATTTTTGACAAACTTCTGGATTGCTCCCTTTTATAATAATCAGCAACGATAAAAAAACGGGGAGTGTATTAAATGCAAAAGGTAGAAAGGAACATGATGGAACCGATCGGTGAAGTTCATCTCGAGGAATCACGATTCAGGTTGGCAAAAGGCATGTCGAAGCTGCAATCCAAAATTGAAACCCTTTTCCTGAAAAAAGGCTATATCTTTCTGATCATTGGATTCTTGCTTGGCCGTGCCTTGATACTGGCTCAGTTGACCCCTTTTAGCCTTCCATTTTTTGCAGCGGTGTATCTGATCCGGAAAGACCGCGCACCTATTGCGCTGTTTGGGTTGGTTGCTGGAGCTGCAACATTGTCATTTACTGACGCCGCCTTCACATTTGGGTCTGTATTCTTATTTTTACTGTTATACAAGTTGACGAAAAAATGGATTCGAAATTCTATGAAAGTGCTGCCGTTTTATATATTTTTCACTATTTTAATAGGCAAAATGTTGAAAGTTCTTATCTTGACTGGAAATATCACTTTGTATGAAGGGATGATGACTGGAGTCGAAGCAGGCCTGGGCCTTGTGTTGACATTCATCTTCATGCAAAGCATCCCATTGATGACAGCAAGCAAGCGCAAGCAGTCATTGAAAACGGAGGAAATAGTCTGTTTGATCATCATGCTTGCATCAGTGATGACAGGAACTATCGGCTGGACAATCTATGACTTGTCGGTAGAACACGTAATGTCCCGGTATCTGGTCCTCATATTTTCATTTGTCGCCGGTGCCACAGTGGGCTCCACAGTTGGTGTCGTAACAGGGTTGATTTTCAGTCTCGCGAACGTGTCGAGTTTTTACCATATGAGCCTGCTGGCCTTTGCTGGTTTGCTTGGCGGCTTGCTAAAAGAAGGAAGGAAACCGGGTGTGGCACTTGGATTGTTTATTGCCACACTGTTAATTGGAATGTATGGCGAGGGCGGAGGCGCGCTCGGACAGACGCTGACCGAATCTGCGGCGGCAGTGTTGCTTTTCTTTCTTACTCCTCAATCACTTACGTCAAAAATCGCCAAACATATCCCGGGTACACCGGAGTATTCAGCTGAGCAGCAGCAGTATATGAGAAAAATGAGAGATGTGACAGCACAGCGTGTCGTCCAGTTCTCCAATGTTTTTGAAGCGCTGTCGAAAAGTTTTTCTACACTTCAGGTACAGGATGAAACGATTGAAACTGACCGCGATATGGATTACTTCTTAAGCAATGTAACAGAGAAAACGTGCCAGACATGCTTTAAGAAAGACCATTGCTGGACAAGGAACTTTAATACAACCTATGACTATATGAGTGAGATTATGCAGGAGATGGATCAAAATTCTGGTGCAGTGCCGCAAAAACTTTCCCGCGAATGGGACAAGCATTGCACCAGGTCGAAAAAGGTAATGGAAATCATGCAGCAGCAGCTGACCTATTATCAGGCAAATAAAAAGCTTAAGAAACAAGTTCAGGAAAGCAGGCGTCTCGTGGCAGACCAATTGCTTGGTGTTTCAGAAGTCATGGGGGATTTCGCAAAGGAGATCCAGCGTGAACGCGAGAACCACTCGAAACAAGAAGAACAAATACTCGAGGCCCTCCAGGATTTCGGTATCCATATCGAGCATGTGGAGATCTACAGCCTTGAACAAGGAAATGTGGATATTGACATGACGATTCCATATTGCCAGGGACATGGTGAATGCGAAAAGCTGATCGCTCCAATGCTTTCCGATATCCTGAAAGAAAACATCGTTGTCAATTCAGAAGAATGTTCGACATTCCCGAATGGCTTTTGCCATGTGACATTCCATTCTGCTAAAGCCTATACAGTGTCTACAGGAGTGGCGCATGCGGCCAAGGATGGGGACCTCATTTCAGGAGACAGTTATTCAACCATTGAACTGAGCGGTGGAAAATACGCGATTGCCATCAGTGACGGAATGGGCAATGGTGAAAGAGCACATTCAGAAAGCAGAGATACTTTATTGCTGCTGCAGCAAATCCTGCAATCTGGTATTGAAGAAAAAGTAGCAATCAAGTCAGTGAACTCAATCCTGTCATTAAGGACAACCGATGAAATTTTCTCGACCCTCGATTTGGTCATGATCGACCTGCAAAACGCATCTGCGCGTTTCTTGAAAATTGGTTCGACGCCAAGCTTCATCAAACGTGGCGGAAAAGTAATGAAGGTGCAGGCGAGCAATTTGCCGATGGGAATATTGCAGGAATTTGAAGTAGATGTTGTCGGCGAACAACTGAAAGCAGGCGATCTGCTGGTCATGATGAGCGATGGCGTATTTGAAGGCCCTAAGCATGTCGAAAACTATGACTTATGGATGAAACGGAAAATCAATGAGCTTCAGACAGAAGATCCGCAGGCAATCGCAGACTTGATCATGGAAGAAGTCATCCGTTCCAGAGAAGGTTCGATCGAGGATGACATGACTGTGGTTGTCGCAAAAATCGATCACAATATCCCAAAATGGGCTTCAATTCCAGCGGCCAATTATCAAAAGCGGGCTTAACGGCTTATTTTGCTCAATCTGCTCGATCTTAATGTATAAAACCCTTCCACTTCGTCGAAAATGGTAACAAATTTATCATAGGCTTCCTTCTTTTACTAGATTGTAAAAGTTGAGCCTGGAAGTGAGGGGATTGCATGAAAACAGGTACAATCAGGCAAATATTGCTCATTACGGATGGCTGCTCAAATCAGGGTGAAGATCCGATTGCGATGGCTGCACTGGCCAAGGAGCAGGGGATTACAGTCAATGTCATTGGCGTGATGGAACAGGATGTTATAGATGAACAGGGCATGACAGAGATCGAGGGGATTGCCATGTCAGGCGGCGGAGTCAGTCAGATTGTATACGCACAGCAGCTTTCCCAGACAGTCCAGATGGTGACAAGGAAAGCGATGACCCAGACACTGCAGGGTGTAGTCAATAAAGAACTCCAGCAAATCCTTGGTGGCGGCCGAACAGTGGAAGATCTTCCGCCAGAGCAGCGAGGCGAAGTGATGGAGGTAGTTGATGAGCTTGGGGAAACGGTGGAGCTGGATGTGTTGATTCTTGTCGATACAAGCGCAAGCATGAAGCACAAGCTTCCTACGGTAAAAGAAGCCTTGCTGGACCTGAGTTTAAGCCTGAATGCCAGGTCAGGGGATAATCGTTTTGCTGTATTTGTATTTCCCGGGAAAAGGAATGATGTCGAAAAATTGCTGGATTGGACCCCGAAGCTTGAGTCGCTCACAAGCATTTTCGCCAAGTTGACGACTGGGGGCATTACGCCAACAGGGCCTGCCATTCGCGAAGCACTTTCCCATTTCAATAAAAAACGATCTTTAAGGAGCCTATTATCCGGTGATGATGAATCCTTCTTTGAAGAATCTGTGTAAGGTCATTCCTGGAACGATCATTGAAGGGAAATGGCATCACAATCGATATACAATCATAAAAGAGCTTGGTTTTGGAGCGAATGGGATTGTTTATCTGGCAAGGTCCAATAATACACAAGTAGCATTGAAAATGAGTGACAATGGAATGTCAATCACTTCCGAGGTCAATGTGCTGAAATCTTTTGCCAAGGTCCAGGGATCTGCCCTCGGGCCTTCTTTGCTGGATGTGGATGATTGGGAACGTCCAGGAAAAAGAGTGAGCTTTTATGCGATGGAATTCATAAAAGGACCAGATTTTCTTGCTTTCCTGCAGCAAAAAGGACCGGATTGGACTGGGGTGATGATACTCCAGCTGCTGGCCGATTTGCAGCTGCTCCATGAAAATGGCTGGGTATTCGGAGACTTGAAGCCTGATAATTTAATTGTGACTGGGCCCCCGGCAAGGATACGATGCATAGATGTCGGCGGCACGACGATGCAAGGCAGGTCGATTAAAGAGTTCACCGAATTCTTCGACCGGGGCTATTGGGGGCTTGGCAGCAGAAAAGCAGAACCAGGTTATGACTTATTCGCTGTCGGTATGATCATGGTCAACACGGCATATCCGAAAAGGTTTACGAAAAAGACGGGCGGAATAGGCGAAATCATGGAAAAAGTGAAACAAGCCCGAGAATTGAAGACTTATGAAAAGGTAATCCATAACGCTCTTGCCGGTAACTATCAATCAGCCATGGAGATGAGATCGGATCTGCTGAAGGTCCATCAGCCGGGTTCAGCATTTAAGAAAAGTACCGTACAGCATAAGGCTGTACCGCAAAAGCAAGCACAACCACAAATAAACCCAAGCCCATCCAGGGCAAAATCAAGTTCGGCTGGCCGGCAAACAAGGAAGGGATACAATAAGAAAAAGAAAAAATCCTCGGCCCTTGAAACAGTCACCATCATACTGATTATCTCTTTATTATATTTTTTCTATATTTATAGCCAGATCACCTGATTTTTTGAAACTTTTTGCTGCTTTGTCCGTACATAAGGGATAAAGCTCTGTTTTTTGAACAAGGAAGGTTAAAAGTGTTAAGCTGAAAAATAATAAACCTATTTAGAAGATTAATGGTTTGCCGGCATGGGTATAGTCTTAAACCGGCAATACAAGTAAGGAAGAACAAGATGATTGAAAAAAAGGTAAAAGCCTTCCTTGAAAGGCATGGTTTTCAGCTGAATAACATGTCCATTGCAGTTGGGGTTTCTGGAGGACCGGACTCGCTCGCACTGCTCCACTTTTTATCAGAGCAGCGGGAAAGGAATTTCCTGAAGATTGTAGCTGTCCATGTGGACCATATGTTCCGTGGTGATGAGTCTTATCAGGATGCCCTGTTTGTGCAAGATTTTTGTGAAAAACGGGATATTCCTTTTGAGATGAAGAGAATCGATGTGCCGGCCTATATGCGCGAGACAGGGCTAAGCTCCCAGCAGGCTGCCCGTGCGTGCCGATACAGCTTTTTCGAGCAAGTTATGGAAAAGCATCAGCTTCAGTACCTTGCACTGGGTCATCATGGGGATGACCAGGTTGAAACGGTATTGATGAGACTCACCAGGGGAAGTTCCGGGAAAGCAAGGGCAGGTATGCCTTTTTCGCGGAAATTTGGTCCGTTTGCGATTTTCAGGCCATTTTTATGCCTGACAAAAGAGGAATTGAATGAGTACTGCTCCACGAATTCTTTGAAACCAAGAATTGACCCAAGCAATGAGAAGGCATACTATAGCAGGAATCGTTTCAGAAAATCTGTTCTCCCTTTTTTAAAAGAAGAGAATCCGGCGGTCCATGAGCACTTCCAGCGTTTTAGCGAGGAAATGCAGATGGATGAAGAATATCTTCTTGAATTAACAAGCGAAGAATTGAATAAAGTAATGAAGAAAGAGGACAACAGGATAACTATTAGTATTAGTTCCTTTCAGGAAATGCCAATGCCTTTACAAAGAAGAGGGATTAAACTAATATTAAATTATCTTTACAATGATCGACCTGCTTCTCTTTCCGCTATACATATTGAAAAGGTTTTTTCAATAATTCGCAATCCCCATCCATCTGGAACTCTTGATTTCCCCAGCGGTTTAAGAATCATACGATCGTATGGAAATTGCCATTTTGAATTGAATCCGCCAGAACGGCAAAGCTATCGCCTCGAATTATCCGGGCCTGATCAGCTGAGGTTGCCAAATGGTGGGGTCATTGATGCTCAATTGCTCAATGGTGCTCAAGAGATGGAAATTCCCAATGATTGTTTTATCGTTGATCTGGAGCAAACAGGTACTCCGCTGATCATCCGGACAAGGCAAAATGGCGACCGGATATCATTGAAGGGAATGACGGGTTCAAAAAAGGTAAAGGATATTTTCATCGATATGAAAATTCCATTAGCCAAAAGAGATGAATGGCCGATTGTCACAGACAGGGAGGGCAGGATTCTTTGGCTTCCAGGCCTGAAAAAATCGAACCATGAATCAACAGAAGGAAACAGGTTATTATTATTAACTTATATAAAGTATTGATATCTTCCAGGGGGCACAAGGATCATGATGAAAAATGATATTGAAAAGGTATTGTTTACAGAAGAGGAAATCCAGGAAAAGACAAGGCAGCTGGCGGCACAGTTAACTGAAGAGTATCAGGACCGTTTCCCGCTGGCAATTGGAGTCCTAAAGGGCGCAATGCCTTTCATGGGTGACTTGCTTAAGCGCGTGGATGCGTACCTTGAAATGGACTTCATGGATGTTTCCAGCTATGGAAATGCCATGGTATCTTCCGGTGAGGTGAAAATCCTAAAGGACCTCGATACTTCCGTAGAAGGAAGAGACATCCTGATCATCGAGGACATCATCGACAGCGGTTTGACTCTCAGCTATCTAGTTGAGCTATTCAAATACCGTAAGGCAAAGTCAATCAAAATCGTCACACTGCTTGATAAACCAACAGGAAGAAAAGCTGATATTATTGCCGACTATGTTGGATTCATCGTTCCCGATGAGTTTGTTGTCGGATATGGTCTTGATTACGCGGAAAAATACCGTAACCTGCCATATATCGGTGTTCTGAAGCCAGAAGTATATTCAAATTAAATACGGTTACAATTTAGTGAATGAAATTTCATATTTCGGGTAAGAAGCAAATATTCTGAATGTTAATTTCTTGTATTAGCATAATTTGCTATGATACTATTTAGTATAGTTTGTCTACCGTGGGAGGAGGGTAAGGGATGAATCGGATCTTCCGTAATACCATCTTTTATTTATTGATATTTTTAGTCATTATCGGAGTTGTGAGTTTCTTTAATGGCAATAACCAGCCAACAGAACCAATCTCTTACGATGAATTCATGCAGAAACTGGAGGCAGGCAATGTTGAAGGTGATTTGACGCTGCAGCCTGAACGTGGTGTGTATGAGGTAAGAGGCCAGTTGGAAGGCCAGGAAGAAGGAAAAGGCTTCATCACATATGTCTGGAACAATCCAGAGACTCTTAACAGAATCGAACAAGCAGCTGAAGCTGCAAATGTAGAGATTTTGCCTGCTAAGGAAACAAGCGGGTGGGTGACGTTCTTTACGTCCATCATTCCGTTTATCATCATTTTCATTCTGTTCTTCTTCTTGCTGAACCAGGCTCAGGGCGGCGGAAGCCGTGTTATGAACTTCGGCAAGAGCAAAGCGAAGCTTTATAACGAAGAAAAGAAGAAAGTCCGCTTCAAGGATGTCGCGGGCGCAGATGAAGAAAAGCAAGAACTTGTCGAGGTTGTTGAATTCCTGAAAGACCCTCGCAAGTTTGCTGACCTTGGGGCACGTATTCCAAAAGGAATCCTTTTGGTCGGACCTCCGGGTACTGGTAAGACTTTGCTAGCCCGTGCTGTTGCAGGGGAAGCTGGAGTGCCATTCTTCTCAATCAGTGGTTCCGACTTCGTAGAAATGTTTGTCGGTGTCGGTGCATCACGTGTACGTGATTTATTCGAAACAGCTAAAAAGAATGCTCCATGTATCATATTCATTGATGAAATTGATGCAGTCGGCCGCCAGCGTGGCGCTGGACTTGGCGGAGGGCATGATGAGCGTGAACAGACGCTTAACCAGTTGCTTGTAGAAATGGACGGATTCGGAGCCAACGAAGGGATCATCATCGTAGCTGCTACCAACCGCCCTGATATCCTTGACCCAGCATTGCTGCGCCCAGGACGTTTTGACCGCCAGATCACAGTAGACCGTCCTGATGTTGCAGGCCGTGAAGCTGTATTGAAGGTACATGCTAGAAATAAGCCACTTGATGAGTCCGTTAACTTGAAAAGTATTGCATCTCGTACTCCGGGTTTCTCTGGAGCGGACCTTGAAAACTTATTGAACGAAGCTGCGCTCGTTGCAGCCAGGAGAGATAAAAAGAAGATAGACATGGAAGATCTTGATGAAGCAACAGACCGCATCATAGCCGGTCCTGCCAAGAAAAATCGTGTCATCTCCAAAAAGGAAAGAAATATCGTTGCGTTCCATGAAGCTGGCCATACTGTCATCGGGGTTGTCCTTGATGAAGCGGAAATGGTCCACAAGGTAACGATTGTTCCTCGCGGACAGGCAGGCGGTTATGCCGTCATGCTTCCTAAGGAAGACCGTTACTTCATGACAAAGCCAGAGCTTTTGGATAAAATCACTGGACTCCTTGGCGGCCGTGTAGCTGAAGAAATCGTCTTTGGTGAAGTAAGCACAGGTGCACACAATGACTTCCAGCGTGCAACAGGCATTGCGAGAAAAATGGTTACTGAATTCGGTATGAGTGATAAGCTCGGACCAATGCAGTTCGGCCAGGCGCAGGGCCAAGTATTCTTAGGCCGTGACCTGAACAATGAGCAGAACTACTCTGACAAGATCGCCTATGAAATCGACCTTGAAATCCAGGCAATCATTAAGGAAAGTTATGCAAGAGCGAAAAAATTGCTAACAGAAAATCGTGATAAGCTTGATATAATTGCGAACACATTGTTAGAGGTTGAAACCCTTGATGCAGAACAAATCAAATATTTGATCGACCATGGCCGTCTTCCTGACCGCAAAGTCATTGCTGAAAGTGACGACATGAAAGTAACGATCAATAAGAAAAAAGATGACATGCCGGCAATCGAAGAGACTGATAAGAAAGTTGACTCAGTCATCGAAGATCCAAAGGCTATCGATGAAAATCCAAAAGAATAGAATTCAGAAGCAGGTGCTCTTAGCGGGGCACCTGTTTGTTTTTCCGCTGACTAAGGCGCTTACGCTTTTCTTGTCTAGCTAGCTTCAGCGCCTAGCCCCTCGAGACGCTTGTCTAGTTTCACCTCCTAGAAACTCCGAAACTTCAACTCCGCCCGCAGAAGCAAAAAGCGCTTCTTTGTCGNNCGGGGCTGACCAAGGCGCTTACGCTTTTCTAGCGACTTTATTTAGTGAATTCCTGGCGATTATGATATGATATTTTCAGTATTGATCCAGAAAAACTATAAATAAGTTGGTGAGTAGCTTGATTTTTGTTTTTGACGTTGGGAATACAAATATCGTGTTAGGTGTTTATGATAAAGAAGAGTTGAAGCACCATTGGAGAATAGAAACGAACCGTCATAGAACGGAAGATGAGTTTGGCATGATTGTCAAAAATCTGTTTGACCATGTTGATCTCTCTCTTTCGGATATTGATGGCATCATTATATCGTCTGTTGTTCCGCCAATCATGTTCTCGCTTGAGCGAATGTGCCAGAAGTACTTCCACCGCAAGCCGTTGGTTGTAGGCCCTGGAATTAAGACGGGACTGGATATAAAATATGAAAATCCAAGGGAAGTCGGTGCGGACCGTATTGTAAATGCGGTTGCGGCGATCCATGAATATGGAAGTCCGCTGGTCATTGTCGACTTTGGCACAGCTACAACTTACTGCTATATCAATGAGCATAATCAATATATGGGTGGTGCGATTGCGCCTGGAATCGGCATCTCCACTGAGGCCCTTTATTCTAGGGCTGCCAAGCTTCCGCGTATTGAAATCAGCAGACCGGATGATGTGGTTGGAAAGAATACTGTTTCAGCCATGCAAGCTGGCATTCTGTATGGATATGTTGGACAAGTAGAGGGAATAGTTAAACGGATGAAAGATAAGAGTAAGGTCCCTCCTAAAGTGATTGCGACAGGCGGCCTGGCAAATTTAATTGCCCAGGAATCAAATATCATCGATGCCGTAGATCCATTTTTAACATTAAAGGGACTGCAGCTTATCTATAAGCGCAATATCGAAAAACACAATTAAGCTTCCTTAAAGTGAGGATGCAGACAACTTTACAGCACGAAGGGAGTAGAAAAATGAGCGATTATTTAGTAAGAGCACTTGCTTTTGACGGGCAGGTCAGAGCATACGCAGCAAAAACAACGGAAACAGTTGGGGAGGCACAGCGCCGCCATTATACATGGCCTGTAGCATCTGCTGCACTAGGCCGGACAATGACAGCTGGCGTAATGATGGGTGCGATGCTCAAGGGCGATGATAAATTGACAATCAAGATCGAAGGCGGTGGCCCGCTTGGACTCATTCTTGTGGACAGCAATGCCAAAGGACAGGTTAGAGGCTATGTTTCGAATCCTCATGTCCACTTCGATTTGAACGAGCACGGCAAGCTTGATGTAAGACAAGGCGTCGGTACAGACGGAACGCTTACGGTCGTGAAGGATTTAGGCCTGCGCGACTATTTTACAGGGCAAGTCCCGATTGTATCAGGAGAGCTTGGAGAAGACTTCACTTATTACTTCGCAACTTCTGAACAGGTCAATTCTTCGGTTGGTGTCGGTGTTCTAGTTAATCCCGACAACTCGATCAAAGCTGCCGGCGGATTCATCATCCAGCTGATGCCTGGGACAACAGAAGAAACCATTACAGCAATCGAACAGCGATTGCAATCCATCCCTCCGGTATCAAAGCAGATTGAAAAAGGGTTATCTCCTGAAGAGTTGCTGGAAGAATTACTTGGAAAAGAGAATGTTAAAGTCCTTGACACGATGCCAGTAAATTTTGAATGCAATTGCTCTAAGGACCGATTCAGCAATGCGCTGATCAGCCTGGGCACAGAAGAAATCCGTGATATGATTGAGAAAGAGGGACAGGCAGAAGCGCACTGCCATTTCTGCAACGAAAAGTACATGTTCACGAAAGAAGAACTGGAAGAGATAGAGAAGGAAGCGAAATAAGCGATATCTGGGGGAAGAGAAGTGGAGAAAAAGCAGCTTTGGTACATTATTGCCGGGTTAGCCATTTTGAACGCGATAACTCTTGTGATGCTGATAGCCAAGCCTGCTATCCTCGAGGGGAACAAGGAAACTGTGGCGGAGATTGGCAAGGAGTCAATCACCCGCCAGGAGTGGCTGACTGAGCTTGAAGAAAGATACGGGCAAGAAACGCTAAGGGACCTGATTGACCAGGCGGTTGTCAAACAAATAGCCGATGAATATAATATCAAGGTATCTGACGAGGCCGTTGAGCGTGAATTGACAATTTATAAAGCTATGTATTCTTCAGCCGGCAACGAGCCGAAAACCGAAGAAAGTTGGAAGCAGCAAATTAAATACAGTCTGCTGCTTGAAGAACTTTTAACGAAGGATGTTAAAGTATCGGAAGAGGATATGAAGTCCTTTTATGAACAGAATAGTAGCCTGTTTGACATTCCTGCATCCTACCATCTGTCTCAAATAGTCGTTGAAACGAAAAAGGAAGCGGACTCAACAGTGAAAGAGCTGAAAGATGGTTCCAGCTTCACTGCTCTCGCGATGGAGCGTTCGATCGATGAGTTTTCGGCGAATGAAGGGGGAGACATCGGCTTTGTAACGGAAGAAGATGAACTTGTTTCCCCAGAGGTCGTTCATGCGGCGAAATCGCTGAAATCCGGAGAGTGGACAGGACCTGTAAAAGCAGAAAATGGATATGCTATTGTATATCTTCATGAAAAACTAGAAGGAAAGAAATATGCTTACAGCGATGTAAAGAACCAGATTCGCCGGCAGATTGCCCTTGAACAAATGGACATTCCAGTTTCAGCACGGGCATTCTGGAATGATGCAGAAGTAAGCTGGTTTTATGGAGACAAAGAGAAGAAGTAATGAACGAAGCACTGGTGAATTAACCGGTGCTTTTCTTGTTTAGAGAAATTCAAAATAGGATAGTTTAAAAAAGATGGGTTTTAGATAATACCTTTGAATCGGGTAGGATAATCATGAAGGCAGCAATGTACGAAAGATTTTAGGCAAAAGACTGATTTTTGTTGATGTTGAAGCATACTGATTGACATAGACTTAAAGTATTGGTAAATTTTAATAAAACCAATTAAAATAGTCGGATTAAGGGGTGGGTAATTTGGTACGCATTGCAAATTCAATTACAGAGTTGATCGGCCAGACACCAATTGTAAAGCTGAACGGACTTGGTGATGACCAAAGTGCGGATATTTATTTGAAGCTTGAATACATGAACCCGGGCAGCAGCGTCAAGGATCGTATCGCTTTGGCGATGATTGAGGATGCTGAGGCAAAAGGGGCCCTGAAACAAGGGGATACAATCATAGAACCAACGAGCGGAAATACTGGAATCGGACTGGCGATGGTAGCAGCAGCCAAAGGCTATAAAGCCATTCTTGTCATGCCGGAGACAATGAGTATGGAGCGCAGAAATTTGCTTCGTGCCTATGGAGCGGACCTTGTATTGACTCCTGGCCCAGAAGGAATGGGCGGGGCGATCCGCAAAGCGGAGGAACTGGCAAAGGAAAATGGTTACTTCATGCCTCAGCAGTTCGAGAATGAATCGAACCCTTCCGTACATGAAAGAACGACTGGACCTGAAATTGTCGAGCAGATGGGTGATCAGCTGGATGCCTTCATCGCAGGTATCGGCACCGGCGGAACGATCACAGGAGCAGGAAAAGTCCTTCGTGAAAAATACAAGAATATCAAGATTATTGCTGTTGAGCCAACAGACTCCCCGGTATTATCCGGCGGAAAACCAGGACCTCACAAGATTCAGGGAATCGGTGCAGGCTTCGTTCCTGGTGTACTTGATACAAACGTGTACGATGAAATCTTCAAGGTTGAAAATGAGCAGGCATTCGACTATGCCCGCCGCGCAGCAAAAGAAGCAGGAATCCTCGGCGGAATCTCTTCAGGTGCAGCGATCTATGCAGCTTTGGAAACAGCGAAAAAGCTTGGCAAAGGCAAAAAAGTGCTGGCAGTCATCCCAAGTAACGGAGAACGCTACCTGAGCACACCACTTTACCAATTCGAAGAATAGATAGATGAAGAGGCAGGCTGAAAATAGCTTGTCTCTTTTCATATTTAGAAATAATCCTGCAAAATTGACAGTTTCTCGAAAAAACCATTATTTTAAAAATGAAAGCGCGCCCTTCATCATGTATGATGTATTAAGAGAAAAAAATAGGGGTGAACAGCTTGCCGCACTATAGCATTCAATCGAAAACGATTCCTTATACAGCTTCACGTTTTTTTCATCAATATGATCATATTGCACAACAATATAAAGAACATGTCATCCTCGAAAGCGGGAGAGGCGGGCGCTACAGTATCGCCGCATTCAATCCTGAGATTATTTTTTCGGGTAAAAATAATAAACTGACCATCACAAAGGGTGGTTCATCAAGCACGCTTGAGGGCAATCCTCTTGAGTTAATGAAAAATCAAATGGAAAAGTATCAAGTGGCTGAAGTAGATGGCTTGCCGGATTTTCAGGGGGGTGCGATCGGCTATCTGAGCTATGATTATGCCCGTTATATCGAAAAGCTCCCTGCACTGGCTAAGGACGATTCGGGAATACCGGAAGTCTACTTCCAGCTCTTCAAGGAATGGTTTGTTTTTGACCATCAGACAGAGAAGCTATGGCTAATGGCTCTATCGGAAAAAGGACAGGAGTATCAGGCGGAGGACAAGCTTTCAGAGTGGAAAGACAAGTGGGACGCTGAGGTCCCGGAGGTTTTTGCCGAAGCCAAGCCTGCCCGTGATGATTTGCAAGTATCGATGGATGAAGCTGAATTCATCGACGCGGTTGAACAAGTGCAGCAATACATTGGGCAGGGGGACGTCTTCCAGGTAAACCTATCTGTCAGGCAGTCAAAGCCGATCGAGACGGAAGCGCTGGAAGTATACCGGCAGCTGCGCAAGCTGAACCCATCTCCATATATGGGCTACCTGCATACACAAGACTTCCAGCTCGTCAGCGGGTCGCCTGAACTTTTAGCAAAAGTAAAAGGTTCAGAGGTCAGCACAAGGCCGATTGCCGGCACGAGATCGAGGGGCAGGACAGATGAAGAAGATTTGCAGCTTGCCAATGAGCTGATCAACAATGAAAAAGAGCGCGCGGAACACGTCATGCTTGTCGACCTGGAAAGAAACGACCTCGGCAGGGTGTGCAGATACGGTACTGTCGAAGTCAATGAGTTCATGGTCATTGAAAAGTACTCGCATGTCATGCATATCGTTTCGAATGTCCGGGGAGAGCTTGCAGAGGGTGAGACCTGGTTCGATGTTGTGAATGCGACCTTCCCTGGCGGAACGATTACCGGTGCTCCAAAGGTAAGGACCATGGAAATCATTGAAGAACTCGAGCCGGTTAGACGAGGGCCATATACTGGCTCGCTTGGGTGGATCGGTTTTAACGGCAATATGGAACTGAACATCATTATCCGGACGATGCTGGTCAAGGATGGGATGGCTCATGTCCAGGCAGGAGCAGGTGTCGTCATCGACTCCATCCCTGCCAATGAATACAAGGAATCATTAAAGAAAGCAATCGCTCTTTGGAAGGCGAAAGAGCTTGCGGAGGGTAAAGCATGATTTTGATGATCGATAATTATGATTCATTCACATATAATCTCGTTCAGTATTTGGGTGAAATGGGCGAAGAGCTTAATGTCATCCGCAATGATCAGACGTCCATTCAGGGCATTGATGAGCTTGACCCGCAGTTCTTGATGATCTCACCGGGGCCGTGCAGCCCGAATGAAGCAGGCATCAGCCTGGAGGCGATCAGGAATTTTTCAGGGAAGACGCCGATTTTCGGTGTTTGTCTCGGCCATCAGTCTATCGCCCAGGTATTTGGCGGTGACGTGGTCCGTGCGGAGCGGCTCATGCATGGCAAAACCTCTTTGGTCTATCATGATGGCAAGACGATTTTTGAAGGATTGGAAAATCCGTTCCCTGCGGCACGCTACCATTCACTCATCGTAAAAAAAGAAACCCTTCCTGACTGCCTGGAGGTTTCAGCATGGACGGAAGAGGGCGAGATCATGGCAATCCGCCATAAAAAGCTGCCTGTCGAAGGTGTCCAATTTCATCCGGAATCCATTTTAACGACGCCAGGAAAGCAGCTGCTGCGCAATTTCATTGCCCATTACAAAGCTGCTAAGGAAGTAAGTTTATAATGGTTGTATACAGCAATGGCCAGTTCGTCTCAAAGGATGAAATCACCATTTCCCCTTTTGACCACGGCTTCCTATACGGTTTGGGCGTGTTCGAAACGTTCAGGATCTACAATGGCCATCCTTTTTTGCTGGATGATCATCTCGAGCGGCTGAATGCCAGTCTTCGTATTTTGAACATCGAAGCTGATTTTACACGGGAGGAATGTGTTAAGATCCTCGATGGCTTATTAGCAAAAAACAATCTCAAGGATGCCTATATTCGCTTCAATGTTTCGGCTGGGAATGGTGATATAGGCTTGCAGACTGAGAGTTACCGGGAGCCAAATGTGATCGTATTTGCGAAGCCGCTGCCGGCAGCTGGGGAGATGAGTGAGAAAAAGGCTGTTCTCCTGAACTTGAGGCGCAACACACCTGAGGGAGCAGAGCGGCTGAAATCCCACCATTATCTTAATAATGTGCTCGCCAAGCGTGAGGCAGGCCCTGCGATGGATACGGAAGGGATTTTCCTGACAAATGATGGCTTTTTAGCCGAAGGAATTGTTTCGAATATTTTCTGGTACAGGGATGATGTCCTGTATACACCTGCCCTCGAAACGGGAATTTTGAATGGAATCACCCGCAGGTTCGTCATCGCTCTTGCCCGTAACGCAGGCATCGAGGTTCGTGAAGGCTTTTACAAAAAGGAAGAGGCCGAAGCAGCTGATGAAATGTTCCTGACTAATTCAATTCAGGAAATCGTCCCGGTCGCAGAGTTCTCAGGAAAAAGCTTTCCCGGGAAATCAGGTGTTTTAACGAAAAGACTGTTTGGCAAATATGCAGCTAACCGGGAAACACTATGGAGCAGAACGAAATTGGATGGAGGAGCTCACACATGAATACCGTGATAAAAGCCGGTCCTTACACAATGGACTTCACCAATAATACACTGATTATGGGAATATTGAACGTCACGCCTGATTCTTTTTCAGACGGCGGGAAATACAATCACTTAGAGCATGCTGTCTTACATGCTAAACAAATGATCGTCGACGGAGCGGATATTCTTGATATCGGAGGCGAATCAACAAGGCCGGGACATGAACGGGTTTCCGATGAAGAGGAAATTAACAGGGTGGTACCGGCGATTGAAGCCATCTCGAAAGAAGTTCAGGTACCAATCTCCATCGATACATATAAATCGAAGGTTGCCAAAAGTGCCGTCGAGGCGGGAGCTGCCATCATCAACGATATTTGGGGAGCGAAGGAAGACCCGGAAATTGCCGATGTCGCCGCAGAAACCGGAGTTCCGATTATCCTGATGCACAACCGGAACGACCGCAATTATACAAACTTCATTCGTGACGTACTGAATGACTTGTATGAAAGCATCACAATCGCTAAAAAAGCAGGAGTGAGCGATGAGCAAATTATCCTTGACCCTGGAATCGGCTTTGCGAAAGACCTTAGGGAAAATCTTGAGATGATGCGTCACCTTGATACGCTTGTGTCTTTAGGCTATCCCGTCCTCCTTGGCACATCGAAAAAGTCAATGATCGGCGGTGTGCTGGATCTGCCTGTTCAAGAAAGAACAGAAGGTACGGGAGCGACCGTGTGTTACGGAATCCAGAAAGGCTGCCAGATCGTCAGGATCCATGATGTGAAAGAGATGTCTCGGATGGCGAAAATGATGGACGCGATGATGGGAAAGGGTGAATACAGTGGATAAAATACATGTGAACCAAATGGAGTTTTACGGCTACCACGGTGTTTTTCCTGAAGAAACAAAGTTAGGCCAGCGTTTTGCGGTGGATTTAACGGTGGAATTGGATCTTTCAAAAGCAGGAAAAAGCGATGATCTTAATGAGTCAATTAACTATGCAGATTTATATATGGTCTGCAAGGAGATCGTTGAAGGCGAGCCTTTCAAGCTTGTAGAAGCAATTGCTGAAAAAATTGCCGGGACGATCCTTGAACGATTTTCACTGGTGGAAGCATGCCACGTAAAAGTCATCAAGCCGGACCCACCGATACCTGGGCATTACAAATCAGTCGCAGTTGAAATCACAAGGAGCAGATGACAGTGGAAAACAATGCATATATTGCGCTAGGATCCAATTTGGGCGACCGCTTCGGGTATTTGACACAGGCAATCATCCTCCTTGAAAGCCATGAAAATATCACGGTGGTAAATACTTCTTCCGTCTATGAAACCGACCCTGTAGGGTACACTGATCAGGATCAATTTTTAAACATGGCAATCCAGGTAAAGACGAACCTAGAACCGTTTGAACTTCTGAATACCTGCCTTAAAATTGAATTGAAACTTGGGAGAAAAAGGGAAGTAAAATGGGGTCCCAGAACGTTAGACCTTGACATTTTACTGTATAATCACGAAAATATTGAAACAGAGAAGCTTACAATTCCGCATCCTCGGATGAGCGAACGCGCGTTTGTAATCCTTCCATTGCTTGAAATGGACCCAAATCTCACGCTCCCAACGATGAAGGAGCCACTGAAAAATTGTTTACTAAGTATAGCGGATAGAGAAGGAGTACGAATATGGAAGCAGAAAAATGGGGAAGGCGTATTCGCGCTTATCGAAAGTTAAAGGGCTATACGCAGGAAAGCTTCGCAAAAGAGCTTGGCGTTTCAGTCTCCATCCTGGGAGAAATCGAACGCGGCAACAGGATGCCTGATGAAAGACTAATCAATAGGATCGCAGAATTCCTTGATGTCGGAATAGATGAATTAACCCCACAGTAGGTTTGGTATATTAATAGACCATAAGGAGGAATGAAATGCTCAAGATTGGCGATATTGAAATGAAAAACCAGGTCGTCCTCGCACCGATGGCCGGCATTTGCAACTCGGCATTCCGCCTGACGGTCAAAGAATTCGGCGCTGGACTGGTATGTGCCGAAATGGTCAGTGACAAAGGCATTGTTTCTCAAAACAATAGAACACTCGATATGTTATATATAGATGAACGGGAAAAGCCGCTCAGCCTTCAGATTTTTGGCGGTGAAAAGGAAATGCTTGTACAGGCTGCGCAATACGTGGATCAAAATACGAATGCGGATATCATTGATATCAACATGGGATGCCCGGTGCCAAAGATCACGAAATGTGACGCAGGTGCGAAGTGGCTGTTAGACCCAAACAAGATTTACGAAATGGTCTCAGCGGTAGTGGACGCAGTTGAAAAGCCAGTTACCGTTAAAATGCGCATGGGCTGGGATGAGGAACATATTTTCGCCATCGAGAATGCGCAAGCTGTAGAGCGCGCCGGTGGTAAGGCGGTTGCTCTTCACGGCCGGACACGTGTACAGTTGTATGAAGGAACAGCAAATTGGGATATTATCCGTGACGTAAAGCAGGCTGTGAATATCCCTGTAATCGGCAACGGGGATGTCCAGACTCCACAGGATGCCAAGAGAATGCTAGATGAGACAGGCGTAGACGGAGTTATGATCGGTCGCGCTGCGCTAGGGAACCCATGGATGATCTACCGTACGGTAAAATATCTGGAAACAGGCGAATTAATGGATGAACCTAATGCACGCGAAAAAATTGATGTCAGCATCCTGCACCTAGACCGCCTGATCGCTTTGAAGAATGAACATATTGCGGTACGCGAAATGCGCAAGCATGCTGCATGGTACCTAAAGGGAATTCGGGGCAACGCAATAGTTCGTAACGGAATCAATGAGTGCAACACAAGAGACGAGCTCGTCAGTCTGCTGAAAAACTTCGCAGATGAAGTAGAAGCGAAAGAGCAAGAAGCTCACCAGGTTGGATAAAAATTGACATTAACCGTCACTTTTCCTATAATACCTTTATCCTTAAATTGTAACTGCCAGTGGTCAAACTGGCAGTTTTTATTCTATTCAGGCATGAAAAAAGAGATTTTTAATGTCTGAATACGTTTGTTTGTGTAAAATAATAAAAGTATCCACCAAACATGATCAGGATTACATAATAAATCTATTATATATATTGGAGTGAAAGCGATATGAGTCATGAAGAATTGAATGACCAGCTCAGAGTCAGAAGAGACAAAATGAGTTCATTGCGTGAAAAGGGCATGGATCCTTTCGGTAAAAGATTTGAACGCACCCATCTTACAGATCAGTTGGTTAGCGAATACGGTGAATTGGAAAAAGAAGAGATTGAAGCAAAGAATGTATCGGTGAAAATAGCTGGACGTATTATGACAAAGCGCGGAAAAGGAAAAGCAGGCTTCGCTCATATCCAGGACCTCGCTGGCCAAATCCAGATTTATGTTCGCCAGGATGCAGTTGGCGACGAGCAATATGAAGTTTTTGATTCAGCCGACCTCGGTGATATCATCGGTGTGGAAGGAACGCTTTTCAAAACAAAAGTTGGCGAGCTTTCAATCAAAGCTCAAGACTTTGTGTTCTTGACAAAAGCACTTCGCCCGCTGCCTGAAAAGTTCCACGGACTAAAGGATGTCGAGCAGCGCTACCGTCAGCGTTACCTTGACCTGATAACGAGCAATGACAGCAAGACAACTTTCATCAACCGCAGCCGCATTATCCAATCTATGCGCCGCTATCTTGATGGACAAGGATATCTCGAAGTAGAAACTCCATTAATGCACTCCATTGCCGGGGGAGCTTCAGCGCGTCCGTTCATCACGCATCATAACACGCTTGATATGCAGCTATATATGCGAATCGCAATCGAGCTTCACTTGAAGCGTCTGATTGTCGGCGGCCTTGAAAAAGTATATGAAATCGGCCGCGTATTCCGTAATGAAGGTGTTTCGACTAGACATAACCCGGAATTCACTATGCTTGAACTTTATGAGGCATATGCTGACTGGAGAGACATCATGTCCCTAACTGAGAACATGGTAGCGTACATCGCCCAGGATGTTCTTGGAACAACAACGATTCAGTATGGCGAATATGAAATCGATTTGAAGCCAGAGTGGAAGAGAGTCCACATGGTAGACGCGATCAAGGAACATACAGGAGTGGACTTCTGGCCGCAAATGAGCACGGAAGAAGCACGTGCGCATGCGAAAGAGCATGGAGTGGAAATCACTGAGCATATGCAGTATGGCCACATCGTCAATGAATTCTTTGAGCAAAAAGTAGAAGAGCACCTGATTCAGCCGACATTCATTTACGGTCATCCGGTTGACATTTCTCCACTCGCGAAAAAGAATGACGAAGACCAGCGCTTCACAGACCGTTTCGAATTGTTCATCGTAGCAAGGGAGCACGCGAACGCATTTACTGAGCTGAATGATCCGATTGACCAAAGAGAGCGTTTTGAAGCTCAGCTAAAAGAAAAAGAACAAGGAAATGACGAAGCGCACGAAATGGATGATGATTTCATCGAAGCGTTGGAATATGGAATGCCTCCAACAGGCGGACTCGGAATCGGGATCGACCGATTGGTCATGCTTCTGACGAATTCTCCATCCATCAGGGACGTACTATTATTCCCATTGATGCGTCACCGTTAATAGATAGAAGGAAAGGCAAAACGGCACAGGTCGTTTTGCCTTTTTTATTGCTGGTTACTCCTTCATATTGAAAAATGTGTATCCCGCAATCTGCTGAAATTTGAACACAGAAATATGAATTATCTTTCTTTTAATTCCGTTGAGAAAAATAGTAAAAAGATATTGCTATTGCAGAATAAAGGTGCTATATTTATATCTGTTGCTACGAGCTACTTAGTTAGCAACAAAGAAAATAAAAAAACTTATTGACATCGGGTTTTGAACCTGATAATATATAAGAGTTGCTTCTAACGGAGCAGCAAAACAAATTGCTCTTTGAAAACTAAACAAACAAGCGTCAACAAACAATAAATGATCATGACTTCTATTATAGAAGAACATG
>NZ_JAGGQU010000069.1 GCF_018613155.1 Bacillus sp. ISL-55 | reverse complement strand
AGATTGTCCGTAAAGAAGTAAGCCGTGAGGATGCTGTCAAGTTTTTCAAAGAGCTTGGTGACCCTTATAAGCTTGAATTGATTGAAGCGATTCCCGCGGATGAGAAGGTCACTCTTTATGAACAGGGAGACTTTGTCGACCTTTGCCGTGGGGTACACGTCCCATCAACTGGCAAACTGAAGGAATTCAAATTGTTGAGCATTGCCGGTGCTTACTGGCGCGGTGACAGTGACAACAAGATGCTCCAAAGAATTTACGGTACAGCTTTCTTCAAAAAGGAAGACCTGAAGGAGCACTTGAGACTGTTGGAAGAAGCAAAGGAACGTGACCATCGCAAGCTTGGCAAGGAACTTAACTTATTTACTAATTCACAGAAGGTAGGCCAGGGGCTTCCTTTATGGCTTCCGAAAGGTGCAACAATCCGCCGCATCATCGAACGCTATATTGTTGATAAAGAAGTCAGCCTTGGATATGATCATGTCTACACTCCGGTAATGGGAAGTGTCGAACTTTATAAAACTTCAGGACACTGGGATCACTATCAGGAAAACATGTTCCCTGTCATGGAAATGGAAAATGAACAGCTTGTTTTAAGACCAATGAACTGTCCGCACCATATGATGGTGTACAAAAATAGCATCCATAGCTACAGGGAGCTTCCAATCAGGATAGCTGAGCTTGGAACAATGCACCGTTACGAAATGTCCGGTGCACTGGCTGGGTTGCAGCGTGTGCGCGGCATGACTTTGAACGATGCTCACCTCTTTGTCCGCCCTGATCAGATCAAGGAAGAGTTCAAACGTGTAGTAGAGCTTGTACTTGAAGTCTACAAGGATTTTGATATGAATGACTATTCCTTCCGTCTATCCTACAGAGATCCTGAAGATAAGGAAAAGTACTTCGATGATGATCAGATGTGGGAAAAGGCTCAAGCTATGCTGAAAGAAGCGATGGATGAGATGGGTCTTGAATATTTCGAGGCTGAAGGCGAAGCAGCATTCTACGGACCGAAGCTTGATGTCCAGGTCAAGACTGCCCTTGGCAAAGAGGAGACTCTTTCAACAGTCCAGCTTGACTTCTTGCTTCCAGAGCGATTTGACCTGACTTATATCGGCGAAGACGGCAAGCACCATCGTCCTGTCGTTATCCACCGTGGCGTCGTATCGACTATGGAACGCTTTGTAGCCTTCCTGATCGAAGAGTACAAAGGGGCATTCCCGACTTGGCTGGCTCCAGTACAGGCACAGATTATTCCGGTATCTCCTTCAGTCCACTATGACTATGCAAGAGAAATCAAAGAGAAGCTTAAAGCAGAAGGCTTCCGTGTTGAAATCGATGGCCGTGACGAAAAAATCGGCTACAAAATCCGCGAAGCGCAAATGCAAAAAGTTCCTTATATGCTCGTAGTCGGTGACAATGAAGTAGCAGAAAAAGCAGTCAACGTCCGTAAATACGGCGAACAGAAATCAGACACAATTGCCTTTGATGAATTCCTGGAGTCATTCAGGAAAGAAGCGAAGAAATAAGAAAAGCTTAATATGAAATAAGAGGAGCTCCAGGCTCCTCTTATTTTATAGCTATTATTCTATAGGTTTGGAACACGTTGGACATAAATTTTTTGTATAGCTGCGCGGTATTCTTTCACCGCAATTCCGGCAGGATTTTATGTTAACAGGCGTATTGTCAATATCATTGGAAAAACCGTAGCCAGTCCTGAAAAATTTCAATGCGGTGCCAGCGAGCAATCCAGTGACCACACCGGTGATAATAATCGCGATCAGCATTTGTACACCAGCTTTCTTGTCTATTTCTACCAATAATTATAGCAAGAAATAAGCAATGAGGCAGTGACAAATTATCATGATAGTTATGATTTAGCGACTACTTTTCGCAGGGAAATTTACTTATGCCTAAAAAAAAGTATTGCAGCCTGTATTTCTATCTGATACAATACTTTTTGTTGCAGTTAACGAAAGTGATTCGTTTGACACATTAATTTCTTTATGCTATATTAGCAAGAGTGAACTGAATACAAGTTTTAGGAAAGAAGAAGCACCCGCTTCTCACCTGGCTGACGCATTTCAGCTGTTGGCAGGTAATACGTAAACGTCTAATTATTTTGTTTCCGTAAGTGTGGGTGTCGTCGCCTGCACTTTTTTTATTGCAAAATAAAAATTGGACTATATCGTATGTCATTGTGTGAGCAAGATAAGGCTTCGGCCTTGGCAATGTACTTCTTCTCCTTGACAATGTATTCGATAAAACCCTGGAGGTGGCTAATTATTAGCAAAGATGCGATGATACTAAACGAGGGAATTCGTGCTCGCGAAATTCGTCTGATCGATCAAAATGGCGAGCAATTAGGAATTAAATCCAAAGCTGAGGCTCTTGAGATCGCAACACGTGTAAATCTTGATCTTGTCCTTGTTGCTCCGAACGCGAAGCCTCCTGTAGGCCGAATCATGGACTACGGAAAATTCAAGTTCGAACAGCAAAAGAAAGAAAAAGAAGCACGTAAGAATCAAAAAATCATCACAACTAAAGAAGTCCGTCTTAGTCCGTCAATTGATGAGCATGACTTTAACACAAAGTTGCGCAATGCTATCAAGTTCCTGGAAAAAGGCGATAAGGTTAAAGCATCAATCCGTTTTAAGGGCCGTGCTATAACCCATAAGGAAATCGGTCAGCGTGTTCTTGATCGCTTCTCTGAAGCTTGCAAAGAAGTAGCGACAATTGAATCACATCCGAAAATGGATGGCCGAAGCATGTTCCTAGTTCTAGCACCTAAAACTGAAAAGTAACGAGGAGGAAGTCCCTATGCCAAAAATGAAAACTCACCGCGGCACTGCCAAGCGTTTCAAGAAAACTGGAACTGGCAAGCTTAAGCGTTCACACGCTTACACTAGCCACTTATTTGCTAACAAGTCTACAAAAGCTAAGCGTAAGCTTCGCAAATCTGCAATCGTTTCTAAAGGCGATTTCAAACGCATTCGTCACATGCTTGACAACATTAAGTAAATTCGAGCGAGCTCGATTTATATAGGAGGGAAATTACATGCCACGTGTAAAAGGCGGTACAGTTACGCGCAAGCGTCGTAAAAAAGTCATTAAATTAGCAAAAGGTTATTACGGTTCAAAACATACATTATACAAGGTTGCTAACCAGCAGGTTATGAAATCCCTAATGTATGCATTCCGCGACCGTCGCCAGAAGAAGCGCGACTTCCGCAAACTTTGGATTGCTCGTATCAACGCAGCAGCTCGCATGAACGGCCTTTCTTACAGCCGTATGATGCACGGCCTTAAGCTTGCAGGTATCGAAGTAAACCGCAAGATGCTTGCTGAACTAGCAGTAAGCGATGCAGCAGCATTCGCTCAATTGGCTGAAACAGCTAAGCAACAATTCAACAAGTAATGAAGATAACCATTCTCTCCAGAGGATGGTTTTTTCTTTTTTTAAGATATAATGAATCTCATACAACATAAAGAGGACGTGAAGATGTGGGGATTTGGAGTTTGGCTGGCTTGATTTTTATTATGAACCTTGCGGGCTTTTTTATCATGGGAATGGATAAAAAGCGGGCAAGGAACAATCATTATCGAATAAGCGAAAAAACTCTGTGGAATATTGCTTTTTTTGGAGGAGCAATCGGGGCAGCAGCTGGTATGAAGCATTACAGGCATAAGACGAAGCATGCCCAGTTTAAATATGGGTTGCCGCTGCTTGCGATAATTGAGATTGGTATATTTACATATTTATTTAAGCTTTTGGCATAACAGCTTGTATGATTCTATAAGCTAGTAGCAACAAAGACTTAGCAGGCAGGTGACAAGAATGGATGATGCGTGGTCAATGCTGCTGATTGTTGTGGAATCTGGAGGCTGGTTTGCACCAGTGTTGTTTATCTTGTTTCATGTTTTCCGCCAATTTGTATTCATACCTCCTGCGGTTGTCTGTATTGCTGGAGGATTAATGTTTGGGGTCGTACCCGGAATTGTATATTCGCTGCTCGGCTTGTCGGGTGCAAGTATATTATTCTACTTTTTAATGAGACAGATTCCAGAAATGATGAACAAGCTAAGCAGGCTGAAAAAAAGGCTGGTAGGGCGCTTCAGGGATTTGACCGTCGCCCAGGTCGCGCTGTTGAGGCTTGTGCCGGTGATTCATTACCAGCTGCTAAGCTTTTGCCTTTACGACCGGAAAAGCAATTTTAAAGATTTTATGATTGCTTCATTTCTTGCGAATATTCCATTCGTTATCTTTTATACGATATTCGGCGAGTATGTCGGAGAATTCAGCTCATTTACAGGGCTTTTTATGATGATGGTATTTTTGCTGTTAGCCTATTTGTTGCGAGAGAAAATTACCTTCATAAAATGGCGTGAATTTTTTGATAGAACAACATAAGAAAAAGCGTCCGGAATATTTCGGACGCTTTTACATTTTATATCTCATCATTCTGGTCCTGATTCGCCATGAATTCCTTAATTGGGCTTTTCCAGTCAATTTTGGCCACTGGATAGCTTTCACGGATTTTCCGTTCAATGAATTGGAAATCCTCAAGGACAAGCCCTTTTAAGGCCGAAGTTTTTTTAGGCCAAATAAAAATGGAAACAACCTCAAAAGCAGACGGCGTCGTGCCTAAATACTTTTCACCCTCAAATAAAACTCCCTTATATGTTAATAAGAAATTCTTGCGGACATTGTCTTGATCATCCAATAAGAAAAAGCGCTTCTGTTCATGAGCAAGCTCCAGCTTTCTTTTCGGGTGGAATAAATACTTCACCGCGCTGTATATTAGAAAAATGAATAAAAGTAATAAAATAAGACGTAAAAGCAGAATCATGACTGCCCCTCCAATGCGAACTTTCTTTATTTACGGATGAGGTTCCAAATAGTTTCAACAAATTTATAATTGATTTATACTTTTTTTATGCGGATGATGATTGCGGGTGAGGATTGATCCATTTTAAAGAGGGAACATCGAGAAGTAAGGAGATGGGACAGGTATAGGCGGAAACAAGGCAAAGCTGTCA
>NZ_JAGGQU010000006.1:39917-195601 GCF_018613155.1 Bacillus sp. ISL-55 | reverse complement strand
CGTTTTCTTGACGGAGGTCCAAACCTGGGGGTACTTCAGACAAAACCAGAGAAAAGAGTCGCGGAATTGTCTGAACATGACCCTACTTCGGACAAAACAAAGGCTTAGAGCTGCAGAATTGTCTGAACTTGGAGGTACTTCGGACAAAACATGAGTGAAGAGCGGTTGAAATGTCCGAACCCGGTGCTACTTCGGACAAAGCAAGAGGGAAGAGCGGTTGAAATGTCCGAACCCGGTGCTACTTCGGACAAAGCAAGAGGGAAGAGCGGTTGAAATGTCCGAACCTTGGGCTACTTCGGACAAAACAATAGGAAAGTGCCGGAGAAATGTCCGAACCTGATGCTACTTCGGACAAAACAAGAGTAAAGAGCCGGGGAAATGTCTGAACCTGAGGGTACTTCGGACAAAACAAGAGGAAAGAGTCGCGGAAATGTCCGAACCTGATGCTACTTCGGACAAAACAAGAGGAAAGAGTCGTGGAAATGTCTGAACCTGGGGGTACTTCGGACAAAACCACCAGGAAGAGTGGTTGAAATGTCCGAACCTGATGCTGCTTCGGACAAATCAAGAGGAAAGAGCGGTTGAAATGTCCGAACCCATGGTTACTTCGGACAAAACAAAAGGGAAGCATCGAGAAATTGTCCGAACGTCCTATTCAACTGCAATTATCAAGGGGGGAACTAAAATGGTCATTTTGAATGCTCAAAATATCGTGAAAGTATATGGTGGGTCTAGTGGGGAAGGTTCGACGAAAGCTCTTGATGGAGTAAGCCTTTCTATCAAAAAAGGTGAGTTTGTGGCGATTATGGGACCGTCGGGGAGCGGGAAGACGACACTTCTTAATGTGCTGAGCGGTATTGACCAGCCGACTTCTGGCGAGGTTACCATCTCTGGGCAAGAGATAAGTGAGATGTCGGGCGATCAGCTTGCACTGTTCCGTCGCAAACAGCTCGGTTTTGTGTTTCAGGAATTCAATCTTTTAGATAGCTTGACGGTTAAAGAAAATATCATTCTTCCAATGGTGCTGGAAAAGAAAACAGCAGCTGAGATGGATACGAAGGTTCATAGTCTTGCGAATCTGTTTGAAATAGAGTCAATCCTAGACAAGTATCCTTATAATATATCAGGTGGACAGCAGCAGCGAACCGCTGTCAGCCGAGCGCTCGTCAATGACCCGGCAATGATTTTTGCGGATGAACCAACCGGGAATTTGGACTCCAAATCCTCTGCCGTCATTATGGAATGCTTTGAAAAAATCGTTGATGAGCTTTCGACAACGCTTCTACTTGTGACGCACGACGTATTTGCTGCCAGCTATTGTCATAAGGTCGTTTTTATCAAGGATGGAATGATCTATTCGAGCATCGTAAAAAAAGGGAGCAGGAAGGAGTTCCTGAATCGGATCATGAATAATCTTGCCGTCTTAGGAGGAAGAACCTATGACATTTAATCAAGTGGTTTGGAAGATGGCGAAGGTTAATTACAAGAAGTATATCTTTTATTATCTTTGCAACAGCTTTGCGGTGATGTTCTTCTTTATGTTCTCGACGGTTTATTTTAACAGCAGGGTCGAACAAGGGAAGAAGCTGGAGAGCCTTCAGGACGCTTTATCGATTCCTGGAGCTGCGTTGATTATTTTCACGATATTTTTTATCAGTTATGCCCACAATGTTTTCATGAAAAAGAGAAAAAGTGAGTTTGGGCTTTTCATGACATTGGGCATGGCAAAAAGAGAGTTAAGCAAGTTGCTGATCCTGGAAAATGCAGCGATCGCCATTTTGTCGATTCTATCGGGACTGCTGGCTGGAGCGATCTTTTCAAGACTGTTTTTCATGCTCTTGATGAGTCTCATCGAAATGGGGGAAGTTCCGTTCCATTTTAACGGTAAAATGTTTTTTTACTCAATCGGATCTTTTTTGGCCGTGTTCATTCTGGCTGTAGGAAAATCTTTGTTCCAGACAATGAGAAGCAGCCTGATTACTAGTATGAAAAGCAACAGGTACGCAGACACAATCAAAATGAGAAGCCCACTGATTGGCGGCTTTGGGCTGGGGCTGATGGCCGGGTCACTGCTGATCCTTTATTTTACATATGAAAGCTCAAATGGCGCATACCTGCCGCTGTGGACATTAGCGATGTTATTGGGCCTGTATATCTCAATTAACCAGTCTGCTAGTTTCCTAATTAATCTCGTTAAAAAGTTTCCTGGTTTTTACTATCGCAGTTTGCTTTTCCTGAGCAGCCTCGATTATAAATTTAAGCAGTTGACATCGATCATCATGCTTGTGACGGTAATGATTATGATCACCATCTTCTATAGCACTTTATTATTGACCTTTTACAAGGCTTCTGAAAAAGATGCTGTAATTAATAATCCATATGATGTCGCTTTTTATCAGTCAGAAACAAGGAATACGATTTCCGATGGCGTGCTAAACGAGTTATTCGGTAAAAAAGAACATCTTGAAGTCCCGATATTGAATTATTATGAAAAACTTGAATATGTCGATGGATATCAAACTTATGACTTCATGTCACTGGATGATTTCAATAGGCTGACTTCGAGTGAGGTGAAGTTAGGAAAAAATGAGTATCTTTTTTATTTAAACTCTGAGCCAGAATATGCTCATACAGATATTGCTGAGTCGATTAAGTTATCCATTAATAATGAAGCTGTAACATATACATTGAAGGATCAAGTGATTGAAAGAACTATCAATCTGCTGCCGAATGCATATGAATTCATTGTCGTTAATCAGAACGAATTTGATTATTTGCGGAATACATTGGAAGGGTACGTGTTGAATCTGAATTTAATCAATGTGGATGACTGGAAAGAAAGTGAAAGTGCTGTTGCAGTATTAGAAGAAAAATTAAAGCTCAACAATCAGTCGACTCCACCAATGGACTATCCTGATATGGAGCATACAGCAGAATCCGAATTGTTTCGGGTTGCCTCGAAAATAGGCGACTATCATCAAAATAAAACCACTAATGGAATGATGTTCTATGTCACGACATTTCTAAGCATCATGTTCTTTTTCGGTACCTTTGTCCTACTGTTTCTTAATCTGTTTTCCGAAGTCGAAACTGAGAAATTAAAATATCGGAAACTAAATAAAATTGGAATGTCATCAAAGGAAATTAAGCAGAACGTAACAAGAGAATTAGGGACAATCTTCTTTGCACCAACTGTCCTCGGAACGACACTGGCCTTCTTGTATCTTGGAATTTTATCAACAGACGTCGGTGGAATCATGAAAAACCCAGATATAATAATGCACTTCATACAAATTGCGGGAACTTACGTTGTAATCCAGGTGGGATCTTTCTTTTATGCCAGGAAGAAGATGTTATTGCAGTTGATTAATTAGATTAACTAAAGCCGCTTTCCAAAAGGAAGGCGGTTTATTTTTCTACCCTAATCGACAGATTTATTTTATAATATGAAAAAGGGAGGTGAGAAAAATGTCAGAAGAAAGACTTGATCGATTAGAAGGAATGATGTCGCAACTGATTACCATGGTTGGTAACCTGCATAACAGCATGAGTGATATGCAAAAAAATATGGATGGAATGCAAAAGGACATGAAGGAAATGCAAAAGGATATGAAGGAAATGCAAACTGTTCAAAAGGAACATGGACAAAAGTTTGAATCTATTGAGTTGAGAATGGACAAAATGGAAACAAAGAATGAATTAAGGCACCAAGAGGTATTGAATCAAATTAAAAGATTGGAAAAAGACCAGGACTTCATCTGGGAAAAGACAGTGCGAAATGAGAGAGAACTTGAGATTATGAAAAGAACTTTGGAATCGTAATCTATCCTTCTTTTTGCTGCCAAGCTTACCAGCTACCAGCAAGCTTGGCTAGTTTGTTACTGTATTTTAGTTACCCTTAGATGACTCTCCATGGAATTGCTCCAGCAACTCGATTATTCTTCTGTTCTGCTCCACTTGAATCTCTGAATTTTTTTTCGTGGTATAAACCCACTTTAATAAAAAAACAAATAAAACCGGTACAGCTATAACTATGAATAAAGACGTCAACCCCATTATTGACGGCGCATACATATTATCCCCTCCCTCACAATTATATTACCAAAATACAACCATTTTTCTATTTGTAGATAACATCTATTTTATGAACTTATTCAGATATTTCAGTGTCATCCATTGTGCTAAATGACAAAGGCAATCATAGTTTGAAATGTCTAAGATCATGTTTAATAGAAATTTTGAGGTCGATCACAGCGTAAAATGTCCAATAAGTCTTGTTTAATAGACATTTTGAAAACAATCAAAGCGCAAAATGTCCAATAAGTCTTGTTTAATAGACATTTTGAGATCAATCACGGCGCAAAATGTCTAAGAAGTCTTGTTTAATAGACATTTTGAGATTAATCACAGCGTAAAGTGTCTAAGAAGTCCTGTTTAATAGACATTTTAGGAGCAGTTTTTTACATAGACTTCATTCACCAAAGTCTATTAAACTCTACGACAGCATAGCCATTCATTTATCTGCCCAATCCTTCTCTACTTTTCCGCATAGGTTGCCCAAAAATGGTATAATTATCATAATTATTAGAAAAGTCACCAGAAAAAATAGAGGAAGGTGATGGTATGCATTTTCTTCGTTATCAATGGGAGCCGTATCTGTCGTATGGGCAGCTGTTTGAGTTTGAGAAGAACAAGGTTGTTTATCATCAGGGTGAGGCTGGCAGAGGAATCTTTTATTTGAAAAAGGGTGAAATCAAGGTTACGCTTCTTTCGGATAAGGGGGATGAGCGGATCATCAACATGGTTCCGCCTGGGATGCTGTTTGGTGAACATGGGGTCCATGGGGAGCCTTATTTGACGAGCGGGACGACGACTTGTCCATCGCTGGTTTACTACTTTTCCGATGATGTCATTGCGACAATTTGTAGGAAACACCCCGAAGCAGCCGCGATTTATACAGATTCATTGATTTATAAATTCAGGACGCTTGCAGAAATCATTGCCCATCTGGACAGTCCGGTAGAGCAGCAAATGGCGTTTTACTTGCTCAAGCTTGTTCAGGAGAACGGGAATGCCTCGATGAACCAGACGGCTTTTTCAAAGTACATTGGCACGTCCCGAATTACCGTGAACAAAATTATTCAAAAATGGAAGCAGAATGGGTACATAGAGCTTCATAAGCGTGAAATTATTATCATGAATTTTGATAAAATAAGAGCGATTGCCAGCAATCCGCATATGGATTAACCAACCAGGTTTCTGAGGAAATCTGGTTTTTTTATGAAGTATTTTCTTTTGTTAATCTCAATGATTCCTGCTTCCTGCCATTGTTTGAGCACTTTGTAAACGGTGATTCTTGTGAGGCCGGTGCAGCAGGCAAGGTCTTGCTGGGAAATAGGAATCTCGTAATTTTTGAATTCATCACAGATGTTATGGAGTAAAACGGCTAGTTTTTGTTCGGATGTAAGCGCATTCAAATTAATGCGGTCTAAAAGAATTTTCATCTTGTGGATGACGCTTTTTGAAAAAAGCTTGAAGAGCTCTGGGTGGATGATCATCAGTTGTCGGAATTCGTCTGCTGAGAAGTGATAAACGACGGAGTCTTTTACTGCGATTGCGGTTGTGAAATGTGTTTTCTGGTCGAGTGACTGGACACCAAGCAGCTGGTTCGGGATCACGATATTCAGCATGTTTTCTTTGCCAGCGGCTGATTCTGTGACGATTCGGACAAGTCCTTTGTGCAGGTAATAAAAACCTTCCCCTAATTCTCCTTGCTTATAAATGCACTCCTTTTTCCTGAAAAACTGGCGGGTGCCGTATTTCAAATAATTCTCCCAATGGAAGACTTCTTCATACACCGTCACCATACCAAAACCTCCCTATGAGTGAAGTTGATATCTAACATTATCATAGGGGAAACGATAAAAAATTTCTATAATTTATTAGATAATTTAGACTTTTACGAAAACTATTTCAGAAAAAACGTTAAATAGGCTACAGTTACGTTCAAAATTTAGTATTACAATTCATTATGAATTTTCAATTATTTTTCAGGAGGGTGAATATGGGAATTAGGACAGGAGCTCAATATATCGAAGCGGTTAAAGCACGTAAGCCTGAGGTTTGGCTATCTGGTAAAAGGATCGAGAATGTATTTGAGGAGCCGGTTTTCAAGCAGCCGATTCTTGAAATTGCAAAGCTTTATGACATGCAGCATGATCCTGAATTCCAGGAGAAGATCACTCACGTTTGTGAGGAAACCGGTGAACGAGTGAATAATGCATTCCTCGTACCAAAAAGCTATGAGGATTTAGTCAAGCGCCGCAATGTTTTTGAGGCTTTTGCGAAAGCAACATTTGGCCTTATGGGAAGGACTCCGGATTTCTTGAACGTCGTTGTGACATCCATGTATTACAATTCCTGGTTCTTTGAAAAATACAATAAAAACTGGGCAGAGAATGTCCGCAATTATTATAAATACATCCGTGACAATGACATCTTTTTAACCCACGCCATCATCAACCCGCAAAATGACCGCAGCAAGACTTCACATGAGCAAAAAGATACCTACACACATCTTGGTGCTGTGAAGGAAACTCCAGATGGCCTGGTCGTCAGGGGAGCAAAAATGCTGGCAACGCTGGCACCGGTAACAGATGAAGTGATCATCTACTCTTTCCCTGGTTTTGCACCTGGCGATGAAAAATATGCACTGGCATTCGCGATTCCGATTGACACTCCTGGGCTGCGCATCATTTGCCGTGAGCCAATGCAGGATGGACAGCGATCCTTCTTCGATCACCCACTTGCTTCAAGATTTGAGGAAATGGATGCATTGCTTGTGTTTGATGATGTCGTTGTTCCTTGGGACCGTGTTTTCCTTCACAACAATGTCGAGGCAGCCAATAAGCTTTACCCAATGACCGGCGCAGGGCAGCAGCCAGCTCACCAGTCCGGTGTCCGCGGTCTTGTAAAACTGGAGTTTGCGACACAGGTGGCGATGAAGGTTGCTGATACAATTGGTGTCGACGGATACTTGAACGTCCAGGATCAGCTTGGCGAGCTCGCACAATCACTTGAATCAATCAGGGCATTGTTAAAGGTTGCTGAATACGAGCACACAATGACTGAGCATGGTGAAGCGATGCCAGCTTATGTACCACTGGAGACCATTCGCGGGTTGCTTCCGAAAATGTATCCGCGTGCAATCGAAGTCATCCAGATTGTTGGCGCAGGCGGCTTGCTGATGTCTCCAACAGGAGCAGATTTTGAAAGTGATGAATTAAGAGGTTCAATTGATAACTACTATGTTGGCCGGGAAGGAATTTCATCTTTGGAACGCGTCAGCATTTTCAAACTAGCCTGGGACCTGTGCGGCGAGGCGTTCGGACAGCGTCTATTGCAATATGAGCGCTACTACACAGGGGATCCAATCCGTAAGCGCGGAATTTTCTATAACAACTATAAGCGCCAAACATCGCTAACAATGGTTGACGAGGCGTTAAAGGGCGCACAGCTGGATAACAAGGAAGCGCTTACAAACTAACCTGCAGGAGGAGAAGGACAGATGAAAACACATATTTATTCTTCATTGGATCTGCCTCAATCAATCGTCGCGATTGGAGCGTTTGACGGGGTCCATCGAGGGCATCAAACGGTCATCCGGCAGGCAGTACAGCGAGGCAGAAAGCTGAAGGTTCCAAGTGTGGTGTTTACATTTGATCCTCCACCGCGGGTGTTTTTTCAAGGAGCAAGGATGTTGACCACAGTCGAGGAGAAGCTGGTGAAAATCGCTAAGTTGGGGGCAAATCATACGGTGGTGCACCGATTTGATGAGGTATATGCCAGTCGGAGCGCTTACGAATTCATTGACTGCCTTGCGAAGCTGAATCCGGCTGAAATCATGGTCGGCGGCGATTTCCGCTTTGGCAAGGACCGAATGGGAGATGTTTCTCTCCTTGAAAAATATTTCAAGGTTTCAGTCACGAATCCAGTCCGCTGCTCTCAGGGAAGCGTGATTTCTTCCAGCAGGATTCGTCAGCTGATTTCTGAGGGTGAGATTCACCTTTCGAATTCGCTGCTCGGCTGGCCAGCAGGAAAGTAGGGTTCTATTTTACGAGAATAGGAGGGACAGTGCATGAAGTTGCTTGGAATATCAGGCACAATTATCGGCACGAAAACAGGCATCGTTGTCCGTAAAGTGCTGGATGATGTGAAAAAGAAGTACCCGGACATCGAGGTGGAAATGCTCGATATGATGGATTACGATGTCGAGTTCTGTGATGGCCGCCCGCTGGAGAAATATTCAGCAGATACGAGAGCGGTGATTGAAAAAGTATCGTCTGCCGATTTTTACGTAATCGGGACGCCTATTTTTCAGGGATCCATTCCAGGAGTGTTGAAAAATCTGTTTGACCTTATTCACCCAGATGCATTCAGGAATAAAGTGATGGGATTCGTCGCAAATGGCGGAACGTACCAGCATTTCCTGGTGATTGAAAATCAGCTTAAGCCAATAGCCGGTTACTTTAGGGCCTTTGTAGCACCTAGCTATGTGTATGCGAACTATGATCATTTTAATTCTGAAAATGAAATTGTAGATGAAGACTTGCTAAAGCGGATTTCAGGTTTAGCTGACGAAGTCGTTCATATGCATAAGTCTTTGAAGGGCAGCGCGGCGAAGGTTACGGAGTGAGTTTAGTATTTTACAAGAATTGAAGGGAGACGATTAGAGATGAAAAGTCAATTTGTTCCGATCAATCTTATGAAGTTTATTGAGGAAAACAGGGACCAGCTTAAGCCGCCGGTCAATAACAAGGTGATCTGGAAGGATGCTGAGTTGATGGTCATGCTATTGGGCGGACCGAACAAGAGACGAGATTTCCACGTTGATCCGTCGGAGGAGATTTTTTACCAAATCCAGGGAAGCTGCTATGTAGAGGTTATCAATGCTGAAGGAAAGCGCGAGGTAGTCGAGGTCAAGGAAGGAGAAATGTTCCATCTTCCAGCGAATGTGCCGCATTCTCCTCATCGTGTCGCTGACACAATTGGCCTTGTTATTGAGCGTAATCGTGCGCAGGGTGAACTGGAAGATTTCGTCTGGTTCTGCGATGAGTGTGACCATGAAATGCACCGCGCGACCATCCAGCTGACAAACATTGAAAAACAGGTTAAGGAAGCAATCGCCAGCTTTAACGGAAATGAGGAACTGCGCAAGTGCGATAACTGTGGACATATGATGCCGCCTGAAGCGAGTGAATGGAAATGCGAGTAGACTTCCATACGCATATCATTCCAGAGAATTTCAGTGAGCTGACACAGCGATTCGGCGGTGAGAAGTGGCCGACGCTTGAGCGGACGTGTGCGTGCGGCGCTAATATCATGATTGCCGGCAAGGTGTTCCGTGAAGTGACCGACCAGGTGTGGGACGCCGAGAAGCGAATCAAGGATATGGAGCGGGAGGGAGTCGACATTCAGGTTCTTTCACCGATTCCTGTCACGTTCTCTTACTGGGCTCCGGCAGAGCAAGCGGAAATTTTGGCGAGGGTCCAGAATGACTTTATTGCTGACCTGGTTAGCCAGTATCCAACTAAATTCATCGGGCTGGGTGCTGTGCCGCTGCAAAATGTTGAGGTTGCAATCCGGGAAATGGACCGCTGCAAGCATGAGCTTGGACTGAGCGGTATTGAAATTGGCACGAATGTAAATGGCGTCAATCTCGATGACCCTCAGTTCATCGAATTCTTCGAAATGGCTGAAAAGTGGGAAGTTCCTTTGTTCATCCATCCTTGGGAGACACTTGGAAAGGATCGGATGCCACGTCATAACTTGATGTACACTGTTGGAATGCCGAGCGAAACAGCCTTGGCTGGAGCAAGCTTGATCCTTGGCGGAATCATGGATAAGTTCCCGAAGCTGAAAATCTGTTTGGCTCATGGAGGCGGTGCGCTGCCGTATTTGCTGCCGAGGTTGGATCAGGGCTGGAATGTGTGGCCGCATCTGCGATTGCTTGATAAGCCGCCAAGTTATTACGCGAAGCAATTTTACTATGATTCGCTTGTGAATGAGCCGGTCAATCTGAATTATTTACTGCAGAATTTCGGACATGAGCGCATTATCATGGGATCTGATTATCCATTTTTGCTGAGGGAAGTTCCTCCTGGAAAGGTCATTGACGATACAGTCGGCTTATCAAAGGAACAGACCGAAGCAATGCTCGGTAAAAACGCGCTCAGGTTCTTGAATATTCCTGTTAAGGTGGGGAGTTGATTTTATGGAAAAGGCCTTGGTTACACCCGAAGAACGATTGAAAGAGTTAGGCCTGACCTTGCCGGCTCCCCGGCAATCGGCAGGAAATTATGTGAGCTGTGTAAGGACTGGCAACCTGATTTTTACATCGGGCCAGGGAACGAATGAATACCGCGGTCGGCTTGGCGAGGATGTCACGATTGAGGTTGGCTACGATGCGGCAAGGCAGTGCATGCTGAATTTGCTGACGGTGCTGAAGCAGGAATTGGGCGAGCTAAGCAAGGTGAAGCGGGTGGTGAAAGTCCTTGGGTTCGTGAATAGTTCGCCAGATTTTACAGACCAGCCTAAGGTCATGAATGGTGCTTCTGATTTGCTGGTACAGGTGTTCGGGGAGCGCGGGAAGCATGGGAGATCTGCTGTCGGCATGGCGCAGCTGCCTTTGAACAATGCGGTTGAGGTCGAAATGGTCGTTGAAGTTGAGAATGAGGAGGGCGGATTAGGATGAATCTGGCTCAGCCACAGGCTATAAAAGATGCAAAACTATTTATTAACGGTGAATATATTGATGCGGTGTCCGGTGAGACCTTTGACACAATCGATCCATCGACAAACAAGAAGCTGGCCTCTGTAGCTAAGGCAGGCGTCGAGGATGCCAAGCATGCCATCGATGTTGCACAAAGGACGTTCGAAAGCGGCGTCTGGAGCGAGATGCCAGTTGCCGAGAGAACAAAAATCTTGGTCAGGATGTCTGAACTCGTCATGGAAAAGGTTGATGAATTGGCCATGGTCGAGACGCTTGATGTGGGGAAACCAATCAAGGAAAGCCGCGGTTTTGATATCCCGCGCGCTGCAGCAAACCTGCGCTTTTTTGCCGAAATGGCGAATTACATTAATCATGAGCATTATGATCAGTCTCGATATATGTCTTACTCTAAATATGCTCCTGCCGGTGTGACTAGCTTGATCATTCCGTGGAACCTTCCGTTCATGCAGATGACCTGGAAGGCGTCGGCCGCAATGGCTGCGGGCAATACGGTTGTTGTGAAGCCTGCATCGTATACACCATTGAGCGCGGTGATGCTTGGCGAAATTGCCAATGAAGCAGGATTGCCGCCAGGAGTGTTGAATATTATTACGGGTCCTGGACGTACAGCGGGGACAGAGATGACGCGCAATCCATCAGTACGAAGAATTTCTTTTGTCGGTGACAGTACGACAGGCCGCACGGTCATGCAAAACGCGGCTTCACAGCTGATTCCCGTTTCTCTGGAGCTTGGGGGCAAATCAGCCAATATCGTGTTTGAGGATGCGGATCTTGATGAAGCAGTTGCAGGATCGATTGAAGCTATTTTCAGGAACCAGGGTGAGATTTGCCTTGCAGGATCGCGGTTGCTGGTTCAGGAGAGCATTTACGATCGTTTCATGGAAAAATTCGTAGCAGCTGCTCAGGCTTTGAAAGTCGGCAACCCACTTGATCAGGAGACGGATATGGGAGCGCTTGTTTCAAAGGGCCATCTGGAAACCGTTGATGAGTATGTACAGATTGGATTGGCTGAGGGCGCCAAGCTCGCAACAGGAGGGAAGCGAATTGCTAGTCTTGGAGAGGGCAACTTCTATGAGCCTACTGTTTTATACGATGTCGATAACAAGATGCGCGTGGCCCAGGAAGAAATTTTTGGCCCAGTCCTGGTCGTGATTCCATTTAAAACAGAAGAAGATGCTGTGCGCATCGCAAATGATTCCATGTACGGTCTGGCTGGAGTTGTCTGGACAAATGACCTGCGCCGTGCCCATCGTGTGGCTGCAAAAGTGAATTCCGGCTTGTTGTGGATCAACTGCTGGTATTATCGCGACCTGCGCACACCATTTGGCGGATCGAAAGCAAGCGGCATCGGACGTGAAGGCGGCAGGCACAGCTTCGAGTTTTATACAGAGGCCAAGACGATTACGATGAAGCTTTAAAGAGAAGTGTCACTTTTTTTCGAAGTGATTTTTAGCTGATATAAAAGTTGAGGGTCCAACTGGAGATATATTTGCTGCAACTGGAGATAAAAGTTGACCAACTGGAGATATACTTGCTCCAACTGGAGATAAAAGTTGACCAACCGGAGATATATTTGCTCCAACCGATAAAATAAGTCGGCCAACCGGAAATAAAACTTCTATGGCCGGAAAAATAAGTCGATCAAGCGGAAATATATCAGGTCAAACCGGGAAAATATGCTCAACCGTTGATATATTCGCTCTAACCGTTGATAAAAGTTGGTCAATCGTCGTTATATTTGCTCCAACCGTCGATAAAAGTCGGCCAACCGTCGAAATGTCTGTTCCAACAGGTATTAAAATCAGCGTAGCTCGTATTTAATCCAAAACAATTGGTATTATCACGAATTTAGTAACAATTTATAAAAGAAAAGGAGGTTGATTTCATGAACGCAATAATAGAGAGGATAGCTGGAACGCTCCTCGAAGCGGAAAAAACTAAAAATCCCATACCGCCGCTGACTGCACAGTACGAAAATCTTCATGTAACGGATGCCTACAATGTCCAGCTGGAAGTTTTAAAAAGAAAGCTGGAACAAGGGCGTACTGTTATCGGTAAAAAGGTTGGCCTCACGAGTGTGGCGATGCAAAAGATGCTTGGGGTGGATGAGCCGGATTATGGCCATTTGCTTGACGATATGAAAGTGTCAAATGGCGGCACAGTGAAGATGTCCAGCTTTCTCAGCCCGAAAATCGAAGCGGAAATTGGTTTCGTGCTGGGAGAAGACCTAAAGGGGCCGAATGTCACTTTCCTTGATGTGCTGATGGCAACGAAGTATGTAGTGCCAACTTTGGAGATCATCGACAGCCGGATTGCCGATTGGAAGATTGGACTTGTTGATACCGTGGCTGATAATGGGTCTTCCGCTATGGTTGTAGTAGGAGATCAAATGACAGACATAAATGGTATCGACTTGCGGAGTGTTGGAATGACTTTTTTCAAAAATAATGAAATGGTGGCGACTGGATCTGGTGCAGCAGCTCTTGGCCATCCGGCTCATGCCATTGCCTGGCTTGCGAACAAGCTTCATGAGTTCGGGATTACGTTAAAGGCAGGCGAGCTGATTTTACCAGGAGCGCTTTCGGCAGCAATTCCTGTGCAGGAAGGCGATAGAGTTTCTGCTCAGTTTGGACCGGTCGGCTCCGTGTCAGTGACTTTTGAGTAGGAGGTGTGCAAGATGGCGAAAATCAAGGCGGCAATCATCGGTTCGGGCAATATTGGGACCGACCTTATGTATAAGCTGGAACGAAGTGAAGTCATTGAACTGACAGCAATGATCGGAATCGATCCTGAATCCCACGGGCTAAAGCGGGCCAAAGAAAAAGGATACCTGGCGTTCGATAATGGAATTCAGGCACTGAAAGACAATCCTGGAATGGCCGACATTGTGTTCGATGCAACCTCGGCAAAAACACATGTCAGGCATGCGAAAGTTCTCGCAGAATTAGGAAAGCTGGCCATCGACTTGACTCCGGCGGCAAGGGGACCATTTGTCTCCCCGGCTGTTAAAACAGATGCCTATTTGAATGAAAAAAATGTGAACATGATTACATGCGGAGGGCAGGCGACGATTCCAATCGTCCATGCAATCAATTCAGTTGCTGATGTCAGTTACGCAGAAATCGTCGCAACGATTTCTTCGAAGAGTGCCGGTCCGGGAACTCGTGCCAACATCGATGAATTCACGATCACGACTCGTAGGGGAATTGAGGAAGTAGGTGGAGCCGACAAAGGGAAGGCGCTAATTATTCTGAATCCGGCAGAGCCTCCGATTTTAATGCGGGATACGATTTATTGCGAAGTGAAAAACATGGATGAAGCTGTGATCACAAAATCGATTGAGCAGATGGTGAAAACGGTGAATGAATATGTACCAGGATACAGGCTGAAGCAGGAGCCGTTGTTTGATGGAAACAGAGTGACTGTTTTTGTTGAAGTCGAGGGTGCGGGGGACTACTTCCCGATTTACGCTGGGAACCTTGATATCATGACAGCGGCAGCAACGCGGGTTGCAGAGGACTTCGCGATCCATATGCTTGAAAAACAGAGTGTCTAAGCGAAAGGCTGGGTGGAATTTTTGAAGCGCAAAAGTGATAAGCCTATCAAAATTACAGAGGTTTGCCTGCGTGACGGCAGCCATGTCATGCAGCATCAATACACAGAAGCTCAAGTCCGCCGAGTGGCGCGTGAACTTGATGAAGCGGGAATGCACTATATCGAAGTGAGCCACGGAGACGGATTGGGCGGGTCGACGTTGCAGTATGGAAAGTCGCTCGTCGATGAAATGAAATTGATTGAAGCAGCGGTTGACGAATGTAAAAACTCAAAGGTAGCGGTGCTGCTTTTACCAGGAATTGGGACGGTCCATGAACTGAAGCAAGCCAACCAAATCGGCGCTAGTCTTGTCCGCGTTGCCACTCATGTAACCGAAGCTGATGTTTCAGCGCAGCATATCAGCATGGCGCGTGAGTTAGGAATGGAAACGCTTGGCTTTCTGATGATGGCCCATATGGCACCTACTGAAAAATTGGTAGAGCAGGCGAAGCTGATGGAGAGTTATGGGGCACAGGCTGTCTATGTAACCGATTCGGCCGGTGCTCTTTTACCGCATGAAGTAAAAGAAAAGATTGCAGCTTTGAGAGATTCATTGTCTATTGAAGTAGGATTCCACGCCCATAACAATCTTTCATTAGCAGTCGCAAATACGCTGACGGCAATTGAAGAAGGAGCAACAAGGATTGATGGAAGCATCCGCTGTCTTGGCGCTGGCGCTGGTAATGCGCAAACAGAGGTTCTTTTATCCGTATTGGACCGAATGGGAGTCAATCTTGGAATCGATATTTATAAGATGATGGATCTCGCTGAGAATACGGTTGGGCCGATGCTTCCGAGAGCTCAGGAGATTAATAGAGGTAGTCTCGTGTTAGGCTATGCTGGTGTTTATTCGAGTTTCTTGCTGCATGCTGAGAGAGCCGGTCAGAGATTTGGAATCGATTCAAGAGATATTTTAATAGAGTTGGGCAAGAGGAAGGTAGTCGGCGGCCAGGAGGATATGATCCTTGATGTCGCTGCTGAACTGGCCAAAGCCCGGAAACTGGAGGTGTAAAATATGACGATTACGAAGGGTGTCGACCTCGAAATCGTGGAATACTTATATTCTGCTGAAAAAGAACGCCGCGAAGTCGTGAAGGTGACCGACCGTTATCCAGAGCTTAGCTTTTCCGAAGCGTATTCGATCCAGGAAAAATTGATTCAGAGACGCGAGCAGGATGGGTCTCGTAAAATTGGCCTGAAGCTTGGATTGACGAGTAAAGCGAAGCAGCAGATGATGGGAGTCCATGAAGCGATTTATGGGTACCTGACTGATGATATGCTGGCGCTGGAGTGGGAACACCTTGATTTTACAGAATTCATTCACCCAAAAGCAGAGCCGGAAATTGCGTTTTTCATCGATAAAGATTTGGAAGGAACCAACATAACCGCGGAAGATGTTTTGGAAGTAACAAAATTCGTGGCACCGGCAATCGAGATCATTGACAGCCGCTATTTGAATTTCAAGTTCACTCTGGCTGATGTCATTGCGGATAACTGTTCATCTTCAAAATTCCTGATCGGAAGCAAGTGGATGTCACCTCGGGATCTTGATTTAGGGCAGCTGGGTATGGTGATGTCGAAAAACGGCCAGGTTGTCCAAACTGGCTCAAGTGCTGCAGTCCTGGGACATCCGGCAACATCAGTCGCATGGGCAGTCAATAAACTTGGTGAGGTTGGGAAAGGGATCAAAAAGGGAGACGTCATCCTGAGCGGAGCGGTATCTGAGGCGATTGCCTTTGAACCAAATGACAATGTACTTGTGCAATTCGCCGAATTGGGCAGCGTTTCTTTCACATGCAAATCAAGCACTTAGTTTTTATGACTAAGTGCCTTCTTTTGGACTTTTGGAATATTCAAAATATAAAGATAAAATTTACGTTCTATGTTAAGCACTTTACACTTTCACTATGAAAAAGTGATTATAATCACAGTTAGAGACAGCTTGGGAAGCTTTTATGAGAGCGTTTACAAAAAAAAAATGGGGTGCGACAAATGATTGGTTTAAGAAAATTTAGTCTGACACTATTAATTTTTATGCTCGTGTTGACTGCTGCTGCTTGTGGGAATGATACCGATGCAAAGCCTGCGGCAGGATCTGGTGAGAAATACTCATTCAAGCTTGCGCACATAACCCCAACGGACCATATGTGGCATAAAGCCGCTGAAAAATTCAAGGAAGAACTGGAAAAGAACTCGGATGGCCGAATGACAGTGGAAATCTACCCTGCAAGCCAGCTTGGAAGTGAAGCTGATATGGTTCAGCAAATCTCTTCTGGTTCAGTAGATTTCGGATTGATTACGGCTGCCTATATGAGTTCACGTGCTCCTGCGTTTACTGCCTGGTTTGCTCCATATGCTTTTGAAGATTTAAAAGAGACGAACGCAGCACGCGATACTGAAATTGCGAAAAAGATTTTGGCTACCCTTGACGACCAGGGGCTTAAAGGACTTGATTACCTGTTCGCCGGGAACCGTGTCATGTTGTTCAAGGATAAGGAAGTAAAGAAGCCTGAAGATATGAAGGGATTAGCATTCCGTGTTACGCCAAGCCCGCCGCTTCAGGACTTTTATAAATCACTGGGAGCTTCTCCTGAATCATTGCCATTGCCGGAAGTATACGCCGCTGTTCAAACTGGGGTAATCGATGGAATGGATATGGACCTGGATGCAACGATTACGAACAAGTATCATGAAGTTGCCAAGTATGGTGCGGTAACGAATCATATGGTATGGCCATCAGTAGCGATCATGAACAAAGATAAGTACGAGAAGTTATCTGATGCTGATAAGAAAATCATTGATGACGCCATCAAGGCTGCAGCTGATTATTCAGCTAACACACGTGCATCCCAGGAAGAAGAATTCAAAAAGACGCTAAGCGATACTGGGATGAAGATCTATGAAATCGACCAGAAGTTGTTTGAACCATATATCAAGCAGTTCGATGAAAAGTATGGACCAACAGATCCGCTGATCCAGGAATTCATCGACACATTCCGCAAATAACCTATTGGAGGGAAATGCGTGAAATACGTTAGCAATATGGTAGCCAGTTTCGAAAAGAAACTGGCTATTATCCTCATGTTTGCAATGGCTGTGATTGTAGCGGCTGCCGTTGTTTTTCGATATGTATTCAATAACCCTTTATTCTGGGCTGGAGAGGTATCGATTTTCTTGTTGATTTACATAACGTTCATCGGTGGCAGTCTCGGCTTGAAATATAAGACTCAGGCATCTGTAACGCTGATTACAGATTATCTGCCAGAGAAAATTAATAAATGGGTGGCTGTACTTGCTCATATTTTTATGCTCTTATTCATGGCGATTCTATTATTCTATTGTTTTACCTGGATTACATCATCATCTGTAGCAATCCAAAGGTCGAGTGCGATTTTGCTTCCAATGTGGATTCCTTATGCAATCCTGCCGATTGGGTTGCTGTTCGCGACGATTCATTTAATCAGTAATTTGTTTGATATCATGCAAAATCAGCATATTGATCGTGAAATTCCAACAAATCTCCATGCTGCTGCAAAGGAGAGTGAAGAATAATGATGGCACTGGTTATTTTAGCATTCATAGTCTTTCTGTTAATGGGGATACCTATCTCGCTTGTGCTTGGAATGACAACAATCGTTTACTTCTTGGTGACTGGCAATACCATGCTGCTCGAATCGACTCCCCAGCGGCTGTATTCAGGGATGGAGAACTTCGGGTTGTTAGCGATTCCGTTATTCATGCTGACAGGTGAGTTGATGAATAGTGGCGGGATCACCAACAGGCTTGTAGTATTTGCAAGAATGCTAGTCGGTCATGTCCGCGGCGGGCTTGCTTATGTAACGGTTATCGCCAATATGTTCCTTGCTTCGATTCTTGGATCGGCGAATGCCCAGGCTGCGATGATGAGCAAGGTGATGGTACCTGAGATGGAAAAAGAGGGTTATAGCCGGGAATTTTCATCGGCTTTGACACTCGCAAGCTCTATCGTTGCGCCGATCATTCCACCGAGCATGATTTTCATCATTTATGGAACTTTGTCTGGAACGTCGATTGGCGGTTTGTTCATGGCCGGGATTATTCCAGGGACGATTTTTGGTGTCGGTTTTGTCTCTTTAATCGCCTATTTGGGATATAAGCATAATTTCCCGCGCAGTGAAAGAGCCAGCTTAAGCGCTATTTTTAACTCTTTTCTGAAGGTACTGCCGGCTATTTTGGTTCCATTTGTCATTACTGTCGGGATTTTAAGCGGGGCTTTCACAGCAACAGAATCGGCTGCAGTCGCTAGTGTGATTGCATTCATAGTCGGCATGTTTTTTTACAAAGAATTGAAGTGGAAGAGCTTGTCGAAGATTTTGGTGAACACAGTAATTGGGACGGCTACAGTAACCTTTTTGATTGCAATGGCTAATTTGTTCGGCTGGCTGATTGCTTTTGAACAAATCCCGCAATTGATTGCGAACTCGATGCTGTCCATTTCGGATAACCCGTTTGTATTCCTGCTGCTTGTTAACATTTTCTTGTTACTAATCGGGACATTGCTAGATGGAATCGCGGCTCTGATTATCCTTGTTCCAGTGTTGATGCCTTTGGTTACAGGGTTCAATATCGATCCAATCCATTTCGGCGTGATTATCTGTATCAACCTGACAATCGGGTTGTTGACACCGCCAGTTGGAACAGGACTGTTCATCGTGTCCTCCATCGCCGAAGTGAAATTCGAGCGCTTGATCAAAGCCGTTACACCAATGCTTTTAATCGGAATCGCCATGCTCTTCATCGTCACCTACTGGGAACAAACAACTTTGTTCATACCACGATTGCTAGGATTCTAATTCGGGCGGTGCCTGTCACCACCCGAAATTTGTCGATAAGGGAGTTGTTGCTATGCCGATTATTCAGGTACAAGTTCTTGAAGGTCGAAGTGATGAGAAAATAAAAGAATTGATTGCCGGAATAACTGAAACCGCGGTCCGAACGCTGGAAGTGAAACCTGAGCAAGTACGAGTGATAGTCCAGACGGTGCCTGATAAGTACTGGGGCGTTGGCGGAGTTACGAAGGACGAGATAAAATCCCAACTCTGAAAAAAGAGTTGGGATTTTTTAGGGGATTAATTAAAGGGTTTTGATTTACAAAAGCGAATAGTTAAGAATGTTAGATTGCGACTTGTGATAGGAAAAAAGGAGTGATTGTATTGTTAAACAGTGTTTGTGTAATAACGATTAAGGTTGGGGACATGGAAAAAACACTTGAATTCTATAGTAAGGTGCTGGATTTTGAGGTGTTAAGGCAATATGGCGAAAATATTGTGTCATTAGTACATAACGAGATCCCAATTGTATTGGAAAAATCAGATGAAGATAGTACATCCATTGGCCAGAAGGTTTTATTGGGAATCCTCTCTGAGAATATCGATGAAGATGTTGATATTCTTCGCGGTAAGGGTGTGAAAATTCTGTTTGACGAATCCAGACCGTGCCCGCCGGGAAGGTATAATGTGATTGAAGATCCGTTCGGCAACAAACTCGAGCTTGTTGAGTTTTCGAATTTTAAGTAATATTTCGAGGCTCCATAAGTTGGAGGTTTCCGATCTGTTCTTGATAGAGGTAACCCCGTAATGAACAAATAGAAGAACCACCTTCACAATAGGTGGTTCTTTCGCATTTATTCAGTTGGTTTCTCACCATTTGCAATATCCGCAGCGTATGGAAGAATTCCTTCCGCTTCTATGCCGAATGTATCGATTTCCTGGGAATGAAGGACTGTGCCGTCTTTATCAAGAACAGCAAAGCCTCTAACTGCTATTGGAGACTCAGGGTCCAACATGTTTGTTTTCTTGATCAATTTCAGTTTCTCATCAGAGATGACTGGATAATCAAGTCCCAACTCTTCTTTCATCGCTTTATGTTCCTTTACAGACGATGCGCTTACTGCGTATATGTTTCCTGGAAACTGGCTGAATGAATCTTTCCGGCTCTGCAGCTCGACCAGCTGCGATTTACAGAAGTCTCAACCAACTCCTGTAAAAAAGAATACCAGCGCAGGCTCTTCCATATTTTCAAAGGATACTTCCTCACCGTTTTCATCAGGCAGGGAAAGGCCAGTTGATTCAGATTTATCTTCAGAACAGCCGCTTAGGAAAGCTCCTATCATCAGTAACATCATTAAAAAACCTAGTTTCTTCACGGTGCACCTCCTTATGTATTTTCTTCAGTATATATTGTTTTGCTGAAAACTCATTATACCATTTATGGAGAATTTGTAGCGAATGGACAACTCCTTCCTCCTAAATTCCTATTTTTAATTAAAAAGAGCCTTCCCATTTAGTTAAAATTCAGAAAATATGTTAAAATTATAATTAGTAACAGGTCATAATATCTAGTATTTAATTTGGAGGGACTGCATTGCTGACGAACCACCTGGATTTTCGACTCGAGCCAAGGATTAGAGAACTTTACGAGGAGCATAAGAAGCGTGCTGAAAAAATCGATTGGGGTTATCATGAATTTTTGCCATGGGATAAAGCAATGGATTTCAAGCGAGTGCCATGGGATGAAAGCCAGATTACACTGCCAGCACCAGTAATCACTGCAGTTGAAACAGCGCTGTTAACCGAGGTGAACCTCCCATGGTTTACTTCTTATCTGGATCAAACATTTAAAGGGTCATTATCGGTCATCAAAGATTTTGTCCATACATGGACGGCAGAAGAGGACCAGCACTCAAATTTGCTGGAAACGTATCTGTTAATAACCAGAAATGTTGAACCGATGCGACTACATCAATTACATAAAATGACATTGGAGAATGGCTGGGATCCTGATTTTCATACGCCATTTGAGACGATGGTCTACACCTCGATGCAAGAGCTGGCGACGATGGTGTTTTACAATAATGTCGCGAAGGTGGCGGGTCCGCATGATCGGGAATTGGCCACGCTTCTCCGCCGCCTTGCAAAGGATGAGACGCTTCACTACGCATTTTATCGAGATGTCATCAAATACCACCTGGAATTAGAACCTAATTATTGCTACTACTTGGGCAATGTCATCATGAACTTTAAAATGCCAGGTGCCGTCATGCCAGATTTTGAAGACCGGATGGCCATCATAGCTAAAGAGGCGAATTACGGTCCACTGGAATATTTCGATCAAGTCCTCGATGTCATCGTTGACTATTGGGATATCGAGAACCTCAGGCCGATCGCACCTGAAGCGGAAAAAGCACGACTGGACATTTTGAATTACCATGCGCGCTTGAAAAGGGTCAGGGAGAGGTTTTATAAAAATAAATAGAAAAAATGGAACCAGCATTGTTGATTTCTGGTTCCATTTTTATTTCCTAAAGGTATTTTCCAATTTTTGCAGAATAGTTTATGGAAAACTTGTAAAAAGGAGCTTTTATGTATAAGGGAATGCTACTATTTACCGGAGGCTTAATCATGTATATGGCAGGCATCTATTTATCTACTAAATGGACCGCTGTTGGAGCAGCTATTGGCGTTTTAGGCGGGATGTTAATGGGTGCAAGCTCCTATTTTTATATTACGAAAAGAAAGAATCAATAAAGGATTCCATTACTTTAAATTCGCGTAATGTTCGTTAAATACCTTGAACAGCCTTTCATCGCCACCGCGGTCGGGATGGAGGGCTTTGAGGATTTTCTTGAATTCTTTTCTAAGCACCTGGCCATCTGTATTTTGTTTTAGACCTAACATTTCTTCCATTTGCGAAGGGTCAGTGCCTGATGCTTCGATTTGTGCATTCAGCATTTTTTTCAGCGTCCTTACCTTGGATTGCTCAATATGTAATCGTGTGGTCAGCAATTCCACCTGTTCATTAAGCAAGTTATTCTCCCGTTTAGAACTTTCCAGCTGTGCGGTGAAACTGTCGTTATGTTTTTGGATAATGAAGTCTGTCAGGTCTTTAGGATGAATTTTGTACGAAGCATTTCTTCTATTAGCCTGTTCGGCTTTTAAAAGTCCTTTTTCAATCCACATCAAAACATCTTGATCATCAGCATCTATTCCGTATGAAGTTAACTGTTCTGCAGCCTCTTTGATTGTCAGCATCTAATTGCCTCTCTTATATAAAAATAATCAGACAAATCTATCATACCATTGAATTTTTTCAGAAAAAGAACAGAAGTGTGACATTGTGTTACATACAAATCCTCATCTGAAAATAAAATGGATTTATATCGAAAAGGCAGGTGTAAAAAATGGTGTTTAACATGAATGATGCAATCGAAATCCTGGAACGGACGCCTGGAACTTTGGAGGCTTTGTTATCAGGATTATCAGAAGGCTGGATTTCCAGCAATGAAGGGGAGGGAACTTGGAATCCTTCCGAAGTAATCGGACATCTCGTCGACGGTGAAAAATACAATTGGATCCCAAGACTTAAAATCATGTTGGCGAAAACAGATGATAGAAATTTCCCTGCTTTCGATCGTTTTTCACATTTAAAGGACTATGCGCATCTGACAATTGAGGAAAAGCTTAGTGAATTTACTTCCTTGAGGAAGGAAAATATCAAGAACCTGAAGGAACTGATCGTTGATGATAAGCAGTTTGTTTTGACGGGAATCCATCCGGAATACGGGGAAGTAGAGGCAAGACAACTAATCGCTACATGGGCAGTACATGACTTAACGCATTTATCGCAAATAACCAGAGTTTTAGCGAAAAGGTATACACAAGAAGTTGGTCCATGGAAAAGTTATCTGGGGATTTTGAAAAAATAATTTGTAAGTATTCATTTCTAAGCGCTCAAAATTAAACCCCTGCGAATTTCACAGGGGCTCTTCTTTATCTTATCGCACCGTGCGGCAACACGGCATGCACACCTTTAACCCCGTTTACTACCTGGGTAACTCTCAAATCGACTGTCATACTGGCCAGTGCAAGAGCCTCTGCACGTTCCATCCCATGAAGTTCTCGCAAAAGTGAAACCATTTCATCCAGTGCCTGTCCGGCAGCAAGATTCAAGTCTTCATTAAAGCCAAAGGTAAGCCATCCCGCTGGTGTGTTTGCCCGCGGCATTTTCAATTGAAGATCCTCTCTGACAGTCAGGGTGATATCGACTAAGTCCATTGGGCACTCAATGGCCGTGCCGGAAACTTCTCCGTCCCCTTGCGCAGCGTGTCCATCACCAATTGAAAACAATGCCCCATCAACTGAAATAGGCAGATACAATGTGCTGCCTCTTTTTAGCTCTTTACAGTCGATATTTCCGCCGCAATAGCGTGGAGGAGATGTATGATGTACACCTAGTTCTGCTGGTGCGACTCCCATCAAGCCGATGAATGGATTGAGCGCAACATTTAATGAACGAGAACCAACTTCCGTTCTAGCTGTCATTGTGTCACTGTCCAATTCCCAATCAAGGCGAATTCTCTCAGACCCTGTTAGACCTACTGCATCATTTTGCCAGCTCTTCTTGCCGCCTGCCCAATTTGTGCCATACCATCCTGGTACGACATCGTTCAATTTTACTTCAAGAACCATTCCGGCTTTTGCTCCGTTAACTTCAATCGGCCCGATCATCGGGTGGAGTGGAGTCTCTTCTTTTACGGCAGACGTGAAAAATTGTCTCTCATTGCCTTTTGATTCAGAGTAGCCCCATTCAATATCGGGCGTTTGCATGCGAACGCTGTCTCCTGAATCCACTTTAAGAACGGGTTTATATTCATTGCTAAAAGAACCGTGAAGGTTTTCGGATTTCAGTTGAATTTTATGGATCATAGCTGCAACTCCTTATGCGATTTCATTTTTAACAATCTCAGCTTTAGGTTTTCTTTTAAAAAGCCTCGGGTTCGTTCCAATATATACTCCTGATAATACGAGAGCAGCTCCGATTGCATGAGCGACTGTAAAATTTTCACCTAAAAACAGGGTAGCCATTATTACAGCAGATACTGGCATCACATTGATGAAAATCGATGCCTTCGCGGCGCCAACTTCTTTGATTCCGTTGTAGTACATGACGAACGAGACAACCGTAACCAAAACGCTCATATGAATAATCGCAAACCAGGTGGTACCAGTTGCCTGCTGAACATCCTGCCATGATGTTTCTGCAAGGGCAAAGGGCATCAGGAAAAGGGTGCCGAAAGCGACGGCATAGGTGGTAGACTCGACCGAACTGAACTTTTTCAAAACAACTTTCCCAACGACACTGTATAATGCCCAGCTAACGACTGCGCCCATAAGTACAAAGTCAATTGGTTCAAATCCAAGCTTGAACAAGCTCAGCAGATGTCCTTCGGTAATGATGAAAAAGGCTCCTGACAGGGCGATTGCCAATCCAATAACATTATTCCGTGTGATTGTTTCTTTTAAAAACAAAGCCGATAAAAGCACAATCAAGACCGGATTGGAGGCGATGAATAGCGAGCTTTTGATCACCGGTGCATGCTTGCTGGCCAGGAAAAAGAAAATGTTATACAGCGCAATGCCTGTCAGTCCGAGGACCGCGAACAAGCCAATATCCTTCAGATTAGGTTTCTTAATATTTTTCTCCATCAGGAACATCAGTGGGAAAAGGAGAATCACTGCTCCAAAAAACCGGAAGAACGCTACCGTTGCTGGTTCAAAGCTTTCTACAGCAAATTTACCCGCAATGAATGCACTGCCCCAGGTTGCCGTCGCAAAAGTTAGCATTCCATATGTAACCAATAATTTTTTGTCCATTGCATTCCCTTCAATCTTTTAAATTATTTAAATAGTATTGTAGCATCTTTTTCGAAAAGCGAAATAGTTTTTTGAAAATACATGCAAAAAAGAAACTTTACGGTAGGAGGTACAAATAGTTGGGACAAAATGGTAAAATAGTATAGAAGGGAGTGATTACATGCCATGGCTTGAATTCTTTTTTCTTATTGTATCGATCCTTGCCATAGTAGCATCATCTAAGTTTGTTTTAAGGAAAGTGTTTAATATAAAAAAAGTGAAAAAGAAAATATTTTCCTATAATCATATTAATCGTACTCACCGCATTGTAGATTGGATGGTCAGAATTACGGCAGCAACTTTTTATTTGATTTTCATGTATCGGGTATACTTCCATGACTTTTCAGTGAATCTGTTACTTTTCATCATGACCTTGATCATATCATCGGAAAGCTTTGTCCGGGCATTCTTTGAATGGAAATATACTGCTGATCCTAAGCAATCAATCCTGTCACTTGGAGAAGGCGTCATTCTTATTTTGATTGTACTGGGGATCATTCAATTTGATGTGTTGAATAGACTATTTCTGTAAAAACAAGGAATGGTTTAAGGTCATGATTATGGACCCCAGTAATTATAATTTTTTCGAATAAGGTACCTTTGAAGGTGTCAAAAAGAGTGAAAAGAGCGAATATATCTATACATTTAGTCCATTAGGTCTTCAAGAGGGAAAGAAAGTGCGTGGCGATAGCAAAATAGAAGAATAGATTTTTAGATTGGTGGTAGTTCTTTATGATAAAAAGTAAACGAAACTTTGTCATTGCTATTATTCTGTTTCTTTTTTCTATGGCATTGAATTTTCCTTTTCCTCATGAATATCCAGTCGGGCAGGATGTTTTCTCAGCGTTGAACATACCTCTAAAGTCAATCAACGGGCTGCATTATGTTGGGATTACTTCATTGACTCTTCTAATTATCAGTCTTTATTTCCTTGGGCGGTCACTCAAAATGTATCATAACAGAATGGTCTTAATTGCCATTTTGCTTGCGTTCTTCCTTCCTCTGGAACTTGTCAGTGCCTACCAAAAAACCCTGGCCTCAGGTATTAATGCTGTTCACTATGACCGGGAAAACAGCCACTGCACCTTCGAAATGAAAAATGATACCACATTGTCCGCTTCATGCGATCTGCCATTCGAAAATTACAATAATGGACCCGTCCAATTCAACATTAAATTCTATGAAAAATACCTATTCGAAGGTGAAACACCACTGCTTTCCCTGATGAATGAAGGAGGTCCATATAATGTAATCCTAAATGGGAAAGAGAGAGAAATAGTAACCATTGAAACCGAGATCGATCTATCCCAATTAGAAGTAGAATCAATGAGCGGGGAAGCCTGGGAGGTTAATGTAATGATTAAAGATAAGGGGAAAGTTAGGAAGTTGTGAGGATCAATAAAACTTAGCACACATTCAGTTGCAGAATGTGTGCTTTTATTATGCAAAAAAAGATGGAAAATGTCGTTTGCTGGCGCAACTTTTAAGGGAACCAATTGGTGCTAGCCAGCATGGAGTACAATGGTACAACTTCCATTTACCTATTTAGATAGAAAGCTAGTAAAAAAAGTTCCATAAAATTTGTTTTTCTAATAGCTCCTGATTTCTTATACATATATGTGTATAAAAATAATAATTTAACCCTTCAATTACTGATGTAATCGGACTCAATCCATAACAAAAATATCTCAGGATAATTAGAAGATTGTCCATATCTATCTGTAATTTTATTCGAGGATAGTTTTATATTTTAAATATTAAAAATATTCTAAATATAGTCTTTACAAACTTTTTAGCCTGTTATATAGTGTTACCAATATCAAGGACCAAGCGAAGGGGTGGTATTTTGATTCAAAGTGTTAACAGTTTACAGTCGACAATTTTTACAGAAAAAGTTGTTCTGGTTACTGGTGCAGCCCATGGCATTGGCAAAGGAATCTGCGAAGCATTTCTCAGGCATGGAGCAACAGTAATAGGTACAGACATATTGGATCAAGAACTTGTAGAAGTAAAAACGGAACTTAATGAATGGCTTAATCTGAAAAAAAAATCTAACCGTTTTGATACATATACATGCGACATCACAGAAGTGGAAAGTGTGAAACAGTTAGTGGATTCCACGATCCAAAAATTTAACAAGATCGATATATTGGTAAACAATGCTGGAGGTGTATGTGGACAAATTCATCAACCAGTAGAAGAAGTAACTCCTGATCAATGGAGAAAGATATTTGCTGTTAATCTGGACGCCGCTTTTTATACGACAAAGGAAGTTGCGCCTTACATGAAAAAGCAGAATTATGGACGGATTATTAATATCTCAAGTGGAGCAGGGCGCAGCACAAGTCTGACTGGAATCCAGGCATATGCCAGTGCAAAGGCTGGACAGATTGGATTCACAAGGCAAATGGCTCAAGAACTTGGTCCCTATGGAATAACGGTCAATAACGTAGCGCCTGGATTTGTAATATCGAATCCGTCAACAAAGAAGCAGTGGGAAAGAATGACGATGGAGGAGCAAGCAAATCTGGTCAAATCGATATCGGTTAAGCGACTTGGAGAACCTGAAGATATTGCTCATCCGGTTTTATTTTTCGCCTCAGACTTTGCAAGCTATGTGAGCGGCCAAACCATTTCAGCGGATGGCGGACAACAACTTTTTTAGGAGGAGTCGAATGGAAATCACAGTGATTGGTGCAGGCGCGATTGGCGGTGTGCTAGGAGCTCATCTTGTGAGAGCGGGCAACAAAGTAACTTTTTGCGATAAAGATTTGGAACATGTTGATGCCATGAATAGCCGCGGTCTTAGAATCGAGGGGCCTGATGAAACCTTTATCGTTGAATGCGATGCCTATACACCCGAACAACTAGTTAAAAAAAAGCCAGTTCTGGATATGGTGTTCCTCTGTGTTAAGGCACAGCATACAAAAGAAGCTCTGAAACCATTTATACATCTTGTTGGAGATGAAACCAAAGTTGTTTCTTTCCAAAATGGGTTATGCGAAAACGAGATTGCCAGCTTGATAGGAAGAGATAAAACGATTGGCTGCTTTGTTAATTTTTCAGCAGATTACTTGGAGCCGGGCAGGATCCTGTATGGCGGAGTTGCAGCGCTCTATCTTGGTGAATTGGATGGGGAAATCAGCCAGCGAGTCACTGATTTGCAAAAGGTTCTTGAATGCTGGGGGCCAGCCCAGGTTACGGATAACATTTGGGGCTATCTCTGGGGGAAAATGTCCTATGCTGGCCTTTTATACGCAACGGCTTTAGTTGATGAAACCATGGCGGCTGTTGTAAGAAAAATGGATCTTAGGGAAACATTGATGGAACTTTGCTCCGAAATACTGGAGGTTGCAGATAAGGAAGGAGTCAAGCCAATCGGTTTTGATGATTGGGTCCCTGGGCTTGTATACCCTAGAGAAACTCGTGATCAGCAACTGCTCGATAATCAGCTGGAAAAACTCGCGCAAAGAATGGCGGCAAACAAGAAAACAAAAAGCGGTATCTGGAGAGACTTGGCTGTCAGAAAAAGAAAAACAGAAATTGATTCACAGTTAGTCCCCATTTTAGATATGGGAGCAACCCATCAAGTACCAATGCCGTTGACGGAAATGCTCGTGAGTTTTATCAAAGAGATAGAATCCGGTTCAGCTCAAATGGATTGGGATCACTTATATAAATTAAAAGGACTATACGAAAGCGGAGAAAAGATATGCAGTTAAACCATGAAAATCTATCTGATCATGTAGCGAAAATCATTAGGAAAATGATTCTGAATGGATCATTGAAGCCTGGCGAAAAAGTGAACCAAGCCCAGCTTGCTGAAAGTCTTAATATATCACGTGGCCCGATAAGAGAGGCTCTGAGATTACTTCAAAATGAAGGGTTAATTAAACATGAAACTAATAAGGGAACTCATGTTTCGACACTTTCTTCTCAGGATGCCTATGAAATATATACACTTAGGGCTTTGCTGGAAGCAAAAGCTGCAAGCCTCGCGATCCCCAATTTAATAGATAAAGATTTTGGCAGACTTGAACTGCTCCTGGAAGAATTCCAGAATGCCATGGATGAGAGGGACTTAGAAACGGAGGCAAGATGTGATATAGACTTTCATAGCTTGATCGTCAGTGCTTCCCGGCATAAAAGATTGATGCACATGCATCAGCAATTGGACACACAAGTTGGAGCGATGTTTTTGACTGTAGCCAACAAGCTTCCTGCGAGAGCGGCGCTTGTTGTAGAAAACCACAGAAAATTGCTTGATGCTTTGAAGTCAAAGGATGCAGATAGAGTCAGCAGGGAGTTTTCCGATCATTATGTTCACGCATTGAACGAACTAAAAGAGGTAAAAGGCCTTCTGACAATATAAAGGTGGTGTTTATATGTTACTAGAACTGAATAACGTGTCACTTTCTCTTAAGAGAGATGGAAAACACGTGAAAATCTTAGACGGGATTTCTCTTCAGGTCAATAAAGGAGAGACAGTAGGGATTGTAGGTGAGTCAGGCTGCGGGAAAAGCATGACAGCATTATCGGTTATGCGCCTTTTACCTGAAAAAGCGAAGCTTGAAGGTGTTGTTCAACTTGATCATGAAGATATAACATCCTATTCAAAGAGGAAAATGGAGAAAATTAGAGGCAATAAAATGGCGATGATTTTCCAGGATCCGCTAACGTCATTGAACCCTCTTCATACTGTAGGCAGACAGATTGAAGAGACACTGATTCTTCATACAGATTTAAATAAGGAGCAGCGGAAACGTAGAGTGATTGAACTATTGAATGAAGTAGGATTGCCGAGAGCAGATGAAATTGCTTCCGAATATCCTCATCAATTATCTGGCGGGATGAGACAGAGAATCATGATAGCGGTTGCCATGGCATGCAACCCAAGTCTATTGATTTGTGATGAACCAACAACTGCTCTTGATGTCACCGTTCAAGCACAAATCCTCGATTTAATGAACCATCTTAAAGATGTTAACGAGATGGGAATTATTATGATTACCCATGACCTCGGTGTAGTTGCTGAGGTATGTGACCGCGTTATTGTTATGTATGCCGGCAAAATTGTCGAGCAGGCCAATGTCAAGGAACTATTCATCAATCCTAAACACCCTTATACAAAAGGTCTTCTAGAATCAATACCGAAACTTGGAGTTAAAAAAGCAAAGCTTGGTTCTATTCCTGGGATGGTTCCATCACCAGATAAAATGCCGAAGGGCTGTCGGTTCTATGAACGCTGCAGTTCAGCAATGGAAGTATGCAAGGGTACGACCCCTCCAATGAACAGTGTAGGAGATGACCATATTGCAGCTTGCTGGCTATACGAAGAAAAGGGGGGAGAAATGAATGGCTCTTCTGGAAGTGAAGGACTTGAAGCAACACTTCACAATTAAAAAGGGATTCCTGGGCGAAAAGAAAAAAGTGAAAGCGGTGGATGGAGTAAGCTTCCACATTGAGCAGGGGGAAACATTAGGGATTGTTGGCGAATCTGGCTGCGGAAAATCAAGTCTGGGCCGTACAATCCTCCAGTTAATAAAACCGACTTCCGGAGATATCTTTTTCGGCGGGAAAAATATTACCCATCTTCCGAGGAAGGAAATGAAGGAATTGCGGAAGGATATGCAAATTGTGTTCCAAGACCCTTATGCTTCCTTAAACCCAAGAAGTACAGTTCGTACGATCCTTGAAACCCCGTTGATCGTCCATGGTGTAGGAAATAGACAGGAAAGGATGAAAGTGGTTGAAGGTCTGATTGATAAGATTGGCATTCGCAAAGACCAGCTTGACCGTTATCCGCATGAATTTTCAGGCGGACAAAGACAAAGAATCGGGATTGCACGGGCACTCACTTTGAATCCGAAACTAATTATCGCTGATGAACCTGTATCTGCACTTGATGTTTCGGTTCAGTCCCAGGTTCTGAATCTTATGGTGGATTTGCAAAAGGAACTTAACTTAAGCTATATGTTCATTTCTCATGACCTTTCTGTTGTACAGCATATTTCCGACAGAGTAGCTGTTATGTATTTAGGAAAAATAGTTGAAATCGCTGATGTTGAAGAATTGTACAGGAATCCGCTGCACCCTTATACAAAGGCACTGCTGACAGCTGTACCAATTCCGGATCCGACAAAAAAGCGAGACAGAATCATTTTGCAGGGAGACCTGCCAAGTCCAATTAACCCTCCGACAGGCTGTGCATTTCATACACGTTGTCCTGTTGCAACTCCTGAATGTAAAGAGGAATCTCCTGAACTCAGGGAAAAAGCAATGGGTCACTGGGCTTCATGTATACATGTACATCCTAAGCAGAGTGAGAAGACAAAGATTAATATTTCTTAACTTAAAGGAGGCGGGGTAGGTGGACGCACTTCGGTACACGGTAAAAAGGATTCTGCTCATGATTCCGATTTTAATTGGTATTAGTATATTGACTTTCTTTATCTCGAATACGATTCCCGGCGATCCCGCTCGTTTGGCGGCTGGTCCATATGCAGATGCGAAGGTAATCGAGGAACTGCAGGAAAAAATGGGCCTTAATGATCCTGTGTATGTACAGTATTTCAATTACATGAAAAATTTGCTTCAAGGGGATCTCGGTAACAGTAACTACTCTCATCAGCCGGTAATGGAGGATATCAAACAATATTTTCCGGCAACTCTTGAATTAACATTCTTCTCGATGTTTATCACGATATTAATCGGAATACCTTTGGGTGTCATAAGTGCGAGCAAGAAGGATAAAGTAGCCGACCAATTTGCAAGGGTCATGGCACTTATCGGGGTAGCGATGCCAGCCTTCTGGCTCGGAATCATCTTTCTTTTATTCTTCTATCTGAAGCTCGGGGTTCTGCCCGGTTCAGGACGGTTGGATACTGGTCTGTCCCCTCCAGAGACGATTACTGGAATGTACACGATTGACGCATTGCTTACAGGAAATTGGACAGTGTTCAAATCGGCAGTGATCCATTTAATACTCCCAGGGATTACCCAGGCAGCTGTAACCATTGGGATGATTACTAGAATGACAAGGTCTTCCATGCTGGAAGTGTTAAGAAGCGATTACATCAGAACCGCCTTTGCAAAAGGTGGGTCAGAAAAGCGAGTACTTTACGGCCATGCATTGAGAAATGGAATGATGCCGATCATGACGCTCCTTGGGATGACCTTTGGCCATTCGCTGGGCGGAAGTGTCCTTGTTGAGTCGGTGTTCTCGTGGCCAGGTCTTGGTAAGTATGCGGTCAATGCCATAACATATCTGGATTTTCCAGCTGTTATGGCCGTCACGATCTTAATCGCCGTACTCTTCATTCTCGTAAACCTTATTATCGATATACTCTATCAGGTTGTCGATCCTCGACTTAACTATGATTAAAGCTGTTTACGTAAAAATTATTGTTAAAATCCTAAGGCCGATTTTAACGTGATAAGAAGCCGTTTTGTAGTTCGGAATTAAGTGTGCAGGCTCTTTTCTGATAATTGGCTTAAAATTTGCAAAAAAATAGGTCATTCAATCCGATTTTGTAGCCAAAAGCAACAAAGTTAGAGAAAGAGCCTTGATTAAAAGGAGGCAGTAAAAGTGGGCAGACGGATTTTACAAAGTCCTTTAACAGTATTAGGGATTTTCCTGGTAGCAATGATCATTATTCTGGCTATATTCGCACCATGGATAGCGCCTAGGGATCCTTTGGAGGTAAACCTGGGACAAAAATTGCTGCCGCCAAGTTCAGAGCATTGGTTCGGGACGGATGAAGTAGGTAGAGATATATTAAGCCGGATTATTTTCGGAACAAGGATCTCTTTAAAAATTGGATTAATGGTCGTTTTAATCTCATTTCCAATTGGCACCATCCTTGGAGCCATCGCAGGTTATGTCGGTGGCATGGTGGACCAGATTATCATGAGGCTTACTGATATTTTTCTTAGCTTCCCGGGAATCATCCTATCAATGTCCATTGCTGCTGCTCTCGGACCATCGATTGAAAATGTCCTGCTTGCATTAGCGATTACCTGGTGGCCTTGGTATACAAGGATTGTACGCTCTTCAGTCCTGTCAATTAAGAGCTCTGAATTTATCGAATCAGCTAAGGCAATCGGAGCAAACCCTTTTAGGATTCTGTTTAAAGAAATCATCCCTAACGCGATTGCTCCTGCAAGCATCCAGGCGAGCCTTGATTTAGGATTCGTCATCCTGGCTGCAGCTGGACTAAGTTTTATCGGCTTGGGAGCCCAGCCTCCATCACCTGAGTGGGGAGCAATGCTATCCTCGAGCAGAGAAATACTGCGGGATGCCTGGTGGGCAGCGACCTTCCCAGGTTTAGCAATCCTGTTGACAGTCTTAGGTTTTAACTTATTGGGTGACGGCATGAGAGATCTGCTAGACCCTAAAAACAGGTAATTACATTTCTTTGAAAGGGGTGATTCTTGCCTTTTAAAGCTTTGCAAGTAAAAAATCCATTAAAAATCTGGGGGGAAACAAATGAAGAGGAAGAGTATCTTATTTAAAGTGATGACCATGGCCCTGATACTGTTACTTGCTTTGACTGGATGTAATAAGTACAACCAAGAGACGACAACTACACCAGCAGAAGGAAAGAAAGAGGAAAAGAACGAGACGCCAGCAGAACCACAGGGTTCGGGTAATCCAGAAGTCTTCAATTTCGCCACCAACCAGGATATACCACACCTTGACCCACATGGCACTGCTGCTAATACTTCGTTCCGCGTAACTTATATGCTATATGATCGTCTCGTTACTTATGATGGAACAGACACTGAAGTAAAACCTCAACTTGCTGAAAAATGGGATGTTTCCGATGATGGTTTGACCTACACTTTCTACCTGAATAAGGAAGCTAAATTCCATGATGGATCTCCAGTAACGGCAGAAGCTGTAAAGTATTCATTCACTCGTGCAATTGATATTGGAAAATCGGCTGCTGGACAGTTTAAAAAAGTTATCTCAAAGGATAGCTTCGAGATTGTTGACGACCATACAATTAAGATTACTCTTGAAAAGCCATTTGCACCTTTCATCAAAACACTTGGTACTGTTTTTGCCAATATCGTCAATCCAAAGCTTGCTGAAAATCACGGCGATGATTTAGGTGAAAGTTACCTTGCAGATAAGGGATATGGTTCTGGACCATACATTCTTGAAAGCTGGGATCGCGGCCAGAAGATGGTTTTAAAAGCAAATGAGAATTACTGGGGAGAAGTACCTAAATTAAAAACTGTCAACATCATGATTGTCAACGAGCCTTCAACTGCAAGATTAATGCTTGAAAAAGGCGAAGTAGATTTGCTGGATTATTCTATGCTTTCACCTGATGTCATGAAGCAGATGGAAGGTACGGAAGGAATCGACATCATCACACAGCCTGGATATCAGATTGACGATATCGCGATTAACATGGAGAAGAAACCTCTTGATAATGTGAAGGTGCGCCAGGCATTGGCACACGCTGTAAACTACGATTCTATCAATAATGATATTCTTCTTGGAGCTGGTAAGCGTATCGGCGGAATCATCCCTGAAGGAATGTTTGGTTATAACCCTGATGTGAAGCAATATGATTTTGACCTTGATAAAGCAAAAGCACTTCTGGAGGAAGCAGGACTGGGAGACGGTTTTGAAACGGAAATCCTCATTTCCGAGAATAATGAAGTCCGTAAGAATATTGCAGTCATGATGCAATCTGACTTCAAAAAGATTGGCGTTGACCTGAAAATCAAGACATTGGCATGGCCGACATTCCTTGAAACTGTCACTTCAGGAGGCCATCAATTAGCACTGGCAGCATGGACACCAGATTATGCAGACCCGGATTACAACCTCTGGTACTTTGCTCATTCTACTAGCAAAGGTCCAGGATTCAACCTTGCGTTCTATGAAAACAGCAAAGTCGATCAGCTATTGGAGGAAGGCCGAAAGACTGTAGATGAAGGCAGACGCGAGGAAATCTACAAGGAAATCCAGTCAGTCATGAGCGAAGAAGTACCATATATCTTCCCTGCACAGCGTCTTGTTCAGGCTACTCAAAGATCATGGGTGAAAGGGTATGAAATCAACCCAATGAACACATGGTATGTTCCGTTCCAGAAGATGACGAAAGAATAACTCCAGTAAAACGACCGCAGGACTTTATTGTATGCGGTCGTTTTATTCAAATCAAACTTAGGTGTTAGGACAGTGTGAAAGATTGAGAACATGGAAGATGGTTCGATTGTGCTTTTCAGATTTCAGTACTGGCCGACAGATCCTATAACAGCCGCAGGTGGTGAATGATGGAGCAGTTGTTTGATTTATCAATTTTGCAAGTAGCTGATTTATACAGGCGAAAAGAACTTTCACCGGTTGAGTTAATCGGAAGCACTTTTGAAAGGCTTAAAGAAGTTGACCTTGAACTGAGCAGCTTTATTACGATCCTGGAATCTGAAGCTATGGAAGCAGCGAAAGAAGCTGAGGCTGCTTTTTCAAGAAATGAAGAGAGGCATATTTTATTTGGCATTCCATATAGCGTGAAAGATCTCTATTTTACAAAGGGAGTCAGGACAACGTGCGGATCCCGAATTTTGAAGGATTATATACCTGATTACACAGCGCCCCTGGTATCAATTTTGCAGAATTGCGGTGGAATTCTCATTGGTAAAACGAATATGCTGGAGTTTGCCTATGGAATTGTTCACCCGGATTATGGGCAGACAAACAATCCGTGGAATGTGACAAAGACTGCTGGAGGATCTAGCGGTGGTTCGGCTGCATCGGTAGCTGCCGGGATTGGGTTATTTTCACTGGGTTCAGATACGGGAGGATCAATAAGAATCCCTGCTTCTTATTGTGGGATTGCTGGTCTTAAACCGACATATGGTTTGCTGCCGATTGATGGCGTATTTCCATTATCGCCCTCACTTGATCATGCCGGTCCGATGGCTAAAACTTCGGAAGATTTAATGGTTGTTATGGAAGCACTTGTACCGGGTTTTCACTCTGCAAAACTACGGAAAAATGAAAATGTGAATATCGGAATCCTTCCAGCTGACCAGATTTCAGATATTAAAGAAGAGGTAGCAAGCATTTATATCAATGCATTGGAACAGGTAAAGAAACTTGGATGGAATGTACAGGAAATTGAGTTGAAGTACTTTTATTTTACAGAAGAGATCGTTATGAATGTGCTTTTACCGGAAGCGGCTTCAATTCATGAAAAATGGCTTCCGAGGAAAGATGGGTATGCTCCTTTAACTTATAAACAAATCGAAGCTGGTCTTGAACATCGGACTCTTGATTACTTGAAAGCGAAAAATGAATTAGTGAGTGCGAGAAAGGATGTGGATGGGGTATTGGAAAACATAGATTTTTTGCTCATGCCAACTGTTCCTTATCCTGCACCTGAAGAGGACCCAGCCCTTGAGGAAGATAACGAAATGAAATTTACCGGGTTATTCAATGTTACAGGACATCCAGCTATTACGATTAACGCAGGTTTTACAAAGAATAATCTTCCTGTTGGACTGCAGCTTGTAGGAAGACGTTTTGACGACAAAAGACTGATTGAAACAGCAGCTAAACTAGAAAAACTGTTGGCCAAATCAATGAAAGGAATCAAAATGAATGTCTGATATTTTAAATTACCTTAAGGAACACAGTACCTCCATCACTGACACTTTGCTTAGGTTGACAAAAGCCGAATCTCCTTCCCATACAAAAGCACTGGTGGATGAGTGCGGTAAGATCCTCAGAGAGGAATACCAGAGACTGGTAGGCAGTTCAGTTGAAATGATTGAAAAAACTGAAGTAGGAAATCAATACAAATTTACATATGGAACAGGAGGCGAGGAAGGGCAGATTTTGGTAATTGGCCACATGGACACAGTTTGGGATGTGGGGGCACTAGAAATAAAACAGGAAGGAAACCTGCTTTATGGCCCAGGGGTCTTTGATATGAAAGGCGGCCTTACGATTACAATATGGGCAATAAAGGCATTGAAGGAAACGGGTGCTCTGCTAAACAGGAAAATCACCTTCCTGGTAACTACAGATGAGGAAGTAGGAAGTACCCATTCAAAGGAAATCATCCTAGCAGAAGCAGAAAAAAGCTCCGTCGTATTTGTCCCGGAATCAAGTATCGGCCCGGATGGTGCTGTAAAAACCGAAAGAAAAGGAGCCGCGCAGTTCCTAATGAAAGTGGAAGGGGTTTCCGGGCATGCAGGGATCAATGCGTGGGATGGTGCCAGTGCAATCGAAGAGCTCGCTTATCAAATACTGGATCTGAAGAAACTAGAAAATCGCGAGGAAGGAATTTCGGTTAATGTCGGTGTCGTGAATGGCGGAACCCGAGGGAATGTCATTGCTAAGGAAGCAGTTGCAGAAATTGATGTTCGGATCACTAAAAAGGCTCAGGCAGAAAGGATTTCAGAAGCAATATTGAACAGGCCTGTTTTTGTAAAAGGAACAAAGGTCGAGGTTCTTGGGGAAATCGACCGATATCCTCTTGAACGGACGGAGGCTGTGATTCAATTATATGAGGATCTGAAGGGGATTGCTTCATCACACGGATATGTACTGAAGGAAGGGTCATCAGGGGGAGCGAGTGACGGCAACTTTACCTCAGGGATTGGCATCCCGACTATCGATGGGCTGGGCCCGCTTGGCGATGGAGCCCACACAGAGAAGGAGCATGTTGATTTATCTAATCTCCCATACAGATCTGCACTGCTGGCTGAGATTATCCAAAGATATGCAAACAAATAAGACGGGAGGGCTTGCATTATGTACATGATGGATTTAACAGCTTCTAAATTCAAAGAGATAAAAAAGTCTCTAGACACTGTATTGCTGCCAATTGGGATGATTGAAATGCATGGACCTCATTGTTCACTCGGAACGGATGTATGGATTCCACGTGAGTTTGTCCGACGGCTTGACCAGAGGATTGGAGACCGAGTATTGATGGCTCCTGAAGTTGCTTACGGTCATTCTTGGGGTCTAGCTCCATTTGAAGGAACGATTGATATTTCTGCTGAGGCCTTTTCTCAATATGTCTATGAAATTGGGAAGGAGTTTCATCGGAACGGTTTTGAACAAATTGTCTTGTTCAACGGGCACGGAGGCAATATTCCAAGCTTGACGACTGTAGCCGAAAAGCTTGCTGACCTAGGGATCAAGGTTTTAACCATCAATTGGTGGGTGGATTACCGGGAGCAAATCCTAGAAATCACAAAAGGACCTGGCCATGGTGGAGAAGACGAGACTTCATTAATTCTTGCCATTGATGAGAAGCTTGCGGATCCTAGTCTTGCTGGTGACCATCAGGTAAATATGAATCCGAAAATCAAGTATGAAAAATCAGGAAAGCAGCTTTTTAAGGATGGCTATCTAGGCAATGCTGGCGCGGCAACAGCTGAAAAAGGCGAAAGATTATATGAAATGATGCTGGAGCTTGTCTTATCTGATATTGAGGATCTATGGAGAGTGGCATATGAATCGGTCAATTAAGGAGGAAAAGAAAATGTTGAGATGGACGGATGAACCAGTTGGGGAAAAAATCGTGGATATCGTTGTTAGTTTGAATGAACAAGCACAAAAGTTACACAGCCAGGAGGTTGCCACAGCAAGTTACAGTCATGTGAAGCCGACACTTTCTGACTTTGATGAAATTGGTGATGCTTTGGATGAAGTAGAACGTGCACTCAAAACGACAGAAGGACATGAAGGAGTATATATGAGAGCAATGGCGAATGGGTTTCGCTATTTTGCTCGAAGCTTGCAGGGTGACAATGTTCCCTATGAAGAACTGATTGCGAACATCCAGGAGCTGCCATCCACCTTGATAACTGACCAACAGCTAGAACATGCTAGGGAGCTGGTTGAAAAAGGGCTGACAGACCTTGGGTACAAAGGAAGTCTATTTGAAAAAGCTACTGCCTGGCGTTCAGATACATTGATTGATCCTGAACAGGTGACAACAGTAGCAGAAAACTTCCGTGAAAACAGCAAGCAAGGGACTTTGAAAAGGGTAATCGGCCTGCCAGAAGAGGACGGGATTGATTGGATCAAGCCAATCAGGGGAGTGTTCTGGAGCGGGTATTCCAAATATACCGGCAGCTACCGCGGAAACTTAACCTTCAATATTGACCGTCCATGGACAGAACCGATCCTTGCACAAATCATGACGCATGAAGGCTATCCTGGACACCAGGCGTTCTATTGCCGATGGGATTACTTATTTCAGCAGGGAAAGCTTCCACTTGAGGCCTCTTACTACTTAATCAACAGTCCTACCAATGCATTGTTTGAAGGTGGACCTGAAACAGCATTAAGCTTCCTTGGCTGGGATGATGTAAACGAAGAAACACCTGGGGTGACAGATGAACAAAAACAACAATACTTGCTTGCAAGGAATTTCCTTGACTATCAAAGGATGTTTACAACAAACGCCTGCTATATGTATAACCTCGGCCAGGTATCAAAGGAAGAAGCAATAGATTATTTAATCAACAAAGGCGGCATTACCGAAATTGAAGCAAACAATGCCTTCCGATTCTTCTCAGACCCAATCCAAAAAACATATTTCCCTTGTTACTTTTATGGCCGCTGGATGGTAGGTAACGCCTATAAAGAAACTCCTAAAGAAAAACGCGAAGAGTATTTCTCCATTCTTTTTGATACACCACATACAACCAATACTTTTATCAAAGCGATCAGCAAGCTGAACGGAAAAGAATTCAATGCTTTTGACACATTGAAACAATAGAAGACTGAAGGTGAGGTTTTTGGGAGCTTCACCTTCAAAAAAATATAATCAGTAAGCGGAGGTGAATGAATGGAAATAACGATTATTGGCTCGGGTGCTATTGGAGGAGTTCTTGGCGCTTATATCGTGAAAGCTGGTGTAAATATAGTTTTCTGTGATATTGAGCAAGATCATGTAAATCACATCAGGTATAAAGGATTAAGAATAGAGGGTCCGGCAGAAGAATTTGTAGTGAAAGGAGAAGCTTATACCCCAGAAGAATTGATAGCAAGAAACAAGCAGCTTGATTGGGTTTTTATTTGCACGAAGGCCCACCATGCTCAACAGGCATTGGACCAGGTCCACCAATTGATTAACAAAGACACAACAATTGTATCCTTTCAAAACGGATTAATAGACTTAAAAGTTCCTAAATACAAGAAGGTTTCTGAGCCACTATGCTGTTTTGTCAACTTTTCGGCAGATTATCTTGAGCCAGGACGTATTTTGTATGGTGGAGTATCCTCTGTTGCGATAGGAGAATTTAACGGGGCATCTACCGATAGATTGAAAGAATTAAAAAAGATATTGGAACATTGGGGACCAGTAAAAGAAACGAATAATATTAAGGGTTACTTATGGAGCAAGTTATCCTATGCAGCCTTATTATATGCAACCGCTCTTGTGGATGAAACAATGGCAAATGTTGTTGAGAGAAAAGAATTCAGGCCTGCACTTATTGAACTTTGTGCTGAAGTACTTGAAGCAGCACATATAAAGAGTGTGAATGTCATTTCTTTTGACGTATGGAAGCCAGAACTAATTTATCCGAGAGACAATCAAAACACAGACTTGCTAAATGAAGAATTTGACCGGATTTCGTTTTGGATGTCACAGAATAAAAAACAAAAAAGCGGGATTTGGCGGGACATTGCCATAAGGAGGCGAAAGACAGAAGTAGATTTTGATTTAGTTCCAATATTAGAGATTGGCAAACAGCATAATTTGTCCTTCCCTCTAACTAAATTTGTAATTGAAAGAATAAAAGAGTTAGAGAAAGGGGCCAAGCAAATGTCATGGGATAATCTTATGGATTTGAAAAAGGTATATGAGGATGATGTACTAAGCAAATGAAGAGAGGGGTTTGGGGATGAAAAATAGTCAACCTTTTGTATTATTTATATTGCTGCTTTGTTCAGTCTTATTAATAGCTGGGTGTAATAAATACAATGAAGAGGCAACAACAAAATCGAATGATCAAAAAGACAAGTCACCAGCTGACACTGCCAGTGAAGTCTTCAATTTTGCAACGAATCAGGATATACCTCACTTAGATCCTCACGGAACTGGAGCAAATACATCTTTTAGAATAACTTATATGCTCTATGATCGACTTGTTAATTATGATGGTACCACCACAGAAATTACTCCAATGTTGGCGGAAAAATGGGACATTGCAAATAATGGACTGAGTTATACTTTCCATTTAAGAAAGGACGCAAAGTTTCATGATGGTAGTACCGTTACTGCAGAAGCGGTTAAATATTCATACTTAAGAGCATTAAAAGTAGGTAAATCAGCAGCGGGACAGTTTAAAAAAGTGATTGATGAAGATAGTTTCGAAATTGTCGATGATCATACGATCACTATCAATCTCAAACATCCATATGCTCCATTTCTTAAAACTTTAGGAACTGTTTATGCGAATATAGTCAATCCGAAACTAGCTGAACATGAGGGGGAAGACCTAGGTGAAGAATACCTTGCTGATAAAGAAATGGGATCTGGACCCTATAAACTTGAAAGCTGGGAACGAGGGCAGAAACTTGTCTTAACTGCAAAAGAAGACTATTGGGGAGAAAAACCAACTTTGAAGAAAGTCAATATACTGGTTATTCCAGAAGCATCGACAGCAAGGATCATGCTGGAAAAAGGTGAAGTGGATATGCTGGACACTACCACTATATCTCCATCGACTCTGGAAGAAATGGACGGCAAAAATGGGATCAAAGTTCATTCTTCTCCAAGCTACAAACTAGTATTTGGAGACATGAACATGTCGAAAGCTCCATTTGATAATCCTCTTATTAGAAAGGCGTTTGTCCATGCTGTTAACTATGAAGCGATAATAGAAAATATCTATCTTGGGAATGCATTTAGGGTTAACTCTGCAGTTCCTAAGGGTATGTTCGGTTTTGCTAAGGATACTCCTCTATATCTTTATGATTTAGAAAAAGCAAAACAATTTATCGAAGAGGCTGGTTATAAAGATAGGCTTGAATTTGAAATTTCAATTTCAGAAAATGACGAGGTTTATAAAAACATGGCCGTGACTATCCAATCAGATTTGGCAAAGATTGGTGCAAAAGTAACTATAAAAGAATACGCGTGGCCTACTTATCTAGATTTAATAACTTCAGGAAACCATAATATTTCGTTAGGCGCGTGGACACCAGACTTTGCAGACCCTGATTATAACTTATGGTATTTTGCGCATTCCTCAAGTAAAGGGCCGGGCTTTAACACAGCATTCTATGACAATAAACAAGTTGATCAACTGTTAGAAGAAGCACGAACTAGTGTTGATGAAGCAAAACGCGAAGAATTATATGAAGACGTTCAGAAAATCATGGCAGAAGAAATTCCTTACGCCTTCATAGCGCAAACGATGGAAAGCGCGCCTGTAAAGGATTATGTAAAAGGATATGAAATGAATCCAATGAATACATGGTATGTGCCTTTCCATAAAATATCCAAATAAATATGAAAGGGCAGGTTTTGAAAGGTTAAACCTGCTCCTTTCATTCATATGGCTGTTTTCGTAAAGATTGTTGTTAAAATCCTAAAGCCGATTATAACGTGAAAATTGTTATTTTGTAGTTCGGTATTAAGTGTGCAAGCTCTTTTCTCCTAATAATCTTAAATTTATGAAGAAGCATAGGTCATTTAATCCTTTTTTGTAGTCAATAGGAAGACTGTTTGAGAATCATATTAAAGTGAAAGAGGCTCATCAACATGATCGAATTAAAATATTTCACAGAAGAAGACATCCCACAACTTATAACTTGGATTGATAGTCCTGAATTTTTACTGCAATGGAGCGGGACAGGATTTACCTATCCGCTGACTCACCAACAGCTCATTAAATATTTGGGTGAAGCAAATAAAGAAGGTTCAGAGATTCAGGCTTTTAAGGTTGTTCACGTTGAATCATCGAAGGTAATCGGGCACATTTCGCTAGGTTCAATCAATCTTCATAATAGAAATGCGAGAATGTGTCGAGTCCTAATTGGGGATAAGGAGATGAAAGGCAAGGGCTTAGCTCCTTACATGGTCAATAAGCTGTTAAACATTGCATTTCTAAAATTCGGGCTTCATAAGGTGAGCCTTGCTGTATATGATTTCAATTCCCCAGCTCTTAAACTCTATCAGAAAATCGGTTTTCGAACAGAGGGATTGATTAGAGAAGCATCAAGAATTGGGAACGATTATTGGAGTTATTACGAGATGAGTATTTTGGATCGAGAATGGAGTTCAGTATTAACAGGAAATGGGAGGGATAACCTTGGAAAATTTGACGGTGATTGAAAGAGAAATAATTTCCCACATAGATGCAAATCAACTAATGAATTATAACAGGGAAATTGCAAAAGAGGTAAGGCTGTCAGGATCTGAAGAAGAGCTTCGTGCGTTCAAGTTTGCCCAACAGACTTTGGAAAGCTTTGGGCTAGAGACTGAACTTTCTTTTCACGAAGCGTACATTTCACTTCCTCGTAAAGCTAGTTTAAAGATTGGGGATATCGATGTGCCTTGTATTACTCACTCAATGGCACCGTCCACAAAGGAGAGCGGGATAAGTAGTGACTCCGTTTATATTGGGGATTATTCAGATGAAAAGCTTTCTCTCTGCAAAGGGAAGATTTGTGTAGTAGAAGGAATTGCAAGTCCAGAAGTTATAGGAAAGCTTTGTGGTGCTGGAACCCTTGCCGTCATCTTTATAAATGGACCTTATACGCATGAAATGATTGTTTCAACTGTTTGGGGAAGTCCCACTGCCGAAAATATCTCACAAATGCCGAAGATTCCTGTCGTTTCAGTAAATGATGACTCTGGTGAAATCCTAAAAAAGTCGATTGCTGAAGGCAGGGGCCAGGTAGCATTACATACCGAGGTTGAAACAAAATGGACGCAAATCCCAACGTTAATCGCCGACATTAAAGGGGAAGAAGAACCAGAGCATTTTGTCTTATTCAGCGGCCATATCGATTCGTGGCATTACGGAGCCATGGATAACGGATCTGCAAATGCGACGATGCTAGAGGTAGCAAGAGTGCTTTCAAAATATAAAGAGCAAATGAAACGATCGATTCGTTTTGCTTTTTGGTCAGGACATTCTCATGGCAGATACGCTGGTTCACAAGCCTACTGTGATCTGCAATGGGAAGAAATCCACGAGAATTGCGTCATGCATTTCTATGTTGATTCTGTCGGAGGCAAAGGAGCTACTATCCTGAGCGAGAGTAACTGCATGAGTGAAACTAAAGATATTGCGTCTCTCTATGTGAAGGAATTAGCTGGTCAAGATTATATAGGAAGCAGATATGGAAAGTACGCTGACCAATCTTTTTGGGGAGCGGGAGTTCCTTCCCTGTATATGGGAATGTCAGAACAACGATTATCTAATGATCCGATGTCCCAGAAAGTGTTTCAAGTTTTTGCGGGTAAGGAGGCAGGAGGATTCGGTTGGTGGTGGCATACCGTTGAAGACACAATTGATAAAATCGATCCGGCCAATTTAAAGCGCGATTGTGAAATCTATGCTCTCTCAATCTATAAAGTTTTAACCGATCCAATTGTGCCGATCAACCAATTGGCTGCGGTTCAAGAAATCAAAGTTACAATAAAAAAATATCAAGAAACAGCAGGAGATAAAGTGAATCTGGACTTAACCTTGGAACGTTTAAATGAACTTGAAGAAGTAATCATGAAGGTGCAATCTACTTTACCAACTTCTGGCCCGTTGGTTGAAGATCAGAAGGAAATCAATAAGAGAATCATGGCAATTTCACGTAGTATTGTTCCTCTTAATTATGTAAGTAATGACCTTTTCGAACATGATCCGGCTGTTGGTTTATTGCCAGTTCCCTCGCTCTCTTCAATTAATAGAATGGCTTCCTTGGAGAAGGGGACACATGAGTATTATTTGTTGAACACCTCTATAAACAGACAGGTTAATAAAGTAAATTATTTATTGAAAAATGCACTTAAAGAGGCTCATAATTTATTAACTTTTAATAAAAAAAGGAGTGGCAATTATGTCGGCAATTAAAAATAAAGTCGTAATTATCACAGGGGCTAGCAGTGGGATCGGTCGTGCTACTGCCGTTAAATTAGCAAGTGAAGGTGCGAAAATTGTTCTTGCCGCAAGGAGAGAAGAACGATTGCAGGAGCTTTCAGAGGAAATACAATCACTTGGCGGAACTGCTGTTTATAAAGTAACGGATGTCACTTCATTGGATGAGGTTAAAAAATTGGCTGGTTTCACACTGGATCATTTCGGCCAAATTGATGTGCTTTTTAATAATGCTGGAATCATGCCGCTTTCCTATATGAAAAATAATAGAGTGGAAGAATGGGATCAAATGATTGATGTCAACATTAAAGGAGTTTTACATGGTGTAAGTGCTGTACTTCCTCATATGCTTGAAAAAAACAGTGGTCACATCATCACGACAGCTTCCGTTGCAGGACATGGAATCTTCCCATCAGGAACTGTTTATTGTGCAACAAAGTTTGCTGCCAGGGTGATTATGGAGGGACTTAATAAAGAGTTGACCAAATCGAATATCAGGACCACTACAATCTCACCTGGAGTTGTTGATACTGAGCTAGCAGATTTAATTGTTGACCCAGAAGTAAAGCCTATTTTTGAGAACCCGGATCTTCCTTCTATACGGAGTGAAGATATTGCCAACGCAGTTCATTATGCTCTTTCACAGCCTGCCTCAGTTGCTGTGAATGAAATCATCATTAGGCCAACGAACCAGGGTTAATGAAGGAAGCAGGTCTTTTAGATCTGCTTTTTCTATTTTCATAAAGGGATATCCTATATTTATCCCGAATAGGTAACGAATGATCTACCATTAGATTTCATGTTAAGTTAAAGGAGGATGAAGTCCTATCAATACAAAAATAAAACCATTCGTCGGCGGGCTGATATCAGGGGTAGTCCTTGGTTTGTTTTTAAAACTCGTCCAATCTTTAACAAATCTTAAAGTGTATACCTTATTACTGAATGTTGATTACATACCGATTCTTAAGGATTTAAAATTATCTGAAGTTGTTGAGTTTGGTCTGCATATGGTGATCTCAATAGGGCTTGCTTTCGTTTTGGACTTTTACATGATCAGAAAGAACTTCCATAAAGAAGCTATCACTCGCTTTGTCATTAGCGTGAGCTTAATAGTTGGTTTGCTGCTTTACCCAACAACGCTTCTCTCAGAACGAACACCGCCGATCTCAAGTGCATATGCTTTTTTATTTTGGATGGCGGGTCACTGGATTTATGGCTTCATTTTAGGGAGAGTTTTATCTTATAAGGAAGGAAAGAGGGTTTGAACAAGAAAAACTTCTATATATTAAGTATCGTTATTTTACTTTTACTTATATTTGGTGTTACCAGATGGGTCGATTATCGTGAAAAGAATCTAGCGGATTTACTAGATGCAAGTAAAATTGAAAAAATATATTATAATCAGCTTCCCATTAAGGATGAAAAAGCAGCATACAATCGGCAATTAACGGATGATCAATCAATTCAGGAGCTGATTAGTTTTCTAAGTCAATATAAAGTAAAAAAAATCGGAGACCGGGATTTTGTTACTGAATATCCAGAGGAACAATTCCAATTTCAAATGGAATATGAAGACAACAGAGTCACGATGCCCTCTTTAATCGAAAGAGAAGTTTTGTTATTCGATATGTACCAATTTGAAATTACCAATGGCCCGGTGGATTATGAATGGCTGGAGGAATTTCTAGAGAGAAAGGGAGAAGAAGTGTAGTACTGAATAATTACGGTATCGAATTGAAATTTATTATATGCTTAATTGGTAAAAGTGCCCTTTTAGTTTAGGTAAAGAGAGATAAAAATGCCATAAGCAAACAAAATGCCGGGAGATTACGCTCCTGGCATTTGTTTTTGTTGCTTATTCGTATGGAAGGTGAATTTATTTTTACCGGCTCGTTTTGAAGCATAGAGTGCCTCATCAGCATAACTAATGACGGTAAAAGGGTCGATATCATCATCGGGCCATACTGCACCACCAACACTGCATCCGACATGAAGCTTTGATCCAGCTATTTCAAAAGGGTTGTTTATGTTCGTAATTAGCTTGTTTGCTATTGTGGTAAGTACGTGTTTCTTTGATTCAGGCGGACTACTCACGACCACAAGGAATTCGTCACCGCCTAGCCGGAAGATAGGATCTTCTTTTCGTGTATTTTCTTTCAGCCTGCTAGCCACTTCTTTTAGCAGCAGGTCTCCAGTTTGATGCCCATACGTATCGTTGATTATTTTAAATCCATCCAAATCCAAATATAAAAAGGACAATGAATTCCCTGAAGTTTTGGCATGTTTTAAATATTGATCAAGGGCGACACGGTTTCCAAGACCGGTCAGGAGATCATGATGGGCCAGGTTTTCCATTTCGTCCAAATTGGATTCAGTACGTACCAATGTATCAACTAAGTCCCTTAAAGAACTGGAAAGGAGTTCTAGATCTTTGATTCCTTTTATTAAAGGAATCGTGCTTTCTTTGCCGATTCTTAAACTATGAGCAGCTCTGGATATCTTTTGTAAAGGAGTGGTTACGAAACCGGCAAGAAACCAGCCAATAATAGCAAAGACAACAGCTGTTATTGTGCCAAGTTTGATTATAAAAGATTTTAATTCTTCGACTGGGGCAAAAGCGTTCTCTTCAGGGATTCGGACAATGACCGTCCATCCCAGGCCAGAATAATTTTGATTGCCGTCACCGACTGCAAATCCAGTCAAATAATTTTTTCCGTCCGGCCACTCTTCCACGAGCCAGCTATTCGCACCCTTACTGGCCTTGTGTACACTATCAACATCTAGCACATTCCCAGTCATACCACCTGGTCCAAGGAGGACCGTACTGTCCAAACCACTCACGACAAAAACTTCCGCACCACTCAATTCATCTTTTAAAGGTTCCACAATTTCGTCCTGTACCTGCTGCGACCATTCCCAGCTGAGATGCGCAGCCAGAACACCAGTGAAATTGCCATTTTCATCTGTTAACGCTTTGCTGATATCGACAAATTGCATCGGCTCTCCTGTTGGATTCGGAAGAAGGTTTGCAAGCAGAACCGCGTTATGGACATCGCCAATGAAAGTACCTTTTTTTCCTTCCTGATAAACAGGGCGCTGTGAAATATCAGAACCTACCAGAATTTTGTCTGAAGCTGCGACCACAGTCCCGGATGAATCTGTCAGACCTATCCAGGAAAATACGGGAATACTGGACTTTAACTGGTCCAGCAATACCTGAGCCGACTGCAGATCCTCATGGGATTTAATATCCTCTATTTGGCTTAGGACTTCTACTTCCCCGATTCGTGACCACATAAATGAATCTAGTTTATCTGCCATATGATACGCAGTAGAAGAAAGGCTGTTACCAATCTCTCTTTTGATCGTTTCACTTGAATGCTTGCTGATCGTTATACTCAACAGCATCGTTAGCGCAATGATAATAACGCCAAAAAATAGAGCCATATAAGCTCGAAGGTTGATTTTCATTTAAAATATTCCTTTCGCCGCAAAACTAAAAAAATCTCTACTTTGTCATATCGACAAATTTCGCTATTTCTTTAGACAAGAGATGAAAAATTTAAATGGTAAGTATGAAAGGGGAGTGGGGAGCATCCAGAAAAGGCAAGTATAACGTGATGATTTTCACTTGCTAGTCCACGGTAGAGTTTATTTTTTACTGTCGGTTTTTCAGCATAAACATTATGCCGATTGAAATAAGTAAAACAATAGTTACTTTGATTAAAGAAAACTGCTCAATGTTAGGAGTATGGGTAGAACGATTTGCCGTAAAGATTGACCACCATACTGGGTATGAGTAAATGGAGGATAGGGTGAGCCAGATAAAGAGTAAAAACATAAAAGATAGCCAATAAAGTTTCATCCATTTCACCTCGTTTTAAATAACCGGAAAGAGAGTTCAGTCATGGTTCGGATAAAAAATAGCTTGTTTGATAACCTTTAGCAATTGGGCGAGCATTATTTAAGTGAAATAACACTCAACCCAACCCCTCTAAATCCTACTCCATTGTTTTCTTATCGGCTTCCCTAATAACTTCTATATAAAAACTGATCGCGTTCAAATAGTTATCAATACTTATATGCTCATTTGTACCATGCATGCGGTTCAGGTCTTCAGAAGTCAGCTGTACTGGCAGGAACCTGTAGGTGTTTTCGGCGATGCTGTCATAATGCTTTGCATCGGATCCGGCGAACATTAAATAGGGTGCGATGACTGCTTCATCATAGACATTTTTCGCGCTTTGCTGGATTGTTTTGAAATGCCAGCTGTCAACGGCGGAAACACCTGAGGCTTCTGAACCCTCTATTGTCACTTTGATATCCTCGTCATCAATCGTTTTTTCGATATAATCCTTCACTTCTTCCAACGAATCACCCGGCATGAGGCGCAGGTTGATGATAGCCGATGCTTTTTCTGGAAGGGCGTTATACTGTTCGCCAGCATGGAAGATTGTTGGAGCTATCGTTGTCCTGATCAGCGCAGATGATGCCGGCTGCTGCAGGAGGATTTTTTCGATAACCGGTTCGAAAATGAACTTATTGGCAAAGACATATTTCATGGCAAAGCTCATTTCAGGTGCGACAAACTCAAATAGATCCTCACCAGTTCCTTTCAAGTCGGCGGGGAACTGGGTTTCTTCCAGCTTGGCGATCGCGCTGGCAATCCTGCCGATGTTCGTCCGGTCTTTTGGCTGTGAAGAATGGCCGCCGCTTCCTTCAATTGACAGCTCTGCAGTCGCAGAACCTTTTTCAGAAACACCGACAACGCCGACGGGTTGATTGACACCTGGAACCATGTTCTCGACGATGGCTCCTCCTTCATCTAAAACGAAATCAAACTTGATGCCTCGTTCATTAAGGGTGCTTACAATCATTGCCGCTCCTTCATCACCGCCGATTTCTTCATCATGGCCGAACATGAGATAGATATCGCGGGCAGGCTGATAACCTTCTTTGAGCAGGTGTTCTGCTGCTTCAAGTATTCCAATCACACCGATTTTGTCATCCAGTGTACCGCGACCCCAAATCTTTCCGTCTGCGACTGTCCCGCTGAAAGGGTCGTGCTCCCAGTTTTCCTCCGTGCCTTCAAGGACGGGAACCACATCGTAATGGCTGGTCAATCCAATTGGAAGCTTCGTAGAGTCTGTTCCTTTCCATAAATATATCAGTGAGTGCCCATTTACCATTTCTAGCTCAAGCTCTTCATGTACGATTGGAAAGCTCTCTTTTAAAAATGAAATGAAACGGTCTAATTCAGTTAGGTCCATTTTGCTGCGGTCCTGGTAGGAGATCGTTTTAAATTGAATTGCCTGTGAAAGTGTTTTAATCGCATGGTCTTCTTTAATAGTGCCATTGAATTGTTTGGGTGATGGCTGGCGGGATTCCAAGGTGAGGGCATTGAACAAGGTGACAATAATGAAAACTAGGAGCAGGCTGCCAATGGTCATTAAGGAAAGCTTTAGTTTTTTCATAAACTTCTAGAAAACCTCCATTCATTTTAAAAAAAGCCTCTGGTTTCCCAGAGGCAGTTGAGTTGATTACACAATTTCAGGCGCTTGAGGCTGTTGTTCTGGTTCTGGAACAAACGCGAGAATGACCATCCCGATTACGAAAAGGATGACGAGACTGAAAACTCCCATACTCGAATTGCCAGTAAGCTGTGCTGTAAGACCGACCATAAGCGGCCCCATGATTGAAGCGAACTTCCCAAATATGTTGTAGAATCCGAAAAACTCATTCGCATTCGCTTTGGGCACCAATTTTGCAAAATAAGATCGGCTTAATGCCTGAATACCGCCCTGTGATGTAGCGACAAGCATTGCCAGGATCCAGAAGTCAGTCGTTGTTTCCAGGAAGTAAGCGTAGATACAAACAAAGATATAAACGGTAATTCCGACATACAGCATTTTTTTACCGGTAAAACGTTCGGATAATTTCCCGAATAAAATCGCGAACGGCCAGGCGACGACCTGGGTAGCGAAAAGGATGATTAATAGGTTCGTAGAGCTGATGCCTAAATCGGTTCCGTAAGCTGTAGACATCGTAATGATCGTTCCAACACCGTCAATGTAGAAGAAATAAGCTAATAAGAATAAAAATAATGCCCTGTATTTGCGGATTTCTTTAAAGGTTTTTGCTAAACGTCTAAAGCTTTGGAGCACAAGTTGCGGTTCACGCTCGATGTAATGCTTTTGGTGCACATTTTTAAACATGGGAATGGAGAAAAGTCCCCACCAGATGGCGGTAATGATAAAAGCTGTCTGACTGGCCAAAGTCATAGAAATTGGCAAGACCTTTGTCTGGGCCAATATTATGATTGCGATACTGATGATGAATGGAATCGTACTTCCGATGTAACCCATTCCGTATCCGCGAGCTGAGACTCTGTCCATCCGTTCATCCGTCGTTACATCAACGATAAAGGCGTCATAGAAAATGTTTGAACCAGTCGATCCGAGCACGGCCAGGGTGTAGACGACAAGCAGCATGAGCCAGTTTCCGCTTGGCACGAAGGCAAGCCCAGCTGTAAAGGTGATCCCTAACGTAAAGAAAATGGTGAAGAATCGTTTCTTCATGCCTTGGTAGTCCGCAATGGTTCCGAGAATCGGGCCGATCAATGCCAGAATGAAGGTAGCGATCGCAATTGTATAACCTAAATAGGCAGTCGAATTGGACAGGCTCACACCAGCATCAGTTGCGGAAGCTTTATAAAATAGCGGGAACACAGCCGTCGAAATGATAATCGAATAAGCCGAGCTTGCCCAGTCATAACGAATCCAGCTGCTCTCTTCCTTCGTAAAACCTTTCATCCTTTTGCCCCCAATAAGATTGTATTTTTGTCTATTAAGTTGAACTATACCTTCTCAATCTTTTTAAAGTGCCCACCGGTAAAAAAGTGCTTAACCGATAAAATATCTCTATCAACTTGTAATATAATTCGCTTCGAGTTCCTCAAAGACCTTCTTTCCTAGTGCTAAATATCCAAAATCCCTTCGAGGATGGAGCCGTCTGTATCGCCGAGGTCCAGGCCAAGAAGGCGAGCAAAGGTCGGGCCTTCGTCTACAAGGTGCATAGACTTGATGGAGATTCCTGGGCGAATGCCTTTTCCTGCTGCGAAAAAAACAGTGTGATAACCTTCTTTTTCAGGGGAGTATCCATGACAGGCAAACGTGTACTTTTTCGCCCTGGCATCCTGTTCGGTTACTTCTTCAATGTAGTCACCGTCTATTGACTCGCTAAAGTAATATCCTCTGGAAGCTTCCAGCATCCTGAAGGCTGTTCCATCAGCTCCTTTTGCATTTGCTTCGGCACCAGTGATGGCTGCTTCAATGCCGTTGCTTTTGTCCTGTAAAAGATCAGCTAATATATCTGCAACTTGATTTTTCATAGCATCATCGTTTTGATTTTTTACATAGATATAGGCTGAGCCGTCACAACTCTTGCAATAGGCTTTCCAATCGCTCACTTTGCCTGAAGCATTGGTTTGGATAAGTCCGCGTTCTTTAAATAATACGTTTAATTTCACCACTTTAGACTCATCTAGTGCACTGTGATCACCAAGAAGGACCACGGTTGAATTCTCAGCTATACCGGTCTCTTTGAGGGCATTCATGATTCTCCCAAGTCTCTCATCATGGCGGTGAAGCGCACCCAGTGCTTCTTCTGATGAAAAACCGTGAATATGGCGCTGGGAGTCGAGATCGACAAGATGAATCAACATCAGTTCAGGCTTTCTTGTTTTGATGGTTTCCACTGTTGCTTCCAAAACGAAGTCATCAAGCTCAGGCTGATTCAATCCGTTTCTGATATGCCCGAATTTCGAGTTCATTTCAAGTTGGTAACGAGGACTCCCATTGGATAGAGAAACAGGAATCTGGTGATGCCACGGCCTGTTCGCAAAAATTTCAGGCATGTTGTAGTCAATATTGGCTCTTGCCGTGACTGGCCATAATAAAGCGGCAGTTTTCATGCCCGCCTTTTTAGCCTCATCGTAGAGGGTTGTCCCTTTAACATGGCGACGGTGCCAGTACCAGTCTGGTGAAATTTTGCCAGGCTGGATAAATGTATTGTTGACAATGCCGTGCCGATTAGGGAAATTGCCGGTCACGATCGTCGCATGGCAAGGGTATGTAACAGAAGGATAGATGGTTTCCACCTGTGTACAGAAAGAACTATTTTGTATAAAAGCCTTAAAATTTGGCAGCTCCCTGAGCAATGGGACATCATGCTCAGAAAGACAGTCAAAGGAAATGACGATTAAGTGGTCAGTCAGTTTTTCCATGTCAGCCTCCCAAATGTTTATATACTAAATATAGCAGAATATTTTGGGAAAAATAATCAGGTTTGCCGTTTTCGTAAGGAAGGATTTACTGATCCATTAAAGAAGTAAGTAAGTATCTGAAAAACTGGAGGAGAATTGAATGGATATAATTGAGAAAGCATTGCAGATTGCTTCAATGGCACATGAAGGACAATATCGCAAAAATACAAAAATCCCGTATATTGCCCACCCCGTGGCAGTAGGGATGATTTTACAAAAAGCGGGATACCGCGAAGAAATGATTGCAGCCGGAATTTTGCACGATACGGTTGAAGATACCGACTTAACACTGGAAGATATCGAGCGGGAGTTTGGAAAAGAAATTGCAATGATCGTCGGAGGCTGCTCAGAGCCAGACAAGTCTCTTTCCTGGGAAGAGAGAAAGGAACACACAATCGAGTTTCTGAAAACTGCATCAGAAGAAATCCGCGTGGTAGCTTGTGCAGACAAATTGCATAATGTCAGGTCCATCCGCAAGGACGTCGAACAATGTGGCGAAGAAGTTTGGAGCAGGTTCAAACGCGGAAGAGACAAACAGGATTGGTATTACAGAAAATTGTTGAAAAGCATAGGGCATTCGTCAACGTTCCCGTTACTAGAGGAGCTCGAAATGGAAATAGAGCGTTTGTTTAAAAGAGATAAATTCAGTTACTACGAAAATGAATTTTTGGTAATAAGAAATTCTCGGTCAGAAAAAGGATGACAACATGGACAGGAAACATCCTGATCAGAAACAGGACAACAAGAAAGCTATGAGAACAATCATTTTAGGAGGAGAAAATGTGAAATCACCACTATACAATAAAGTAAACAATGTTTTTATCCACGTGAGCAATTTGAAAAAATCTGCTGAATGGTACTATAACCTGCTGGGAGTACGATTTGATGCCGAAAAGGTAGAATCACCAGTCCATAATATCCCGGTTACATCTGAAACAGGATTAACCCTGGACGATCACACCTTTGACCCAGGCTTTAATTTGAAGCCTTCCGACCATGTTTTGTTTAATTTCCTGGTAGATGATGTTGATGAAGCCTATGATTTTGTAAAATCGAATGGAATTATAATAACTAAAGAAATTGAGCGAATCGGCGATTTTGCTTACTTTAACTTCAAGGATCCAGACGGGAATGTCTTGATGATTTGTAACTGTTAGGCAGTATTGGTGACCTTAAAACAGTAGAAATGGATTTTAAGGTAATCAATAGGCGATATTGGAGCCCTGAAAGAACCAAACCTAGAATTATAGGTAACCAATAAGCGCCATTGGTGCCCTAAAAATGACGTAACTAGAATTTTAGGTAACTAATAAGTGCTATTGGTGCCCTAAAAATGACGTAACTAGAATTATAGGTAACCAATAAGCGCCATTGGTGCTCTAAAAATACTAAAACTTGAATTATAGGTAACCAATAAGCGCTATTGGTGCCCTAAAAATGCAAAAACTTGAATTATAGGTAACCAATAAGCGCCATTAGTGCCACTAAAATGCCGAAACTTGAATTATAAGTAACTACTAACCTTGGACGAAGGGCTATTTTTCCATAAGTGGTTCTTATTCCCTTGATTCACCTTTATCATCCCCGGGTAAAGAAAGGTAATTCCTAAGAAGGGGTGATAAAGATGAAGACGAAAGCGAAAATGTCAAAAGAAGAGCTATTTAACCAAATCCAAAATAGTGATGGCAACTTGAAAATTTCGTCTGTATCCTCAGCTGAAGAAGGGGAAGAAGTGATCGCCCTGGCTAAGCACCTTGAACTTGAAGGAAAAATTGTCCTCATGGAATACTGTTTGGATAAAAAGCCACTGGCTGTTTCCCTGAAAACAAAAAATCCTGACTAAAAGTATAAATTTATCTGGCGAGCCGCTATATTAGCGGCTCGCCTTTTTTAATTTCTAGGTCATAAGCACCGAAAGTTAAAAGAAACCGTTTTCTTTTAAAAATTCTAAAATTTATAATTGACTGAATATTATATCTATATTATTATCGTACCTAATACTTTTTTCTTTCGCAAAGCGAAGCGTTTAAGTAAAAAAGAAAATGGGGGGATTCATGATGTCACAGATGTTAGCTTTGGTTATTGTTGTATTCATTTTACTAGTGGGTGATTTAGTTGCTGTCAGGACGAAGGCATGGATTCCGTCCATGTTCGTCTCGGCTGTTTTGTTCCTGATCGGGTACTGGACGTTTTTCCCGAAAGAAATCGTAGCACTTGCTGGTGTACCATCGGCAGTGGCTGTGATGATGATGTATTTGTTAATAACAAATATGGGAACATTGCTATCGATCCAAGAATTGAAAAATCAATGGAAAACCATCGTCATTGCGTTATCAGGTATTTTGGGAATTGTAGCTGTCCTAATGAGTGTCGGTACTCTCATCTTTGGATTCCAGACAATGGTTGTTGCCGTACCACCTTTAGTTGGTGGAGTCGTTTCCGCCTTGATCATGTCTGAGGGCGCAAAGGAAGCCGGTCTTGCAACACTGTCGGTATTCGCGATTGTTATTTATGTCATGCAGGGTTTTGCGGGTTACCCATTAACCTCACTCGTTCTGAAAAAAGAAGGAAAGAGACTTTTAAAGCAATATCGCGAGGGCAGTCTTGCAGCAAACGAAGTAGCTGCAACTGTAGAGGCCGCTGTGCCAACTGCTGAATTAAAGCTTTTTAAAAACCTTCCAGAAAAATATAACACTGAATTCTTTAAGTTTTTCAGACTTTCTTTGGTCGCTTTTCTTGCATATCAAACTTCTACATTTTTGGCTCCTGTCGTTTCGGTAAGCCCGTTCGTACTTGCATTATTATTTGGTGTTATCGGAACAAGCGTAGGATTTCTGGAAAAGCAGGCCCTGCAAAAGGCAAATGGATTTGGAATCGCGATTCTCGTCTTGATGTTATTCATTTTCGATGGATTGAAGCAGGCTACACCAGGAATGCTTCTTGAAATCATTGTTCCGCTGCTTGGTGCGATTGTCCTTGGGATCACAGGAATGTACATCTTCTCATTTATCGTCGGCAAGATTTTAAAGGTGAGCAAAGAAATGGCCTTTGCTGTATCATTGACAGCACTTTATGGCTTCCCGGCAGATTATATCATCACCAATGAAGTCATCAACTCCTTGACTGAGGATGAAAAAGAAAGAGAAGCCTTGACCAGCCATATGCTTCCGCCAATGCTTGTGGGCGGCTTTGTGACCGTCACGATCGTATCGGTCGTACTTGCTGGTATCTTCGTAGGATTTCTGTAAGAAAAGAGGGGAATGAGATTGGTAGAATTAAAGGAACGTATTGAACAGCATATTAATCAGATCAGTGAGTACACTGCGACTCCCGGTAAAGGGACGACAAGGCTGACATACAGCCAGGAGGATCTTAAGACTCGCAATTATATTAAAGGAAAAATGAGAGAGTATGGGCTCCAGGTTAGAGAAGATGGATTCGGTAATATTTTTGGCAAACTGGAAGGAACTCTGAAGGACGGACCGAGCGTGATGGTCGGGTCGCATTTTGACTCGGTCCCTCACGGCGGCTCCTATGATGGTCCAGCTGGTGTTGTTGCCGCTCTTGAGGTAGCAGCACTCTTTGCTAAAAATAACTTAACGCCCAAGTATCCTCTCGAAATCGTTGCATTGGTCGAGGAAGAAGGTGCAAGGTTTGGCGGAGGATTAATGGGATCCCGAGGAATGGTCGGCTTGCTGGGTGAGGAAGATTTTCGAAATCTTAGAGACAAAAACGGTGTTTCAACAGTTGAAGCAATGGCTGAAATCGGGCTTGACTCCTCTCTCCCGAAAAAAAGAGATCCGAAGACGATGAAGGCTTTCCTCGAGTTACATATTGAACAAGGTCCTATTTTAGAAGAAAAGGAGATTCCGATTGGAGTTGTCGAGGCAATTGTTGGTCTCACTCAGCTGGAAGTGACTGTGAAAGGGCAGGCAGGGCACGCAGGAACGACACCGATGGACCGCCGTGCCGACGCACTGGTAGCTGCGGCTAATATTATCGGTCGTTTGCCAGAACTTGCTGCAGAAGCGGGCGAAGGAACGGTCATCACTACCGGCCGCTTGAATGTTTACCCGAATGGCGCCAATGTGATTCCTGATCAGGTAGTCTTCTCGGTTGATATTCGATCTGGAAAGGAAGAACACGTCTTAGATGTCATCGAGAAAACAAGGACTCTAGTTCATTCTTATATTAAAAATGGAATTCAAACAGCGGTAGAGCAGCTGTTATACATCCAGCCAAAAGAACTGAATCCGGCTATTCGTTCTCTTTTAAAAGAGAAAAGCGACGCGTTAGAAATTCCTCATTGTTCGATCAATAGCGGTGCAGGACACGATGCTATGGTTTTATCCGACTATACAGAAGTAGGAATGCTGTTCATTCCAAGCAAAAATGGACTTAGCCATTGTCCGGAAGAATCGTCTGAATCTGAAGACATAGCTAGAGCGGTAGGTATTTTTTACGAAACAGCCAAGAGCTTAACGGAGGCGGAATGATGATAAACGAAAAATTAAAACAAGCTATTAAGGAATACAAAGACGAATTAACAGAGCTGCGCAGGAAACTTCACAGCGAGCCGGAAGTTTCGTGGGAAGAATATAGAACCACAGATTTTGTTTGTGAATACCTAGACCAATTGGGAGTTTCATATAAAAGAACGGAACCAACAGGAGTCATTGCTGAAATCAAGGGCGGCAAGCCGGGCAAGACTGTCGCCTTGAGAGGGGATATGGACGCACTTTCTGTCGAAGAGCTAAACAAGGAGCTGCCTTATGCATCAAACGAAGATGGAAAAATGCATGCATGCGGCCATGATGCCCACACTGCAATGCTGATGGTAGCAGCGAAAGCTTTGAACGATATCAAGGAAGATCTGCCAGGAAATGTCCGTTTATTGTTCCAGCCAGCCGAAGAGGTAGCGGAAGGAGCCAAAGCTCTGGTAAAACAGGGTGCAGTCGAAGGAGTCGATAACGTATTTGGCATACACATTTGGTCGCAAATGCCGACTCACAAGGTGAGCTGTACTCCCGGTCCATCTTTTGCTTCAGCGGATTTGTTCAAGGTAACTTTTAAAGGGAAAGGCGGACATGGAGCGATTCCGCAGGATTGCATCGACGCTGCCATCGTTGCTTCATCTTTTGTCATTAATGTCCAATCTGTGGTATCAAGAACGATCGATCCTCAGCAGGGAGCAGTTCTAACAGTTGGTAAAATGGTCGTAGGCACACGCTTCAATGTAATTGCCGAAAATGCAGTGATTGAAGGAACGGTACGCTGCTTCGACCCGGCAACACGTGATCACATCGAAGCCCAGCTAACACATTATGCTGAAAGTGTAGCGGCAGTTTACGGAGCTACGGCGAAAGTGGAATATACACGCGGGACACAGGCTGTCATCAATGACGAGGAAAGTGCGTTGCTCGTTCAGCAGGTCGCATCGGAGGCATTCGGTGAGGATGTCATCTATCATGAAAAGCCAACGATGGGTGGGGAAGACTTCAGTTTCTATCTTGACGAGGTTCCAGGAAGCTTTGCCCTCGTCGGCAGTGGTAACCCTGATAAAGATACAGAATGGGCTCACCACCATGGCAAATTCAATATTGATGAAGACGCTTTGGCAACGGGAGCAGAGCTTTATGCACAGTATGCCTGGGCTTTTTTGAACAAATAATAGAAATGGAGAACCCCCAAGTGGTTCTCCATTTTTCATTACCTTTTCTTCTTTTTGCCCGGGTCGGCAGCTACACCTGGTTTCGCTTTCGCTTCCAGGGCAACTTGTACATGGTACGTTTTCTCATCGACTTCCACCACACTCGCAACCTTACCCTTACGACCCTTGATTCTCAGATCCTCCCCAACCTCGGGCACACGCTTAAGCAACTGATTCAGCATTTCATTTTTCTGCTCATAAAAATGGACGACAAACATAGCAAATCACCTTTTTCTTATAAATTTTGTTAACCTTTTTATAAGATATTGGGCAATTGCTAGATTTAGAACAAAACCCGACTCACAGGGGCGATTTTTAATAGGTATTTATTTGGGTATGTCCTTAAACTATGAATAAATTTATTATGAGAGGAATGTATACAGAATACTAATTGAAAGAAACCTTTGCTGCACTACTTTAAGAAGAAGTGTTAAAAGCACATCCGTTGTCATGGATGTGCTTTTTGTAAACCATCAATTAAGGCATTAAAAATATATCATGATATGGTGGGCTGTCTAATTTTGACTTATTCAAATACCCTTCTTCCACTAGTTCCTCAAGACCCTTTTGGACTTCCTCAGGTTTGACCCCGAAAATGTCGGCAACTTTTACTGTTGATATCGTCATATATCTTGGCCTTTTTGTAGATGACTGGATCATCGCTTGGATCCGGTGCAGCAATTCATTTTTATCCATGAATCTTACTCCTCTTTAAAAAATTATTGCGTTTATACTAAATAATTTTCCCAGCACTGTAAATATTATTAGGGAATTTAAAGGAGTTGAACTATTCGTGGCCTATCATCCACCTTACAAAATTGCACAGCTGACCGTTGAACATGGACAAAAGAAGGCAAATCTCCCTTTTTCAAGTATTCTCGTCCTGGGATTTTTAGGTGGTGCATTCATTTCTCTTGGCTACCTGCTCGATATCCGGGTTGTCGCGAGCCTTCCGGAAGAATGGGGGACGTTTAGTACATTAATTGGGGCGGCAGTTTTTCCAGTTGGACTTATTTTAATCATCATTGCGGGTGGAGAGCTGTTAACCGGTAATATGATGGCCGTTTCAATGGCATACTTGTCAAAAAAGATCTCGATTGGAAAGCTAATTAAAAATTGGTTCTGGATTACGTTATTTAATTTTATCGGCGCTTTGTTTGTCGCTTTCTTTTTCGGCCATGTAGCAGAATTGACATCCTCTGGTCCCTATCTTGACAAGACGGTTGCGATGGCAGGAGGGAAGCTGGAGCATGATTTCTTGTCATCGCTTGTGTCAGCGATCGGCTGCAATTGGCTTGTTGGTCTGGCCGTATGGCTTGCATATGGCGCAGAGGATATTGGCGGCAAAATTCTTGCGATCTGGTTTCCGATTATGGCGTTCGTTGCGATTGGTTTCCAGCACGTTGTTGCCAATATGTTCGTCATACCTGCAGCAATTTTTTCAGGCTACTACAGCTGGACTGATTTTATTGGGAACTTCATTCCGGTGTTCATCGGGAATGCAATCGGAGGGACGGTCTTTGTCTCGATGTTTTACTGGATTGCCTATCGTGGAACAATGGAAACGGGATCCCGAAAGGAACCAAATAAGAGGCAAAACCAGGCAGGAACCCACCGGCATGGTTTTGCGAGAGTTGGATTAAGGAGGCAGGGAAATGAGTGAGACGAAATTCACCATTACAATAAACGGCAAGGAATATGATGCTGTGGAAGGTCAGAAAATTTTAGAGGTTGCAAGAGCCGAAGATGTTTTCATTCCTGGCGTCTGCTACCATCCCGATTTGGGGACCATCCAGACATGTGATACTTGTTATGTGATGGTGGATGGACAATTGACGCGCTCATGCACGATGAAGGCCGAGCCGGGGATGAATGTCGATACGATGTCCGAGGGGGTAAAGGCTGCCCAGTATGAGGCAATGTCCAGAATCCTCAAAAATCATGAACTATATTGTACAGTTTGTGATAACAATAACGGCAATTGTACAGTACATAATACAGTTGAAGAAATGGGGCTGGCCCACCAGAAGTATCCTTTTAAAGCCAAGCCCTATCCTCCAGATAATTCACACCCTTTTTACCGCTATGAGCCTGATCAGTGTATCCTTTGCGGCCGCTGTGTTGAAGCCTGCCAAGACTTGCAGGTTAACGAGACGCTTACGATTGACTGGAGCAGGGAAGTTCCGCGTGTTATCTGGGACAACGATGTCCCAATTGACCAATCGTCTTGCGTTTCCTGTGGCCATTGTGTAAATGTTTGTCCTTGTAATGCACTGATGGAAAAATCGATGCTCGGCAATGCAGGTTTTCTGACGGGGATCGCTCCGAATATTCTTGCTCCGATGATTGATATGACTAAAGAGGTGGAACCAGGTTATCGGGAGATTTTTGCGGTGTCGGAAGTGGAAGCGGCGATGAGGAAGGCACGGATTAAACGGACCAAAACAGTATGTACGTATTGTGGTGTCGGCTGCAGCTTCGAGGTTTGGACTAAGGACCGTGAAATCCTGAAAATCCAGACGAAAACCGAAGCACCAGTCAATGGTATTTCCACTTGCGTAAAAGGGAAATGGGGCTGGGATTTCGTCAACAGTGAAGAACGATTGACAAAGCCATTGATTCGCAAAGGCGATGAATTTGTCGAGGCGACATGGGACGAGGCATTGTCACTGATTGCTGAAAAGCTGTCTGGAATCAAGGAAGAACACGGCCCGGATGCAATTGGTTATATCGCTTCATCAAAATGCTCGAATGAAGAAAACTTCCTGTTCCAAAAGTTCGCACGCGCGATTATGGGAACCAATAATGTCGACAACTGTTCACGATATTGTCAGTCTCCAGCAACTGCCGGGTTATTGCGAACAGTAGGGCTTGGCGGCGATTCGGGAACAATGGAGGACATCATGGCATCCGAGCTTGTGATTGTCGTTGGTGCGAATCCAGCAGAATCTCATCCCGTTTTGGCGACAAGGATCAAGCGTGCCCACAAGCTCCATGGCCAGAAGCTTGTTGTTGTGGATTTAAGGGAGAATGAACTAGCACAAAGAGCGGATGTCCATCTGCACCCAAACCCCGGTACGGATATCATCTGGTTGAGCGCGATTACAAAATACTTTTTTGACCAGGGCTGGGAGGATGCAAGTTTCCTTGCTGACCGAGTAAATGGTGTGGAAGAATTCAAGGCATCGCTTGAAAAATATACACTTGAGTATGCTGTTGAGAAAACCGGTCTCAACAAGGAACAGTTGTTGAGGCTTGCAGAAATGATCAAGGAATCTAAATCGGTATGTATGTTGTGGGCAATGGGCGTTACTCAGCATATGGGCGCATCCGACACAAGTACGGCCATTTCTAATTTGTTGCTCGTAACAGGAAATTACGGACGGACCGGTACTGGAGCATACCCATTGCGCGGGCATAACAATGTCCAGGGCGCTTGTGATTTTGGAACACTGCCGCCATGGATGCCTGGTTATGAGCCGGTGAACGATGAAGCAGTTCGGGCAAAGTATAAGGAAGCCTGGGGTGTCGATCTTCCTGTGAATCCCGGTTATGACAACCACCATATGGTCGAAGCGATCAATAAAGGCAAAATGAAAGCCCTATACTTGTTCGGAGAGGACATGGCCATCGTGGATGCGAACTCCAACTATGTCCATTCAACCTTCGAAAAATTGGATTTCTTTGTGGTCCAGGATATTTTCTTCAGCAAGACGGCCCAGTTTGCGGATGTTATTTTACCCGCTGCTCCAAGCCTTGAAAAGGATGGTACTTTTACAAACACAGAAAGACGGATCCAGAGGTTTTACAAGGTATTTGAGCCGCTTGGAGATTCAAAGCCTGACTGGATGATTTTCCAGGAGCTGGCGAATCGTCTTGGAGCTGACTGGAACTATCAGCACCCATCTGAAATCATGGATGAAGCGGCCAAGGTTGCTAATTTATTTGCAGGAGTGAGCTATGAACGGCTTGAAGAGTGGGAATCCCTGGTCTGGCCGGTAAAAGCGGATGGAACAGACACTCCGCTGCTATATATCGATAAATTTGCCTTCCCGGATGGCAAGGCAAGGCTGGTACCTGTCGAATGGACTGTACCGTTTGATCCGGGCGGGGAATTTGACTTGCATTTGAACAACGGGCGTATACTGGAGCATTTTCATGAAGGCAATATGACACATAAAACAGAAGGGCTTGTCCATAAGGTTCCTGAAGTATGGCTGGAAATCTCACCAGAGCTTGCTGCCGAACGCAAGCTAGAGGATGGAACGCTGGTTGGACTTACTTCACCATATGGCCATGTCGAGGTCCGAGTAATCGTCACCGACAGGGTAAAGGGCCATGAATTATATTTGCCGATGCATAGCGCTGAGGATCATGAAGCTGTCAACAGGCTGACAAGCAGCTATCATGACATCATTACCCATACTCCGGCTTATAAAGAGATGGGAGTCAAGCTGGAAGTTCTAAAAGCATCAGGAGAGTCGCCGCTTCCTAAACATAACCACCGCTACGGAAACAGGATCCCGCAAATCAGCGTGAAGGTTGAGGAAAAATGGCAGCGTTCAGATTATATACCAATTTCCGAAATGGATGATGTGAAGGAGGGGTATTATGGCGAAAGCGATCAGGCAAATTAGCAGGGAGCTTCCAAACAAAACAGAAGAACAGGCACAGGCTGTTGATGAAATCCTGCAGGCACTTACTGATAATAAAGAGGCCGTTTTATCGATGATCAACCTTGCAAAAGAACTTCACGAGTTAAAAGTATTCGAGACAGCTGACGCTTTATTACAGCAGCGCAACGAGGTTGGTGTCATTGCTATGCAGCAGGTCAACCAGCCTGCCGTCCACAATATAATCAAAAGTGGTTTCGGCTTATTCAAGTTCCTTGGCGGTTTGCAGCCTTCCCAGCTTGATACTCTATTACAGGGTGTCACCCTTGGTTTAAAGCGCATGTCAGAAACTGGTGAAAAGGGCAAGAAACAAAGCATCTGGAAAATGAGGATCAGGCTTCGCAGTCCCGAAATACGGGCGGCGATGACAACGATGGTTGATTTCATGGAAGGGATGGGAGAAGCCTTCCTAAGGAGCAGGGAAAAGCGTGAGTAAGGAGGAGTATTATGCAGGAAAAGACTTTCAAGATCGGCAATTTAAATACAAATGAAGATGCTGAGAAGCTCACCCAGACTATGCTTGAGGTTTGGGGAATTTCCCAGGCTGAAGTAAAGGCACAGCACAAAACTGTATCCATCTTGTTCGATGAAAGAATGGCATCCGAAGAGGACTTTGCGCAGGCAGTTCGTGAAGCGGGTTTTAATCTGGCTAGTGAATAATCATTTTATAAGAGGTGATTTGTTTGAGAATATGTGAGGTGTGCGGGAGAAAAGAGGGTATAGAAGAAAACCAAGAAGAAGTATTTCAAGCTGTACCACTTCATGTGTGCGAAAGTTGCCTTGACGATCGTAAGGCATCTACTCCTTCAGACTGGGCACGCTGAGAAATAAAAATTCCGGTGTTTTCTCATCAAAAAGTATTCTGCGCGATTGAGTGTTATGTTGAATTTGAAGGCTTAATGAACAAGCAAATGCAACAATTTGTAATTGAAAAGAGGTGGCCTGACGCTGGAACCAATTGAAGTGAAACGGGAAATTATCCGGTACGGAAATGGGCTTGCTGAAAGAGTTGAAGACAGTGTCGTGACAGAGCATCCTGTTACATTAAAAATCAACGGAACAGAGTTTGCCACTCTTGTTTGCTCTCCTGATTTTATCGAGGATCTTGTCATAGGTTTTTTGGCATCAGAAGGGGTCATCCGCAAATATGAAGAATTAGATGAAATCTGGATAGAAGAAAAATCGGGCACAGCGCATGTAAAAACTAAGAAGGTAAACCCTTATTACTTGAATTTCCAGGGAAAAAGATACATTACATCATGTTGTGGAGCAGGTAGGCAAGGATTTGTCTTTATAAATGATGCCCTGACAGCAAAAAAAATGGACCAGGTTCGAGTGAAAGTTTCTTCCCAGGACTGTTTTTCACTCATGAAGGAGATGCAGGAATCGTCGACAGTGTTTCAAAACACAGGAGGGGTTCATAACGCTGCTCTTTGCCAGGCAGGTAAAGTGGTGATTTCCAGAATGGATATTGGCAGGCATAATGCTCTTGATAAAATTTATGGTTACTGTTTGAAAAATAGCATTCCGCTTGAGGACAAGATTCTTGCTTTCAGTGGCAGAATATCTGCAGAGATTTTACTGAAGGCATCGAAGATTGGATGCGAAATTGTCTTATCGAAGTCTGCGCCAACGGAACTTGCCTTAAAGCTTGCCGAGGATTTAGGAATTACAACCATCGGATTTATACGCGAGGGATCACTTAATGTATACACCGGCCAGGAAAGAGTCCTCCTCGACGGATGAGGCCCACTTTATTGAGAAAAGTCATTCCTCTGGTATTAAGATGTGATTGAATCCAACGGTGAAAAGTTATAAAAAACTTTTAAAGGACTGCCAGCTAGGTTGGCAGCCCTTTTTTTATAGAAGAAAGTCCTAAGCAACAAAAGGAAAAACGTATCTTTTGTCGAATAATATCTCGTTATACACTGTACATACAGGAGGGGAATTTATGTTTCTATATATAATTGATGAGAAATTATCATTAAAACTGACAGAGGTGTCTGATGCGGATCGCCTATTTGAACTGACTGAAAATGCACGGGAATATTTAAAAAAGTGGCTGCCATGGCTGGATTTTACAACGGATGTTGAAGATACTAGAGAGTTCCTTAAAGGCACAATGAAAGGTTACGCTGAACATAAAAGCATGACGACGGTTATTTTATATGAAGGAGAAATAGTCGGAACAGCGGGCTTCAACAGTATTAACTGGTCTAACAAAACCGCTTATATCGGTTATTGGCTCGGGCATGAATACCAGGGAAAAGGAATCATGACCAAAGTTGCTAAGGCATTGACTGATTACGCATTTAACCATTTGAAATTGAACAAAGTTGAAATCAGAGCTGCAGAGGAAAATAAGAAGAGCAGAGGGATTCCTGAAAGATTAGGCTTTATAAATGAAGGCAGGATCAGGCAAGCCGAATGGTTATACGATCACTATGTGGATCATGTTGTTTATGGCATTTTAGCTGAAGAATGGGATAGAAATAAGAATTTACAAAAGTAGGGATAAATGTGTTATTCCAGAATGGCAGTTTAATGGTTCGTAGATTAGATGAAAAAGATAAACACTTATTAGCGAAATGGCTTTCTACTCCGGAGGTTCTTGAATACTATGAAGGCAGGGATCATTCCTTTGATGTAGAAAAAGTTGAGAGAGTTTTTTACTCTCCAGATGACGATGAAGTTAAATGCATGATTGAATATGAAGGTAACTCAATTGGCTATATTCAATATTATCAATTGGATGAGAGCACTAAAAAAGCGTATGGATTTGAGAGCGAGAGAATTTTCGGAACTGATCAGTTTATCGGTGAAGTCGACTATTGGAATAGAGGCATTGGAACTTTGCTTGTTTCATCGATGACAGAGTTTCTTTTCGATGTTATGAAAGCAGACAAAGTGGTAATGGATCCGCAAGTACGGAATGAACGAGCAATAAAATGCTATGAAAAGTGCGGCTTCAAAAAAGTTAAACTCCTGCCTAAACACGAACTGCACGAAGGAGAACTCCGTGATTGCTGGTTGATGGAGTGTAGGAATTAAAAAGGAGGTGTTAGTTGAATGGACCTAAGTATCATCCCATTAACCTCCGAAAACTTTTCAGAAATTGTGCATGAAACTAGTTCAGAGTTACCTAACCTAAACACCATTAAAACGCTTGAAAAAAAGGCTGCTAGCGAAACGATTTTAAATATTTTGGGAGTGATTACTCCGGATGGCAGATTTATTGGGTACGGTATGTATGTTACTGGACCATGGGATCCGATATTAGAGCCGGAATACGCTGAGGTTTTTATCAAGGTGGATTCTGAATGGCGCAATCAGGGGATCGGGGGCTGGATATTTACTGAAATCGAGGGTATTGCCCATCAGAACAAGTCCAAAGTTCTCCAAACTCAAATCCAGGATACAAAGGAGAAAGACCTGAATTGGGCTAAAAAGAAAGGGTTTGACATCACCAGTCATGTATTCGAATCTCAGCTAGATATTTCTCTGTTTAACAAGGAACAATATAGTTCTATTTTTAAAGAACTAGAATCATTCGGTATTCATTTTACAACTTTAGATGATTACCCAAAGGATAAAGAGACTCAAAATCGGTTTTGGGATTTCTGGTGGGAGCTTGTTACGGATGTTCCAGGTATGAAAGGAAAGCCTCGTCCAGATAATGATAGAATGATAGCCTTGTTGAAAGATTATGATAAGAAGGGCTTTATTTTAGCGGTTGATGGTGATCAATGGATTGCTATGTCTATGATTGTAAAGGAAACTGAGGATGTCTACTATAATTCGATGACTGGAGTAGATCAGCTATACCGTGAAAAAGGGCTAGCCCAGGCGGTAAAAATAAAAGCCATCGATTATGCCTTGCAAAATAATGTGAAATATATTCGAACCCACAACAATTCCAAAAATGTCCCAATGCTTTATGTTAATAGAAAGTTAGGTTATGAAGAAAAGCCTGGAATTTACGGCTTAACAAAGCGAATTGGAGATTAATCATAAAAGTAGTGCACTATGGAATTATTAATACATAAAAAAGCTCAGGCATTCCTGAGCTTTTTCCATTATAACAGCGATTCCGCTCCATCTATATAGACTTCTGTGCCGGTGATATGCGATGACAGATTGGAAGCGAGAAAGAACACGAGGTCTGCTACTTGTTCTGGCTTTCCGGCGCGTTCTTCGAGTGGTTGATTGCCTTCTGGATATTCAACTGGGATTTTGATTTTTTCCAGGTCATCCTCTTGCGGGAATGTGTTTTTTCCTATGTTGGTTTCAATAGCACCCGGACAGATGATATTGACCCTTATTTTATATTGTGCAAGTTCGAGCGCTGCCATTTTTCCGAAACCGGTTTGACCGATTTTGGAAGTGCTGTATGCAGACATCCCGAAATTCTTATAAATCCTGTTTCCGTTAATAGAGCTAGTGATGATAATGCTGCCCCCATGTTTTTTCATATGCGGGATTGCATATTTTACGGTAAGGAAGGTTCCTTTGAGGTTCGTGTTGATGGTTTCGTCCCAGTCCTCAGGAGTTAGATCTTCAATTGGGGCAATTACACCATTGATGCCAGCGTTGGCAAATACGATATCGACTTTTTCCCAGGCATCCACAACTTTTTGATAGCTTCGTTCCATTTCATCTGGGTTTGCAATATCACATTCGACAATCAGCGCGCTTCCTCCAGACTCCACAATTGACTCCTCGACATCCCTGGCGTTTTCTTCTTTCACATCGATTAAGGCAACCTTTGCACCCTCCTGGGACAGTTTTATAGCTGCGGCTCTTCCGATTCCGGAGCTGGCACCTGTTATAAACGCTACTTTTCCATCTAATTGATTCAAAATAGCTGCCTCCTTCTTGGTAATCCGAATATTTTTAACTATGCCCTATTTTTTGAAAAATAAAACTGTGGAAACTAGCAAACTGTCATTCTATGAAACTTTTTCCATACACATTCGTATTAAAAAAGAAGCCTCCTTACTATCGGAGGATTTTTCATCATTAAGATTTGTCGATTAAAAGGGTAATTTGTAATTTTTTGTGTTTATAGGAGGTTAATTAAATGGACAAGCAGGAAAAAGTCATTTCTAAGCTTGATGAGCTATTGACTGAATTAAGGGCAGGGAGCGATGAAAGCTCGGCTTCCCTGGCTGCTCATTCAGCGAGGTCATCAAAGCTTAGTACAATTAGCAGGATTCTAATCATTACACTTTTTATAGCTTCAGGCATAGGTGCTGGTTTCTGGTATGTAACAGGGAGCACAGGCAAGGCTGAGTCAACTGTTTTCATTGAACAAGTACACGGATTGGCCACGTTGGCCACGGCAGAGGCACATGTGAAGGTCATCCTTGAGCAAGAAGATAATGAGTTATTCGGGGAGAAAATAAACCTTAATATACCGGGCACAAAGCGTGAATTGCTATTGGTTGTACCAGCAACTGTGATTGCGGGTGTTGATTTGGAAGCAATTCATCAAAAGGACATGAAGGTGGATGAGGAGAAAAAAGTAATAGAGATTCTACTGCCTCAGGCACATTTCATTCAAGAGCCGTCAGTTAAGATGGACGAGGTGAGGACATTTTCCGATGAAGGCCTTTTCCGTGGAAAAGTACAGTGGGATCAAGGATTTGATTTGGCTGCTATAGCCCAGGAACAAATTAAGCAGGAAGCGATAGAAGCAGGTATTTTACAAAAAGCAGATAAAAATGCCGAAACAGTGTTGAAGGAATTTTTCGGGCATCTGGGATATAAAGCCATTATAAGTAGATAATAATATTATGTAAACTAATAAAAATGTAATTCTAAAAATGATAATTTCCTAAAAAACATTATTTTCGATGGGTTAGGAGATTATCCTTTTTAAAAATATATTGTTTTCCTTAAATATTTTCACTCAACTTGCAAATATTATAAATAAACCCAAGTGTTGGACAGGTTAGCAAGTCGCTACCGAACTTAGCCATTTGACAATAGATTAAAATGAGGTGAAATGGATGAGAATTTGCGAAGTTTGTGGACGGAAGGATGTTTCAGAGAACAAGGAAGAAAAGCTTTTTCAACCCGTTAGGCTTCATGTATGCGAGAGCTGTAAGCAGAACCGTAAGATGACACCTCTTGGCGATTGGGCTTTCTAGATGAATCCAGGCACTGGCCTGGATTTTTTTTATAAATCCAGCTCCAGCTTCGGGGTTGAACGACGCGCTTGCGATTTTGTTCAAGAAAAGACTTAAAGGCTCTCAAAAACGAGAGCCTTGTTTTCATCCAAGCCGTCAATATAGACCAGCTGCCTTTCTTCATGTGTTCCTCTTGGTGAAATGACCGCCATGCTAGAAGTAGAATCAATGCTTTCAATCCAGATGGTGACTCCGTGGTAATGCACAGTTCAGGTATGTATGTAGGTTGTTGTGGGTAAGTCAAAAATGCGAACCAAGTTATTCTTGATTCGCATTTTTTGATGATTCAGTTAGGTTTTTAATTCTTTTACCCTCCACATAATCGGGTGTTTGCAGCCCTAGTAATTCATAAATGGTTGGTGCTACATCGAGATTGGAAGTTGGTTCAATCTGCTTTCCACGGGGGATGTCAGGTCCCATTGCCATAAACACGGCTCTCAGTTTCTCGCGATTCGGATTCCCGCCATGTGTACCTAATTCGGGTGTTGGTTTTACAATTTTTGATTCACCCTGTCCCATTATATATCCTGGGGCAGCCATCAATAAAAGATCCCCTGCATTGCGCTCCTTCGATTTTTTCTTTTGGGATATCTTTTTAATATCCTGGTAGGGGTGGACATCGGCGTTAACAAGATAACCAAATAAATCTTTTGTATTCTCTTTTACACCGGTAAATGAGAAGTCCACGGTGCTGTTCCATATTTCTTTCAGCTGGTGCCTGATGACAGGGCCGTTTTCATTCCTGTTCACCTTTATTCCTTTAAATGCCTGTATGATTTCATTGCGGATTTGTTCATAATCTTCCTCTGGAACGATTCCATGCTTTTCTCTCGATTTCAGGTTGATGTATACATGTGCTGCCGAACCGCTTGGAATTGCAATTGCTTTTGATTTTTTATAGTCAATCTTTCCATCGGAGCCCAAGACAAGAAGTCCATTATCCTTCAGTACCTTATTGGGCTCAAGTGCCGAGTGTGCAGGTTCCATGCCATGGTCGGAAACAATGAAGAGATGGTCGTTCCCATCCAGTGAATCTACTGTTTTGCCAACCACACTGTCTGCAACTTTATAGGCCCATTGTATATATTCCATGTATTTTTCCGATTTTTCAGGAGTATAGTCCGGCTGTCTAGGATCTGTCAGTAAGTAATTATGCTCCTGATGGTCAATTTGCGGTGCATAAAACATCAGCAAATCCGGCTGGTACTCATTTTTGATAAAAAGGGATACATCTGTGACCCAATTGACGAACCTCTCCGAAATTTCCTCATATTCCTTCCTGGAAATCCATCCCTTTTCAAGTGCGATGTCATCATCCTGAGGCGGAAAAAAACCAAATTGGTCCTTAATTCGTTCAGGAAAACCTTCTGGCCCATCAATTAAACCCGAGGTCACTGCTGAACGGTACATTACAGCTTCCTTACCCAATGCTGGGTCAGTTGAAGTAAACTTGAACCAGAAACCTGCTGTCTGGTCTTCTTTTACCTGAAGCGTGACTGATCCCCAATCTTTTGGACTAACTCCTTTTTTATCAATCTTTTTATTGCCAGAGACGATAAATTTGTCGTAATTCTTTGTCTCATCGTTGCTAGAATCGTACGCAAGCACATGGATTTCTTTGTTTTTACTGTCCTCTACCTTAATCTTGAAGGAGGTTTCCATCAATGGACTAAAGCTTGTCGGAGTGTTGGTCCAGCCTGATGCTTCTGTAAATTTGAGCTGTTCCTGATTACTGGGGGTCAGAGTATCTCCATAGTAAATCGTATAGTCCGCCTGCTTGCCAGTGGAGGGATTCGCCCCGGCAAAAGCAACCGTTGCAGTGGTTTTTCCTTGCTTCCTGGCTGCGACCCAGAGCGGGTCAACCTCAAATTCACTTAAAAAGGCACTTTTCTGGTTTGTCAATGCTGCACCTTTCTGCTGCCAGGCATTGCTTACGATTGACGTTTTAAGTGGAGTTGCACCGGTCGCGATCGCTGCATGTGATGGAGCAGTAAGAGACGGGCTTACCGTCTTGGCATATTTGGCGATAGTTCCTTTTTCGATTACATTCTTGATATTAGGCAGTTTGCCGTCTTTTACATAACTCCGGGTGAAATCATTACGCATGCCGTCAAAAGAAATAAGAATTACCTGGCGATCACTTGCTGCGTCTGCCAGAGTCACGTTGATGGATGAAAAAGTGATAAATAATAGAATAATTACTTTTAAAAATCTTGTTGTCATAGAATCTCCCTACTTCGATGTTATACAGGGATTTACCTATTTTTAAGGGGTTTAAAACTTTTTGAAAATTAGCTATTTACTCGCCAGTCAAAAACGGGAACCATGCTCGATAAAATCTGCATATATTCATGTTATAAAATTTTTATAACATAGGGAGGGATAGATGTAGTATGAAACTAAACCGTAGATTTGTATTGGTATTTTTAACGATTAGCACTGTATTATTATTAACAGCCTGTTCTGGTGAAGAAGAAAAATCCAGCATTGAAGATCACAACAGCCATGCAAATATGGAGCATTCAGGATCAGGTGAATTACCACAAGGTCTGCAGGAAGCCTCTAATCCAACATACAAAGTTGGCAGCAAGGCGATCATCACGGACGATCACATGCCAGGTATGGATGGAGCAGAAGCGGAGATTGTTGGAGCATATGATACTGTCGTCTATTCGTTATCCTATGACCCAACCAATGGTGGAGACCGAGTGGAACAGCATAAGTGGGGCGTACATGAAGAATTGCTTGATGCCGGAGACAAACCGTTAAAACCAGGTGATGAAGCCACCATCAATACCGATCATATGGAAGGAATGAAAGGAGCAAAAGCGGTTATTGATTCAGCTGAAGAAACGACAGTATACATGGTCGATTTTATGCCGACAGATGGCTCGGAAAAAGTAACGAACCATCAATGGGTAACAGAAGCTGAACTTTCTCCTGTTAAATAAAATCGATCAGATATTACCAAAATCATGCAGGATTGTCCCTCATATAGTCTGGGTATATAAGTACTAAGACATGAGGAGGGATGAGAAACATGAATAAATTAATCAGAACGGCGCTTAAATGGGGACCTGTTCTTTATCCAATCGTTAAAAAAATGATGAATAACAGAAAATCATCCTCAATCAAAACCAGCTATACAAAATAAATCTCAAACCAGAACCGTACAAAAGCCAAATGGTGGCTGCTGTACGGTCTTTTTCTATTTACGCCAAATGCCCGAATTGTAATAATCTTTATATTTCAGACTATTGTTCATGTTATAATGGTAGAATGAATCATAAACTATGTACATAAAGTTGGCTTGAATGGTCTAGTAAAAGGAAGGTATCTATGGGCGAGGAAAATATAACGAGAATTGAAATGAATGGTAAGGAATACATATTGATTGGAACTGCACATGTCTCCAAACACAGTGCGGAGCAGGTAAAGGAAGTAATTGAAGCTGAGAGGCCTGATTCTGTCTGCGTCGAATTGGACGAGCAGCGCTACAAGACAATTTCCGAAGGTTCAAAGTGGCAGGAGATGGATATCATCCAGGTTATCAAAGAAAAACGGGCTTCTTTATTATTGATGAACCTCGCTATTTCGTCTTTCCAAAATCGAATGGCGAAGGAACTTGGTATCAAAGCAGGCCAGGAAATGATCCAGGGAATTGAATCTGCGAAAGAAGTCGGGGCAAAACTTGTGCTTGCAGATCGAAATATCCAGATTACTTTTTCAAGGATTTGGGGAAATCTTGGCTTGAAAGGAAAGGCCATACTGCTTAGCCAGATCATAACGAGTATCTTCAGCCGGGACAGCATCTCTGAGGAAGAACTGGAAAAGCTTAAGGAACAGGATACGATCAACGCGATGCTGAATGAATTCACTGAAACATTCCCACGGTTGAAAAAGCCATTGATTGACGAGCGTGACCAATACTTAGCTCAGAAAATCAAGGACGCACCTGGAGAAAAAATTGTCGCTGTCCTGGGAGCTGCACATGTACCGGGAATTAGAGAAGAAATCAAAAAAGATCATGATTTAAAAAAATTAAGAGCGATTCCGCCAAAATCCAATTGGCCAAAAATCATTGGCTGGAGCATACCTGTGTTGATTCTGGCTATTATCGTCTATACTTTTTTGGCTAATCCATCAGCTGGTTTTTCGCAAACAGTCAGCTGGATCTTATGGAACGGAAGCCTTTCCGCCCTGGGAGCGGCTATCGCAATGGGGCATCCACTGACCATTTTGACAGCATTTATAGCGGCACCAATCACTTCATTAAATCCTTTGCTTGCTGCAGGCTGGTTTGCCGGTTTGACACAGGCATATATACGCAGGCCGAGTGTTAAGGACTTTGAGACACTTGCTGAAGATGTTTTTAGTTTAAAAGGATTTTGGCGAAACAAAGTCAGCCGAGTTTTGCTGATCGTCGTACTTGCCAACCTGGGAAGTTCACTTGGAACCTTCATAGGCGGCGCTGATGTCATCAGGGTTTTTATCGAGAATTTATAACGACGAGAACGAAATCTACATGGTTTCGTTCTTTTTTTATAAAAATTGACGAAAAAAGAGGATTTCTGTTACATAATATGGAATTAGAAAAGGAAGAGATTTTACAGGAGTGATTTTTTTGAACGTAATAAAGCCTGCCATGTCGATTTCGATTTTAATTCACATTCTATACATCCTAGGAATTCTGTTTTTTGCTAACTATAACAACATTGCTTTTCCTAATGGTGAAATCCCAATCTTTTTGCTGTTTTCAACTTTCGTTTTTACGGCGATTATCGGCTTGATCCTCTGTGCAATTGACAGGACTACGAATTTGAAAAGCTAGATTGATTCCTTAAGTCCGTATGTTGAAATGCGCAAAAAAAAATCATCCTCAATGGCAGGATGACAAGAAGATGAATGTACAACCGTAAGGCGGAATAGCTATTTCGCCTTTGTTTTTGTTTTCTTTTGAAACTCAGACTGACGCTTTGCATCCTCTTTAAAAGCTTCCATTGCCTTGCTGTACAACAAACTCACCTTCAGCACCTCCCATATCATTCTTATTACGTTCCTTCCCGGTGTATACTACTCTAAAACTTAAATGCGAAAACAAGATATATGGTAGTATATTCCTTCTGAAAAGTTATAAAATTCTCCAAAGGGGTTAAAGTCCATTTGCTGAAGAAAAGACGCCCGGTTATGGGGCGTCTTCCTGTTACTTTTTATTCACTTGTTTACCGCTTTTTTTCTGGCTCTGCGATTTTGAATTTCCGACCTGGAACTCTGCGCCAAGCTCAATATCATTTCTTTTATCATGCTTTTCAGTTTGTTCTCTTGTTTGATCCCTGTTGTGCATACCTTGTCTAGCCATTTTCATTCAGCTCACTTTCTTTAGGTTTACCTAAATGGCCTTATTATTATGTTCATTTAATAGTTAATTATTGATGGGTACTATCTGAATGTCCACGAATGACTTTGTCATAAAATACTTGAAATCCATATAAAACAAAGGTTTTGATTAAGAATATTATAGATAATTGGAATTTTGTTAAGCGGACCAATGAGACATAGCCAAATTTCTTGAAGATGTCCAGCGTGAAATAAGTAAACAGCGAGTCAATCAGGATATTGACCAATAAATACAAATTGAATTTTTTATAGGTGTATTTCATGATCCAGAATGAACCTATAAAAAATGGGCCCCATATTAAAGGCAGTTCTCCCAGTACGTTTGGTTTAATTTTAAATGGGAACCACCACCATTTTCTCTTTTCAGCTAACCTTCCTTCAAACATTAGATATACTCCCATGAAAATCGTACCGGGCAGAAACTTTCTGAATGTCTGTTTACCAAGAAGGGGCAGCGAGAGCCATGGCAGAATTGCCATTAAAAATATGTAAAGTTTTAGATTTTTCATTAGCAACACCTTTTAGGAGAGAATAGGGATTGTTTTTTTTAGTATCTCTAATCTGGCTAAAAGTATTAAAAGTTTCTTGAGGTCATCATTTCTTTCGCTCTTGAACAGTAAGTATAAGTAGGGAAAAGGAGGGGAAAGAGATGATTTCTCTTTGGGATGAACATTCATTTTGGCTTGAAATGCTGCAGGATCACGCTTATTTTGTCAGGGATGGGTTGTCAGTGAGTGAAACTGAATACGTGAAAATCGCCCAGCAATTTATTCGGTTATATGATGATCTTTTATCGAAATTGCAGTCCATACCTCGGGATGCTGGCCACCAGGACAGGCAAATGATTGATGTTTCGAGAAAAGCGTGGAAGGTTGCTAAAAACTATTATGATTTTGAAGGTACCCTCCAGTCATTGCGGATAGACAACAAAGTAAACCTGAGCCTTTCACCAACCTATTTAAACGGTACACTGAGTGAAAACCAGGAATATTTGCGGATATTGACGTATCTGGTGCAGGGCCAGGAACCAGTACGTTTGTCAGTTACAGAGATCATGGACCTCTGGCTTGAAGATCAACTTGGTCACGCTGTGCTTTTTGAAAATCTGCTTGACCCGATTGAAGTAGGAGCCAACACAGCAGCACAAGACTTCAAACGCAGGTTCCAGCTATATATTGTCCAAAATCATCATTTGAAAAATTATCTGCGGGTTAAACAGCCAGGATTTGCCCGCCAGCAGGAGTTCATTTATGAGGTAGGGAAGACGACACTTGAAATGAATCAATTCGTTAAAAATATGGTGGAGAAGTACAAAGGAAATACTCTTTTGAATAAGTCCAATCTTCGCTTTCTCGAGCATCACTTTCCAGAAACATGCTATTTCCTCGCAAATTTAAGCTACTATGAACCAAGGTTACAGGCTCTAGTTGGCAATTGCTCTTTGTCTAAGCCGTCTTTTTAGTATGATTAAAACAACGGGCAGAAACCCGTTGTTTTTTATTGTCAATTTTCAAATGAAACAGGCCATTTTTCTTGATTGTAGGCCATATCCCAGAACATGAATTCATACTGGCTGCTGATGATAAAATGCTGTTTCATTTTTTCTTGTTCAGATTTTGTCGCTTCCAATGCAAGTACATTTAGTCTGCTTAATTGCTCAATCACCAATTCACTGAACCAATCACCGCCATATGCATTAATCCATTCTTGATATATTCGGACATTTGGAGTGGAGTCCTTTAGCAATTGTCCAATATCATAATAAATCCAGTAGCATGGCAGAATTGCTGCGATGATTTCAGCAAGGCTTCCAGAAGCAGCAACGCGATAAAGATGTGATGTATAAGCATAAGCAGTGGGAGATGGGGCGAACTCTTCTAATTTTTTTTTTGTAACTCTCAATTGGTTCAGGAAATTTTCGTGGAGACCAAGCTCAGCCTCATAAGTCCCCAGCGAATGTGCGGCCATTCTCGAAGTCGTGAACAAATCAGATGCCCTTGCCGCTCCAATTGCCTGTATCCTGGCAAAATGGGAAAGATAATAGGAGTCCTGTAAAACATAATAGCGAAAGGAATCCAATGCTAAATTGCCATTAGCAATTCCCTTGATAAAAGGGTGGTCAAAATTTGCCTGCCATATTGGCTCTGCCTGGCGTCTTAATTCTTCAGTGAAATTGTTCATTTATAGCTCCTCCTCAACCTTTTTAGCCCAATAAAAAAACCACTTTCAAAGAAAGTGGTTGAATTGGCACAACAAAAAATGTCCCATACTCCACTTTCCTACGCTGGTTTAAACCAGATCAGGTTCCAAGGGTCTCAAAGTCTCACTTCAATCTCAGCCTTTAAATCAAAGGCACCCCTAGTGGTAAAATTTAGATATTTTGTTTATCTTTTATCATAATAGCATGGCTGATTTAAGAGTCAAGCAAATAGTAGATCTGATAATTGTGAAAAAACTTAGAGCTAATTGTGAACATTATGTGACATTTTTTATTAAATTCTGTTAATATAAAAAATACAAACGAAAAGTGGGGGAATGAGAAGTGGGAAAACTTCTTATGTACTTTTATTTAATTGTTGGTCTATATTGTCTTGTAAGCGGATTCCTGGCATTGTTATCACATGGATTCCAGCATGCAGTACTTTCACTGTTCCTTGCGGCATTTAATTTTGCAATGTTTTCTTTGTTCCGCAAAGAAGGCAAGCTGCCCCGTTTACGATTGATCAAAGGGCGGAAAAGCGAGATGGCAAAGATTTAATTCGGATGTAGATGGTAGCGAGGGATATCGGAAATGAGAAACCTTCGGATAAAACCCTGGCGATACAAGCTGAACTCTGTCCGAAGTCCGGGCAGGTTCGGACAACATTCCGGCTGTTCGAGCAAAAGCTGTCCGAAGTAAAGCCAAGTTCGGACAGCTTTCCGGCCGGTCGAGCAAAAGCTGTCCGAAGTAAGACCAAGTTCGTACAGCTTTCCGGCCACACAAGCAAAAGCTGTCCGAAGTAAGACCAAGTTCGGACAACTTTCCAGCCACACAAGCAAAAGCTGTCCGAAGTAAAGCCGTGTTCGGACAACTTTCTGGCCACACAAGCAAAAGCTGTCCGAAGTAAGACCAAGTTCGGACAACTTTCCAGCCACACAAGCAAAAGCTGTCCGAAGTAAAGAGGTGTTCGGACAACTTTCCGGCCACTCGAGCCAAAGCTGTCCGAAGTAAAGGCGTGTTCGGACAGCTTTCCAGCTGCTCAAGCAAAAGCTGTCCGAAGTATGGCCAAGTTCGGACAACTTTCCAGCTGCTCAAGCAAAAGCTGTCCGAAGTAAGACCAAGTTCGGACAACTTTTCGGCCACTCAAGCAAAAGCTGTCCGAAGTAAAGCCAAGTTCGGACAGCTTTCCGGCCAGGCGAACAAAAGCTGTCCGAAGCAGGGCCAAGTTCGGACAACTTTCCGGCCACTCAAGCGCAAATTGTCCAAAGTAGGAGCAGGTTCGGACAAAATCCCGGCCACTCAAGCGGAAATTGTCTGAAGTAAGGCCAGGTTCGGACAAAGTCCCGGCCACTCAAGCGGAAATTGTCCGAAGTCGGGGCAGGTTCGGACAAAGTCCCGGCCACTTAACCGCAATTTGTCCGAAGTCGGGTCAGGTTGGGACAAATCCCAGGCCATTCAAGCGTAATTTGTCCGAAGTAGGTGCAAGTTCAGACAAAACCCCGGCCTTACAAGCGGAATTTGTCCGAAGTCAGGGCAAGTTCAGACAAAACCCCGGCCACGCAAGCGCAATTTGTCCGAAGTAGGGTAAGGTTCGGACAAAGTCCCGGCCACGCAAGCGCAAACTGTCCGAAGTAGCTTCCAAAAAAAGCCCACAAAAAAACCAGGTCACCCTCCTAAAGGATGCCTGGTTTCATTCATTCTAGTGCGAGTGTCCTGAAGTCATGACCCAGATTGATCCTGCTACTATGACGACTGCGATAAAAGCTGAATATATGATATTGATATTATTTGTCACTTTATCGTCGCCTTCATTGATGTGCATGAACATGTACAGCTGGATTCCGGCCTGGACTACTGCCAGTGTGCCGATGATCCACATGACTGCCTTCATTGAAAGCGAGCTCTGAAGGGCAATCCATGCTGCGCCGAATGTCAAAACGAGTGACATGAAGAATCCGACGACATGGCTGATTGGGAAGCTATTTGAATGCTTATCCATATTACATCACCAACCCTTGTAAATAAACGAATGTGAAGATGAAAATCCAAACGACATCAAGGAAGTGCCAGTACAGCCCGAAGATGAATGCCTTGCGTGCGGTAACAGGCGTCAAGCCTCGCTGCAATATCTGGATGATCAGCAGGATGGCCCAGCCAATCCCGATGGTGACGTGCAATCCGTGTGTCCCAAGAAGAACGAAGAAACTGGATAGGAACGCACTGGTCTGCATGGTCGCACCTTCGTGAACGTAGTGGATGAACTCGCGAACCTCCATGAACAGGAAGCCGCCACCCAGCAACAATGTGAATACGAGCCACATCAGCATGCCCTTAATATTGCTGCGGCGCATTTCATAAATCGAGATTCCCATGGTGAAACTGCTTGTCAGCAGCAGGAAAGTCTGAATCATAACATCTTTTACTATGAAGATATCCTTCTGCGTCGGCCCGCCTGCATAACGCTCACCGAGCACTCCATACACTCCGAAAAGGGTAGCGAAGAGCACGATTTCAGCTCCGAGGAAGACCCAGAAGCCAAGGATATTCATCCTGTTTTGTTCTGTCTGGTATTCAAGCGGCAAAGCTGCATTGATTTTAGCTGACATGGTTCTTCACTCCTTTGTTCGCGCCTTTTCTCCATTTGCTTTCTGTTTCGTAAATTTCATCCTTGTGGACATGGAAGCCTTCATCGTAATCAAATGAACGGAAGGCAAGGCCAGCAAGAATACCTAGAGCGGCAACTCCGGCTGCAATCGTCCATTCGAACACAAGCAGGAATCCGGAAATTCCGAAAACAACACCCATATAGATCGGAATCCATGTGTTACTTGGCAAGTGAACTTCTTCAATCTCATCCTCAGCAAGTGGCTGAAGTTCATTGTTCTTTTTCATGTGCCAGAATGCATCAAGCTTTGTTACCTCAGGGAGGGAAGCAAAGTTATAATGCTGGACTGGTGTTGCGGTAGCCCACTCAAGCGTTCTTGCATCCCATGGGTCATTGCCGATATTGCGGTCAGCGTGACGTGCGCTCCAATAGATATTGTAAACAAGAGCCGCGAAGCCTGCCGCAAGAATCACTGAACCAACAGCAGAAATCATCATCAATGGACCAAACCCGGTTTCAGCTGAGTAAGTGTACGCGCGGCGGACCGCACCGTCAAGTCCAAGGAAGAACATTGGCATGAACGTTACGTTGAACCCAACAACGAACAGCCAAAAGTGCCATTTACCGATTTTCTCATTAAGCATATAGCCGAACATTTTTGGCCACCAGAAGTAAAGACCGGCAAAGATCGGGAACACAACGCCCGGAATCAATACATAGTGGAAGTGTGCCACCAGGAATAATGTGTTGTGATATTGATAGTCAGCGGCAGCCATCGCCAGCATGACCCCAGTAACACCGCCGATCACAAAGTTAGGGACGAACGCCAGTGCCCAGAGCATTGCCGTTGTAAACTTGATCCGTCCTTTTCGCATCGTGAACAGCCAGTTGAAAACTTTAACCCCGGTCGGAATGGCAATGGCCATCGTCGTAATTGAGAAGAAGGAGTTCACGCCTGCGCTGTTGCCCATTGTGAAAAAGTGGTGAACCCAAACGAGCATACTTAAAACCGAAATCATCACAATCGAGATGACCATTGACTTATAGCCATACAAAGTTTTACGGGCAAAAGTCGAGATAATATCTGACAGCATACCGAATGCTGGCAGAACGACGATATAAACTTCAGGGTGTCCCCATAACCAGAACAGGTTCGCCCAGAGCATATCCATCCCGCCGCCCGAGATCGTAAAGAAGTGTGTACCGAACGTGCGGTCGAATGTCATCAATGCAAGCGCCACTGTAAAAATAGGGAAGCTGGCAACGATGATGATCGATGTAATGAAGGATGTCCAGGTGAACATCGGCATCTTCATCAAAGTCATGCCTTTAGTTCTCATTTTTAACACTGTGACAACGAAGTTAATACCCGTCATCAAAGTACCTGCACCGGCAATCTGCAGGGCCACTGCGTAAAAGTTATTCCCGATTCCCGGACTGAATTCTTTTCCGGCAAGAGGGAAGTAGGAAGTCCAACCTGCGTCTGGTGAACCACCAATGATAAACGAAATATTGAACAGCGCTGCGCCGCTCACAGTCAACCAGAAGCTAAGTGCATTCAGCTGAGGAAAAGCAACGTCACGGGCACCAATCTGCAGCGGAATCACAAAGTTCATAAGACCGATCAAAAGCGGCATCGCAACAAATAGAATCATGATGACACCGTGTGTAGTGAATACTTCGTTATAGTGCTGTGCATTCAGGAAGTCATTTTCCGGCACGGCTGTCTGGCCTTTCATCATCAAGCCATCAATACCGCCGCGAAGAAACATGACGACGCCAAGCAGGATATACATAATCCCGATTTTCTTGTGGTCAACAGTTGTAAACCACTCAGACCAAAGGTAATTCCATTTTTTAAAATAAGTGATACCGGCTAATGCACCAACTAATGTCAGGGCAATCCCGATTTGTGATGCGAAAATTAACGGATCACCAGTTACAAAAAATTCATCCCACTTAATGCCCATTGTGGTCACCCCCGTGTGAATCTTCAGTTTCAGATTCTTTATGATTCATATCTTCATTGTTTTCATGATTAGAATGTTCATTGTTACCATCTTTATTTTTGTAATTGTCCTTGTCCTCAAAGATCTTTCCTGGCCAGCCATGTCCTCTATCGTACATTTCTGGATTAGTGTAGTTCTTTGAATGCGGATCAGAGTGATCAACCCACTCAAGGTGCGTATTAGAGAAGGTCTTGCGTCCAAGATGGGAAGGCTCAAGCATTTTCTCATACTCTTCAAGTGTCATTTTTGGCGCTGTTTCTTTTACATCTTTGATCCATTGATCAAAATCCTTTTGTGTCTGAGAAAGCACTTCAAACTCCATGCCCGCATAACCTTGGCCATTGAAGTTCGTATTCTTTCCGACATAGGATCCAGGATTGTCTGCAACCAGATATAGCTGCGTTTCAGCTTTCGCCATCGTGTACTTTTGGCCGGCCAAAGCAGGGATCCAGAAGCTTTGCATCGTGCCTGCTGAGGTCAGTTTGAAGTCAATCGGACGGTCTTCAGGAATATTCACATAGTTGACGGTTTCGATTCCTTGTTCCGGATAGCTGAAAATCCATTTCCAGTCGGCAGAAGTTACGTTAATTACCAAAGGCTCTTTGTCTTCATAGCCTTTCGGGATTTCATCTATAGCGTATATTGTTTTAACAGTAGGGATCGTCAAAGCAACGATGATCAAAATCGGAATCACTGTCCAGATTATTTCCAGCACAGTGCTGCCGTGTTCTTCAGGTGGTTCGTAATTCAAATTATCTTTACGTTCACGGTACTTCCAGACGATGAATCCGAATAGCCCGAACACAACCACTGTAACAAGTAACATCAGAGCAATCGAAAAGTTGATTAACTCAAGAATTTGCCTTGCAATTGGTCCCTCTGGATTGAATACCACCATATTGTTTTCACAGCCGCTAAGCAACAGCATAGCCATGATCGAGGTGAGGGAGACCAAAAATAGTTTTGATTTCTTCATCACTGCAGCTCCTTTCAAATATCAACCTTGTTCATTTTATCACAAACTTATGTTCATTTGTTCACAAAGTTGTCGAAAGTAAACCAAAAATGAACGGTAAGTTGTGGGAAAAAGTGTGATAAATATCACACCGCTTTATTTGTAATCATTCTAACATGGAAATTGTGACGGTTTTTAAGACAAATGTGAACAAATTATGAAAACAAAAATTGTCATCTTAGTGAATTAAAAATAAATCCATTGACGAAAAAGCAGGGCCATCATATTGAGGCCCTGCTTCGTAAGATTAAGATACTTTATTTTTATCTATATATGTTTCCAATGCTGGATGAAATTCTTTTTCATAGTGGCCAGCCGGACAGGCCTTAATAACGATCGCCTTGTATGAAGGATTATCTTTTACTTCCAGTGCCGTTTTACAACGTGGGCATTTTTCAACAAAAAGATTCATCATAAAATCCCTCCTATAATTCCTATGAGTTTAGTATGAATTAAATTAAGGATAATTTCAATGGTTAATAAGACCAATTGTGGTACCATTGAAGATATTGAAGAGTTCAAAAGGAGTTGTCCATATGCAGGAAGCAGTTTCACTTTTACATAATAACCAGGTAATGAGAGGGATGGCACATATCCCATTGGAAGACCAGAAGGTGGCTCCTGCTGTTATTCTTCTGCATGGCTTTACCGGCAGCAAACTAGAGCCGCATCGTTTCTTTTTAAAAATTTCAAGAGCCCTCGAAGCTCTTGGAATTGCTAGTTTCCGTTTCGATTTTCTAGGAAGCGGTGAAAGTGATGGTAATTTTGAAGATATGACTGTTTTGAATGAATTAGCAGAGGCAGAAACAATTCTTGAGTATGTTCGTTCACATCCCAGTATAGATAAAGAAAAGGTGATTGTTCTCGGTTTTAGTATGGGAGGATTTGTTGCCAGTCTCCTTGCTGGAGAACATCCGGAAAAAATCGAGAAACTTATTTTACTAGCTCCAGCTGGCAGCATGGCAGAGGAAGCGAAGGATATAGTGAAAAATTCTACATACATAAAGGAAGAAGGCGCCTTCGACATTGGCGGGGATTTAATAGGAAAAGAGTTTATAGAAGAGTTAAATACCATTGATGTGTGGGAAAAGGCGAAAAAATTCAAACGTGATGTTTTGCTAATCCATGGGTCAAATGATCAAGCTGTTTCGATTGAGGATTCCAGGAAATATCAGGACAAATGCTACCAGGAGCAGGCGAGACTCCACATTGTGACCGGAGCAGATCATACCTTTAACTCGTATCATTGGGAAAAAGAAGTCATTGAGAACATATGTAACTTTGTAAAATAGAAGATACCGAGGTGCGTCAACATGTTAATTGAGAACTTATCAGGTAAGACAGTTATTATCACTGGAGCCAATAGCGGAATCGGCTATGAGGCAGCAAAGACACTTTCAGGAAAAGGTGCACATGTCATACTCGCTGTGAGAAATGAAGAAAAGGGCAAGGTCGCTGTTGACTCTATTGTTGAAGGAAACCGAGAAGCATCCGTCGAAATGATGAAGCTGGATTTAGCAGACCTCGCAAGTGTCCGTAATTTCACTTCAGCCTTTATGGAAAAATACAGCTCGCTGGATATACTGATCAATAACGCTGGAGTCATGATCCCTCCATATGGGAAGACGAAGGATGGATTTGAGCTTCAATTCGGAAGCAATCACCTCGGCCACTTTGCGTTGACAGGCCTCTTGCTGCCAATTTTGAAAAAAACAGCAGGTTCCAGGGTTGTCACTTTGAGCAGTATCGCTCATCGGGGAGCTTCGATTGATTTTGATAATCTGGACGGCTCAAAAGGATACAAAGCAATGAAGTTTTACGGGCAGAGCAAGCTTGCAAACCTGTTATTTGCCAGGGAACTTGACAATCGTTTTAAACAGCATGGAATCGAAACAATCAGCGTTGCCTGTCACCCTGGAATTTCCAATACGAATTTATTCAACTTTGGGAAAGGTGAAACTCCAAAATATATGAAAGGCTTGATGAAATTTTTTTCCCAGCCCGCCGAAATGGGCGCTCTTCCAACCATCTACGCCGCAGCGGACGACAGCTTGGCCGGGGGTGAATACATTGGTCCGGACGGGAGGGGGAACAGAAAAGGATATCCTGCGATTGAGATTCCTGCACCAGGAGTTTTTAATGAAGAAACCATGACGAGACTATGGACCGTTTCAGAGGAATTAACGGGAGTATACTTTGATTTTTAGAGACTCGTTCCTAGAGTCTCTTTCTCTCTATTTTAATATATTAAAATAACAATTTGATTGTAAGCGATTACAATTCATCTATCATCACTCTTTTAAAAGTTGATAAACAACAGTTCATATATTGTTCAATATTTCACAAACTATTATTCTGTTTATGTGATAAACTTTAATTAGAAAAGGAAAAGGAGTGATCAAAATGATGTATTGCGAATTTAAACCCTTCTCAACCGATACTGAAACATACACCCAGGAAATGCTGGAGGAAATCATTGGTGATGAATTTGAGGCGATGATGTATAAAGATGATAAAGAAATACCAGCATACATCTGGACAGTAAACTTCGTGGTCATAGTGAAAAGAAGTACGAAGTTTGTAACAGACATCAGCTTTGAAAAAATACCTAGAAATCCAGTTTGCGAGTAAATTATTTTTTTGAGAAAACATGTGAAAACATTCACAAACTAACACTAACAACATATGAACTACATAAATACAGCAAATTATCTTAAAACAATTAGGAGGTCCTGATGATGGGGACAGTTGAAAAAGTGTTAAAGGAACAATCCTCTGTTACGAAAATGGTTGACAGTCTATTGGATAAAGGGGTAAAAGCTTTATCACAAATGCGTGAGCTGGATCAAGAAGCAGTAAATAAAATCGTCAAGGAAATGGCGCTGGCAGGACTTGATCAGCATATGCCACTTGCGAAAATGGCAGTTGAAGAAACAAAACGCGGTGTTTATGAAGATAAGATCATCAAAAACATGTTTGCCACTGAGTATGTGTACCACAATATCAAATATGATAAAACAGCTGGGATCATCGACGAAAACGAGCACGAAGGCATGATTACGATAGCTGAGCCAGTTGGCGTGATCGCCGGCGTAACACCGGTGACGAATCCAACCTCGACCACCATGTTCAAAGCGTTGATCTCGATTAAAACAAGGAACCCTATCATATTCGCTTTCCATCCATCTGCACAAAAATGCAGCAGTGAGGCGGCGAGAATTCTCCGCGACGCAGCAGTTAAAGCAGGAGCGCCAAAAGACTGTATCCAGTGGATTGAAAAACCATCTCTTGAAGCGACACAAGCTTTAATGAACCATTCGAAAATTTCGATGATTTTGGCTACTGGCGGTGCTGGTATGGTGAAATCTGCCTACAGTTCAGGAAAGCCGGCACTGGGTGTTGGTCCTGGAAATGTACCTTGCTATATTGAACGAACTGCAAATGTAAAACGGTCTGTCAATGACCTGATTTTATCAAAAACATTCGATAACGGAATGATCTGCGCTTCTGAACAGGCGGTCATCATTGATAAAGAAATTTACCATGATGTAAAAACAGAAATGATCGCGAATAGCTGCTACTTTTTAAACGAGGATGAAAGAACGAAAGTCGAGAAGCTTGTCATCAATGAACAATCATGCGCTGTTAATGCTGATATAGTGGGGATGCCAGCTCATAAAATTGCTGAAATGGCTGGTGTGTCAGTACCTGAGGAGACGAAAATCCTTGTTGCTGAGCTGAAAGGCGTGGGTGCTCAATATCCGCTTTCCCGTGAAAAGCTTAGCCCAGTATTAGCTTGCTATAAAGTGAATGGATCAGAGGAAGGATTTAAGCGCGCAGAAGAGATGCTTGAATTCGGAGGGCTTGGCCACTCTGCTGTCATCCATTCAACAAATGATGAAGTGATTAAAGCATACGGCTTAAGAATGAAGGCAGGACGTGTCATCGTAAATGCACCGTCTTCCCAGGGAGCAATTGGAGACATCTATAATGCCTACCTGCCATCTCTGACACTTGGCTGCGGAACTTACGGCGGGAACTCCGTGTCTACCAACGTAGGTGCGATCAATTTGATCAATGTTAAAAAAGTCGCGAGAAGGAATGTGAATATGCAGTGGTTTAAGGTACCATCCAAAATTTACTTTGAAAAAAATTCAACACAGTATCTTGCGAAAATGCCGAAAATCTCAAAGGCTTTCATCGTCACTGACCCTGGAATGGTGAAGCTAGGATATGTTGACAAAGTTCTTTATCATTTAAGAAAACGTCCAGACTACGTTCACTGTGAAATTTTCTCTGACGTAGAGCCGGATCCATCGATCGAGACCGTAATGAAAGGTGCAGAAATGATGGCGAACTTCCAGCCGGATGTCATTATTGCCCTCGGCGGCGGCTCGGCAATGGACGCAGCAAAAGGCATGTGGCTGTTCTATGAATATCCGGATGCAGACTTCCATGGCTTGAAGCAGAAGTTCCTTGATATTCGCAAGCGGATTGTCAAATATCCGCAGCTAGGCCGCAAAGCCCAATTTGTAGCGATTCCGACAACATCAGGTACAGGTTCAGAAGTGACATCTTTCTCAGTCATTACCGATAAAAAAGCGAACATCAAATATCCGCTCGCAGACTATGAGTTGACTCCGGATGTGGCAATTGTTGATCCGCAGTTTGTCATGACTGTGCCAAAACATATTACTGCTGATACTGGAATGGACGTACTGACGCATGCGATTGAAGCGTATGTCAGCTGTATGGCCAATGACTATACAGATGGTCTTGCCATTAAAGCGATCCAGCTCGTGTTTGAATATCTGCCAAGAGCGTATCGAAATGGCCAGGATGAGGTGGCCCGCGAGAAGGTGCATAATGCGTCGACGATTGCAGGTATGGCGTTTGCCAATGCTTTCCTTGGAATCAACCATAGTCTTGCGCATAAGCTTGGTGCGGAATTCCATATCGCCCACGGCCGCTCGAATACCATCCTGATGCCGCATGTCATACGTTACAACGCAACAAAACCTAAGAAATTCACAGCATTCCCTAAGTATGAAAGTTTCGTTGCCGACCAGCGCTATGCAGAAATCGCACGCATACTCGGACTGCCGTGCCGTACAACCGAAGAGGGTGTTGAAAGCCTGGTCCAGGCGATCATCAAATTGGCGAAGGAAATGGATATTCCAATGAGCATTGAAGCGAACGGTGTTGAGAAAGCCGACTTCGAAGCTAAGGTCGACCAGCTTGCCGACCGGGCATTCGAAGACCAGTGCACAACAGCCAACCCTAAGCTTCCACTAGTTTCAGAACTGGCGGAAATCTATCGATTGGCATATAAGGGAGTTTAATAGATAAAGAGATGGAATCCTTAGATTCCATCTCTTCATAGATTTGTAAAGCTCTTTTCTCAAACTTTATTGCTATTTGGAATGTTCTAGGATGAAGAGGCCTAACGCTATGAAAGCGGGGCCTCTTTTTAGTGCAAAACGTCATCTCTTTTATCAATATATAGTTTTCCATCAGTCTGAACTTCTGCGAAAAAAACATCATCCACTGATTGAACTCCAGCCTGTTGCAGTTGGTCGTTAAGCCAAGTTTGATCCTTATTCATTTTGTTTAGGTTTTTAAGATTCACTTTCCCGTCAGCTACCAACTCAGTAGAAAGCGGAACGAAATTTCCTTGTGACATAGCGATATTCAAATCGCTTTTCGTAACCGTTTGTTTGTTTTCTTTTTTCATGATTGAAAGCTTCCCATCTGTTTCAAAAATTGCATAATCAACATCGCTCATAGAAAAAATGCTCTTTTCCCTGAGCATGGCTTGTAGTGAGTCTGTGTCAAGCCGTGTCTGCCTTAGAGCATCTTCCATGATTTTTCCTTTTTTAATCACGATAACCGGGTCACCCATCAGCATTTTTCTCGCCTTCTTGGACTTCAGGTGTATTTGGTCTGTCAGCACCGTAAAAGCCGCCCAGCCTATTAAAGCGATTATCCCGTTTAAAATACTTACACTTGGATTGACAACAAGTGCTGCTGCTATTGAACCAAACGCAATAGCAGATACAAGGTTAAAGAAAGTCATTTGACTGATTTCTTTTCTGCCGGACCACCTTGCCATTGAAAATAACACGATAAATCCAATTGCGATTCTAAGTACTAATTCTAACTGATTCATTATTACCCCGCCTTAACCTTAATCATGTTAATTATTTGCGTGTAGGCGGGATAATATTCTAAGCGACAGACTTAATGACTTCCAGTTCATTTTCATCCTTCACAAAGCTCAAGTTACGAACCAGCTCATTTTCATCATCTGTTATAGTAAACCCATTGTTTGACTTTGTCGTCGAAAGAAAATTAAGACTCATATTCGTCCCGAAAAATACTCCAGAAGAGCTGTTGATGTTATTAACATTCATATTTGCAAAGCCATTTATTCGGTCAGGGTTGGGATATGTGAATACACCTTGATCTGATGAAGTTTTTTAGATAGGGGAGATTTTCCTGAAAAGCAGAAAGGTGGAGGGAAGAGGTTAAGGAGCAATATAAAAAGAAGGTCCCAAAGGAACCTTCTTCTTTAAACAAAACTAATATTATAGTTTTGATACGTTAGCAGCTTGTGGTCCGCGAGCGCCTTGCTCAACGTCGAAAGATACTTTTTGACCTTCGTCTAATGATTTGAAACCTTCAGATTGGATAGCAGAGAAGTGTACGAATACGTCGTCTCCACCTTCGCGCTCGATGAATCCAAAACCTTTTTCTGCGTTAAACCATTTTACTGTACCTTGTTCCATTTCTTGTTACCTCCCAGTGCGTTAGCACATTATGTTACTATCCTTGCCCAAAGTGATCATTAAGACGAAATAATTTCTATCCTTTACACCGAACAAAAATAATTCTTCTTAAGAATAACAGGATGTGGAAGAAAAATCAACTTAAATCTATTTTTCCATTTATAATCCTCCATAAGCCCCAGTATAACTATTAGAGAAAAACCCCGTTTACTAAGAAAGAGATTGAGAGTAGGATTCTAGTAACGAAAAGCGGTGTACAGCTTTATAAAAGCAGGAGTATTTACCCTTTTTTTCTTTCGCAGCCGAATGACATTTGTATTTTTACTAGTAAATTGGGCATTTAGTGTGCGCATATCCTGTTCATTCCTGGAAGACACACTCCTTTGGATTTATTTACCTATTTTCCCAACAACTACTTATTAATCATTTACTGAATATTCAGATTTAAATCCTATTTTTCGACACAAAAACAAGCCTTAGAGGTCTATTTTTAAATTAGCACCTATTTTTACATAGAAAATGCGACGGGAGGAGGATAGCTATTTCAAAAAAATACTTAGGAGGTAAGTGGATGAAACGAAAGAAAAAAAGATTATTATCCGTTCTTCTCACGACCGCACTAGTATTGCCAATGCTTTTACAGCCCCAGATGAATACTGCAGCGGCAAACAAAGGAGTAAGTGTTTCTGCAAAAGATGCGATCCAGACTTCAGAGCAAAAGGTAAATAAGAAGTTATATGATCAATTCGGTGAGCAGGAAAAGGTCACCTTCCTTATTAAAATGAGGGAACAGGTAGACACGAATGCTGTTGCCAAGGAGGCTGACAAAAAAGCCAGCTTAAAAAAGGCGACGGCTGCCAAAGCTAAATCAATGAAACGCTCCACGATCGTTTCCGAGTTGAAGGCAAAAGCACAGCAGACTCAATTTGATGTCCTGGAATACTTAAGGGAGGAAGAGAAAAAAGGAATCGCTAAAGATGTTCACTCTTATTATGTGGTTAATGGTATTGCCGTTACCGCCACTAAAGAGGTAATGGAAAAAGTAGCGGGCTTCCAGGAAGTTGATAAAATCCTTCCTAATGAAACAAGGCAGCTATTTGTTCCGGAAAAGTCGGCTGTTGCGGTACAGGACCCTGCAGCTAAAACCAACTCGATCGAATGGAATATTGACCGGGTCGGAGCACCAGCTGTATGGGACATGGGGATTGACGGCAGCGGCATCACAGTTGCCTCCATTGACACAGGTGTACAGTGGAACCACCCGGCTTTACGTGATCAATACCGAGGTTATGATTCAGCAACTGGTGAATCGTCTCATGCAGATCACTGGTTTGATGCAGTAGCAGGTCAGTCTGCACCCTATGATGATCATGGTCACGGGACTCATGTAACCGGAACGATGGTCGGCGCAGAGGCAGATGGTTCGAATGCAATCGGAGTTGCACCGGGAGCAAAATGGATTGCTGTTAAGGCATTTACAGCTGCTGGAGGCACTGATGTTGACCTCCTAGAAGCAGGCGAGTGGATTATAGCGCCGAACGGAAACCCGGATTTAGCACCTGATGTTGTCAACAATTCATGGGGCGGGGGACCAGGGATGGATGAATGGTATCGCCCGATGGTCCAGGCGTGGAGAGCGGCAGAGATCTTCCCGGAATTTTCAGCGGGAAATACTACGTTCAGTAACCCTGGCGGACCGGGTTCAGTAGCTAACCCTGCTAACTATCCTGAATCAGTGGCTACAGGAGCGACTGATATCAACAATAACCTGGGGAGCTTTTCATTGCTTGGACCATCTCCTTATGGAGAAATCAAGCCTGAGCTTTCGGCACCGGGAGTCAATATTCGATCATCTGTACCAGGAGGCGGATATGAAGGTGGATGGAACGGCACTTCGATGGCAGGGCCGCATGTATCAGCGGCTGTAGCATTACTGCTGCAGGCAAATTCAAGTCTGAGCGTTGATGAATTGGAAGAAATCCTGATGACTACCGCACTGCCACTAACCGACAATGCATACCCAGAATCTCCAAATAACGGCTATGGAGCTGGATTATTGAATGTATTCGATGCTGTGTCATCTGTTGTATCGGGCCTAGGGGAATTGAAAGGCCAGGTAACAAAAGATGGAGACGACAGTGAAGCACCGGTCTTGGAGCATTCCCAACCTGCCACGGTTTTCGCAGGAATGCCGCTGACTTTAGAGGCTTCAGCTGTCGACAACATCAGTGTAACAAATGTAGAACTTGAATATCAATTAGAGGATGGAACATGGTCATCTGTTGCCGCAGTTCGCACAAGCGGGGACTACAAAAATGGAACATATCGTGCAGACGTGCCGGGAGAAGCCATCGCAGGCAGCTCGTTCAACTACAAATGGAAAGCAGTGGACTTCGGCGGCAACGAATCAGTAAGCGAGCATAGTGTTACTGTATTGCCGGGTATCACGGTTGGATATGAACAAGATTTTGAAAATGATACTGCAGGCTGGACCACTTATGGAGATGCCAACAGCTGGGAATGGGGAACTCCGACATCAGGTCCTGGATCAGCTTTCTCAGGTGAAAAACTTTATGGAACGACACTTTCAGGCACGTACCAGAACCGTGCGAACATGTCCCTGCAAATGCCGCCAATCGATTTGCCGGAGGGCAACAGCTACCTTCAGTTCAAGCAGTGGTATAACCTTGAAAGAAACTATGATTACGGCCATGTATTTGTATCGACAGATGCAGTGAATTGGGTGCAAAAACTGCGGGTTAACAATCTGTCCAATGGCTGGATCGATGGGGAAGTAGATTTGAGTGAATATGCCGGCCAAAGAATCTATATTGCCTTCAATGTAACAACCGATGGCAGCGTAGTCAGGGATGGCTGGTACCTGGATGACGTCCGCTTGGCGGATACTCCTCTCCCTGAACCGGCAACTGCCAAACTTGGTGTTGAAAAAGATGATTCAAAAGCAAGCTTGAAAGAGCCAGTGGATGCGAATAAGATCACCATCGCACTCCCTAAGGCTAAGAAGGCTGAAAACACATCTTCACTTATGGCCTTGCCTATGCAGGCACAAGTCTCAGTGGTGGAATCAGGACGTTCTGTAAAAACAAACCCTGCAAACGGAAGTTATGAATTAACTCATGCTGCAGGTACTTTTACAGTTATCGCAGAGGCTTATGGTTTCCGTCCACAAACCCAAACGGTAGACATTGAACAGGATGGAGAGGCGATCGCTAACTTTAACCTTGAGGAATTGCCAAAGGGTACCGTAACTGGAGCCATTACAAATAAAGCAACAGGTGAGCCTGTTGCGGGGGCAACTGTTTACTTGCTAGAAGATGCGAACGTCGCCCCAGTTTCAACTGATGAAAATGGTCAATACTCACTGACAGCATATGAAGGCGAGTACACTTTAAAAGTAATCGCGCCTCATTACTACAGTCAAGAAGCTTCAATTAATATTGAAGGGGACATCGAGCAGGATTTCGAAATTAAACCATTCATCGGTTATCCAGGTGAAATTGGCTACGATGATGGCACTGCTGAAAATGCTAGAGCCTTCTATGATGCAGGCAATGGCTGGGCAGTAAAGATGTCATTGGCTAAGGGCAATGACAAAGCATTGGTAACTGGCGGCTTGTTCCGTTTTTGGGATACAGAGTGGCCAGTTCCAGGCGGTACAGACTTCAAAGTGGAAGTTTATGACGCTACTGGTACTGATGGAGCACCTGGAAAGAAACTCGCAGGTCCGATCGATGCAACGGCATTAAGGAATGGCGAGTGGACACATGTTGATTTGAGCAGCCATGGAATCGTGGTAGAAGGCGATTTCTATCTCGTTTATATTCAGGCAGGCATCAATACAGCTTCGCCGGGTCTTGCAACTGATGAAGACGGTGAAAATGCATTAAGGAGCTGGCAGCTGGTCGGCGGCGGCTGGTCACCTTCACCTGAGGATGAAGGAAACTATATGATCCGCGCAGTCGTAGATTATGAAGTGACCGCTCCAACGATTTCATCTCCAGTTGATGGTTCTTACACAAATGAAGGAACTGTTACGGTAAAAGGTGAAGCAGCCCCTACGACGACTGTCCATATTTACAATGATGGAGAAGAGGTTGCTACGGTAGCGGCAAATGATGATCGTTCCTACGAGGTTGAGGTTGAACTTCAGGAAGGCGAAAATACTCTAACAGCTAAAGCTTCGACAGAGCAAGGTGTTACAGACCCATCTGAAGAAGTTAAAGTCACTTATGATCCACATGCACCAGAGTTGACAATTACTTCACCGGCAGACAGCAGCAAGATTAATAAAGAAACGGTTACAGTAACGGGAACGATCGCTGATGATCATCTTGATGCAGTAACAGTCAATGGAACTGCAGCCAAGGTAGAGGACGGAAAGTATTCAGCAAGAGTCATGCTGGATGAGGGTGTTAATGAAATCAAGGTCGTTGCCAATGATAAAGCGGGCAACATTTCAGAAGAAATTGTGAATGTCGATGTGAAATTCACAGCACCTGTCATCTCAGAATTGCAGCCGGCAGTGGATGTTACACTCAAGAAAGGTGAAAGTGTAAAAATCGAGTTCACGAGTGAAGAGGAACTGGATGCGACATTCGTCCTTCACATGCCTTTAACAAACACCGCGCAAACTACCAATGCGACTGAACTGCCTATGCGTGAGGTGTCTCCAGGTTATTATGTGGGATATTACACAGCTACGAAAGATATCGTAGCAGAAGGAGCAGTTATTGAAGTTAAAGCAGTTGATTCCTACGGCAATGAAACAAGAAAGACCGCTGATGGCAAGTTATTCATTAACGTAAAGAAAAAAGGGATGAAGTAGTAAAATTCAAAGTGGAGCCCTCCGCCGATGGTGAAGGGCTCCATTTTCATTTAAGCTGAATGTTCATGAAACCACTTTATGGGAAAGCCGCCGGGCACAAAGAAGGACAGCTGTAATTGCTGTCCTTCTTTGTGCAGCTTTTTAAAACAACAGCTTATTTAATTAAGCTGTTTTGCGTAAATGGCTGAAGCTTGGTCTCGAAAGCACAGATCTTTCAAGTCTTGCTGCCATCAGTCCCGCAAAAACGGCAAGGATGATATCTTTTGGCAGCGGAACGACCATCCAAAGCCATGCCATCTCATACGTAAAGCCTTTTGGAGCTGCTGCCCAGAATTTATAGGCAAAATACATCCAGTTTGTTCCGATGATATAATTAATGGACAGTCCGATTAGTGAAGCAACGATGAATGTCGCAACACTACGTTTCTTCTCAACGATTTTACCAACAGCGTAAGCAGTAAAAATAAATGAAAGAATAAATCCGAAAGTCGGGCTGATCAATGTTCCAAAACCTGCGCCAAATTGAGCGAAAACCGGGACACCTACTAGTCCTACTAATGCGTAAACGACCATTGAAATAGCGCCTAACCGGCTGCCTAAAACGGCTCCAGCAAGAATGGCAAAGAAGGTTTGCAATGTGATCGGCACGCCTCCAACAACCATGAAAGGTACGATAGATGTGATGTTCGAGCCAAAAGCCATCAGGGCAACAAACATCGCTGCCAGTGTTAAATCAAGAGTTCTAAATTTCATTCCTAAATCCCCTTTATGTATTTTATGTGCAATAATAGATTAAACTTTTTGAATATTATATGTCAACATAAAAATAGTTTGGTTAACATACATGTTTTAACTTAACTAAGGAGCTGCAATTCATTAGGGAATGGTTCACTGGTGAAGGGTTTGAACAGTTTCCAGGATTTATTCCTGACGCGAACTGTTTGCTTGTGTTGGTTCGAGCTTGAAAGTTCACCATTTTCAGCAATTCCTCAATATAAAAATGACGGAATTCCTGTGACTATCATCAACAAGGGTGAGACTCCATATGACTATGCACCTGATACATATGTGATCCAGGGCACCATAGGCAAAACATTATCCTGTATAGATCGAAGCCTAAAGTAAAGGTGCACGGAAAATCCGTGCACCTGGTCTTATCTTATACGATTATTCATTGCTCGTTCAGGCAACGGCCTGTCGATATCCTTGTTTTTATTGGCTTCTACCCCGGGGTTTTCTGAAGGGTCATCCTCGTAATCTTTAAATGCAGGTTCTCCCATATCTAGCTCGCCTGGGCTGAAGGCGTTGGTAGGATATTCTTTGGTCGATTTCTTTTCGACATTATAGCCTGAAATGGAACTGTTGACAGGATTATCTTTTTCATCCTTTATCTTTTCAATTGAATCGATAGCTTCTTTTTCGTTTTTATATGATTTAAGGATATGTTTTTTCTCAATTCCCATTTCAATCAGCCTCCTATCGGTTTTACTTATATATACCCATGAATCGGGCAAATCTAACTTTTACAAAATCATGCAAATTGGTCTTTTTTTTCGCCCCATCTGGTAAACTATTTTTAAAAAGATAGAGAAACTAGGGGGAAAAGGGGAATCTGGGTGTGAAGAAAAAGATAATATTGATAGCGAGCGGTACGGTTCTCGCGATTATCATCGGTTTGATTGCTGCTGGTAATTACTTTTATAATGTTGCCATAAATCGGAGTCAAGAATCTGTTGATCTTCATGGCGGCGGGGAAAGTGTCACAGTGGCCAAACTGCTAAGTGAAGAAGAGGAGCAGAAGAAGCTGGAGGAGATTACAGCCTGGACAGAAAAGCAAAACTTTGAAATCGTTGAAATAAAATCGGAGGACGGCCTAAAGCTGAAGGCACGTTTCTTAAAAAATGCTAATTCTTCTGGAAAAGCTGTGATTTTAGCTCATGGATATAAAGGGAATAGTGAGCAAATGCCAGGAATCACGAAGTTTTACTATGATCAAGGGTTTGATATTTTAAAGCCTGATGCGAGAGGCCATGGCTTGAGTGAAGGTGATTATATAGGTTATGGCTGGCATGATCGCAAGGATTATGTACTATGGTCAAAGTTTTTAGCTAAAGAAGCTGGGGCTGAAGATATTTTCCTGCATGGCTTTTCCATGGGTGCAGCAACTGTACTGATGGCAAGCGGAGAAAAACTTCCTGAACAGGTCAAGGGAATTATTGCTGACAGTGGGTATACGACGGTTCTAGAGGAACTGAGCCATCAATTGAAATACCTGTATAATCTACCAGCATTCCCGGTCATGCAGGTTACCTCTGTGATCACGAATATCAGGGCAGGCTACACATTCGCTGAAGCTTCGGCATTAGACAGTGTTGAGAAAAATAGACTCCCATTACTCATCATTCACGGTGACAAGGATGCATTAGTACCGACTGAAATGGGAAAACGCATATTCGAAATAGCGAAAAGTGATAAAGAGCTATGGATTGTTCCTGGCGCCGGGCACACGGAGGCATACACGATCGCTGAACAAGAGTATCAAGAAAAACTAATGGAATTCTGGACAAAAGCCACTGGAAAATAGGTGAATTAAATGCAATCAATCGAAAAAATAGGAAAGCGATTCTGGTATATGACGCCTGTTTCTGAAACAGACAGGCCTATCCTCGGGATGGTCACAGGCAATGAAAGAACGCTGATGATTGACACTGGGAACTCTGAAGCACACGCCAATCTTTTCATAGATATGTTAAAAGAAAAGGGTGTATCGGAACCCTCTTATGTAATTTTGACACACTGGCATTGGGACCATATATTCGGCCTTCATGCGCTTGGAAATACAGTTTCAATTTCTTCAAAGAAAACGAGGAATGATATTGAAAAGCTGCTCCCGTTATCCTGGTCAAATGAAGCACTCGATCAAAGGGTAGCAGAGGGAACGGAAATTGAATTTTGCGCGAACGCGATAAAACGAGAGTTTCCGGATCAACTGGACATTAGAATCACTTTGCCTGAGATGACTTTTGAAGATGAAATCGAAATAGATCTTGGCGGCATTACCAGCATTATCAAGCATGTGGGAGGCGACCATGCTGAAGATTCGGTTGTCGTATATGTCAAAGAGGAAAAAATATTATTCCTGGCTGACAGCCTTTATCCCGATATCTTTTCGCCAAAAGACAACTATACTGTCGAGGGAACAAGAGACTTACTGAGGAAAATTGAAGCATTTGATGCAGACACTTATATACTTTCTCATTCTGGCATACTTTCTAAAAAAGAATTCCAAGACCAAGCGAATCTCCTGAGGTCTATTGGTGATCTGACTGAAAAACATCGTGGAAATTCAAAATTAATGATAGAGGATTTCAGAAAAAAGGTTAACAGGGAACTTACAGAAGAAGAACTTGAAACAATCGAATACTTCGTCAATGGATTTGAAAAGTCATCAAACACACCAAACTAGGTGTGTTTTTTATTTTTACGGGAAAATACATAATGGATTGGTGATTGTCCTGTTTTAGATGGCCTTATCTCTGCGATAGGACTGCCCATCTATCTGTTCATTTTAAGGGCAGCAGAAGATTATTAAATGAAGTATAAATCATTCTGTAAAACATATAACTCTTAGTGGATATTTTCAACAAAGGAGGAGAAATCATGCCAGAAGGAAGACACGATATCATAATTGATGTTCCAATCGAACAGGTTTGGGATTTCGTAAAAGACATGGACAACTGGGCACCATTATTGCCCGGATATATCAGTCATGAAAAATTAAGCGAAAAGCAGTCCAACTGGGCATTCAAGGAGACGGTTGGTGTATTGAAGAAGAAGATCAGTTTACAGGTCACCATAAAAGAGTGGATGGAACCAACACGGGTGACATTCGACTTGAAGGGAATAAATGAAAATCTGACAGGTAAAGGATATTTTAACGCAGAAGCTTTAGGCCAAAACCGGACAAAGATGACTGGTTATCTGGAAATGACGGCAGAAGGCGCCCTTGCACCAGTCATGAATGCAGTCATGAAATCTTCACTCCCGAAAAGCGGTCAAGAGCTTACGACAGCGATCGCCCAGAAACTTGAGGAAAGAAAAGCGATTCGATAAAAGGTTCAGGGAGCCCGCAATCAGCTGGCTCCCTAGTCTATTTTCTCGATTTTCACAGGGCCATCTATTCGGCCGCTTTTATCAAAATACAGTAGAACGGAATCGCCACTTTGGATTTTCACGTAGGCTGGCACTTTTTCTTTTTTAAAATAAATGCTTTTTCCATCCGCGCTCTCACCATAAAATCCAGAATCGTCGTTCTTGTTGATGATGAATGCTTCTGTAAAATACTCAGCTTTAACCTGGTTGGAAACCTTTCGCGCTTCGTCCATTTCAAATTTCAGGAAAACCATTAGTCCAAGAAGAAGAGTCAATAAAAACAGCAATAATACCCTCATTTGTTTATCCTCCACAACATAATCCGTAAACATTATATGTAGCGGGCTTGTCTAAATGACTTAATCCATTTAAAAAGTTTGCTATAATGATAGGAAAAACCGCAGGGAAGACAGAAGGGTTTGACACATGACAAAACTTTTAGAAGCCGATTTATATGAGCCTATCCGTAAGCATTTTATAAAACATGGCTATCGTGTTAATGGAGAGGTACACGATTGTGATTTAACGGCTGTCAAGGATGAGGAGCTCATAATCGTCGAATTAAAACTAAATCTCAATATCGACCTTTTGCTTCAGGCAACGAGAAGGCAAAGGCTGACTGATCTCGTATATATAGCGATTCCGAAACCAAAACGCATTTCAAGGAAACGCTGGAATGATATCATTCAATTAGTAAAAAGGCTGGAATTGGGACTGATCATAGTATCGTTTTCTGGTAATCGAATAAGTGTTGAGTTTAAGGTTCATCCGGAACCATATAAGCGCATGACAAGCAAGAATACGAGGAAGAAAGCAGCGTTGATTAAAGAGATAGAAGGAAGAAGCGCTGATTACAATATCGGCGGCAGCAGTAAAACCAAGATCATGACTGCCTACAAAGAAAATTGCATCCAAATCGCTTGTTATCTAGAAAAACTCGGGCAAATGTCTCCGAAAGCGCTCGTTGCTCTCGGTACAGGAGGAAAGACGCCCTTGATTCTTCAGAAAAACTATTACAAATGGTTTGAAAGAGTCGAGAGAGGCATTTATGTCATCACAGAGCAAGGAAAGAAAGAGCTTGAAGAGTACCCTGAGCTCGTGGAATATTATTTAGCTGGTCTGAAAACGGAAAATTGACCTTAAGTGCAGGTTAAACGGTAAGTGGCGGGAGAGAATGGAATTACTGTCTGCTTGAAAATCAATCTCAAATAAAAAGCTGTTTTTGACCTTATCACGAGTTTATTAGCTGGAAAAAAACACTCGAAATTTCCAGTTCGCCAATAAAGTTCTCTTTTCGCCAATAAATAGGTGTTTTGGCCAATAAAAATTTATTTTCGCCAATAAAATTAAATTATCGCCAATAAACTTGTGAAAACCGCCAATAAAATTCCTCTAAAATCAAAATAAAAAAGCGGGGAGAAACAATAAACTGTTTTCTCCCCGCTTTTTTATGCCTTTTTGAGCAGATTCTCGTCAATAAGTCCCTGTAATTCATCCAGCTCATTTTTATAGACCGTGGCCAATGATAATAGGACACTGTCAATCAGGAATTTTCTCGGGCTGGAGGAACGAAGAATTTCTTCTTCGATGAAATTAAGCTTTTTAAGATACTCAGTGTTATTGCAGTCAAGCTTCTTCATTCGAGAAATGACTGAATGAAGTTTAATTCTCCAGTCAAGTTCCTCTGTTCTGGAAACGGGAAGCCATTGATCCATTATTTCAGGTGGCACTAATTGTTCTCCAGAGAGTGCCAGCTCATCAATCATATTTAAAATTCGAGTGACACTATACCGAACAACTGGACGTATACTCGCTGCCTCACCATTCGCTTTACGATGGAACCTGATGTTCTGGAGCAGGATACCATTAAGCATAATGGCCGCATCGAGAAGGTAAGGCTGGCAAATATCATTGGTTATGTTCCCGAGACGATCGGAAAACCAGCGCAATATCTTCATTTGCCCTACTTCGATAAACTGTTTGAGCTCTTTATCACCTGAGAAAAACACTTCTTCAAAAAGCGGAACGATCTTATTTTCCCGGTTTGCAGTCATCTGTAATTCGATTTGGCTTATAAAGATTTCTGGGTCACCAGGATCCTTGCCAAGCAGCAATCCATCCCGGTCAATCTCTACCTTCTTGAAGGTTGTTCTAAAAATATCCATGAGCAGTTGATTTTTGGAAGAAAAATAATTATAGAATGTTCCTTTTGATATTCCGCTGTAGTCGAGGATATCCTTAATAGAGGTGGCCTGGAATCCTTTTTCTATAAAAAGCTGATGTGCTTTTTCAATAACATGGCGTTTTCTGTCGTTCATTTCATCACCTTAACCTTTTTGTACCGGTTGTATAAAAATATACTACATTAAATTTTCGGACATTACAAATCCCTTTGTAAAGGTGGTTTAAAAACGTTGCAAAAATTGGACCGATGGTATATGCTAGTGTCTATGCAATTAAATTGTTTGCAAATTTGTGAACAATATAGGAGGAAACTAGAATGGAACAAAATATGCAAACACCTGACAAACCGCCCTATGGAATATTGGCGGTATTAATTGTTGGAGCTTTTATTGCCTTTTTAAATAATACATTGCTTAATATAGCTTTGCCCTCCATAATGATTGACTTAAAGGTCGAAGCAACGACAGTACAGTGGCTGACAACTGGTTTCATGCTTGTCAGTGGTATCATGATTCCTCTTAGTGCGTATTTGATCCAAAAGTATTCGGTACGGAATTTATTTTTGACGGCGATGGGTTTATTCACTTTGGGCACGATCTTATCTGGAGCTGCACATGTGTTTCCGCTTTTATTAGCAGGGCGGATGATCCAGGCATCCGGTACTGCAATCATGATGCCACTATTGATGAATGTCATGCTTATAAGCTTTCCGATTGAAAAACGTGGTACCGCAATGGGTGTATTCGGATTGGTCCTTATGTTTGCACCGGCAATAGGTCCGACACTTTCAGGCTGGCTTATTGAGCATTACGACTGGAGAATGCTTTTCCATTTTGTAACGCCAATCGCAGCGACGGTCTTGTTACTAGGATTCTTCCTGTTAAAAGATAAAAAAGAGAAAGTGTATATGCGACTGGACGTTATTTCATTATCTCTATCGAGCGTTGGATTTGGCGGGCTTTTATACGGCTTCAGCTCTGCCGGTTCGAAAGGGTGGGAAAGTCCACATGTTTATCTAACATTAACGATTGGTGCAGTTTCACTTATCGTCTTTATCCTTCGTCAATTACGCCAGGATAATCCGATGTTGAATTTCAGGATCTATAAGTATCCAATGTTTGCTTTGTCTTCAGTAATTTCTATGATCGTGACAATGGCGATGTTCTCTGGAATGCTGTTGCTGCCAATCTATGTGCAAACAATACGCGGGATTTCTCCACTCGATGCAGGCTTAATGCTGCTGCCAGGCGCAATTGCCATGGCAATTATGTCACCGATTACTGGAAAATTATTTGATAAATTTGGCGGTCGTGCAATGGCGGTCATTGGCCTGCTCATCACGCTTGTGACGAGCTACTATTTCAGCAAGCTTTCAATGGAAACAACGTATACTCAGTTAATCATCCTTTATACAGTTCGCATGTTCGGTATGTCGATGGTTAATATGCCTGTTAACACGAACGGCCTGAACCAATTGCCTGCCCGTTATTATCCGCACGGCACAGCAATGAACAATACACTGCAGCAGGTTTCAGGTGCAATAGGAACAGCATTGCTGGTGACCGTGATGTCAATGAGAGCAGAAACTTATGGAAAAGAATTGGCAGCCTCAGCACTGAAAGAGGCCGCTGCAGCAGGTAAAGCTGTTACCCCTGCTGTTCAAGCTGAAATGGAACAACAGATAGCCATGCAGGCGATGCTTCATGGGATCAATGATGCTTTTTATGTAACAGTTTTTCTTTCTTTCATCGCTTTGGTGCTCGCTTTCTTTATCAAGCGTGCTACACAGGCAGAAGATACAATTGGCAAAAAAGTCCCAGCAAAGAAACCTTCTCATAAGTTGGTTAATAACTAATTACTTCCCCCTGTATTCCAGGGGGTTTTGTATAAATTTATATAAAAAGGGGAGCAGCTTTTATGGAAAGAATCTCAGAAATGCTCGCACAAAAACAGCTCGATGCGTATAACAAACAAAATTTAGAAGAGTTTTTGTCAGTGTATAGTGAAGATATAGTAATCCTGGAATTTCCGAGTAACGAGGTAACAACCAGAGGTATTGAGGAAATGCGGACCAGATATGGCAAGCTTTTTAAAAAGCATCCAAATAACCATGCGGAACTTTTGGGCAGGATGGTTCATGGAAACAAGGTTGTGGATCATGAGCTCGTTACAGGCAGGGAAAATTCCGAGCCGAAAAAAGCGGTTGCCATATATGAAATTGAAGGCGAAAAGATCGTGAAGGTTTGGTTCTTATAAGCACTGCAAATGAAAGCCAGCACCTGTATTGTACAAGGTGCTGGCTTTTTCTTTTGGAGATATAGTTTGCATCAAAAATCAGTTAAAAAAACTGTAAAAGCTCCCCATAAACGGTGCTGTAATACCAAAATAATTACGTTGCTAAGGGGGAATCTATCCTTAAATAAACAGAAGGGTTTGAAAGAAGTGACAAATCATGAAGAAAGGATATCGCTGAAATTTACCGCCCGTTTAAACGGAGAAATTTTATTATATGCTGAGGACGGGGCAAATCATGATGGATGAGGGATGTTTAGAACAGCCAACACTTGCAGCGGATCGCAATGATTTGGCTAAAACATAGCAAATTTATTTCATCTCGAATTAAAAGCAGCGCTAGAAAGACAATGGAGGGAGGTGAATATCGTGAGAAAAGATAAGATGGAAGGGGCTTATGGGAATGAAGTAGCTAAATTATTCGGACTGGATGAAGAAACGAGTCTGCAATCCGTCAATTTTGCCACAACTGAAAACCCCTTATTAAATGAACATTACCAGGAGGAACAGCAAAAATAAATAAAAGCCAGGCTTATTGCCCAGCTTAATTTTGGCGGTTTGCCAGGACGGCATCCGCTTTATGCTGTTGTTGGAATTGCTCAAGCATCTGACTTGATATAGCTGTATTGCCAGATGGGTTAGGGTGCACTCCATCACTTGCCAGGAATTCTAAGTTATCGCTGTTGATGACATTTGTAGTTTGTACCACTATGGAAGACGATGTACCTTTTGCAGCTTCGTAAATCAATAAATTCCACTTTGGAAGAAGTTTATCCGCAAGAGAATAAAATTGATGATCGGCTGGCATCGGGTTATAAAGCTCCAGAAGAACGATTGTCGCCGAAGGATTCAACTCACCAATTTTGGCAGTAATTTCAGCCAGGTTTTGTGAAAAACCTTCCTGCAGACTTTCAAAGGATTTCAGCGCACTATAGATATCGCTTTTTTTGACAGCTTTAAGAATGTCATTGCCACCGACGTTTACTGTTATAAGGTCGGCCTCCTTGATCGCTTCGTCATACACACCATCCTGTACCAGAAGATTCAATCTCTCACTGGTAATCCCGATTACTCCTTCGTTTTGTGAAAGAACTTGTTTGCCAGTTTCCATACCGAGTTGGGTTGAAAATTGACTGATGAAATTCTCTTCTTCTGGAATACGGTAACCACGTATGATTGAATCGCCGAGAGCGAGATGGTTAATGGTGCTGTCCGGAATTGTTCTGTAGTAATCTATATAAGTAAGCTTATTTGTCTTTTCAACAGAAGGTGCAGTTTCCTGCTTGATTTTATTGATTTGGTACTGGGGATAGTAAATCCATGCTGAAAATGACAGGACGGCAAGCAGAGACGAAAGCAGCAGAATTTTTATGATTTTCATGATGATTCACTCCTCGATATATATCTATTGTATCAAGGATTTTGAAGGAAATAATCAGGGGGGTATTTCCATTTTTAAAATAGTGATAATATTTAGGGATCCGAAAAAAATTCCGTTATTGGAGAGATATTTTGTTATAATTATATAATTAATATATTCAAGGAGTACACAGATGTACCAGACTTTTTCGACAAAGGAAAAAATAAAACAGATTTTTGTCATGTTGATCCCTATCTTGATTACACAATTAGGGATGTTTTCAATGGTCTTTTTCAATACCATCATGTCAGGAAAATATAATTCTTCAGACCTTGCTGGGGTAGCCATCGGGTCATCAATTTGGAGCCCGGTCTTCACCGGTCTCAGTGGGATACTCCTGGCTGTTTCGCCAATTGCCGCCCAGCGCTTTGGTGAAAAGAAGGGAAAAGAAGTATCATCGATTCTTACACATGGTATTTATTTGGCATTGATCATTGCATTACTAGTCATCATTTTGGGTGTTTTTCTGCTCAATCCAATTTTAACGGCGATGAACCTGCCTGAAAGTGTACATGAAACGGCGTTCCGCTATCTGGCCGGATTAGGTTTTGGAATCATCCCATTGTTTATTTTTAATGTATTAAGATCCTTCATATACGCACTCGGTAAAACAAGAGTTGTTATGTATATCCTCCTGATGTCGTTACCAATCAACTTCTTCTTGAACTATGTCCTGATTTTCGGTCATTGGGGTTTCCCTGAATTAGGAGGAGCTGGAGCTGGTTATGCAACGTCGATTACTTATTTTGTGATTGCGGGCATGACTGCAGTGGTCATTATCAAGCAAAAGCCATTCTCGGATTTTGTCGGATTGAAATACTTCAAGGAATTTTCCGGTGAGAAAGTGAAGGAAATTCTCAAAATCGGTGTCCCTATGGGTTTATCAATCTTTTTTGAAACAAGCATGTTTGCTGTCGTCACGATTTTGATCAGTAAATTCAATATCACGACGATTGCCGCGTACCAGTCTGCTTTAAATATTGTATCATTCCTATATATGATTCCGATGAGCATCTCGATGGCGCAAACTGTTTTGGTCGGCTTTGAAGTCGGTGCAGGGCGTTATAATGATGCCAAAGCCTACAGTTGGATGGGGATTTATCTTGGTGCCATTATTGCAGTTGGAGCCGGATTGCTAGTCGTACTATTCCGTTATGAGGTGGCAGGATTCTACTCAAATGAACCAGCAGTGATCGCTTTAACTGGACAATTTTTGATATATGCCTTGTTTTTCATGATATCCGATGCGATCCAGGCCACTGCACTCGCAGCATTGCGGGGGTACAAAGACGTGAATATATCATTTATTATTACACTGATTGCATACTGGCTCATCTGCCTGCCGGTCGGTTACCTTCTGGCCCACAAAACCGGACTTGGAGCTTCGGGATATTGGGTAGGATTGACCATCGGATTGCTTGCAGCGGGAATATCCTTATCACTAAGACTGATATTTATCCAAAAACGTCGTTTTAACGGTAATTTGGCAGAGATGGCATAAAAAAGTGAGGTTCCTGATTAGGAATCTCATTTTTTATGCTTTTAGAATGGTTAAAAATTTAAAGAATCTTTAAAATTTTCATCCTGATTATGGAAATTCACAGAAGGAATCCAGTCTTTTTGGAGGAATATTACTTTAGGGAGGTGCGGAAAATGAGTTATTTAAAGTTGGCTAATGAAAATTTCAAAAGCATTAAAGTTCAGGCAGAGAGAGCGATGGAACAATTGAACCCGGACCAGCTCCATTTTTCTCCAAACGAAGAATCTAACAGTATTGCGATAATTGCAAAACATATGAGCGGTAATCTTAAATCGAGATTCCGTGACTTTTTGACATCTGATGGTGAAAAACCAGATCGCAATAGAGATGGAGAATTTGAGGGAACATTTGCCGCGAGAGAGGATTTGCTAACTCATTGGAATGATGGCTGGACAGTGCTTTTTCAGACGCTTTCACAGTTAACGGAGCAGGACATGGGACAAACAGTCTTAATTAGAAACGAACCACACACAGCTATGGAGGCCATCCAGCGCCAAATTGTCCATCAAGCAACACATGCCGGGCAGATTGTCTATCTAGCAAAGATGATTAAAAATGAGGAATGGAAAACACTCAGTATTCCAAAGGGTCACTCCCAGCAATTCAACGAAAAAATGATGGGGATGTCAAAAAAAGAAGAGACTTCGTGAAAAGAGGTCTCTATTATGAATTAGTTGCATGTTTCTTATGCTTATACTTAGACAATTGAAATCGGATAAAGCAGCCTATGCAAAATCCAAGTATTGCAATAAATGCGGCTAACGCTACCATCGTAGTAAATATATGACCTAATGTTGTTAAGCCGCTTGCATAGGAAATGATTCCGCCTGCTAAGCAGATAACAGCGATTTTTTGATTGAACTGCTGCTGTTGCCAGTCTTCCGGAATATAATCTGACGGTTGTTTTCGCAAGAAACGCTTGGCGATTCGCATTACTGGATTATATCCGAAGAGCAGTCCTGAAATTCCTGCTAACAGTGGCAAAGTCAAAATCCATTCAATCCCTGTTAACCAGGTACTTAAAACACTTATGACAATGAACCACTGATTTGTCCTTACCAGCGGCAGAGGAATTGAGCGAATCTCAGTAGTCATGTTAAATCCGACCTTTCTTATTGGTTTATATGTATTTTATCTTTTTTTTCCTAAAATGTGAAGACTAAAGCAAATAATTTTATTTGGAGTGAACTTTTTAGGAAATATGGAAAAGTATACCTGAATATAATAGAATGCTGGTTTCAAATATATATAGAAATGATGGGGGAAACATGGGGAAAAATTTAAAGGTCATTTGCTTTTTGTTTTTTGCGGCATTCATTGGATTAGCTGGCTGTTCACAACCAATTGCAGAGAAAGCTGGTACGGAAAAAAAGGGGGTTGAACAGGAGGGCAAGGCAGGAAGTGAAGATGGAAAAAAAGAAAAGGAGGCAACTGAACAAGAAGAAGAAGAAGCACAACCAATAGTAGTGAATGTAATTGAGCCTAACACCCAAGAAGTGATCAGGTCACTTACGCCGGTAGAAATGGGTTATGGAAGCGATAATGAGAAGTTTAGAGCCGAATTGGAACAATGGGCTCGAGAATTGGCTCGCGGAAATGACGCGACGCCGGGATACGATCAACGGATGATTCCGGATAAACTTGGTCCGGATGGCCAGGTGATAAAAGGGAGTCCATTGATTATTCTTGAAGAATCTGAGCTGGTTGAAAGCATCATCCAAGCGTCAGAAATTGGGGGGAACGTAGAGCTTCCGCTTTATGTTACGGCAAGTGGATATGAAATAGATGATGCTGCCCGGCTCGGCGAGGTTGTTGTCGGAAAGTACACCACCTATTTTAACGCTGGGGTTGCGGGTAGAACAAAGAATATCGAGCTGTCAGCGGAAGCAATCAACAATATCATCCTCGGAGTAGGGGATGTGTTTTCCTTTAATACAACTGTCGGCCCGAGTGATGAAGCTCATGGATATCAGCCTGCTGAGGAAATTGTTAACAAAAAGCTGGTCATGGGGATAGGAGGCGGCATTTGCCAGACTTCTTCAACTTTATATAATGCTGTGGATGTTCTTGGTGTTGGTTATGTGGAGAAACATCATCATTCCCTGTCTGTAGGCTATGTTCCTGAAGGACGGGACGCAACGGTTTCCTATGGAGGCAAGGATTTTAAGTTCGAGAACACAACAGGCGTACCACTTTTATTGAAAGCAATAGTAGGAAAAGGTACTTTGACCGTAGAAGTGAGGACATCGAAGGAATACGAAGCACAAATGAAAAAAGGCATTTAACGGTCTTAAAACAATTCCGCCAAAAGGCGTAGAAAGAATCAATCTGATGGCGAATGTTTCCATTGTTCAATTCCCTTATTCTTGAATTAAGAACAAGGGAGGCGAACAATATGGATATGAATTATTTAGCTTTAGAATATATCTGGAATACAAAGAAGGAAGAAATGAAGCGGAAAGATGATTTTAGAGAAACATATAAACTTTATCAAGAATTTAAAAGGCTTAGCTGGAGCAATGCGATAAGGAGGGAGAATAGATCAGAGTAATAAAGTATTTAGTGTATACAGCAGGCTTTATCCTTTTGCTGATTGTTATAGGAAACCTTCAACTAAGCTTTGAGAATATTGGAAGGGAGACTTTTAGGCTCTATCCGTGGAGCATCCTAGCTGTTATATTGTATTTTCCTCTTGGCATGTATCTGGGAATACCAATGTTTGTAAAGGAATATCAAAAGTATGGAAGCTGGAGATTCGACTGGGTTAAAATCATTATCATTGCTTTGCCGCTGATCTATTTTTCATTCTTCTGGTTCATTCCGATCTCTTATCCGATACCAGATTTTATGGTAGGATCTCATTCAACGTTTAAACTGGCGATGATTGCCTCAGGGGTTATTTTCATGAATAGCATTACAAAACAAAACAGCGGCTGAAAAGATGCCGCTGTTTTGTTTTACGATGTCCGTCTCTTTTCATTTACATTAACCAGCAAGCCGCGTTTGATCCAATAGTCGAAATTATCCACTGGAAAAACACTGCGATTCTCGGCATTGCTCATTTTTATGATAACGCTGCTATCTGAAACCTCTAAAACCTTCAGTCTGTCAGAATTGTACATATTCGGCAAAAAACCATTACGGATTTCAAACTCCATGTTATTTTGATAGTCCATTAAAAAACCTCCATGATTTCTTCATGGAAATAATATTTGCCAATAGATGATGATTTATCCAATTAATATTCTTAAAAATAAACAAGAGAAATTAGCAACGCCATAAGAAAAAGCAAGAGGGGGGAGTCCCTCTTGCTTTTGATCATTCATTTGACAGCTTTTCTCCGGTTGACACCAAACCTGTCAGAAGTTGCTCTTTCTTTTGACAGCTTTTCTCTGGATGAAGCCAAACCTGTCAGAAGTTGCTCCTTCTTTTGACAGCTTTTCTCCGGATGACGCTAAACCTGTCAGAAGTTGCTCCTTCTTTTGACAGCTTTTCTCTGGCTGAAGCCAAACCTGTCAGAAGCTGCTCTTTCTATTGACAGCTTTTCTTCGGTTGAAGCCAAAGCTGTCAGAAGTTGCTCTTTCTTTTGACAGCTTTTCTCCGGTTGATGCCAAACCTGTCAGAAGTCACTCCTTCTTTTGACAGCTTTTCTCCGGTTAATGCCAAACCTGTCAGAAGTTGCTTCTTCTTTTGACAGCTTTTCTCCGGTTGAAGCCAAACCTGTCAGAAGTTGCTCTTTCTTTTGACAGCTTTTCTTTGGTTGACGCTAAACCTGTCAGAAGCCTGAAATGTTCAATTTACTAATTCTTCAACACGTTGAAATATCTTGCTTCTGGATGGGAGAAAACGAGAGCCGTTACTGATGCTTCAGGTTCCATCATATATCCGTCGGTCAAATGGATTCCGATGTCTTCCGGTTTGATCAAGTTGAAGAGCTTACGCTGATCCTCCAGATCGGGGCATGCCGGATATCCGAATGAGAAGCGCTGACCTTGATACTTAGCTGCGAAACGGTCTTTCATGGTCATATCCGGAGTGTCCGGGAAACCCCAGCGATCGCGGATTTGGCGATGAATCAGTTCGGCGTAGCCTTCTGCACTTTCAAGAGCAAGTGCCTGGAGGGCATGACTTTCCAGGAAACGTCCTTCATTTTTCAATTGTTCTGCAGCCTGACGAATTCCTGCACCTGCTGTGACAGCGAACATTCCGACGTAGTCCTTTTGGGAATCATCCACGGACCGAACGTAATCTGCCAGGCAAAGGCCGGGAGCAACCTCCTGGCGTGGAAAGTCAAAGGTTTCCAGGATTTGATCAGGTTGTTCTGGATTAAAAATATAAAGCCTATTTCCATCCGACTGGGCAGGGAAGAATTGATAAACGGCGGCCGGTTTGATCCAATCATTTGCTTTGGCTTCCTTTAAAAGATTTTGGACAACTTCATATAGCTTGACTGCCTTATCATTACCCTCAGCAAGCAAATTTTCGACCTTTCCCTTTAATCCAAGATGATGCCCAAATAGCATTTGCAGGTTGATATAGGGTTCAATATGGGACAGGGAGTAGGATTTAACGAGATGCCTTTTCGTATCCTGAGGTATGAACACCGGTGCCTTTGCCGTCACTTTGGGACGCTCCAAAACGGTTGTAGTAGATTTTCGACCTGTTGGCGCGAAATCCGGCTTATTCAACGCGGCTTCTTGTTTTGCTTTTTGTTCTGTTAAAAACTGTTCATACCCTTCCGGTTCCCGCAGTTGATTCGCGATAGACAATCCGTTCATCGCATCTTTCGCATACAATACTAGTCCGTCATACTCCTTGGCGATCTTGGTATCTGTGAATTTTCTCGATAAAGCGGCACCGCCCACAAGAATGGGAGTGTCAATTCCGGCTTGCTTCATATCATGGGCAGTAAGCACCATCTGCTGTGCAGATTTAACAAGCAGGCCAGATAGACCGATAATGTCCGGTTTTTCCTTTTTAACCGCCTCAATGAGGGCAGTTGGAGTCACCTTGATTCCCAGATCGACCACATTATATCCATTATTGCTCAGGATAATATCAACCAGGTTTTTGCCAATGTCGTGAACATCGCCTTTTACAGTTGCGAGAAGCACCTTTCCCTTTGCAGCGGTTGTATCATTTTTCTCCATATGAGGCTCTAAATGAGAGACAGCAGCCTTCATGACTTCAGCACTCTGTAGGACCTCAGCCACAATCAACTGATTGTCATTGAACAGTCTGCCAACTTCCTTCATCCCATCCATCAACGGACCATTGATGATATCCAGTGGGGCAGGGTAGAGGTCCAGGGCAATATCTAGGTCTGGCTGAAGGCCTTCTTTCGTACCCTCAACTACATAGTAGGATAGTCTTTCTTCTAGTGTCATATCAGGCAGGGTGCTTTTGGTTTCCTTCTTTTTATCACGGTAAAAATCAGTGAATTCCGCGAGTGTCTCATCTGTTGTATTGAACAACAGCTCTTCAGCCATTTTAACTTCCTCAGGACTGATTGAAGCAAATCGTTCGAGCTTTTCCGTATTCACAATGGCGTAGTCGAGACCTGCCTGGGTGCAGTGATAAAGAAATACCGAATTCAATACTTCGCGGCCAACAGGTGGCAGGCCGAAGGAAACATTGCTAATTCCGAGGATTGTTTGCGTTTCCGGGAAAGTTTCCTTGATCATCCTGATTCCATCCACAGTTGCTTTAGCTGAACCAATATATTGTTCATCCCCGGTGCCGACAGGGAAGACGAGCGGGTCAAAAATCAAGTCCTGTGCCGGCACTTTATATTTATTGACAAGCAAGTCGTACGATCGTTTAGCAATTTCCAATTTCCTCTCAGCGGAAACACCCATACCCTCTTCTTCGATCGTTCCCACAACGACAGCTGCACCATATTTGTGGATCAGACGAGCCACAGACTGGAATCGTTCTTCGCCATCTTCCAGATTGATGGAATTGATAATCGCCTTACCCTGGGAATAACTCAGTGCTTTTTCAATTACTTCATCATCAGTAGAATCGATTACGAGCGGAGCCTTAACTTTTTTAACAACTTCTTTAATAAATTCTTCCATGTCTTGAAGCTCATCTCTGTCCGGGTCAGCAAGGCAGATATCAATGACATGGGCTCCATTTTTAACCTGGGCCCTTGCAATCTCAGCTGCTTCTTCTATTTTTCCTTCCGAAATCAGGCGTTTGAATTTTCGGGAACCGATTACGTTCGTCCGTTCACCAACCATGATCGGCCTTAGGGTTGGATCGTCATAGATGAAGGGCTCTATCCCAGAAACCATATGCAGGTTGTTTTCTTCTGTCTGCCTCGGCGGTCGCTCCTGCATTTTTTCCGAAATCGCCTTTATATGTGCAGGTGTCGTTCCGCAGCAGCCTCCGACAATATTCAGCCAGCCTTCTCGGGCAAAATCAGAAAGCTTCTGAGCGAGCGTGTCAGGCGTTTCATGATATTGACCTTCCTCATCAGGCAGGCCAGCGTTAGGATAACAGCTGACTGCAGAACTGGAAAGGGAGGACAATGAACGCAGGTGCTCCTGCATGAATTCAGGCCCGGTTGCGCAATTCAGTCCAATCGCAATCGGATTCATATGCTGAACAGAAATATAAAATGCTTCAATTGATTGACCTGCGAGTGTCGTGCCCATTGGTTCAATCGTGGCAGAGATCATCAGAGGGAGTTCTTTGCCACTCTTCTGAAATGCACGCTGGATTCCCGTATAAGCTGATTTTACATTCAGTAAATCCTGGCTTGTTTCAAGCAACAGCAAATCAACGTTGCCATCAATCAGGCCAAGAGCCTGTTCTTCGTAGGAAGCAGACATTTCATCAAAGGTTGCTCCTCCGGTCACGCTTAGTGTTTTGGTTGTCGGTCCCATTGAACCAGCTACAAAACGGGGCTGTGAGGGAGAAGATGACGCGTCTGCCGCTTTTCTGGCAATCAGGGCTGCTTCCTTGTTGATTTCGTACGCTCTATGTCCCAGTCCGTATTCATCGAGCACCAGGCTAGTGGCACCAAAGGTATTGGTCTCAACGATGTCCGCACCTGCTTCGAAGTATTCCCGATGGATCTTTTCAATCACTTCAGGCACAGTTAAATTCAGGATTTCGTTACAGCCTTCATATTCTTCACCGCCAAAGTCTTCCGGTGTCAGGTCTGCCTGCTGGAGCATCGTTCCCATCGCTCCGTCCATGATCAGGATTTTTTTTCTCATCTGCTCAGTTAACAAGGTTGACATTTTGTTTCCTCCTCATAAGACGGCTGCTGTATTCATTAGCGTAGCTCGACAATTCAACACTCATTTCATAGTTCATAAAAGGAGTGATCAAATAGATACCGTTAAACAGTTCTGCTGCAGCCTCAATCAAACCTTTTGTAATCGCTATGCCTTCCTTTTTGGATTGCAGCGGTTCATTATTGAATTTCGCCATAATGTCGAGGATTTCCTGTGAAATCTTGATGCCAGGAACTTCATTATGAAGGAATTCTGCGTTTCTGCTGCTCGTGAGCGGCATCAATCCAATATAAATAGGGGCATCTATATGCTTTGTTGCTTCATGAACCTCAACAAGCATTTTTTCAGAATAAACAGGCTGAGTGATGAAATAATCAGCACCAGCACGAATTTTCTTTTCCATCCTAGCTACTGCTTTTTCAATAGAACGGACATTAGGATTGAAAGCTGCGCCTATAGAGAAAGCACCTTTTTGGCCAAGATCTTTTCCGGAATAGGAAAGACCTTCATTAAACTGCTTGATCATCTCGATTAATTCGAAGGAAGAGACATCAAAAACAGATGATGCACCAGGAAAATCACCTACTCGGGCGGGGTCGCCTGTCACGGCTAACACATCATGCAGACCAAGTGTATGCAAACCCATCAAATGAGACTGTAGTCCAATGATATTCCGGTCACGGCAAGTAAGATGCACAAGGGGGCGCAAACCGATTTTTTCCTTTACGAGATGTCCGATTGCACCATTAGATATTCTTGGTGAAGCAAGTGAATTATCTGCGAGGGTCAGGGCATCAATACCTGTTTCCTTAAGTGCTTTTGCTCCTTCAAAAAACCTAGTCGTATCCAGCTTTCGCGGTGAGTCAAGCTCTACAATCACTGACGGCCGTTCTTTCACCAATTGTTGCAGGGGGGCTAATGGCCTTTTTACGTCAGCGGGAGTGACAACAATTTTGGGCTTCTTCGCAGGGATTTTCTTGTCTAACACTGGCGGCAATCCCTTTAGCTCATCAGCAAATGCTTTAATATGTTCAGGAGTCGTTCCGCAACAGCCTCCAATCAGCCTGACTCCCTGGTCACGGAAACTGTGGGCAGATTTGCCGAAATATTCAGGATTGCCTTCGTAGTGGAACTTCCCATCTGTGTAGGCAGGCAAGCCAGCATTTGGATAGACTGACAGAAATGCCTTTGAAGGCAACTCTACCTGTTCAAGACTGGAAATCATATGATGCGGACCAAGTCTGCAATTAAGACCGACAATATCGGCGCCGAGGTCTTCGAGTCTATTAAAAACCTCCTGAAGCGGGGTCTGATCCTGCATGATCCCTATTTCCTGAAGCGATACCTGGGCGATGATTGGCAGGTCGGTCTCCTTTCGGGCAATCTCGAGCACCGTCTCGATTTCTTCCATATCATAAAATGTCTCTAGCAAAAGTCCGTCCACACCCTCAAGGAGGAGACAGTAGAGCTGCTCCCTGAAGCTCCTTTTGATTTCTTCAATCGGGATGGCAGAAGGCCTGATTCCACGGTTCCCGCCAATCGTCCCGAGGATATAGGCATCCGTGCCTGCAGCTTGTCGGGCAAGTCTTACTGCTGCACTATTAATCTCTTTCACCTGATCCTCAAGTCCATATCTTTCAAGTTTTATATAATTCGCTGCATAGGTGTTCGTCTGGATAAGGTCAGCACCCGCGTTTATATAGGCTTTATGGATCCGTATAATGTCATCAGGATGTGAAATGTTCAACTCTTCAAAACAAGTACCGGCTCCATAAGAGTGGAGGAGAGTACCAATCGCTCCATCGGCGATTAAAATTTCATTCTCCAGGCGTTTCAGGAAACTCATTAGACTTCCTCCTTTTGTGCTATTAGTGTTCCTATGGAATCCAAGGCTTGCTCAAAGTCCGCGATCAAATCATCAGCGCTCTCAAGCCCGACTGATAATCGAAGGAGACCATCAGAGATACCGCGCCTCTCCCGTTCATCCTGCGGCATTGCTGCATGTGACATTTTTGCCGGGTAGGAGAGGATGGATTCAACGGCACCAAGGCTTACTGCAAAAACCGGCAGTTTCACTTGTTCTATGAATCTAGTTAAAAACTCGGAATGTTTAAGCTCAAAGGATAATACAGCCCCGGGACCATAGGCCTGCTGGATCTGAAGTTCTGACTGCGGATGATTAGCAAGGCCAGGGTAATAGACATTCTTAATGAAAGGTTGATCTTTTAAAAAGCCAGCGATTTTCTTTGCGCTTTCCTGAGATTGGTTCATTCTGACAGACAAGGTCTTAATGCCTCTCATCACAAGCCACGCATCCTGGACCCCAAGGACAGCTCCGAAAGAGTTCTGCAGGGAATAAAGCCTGTTTGCGAGTTCTTCATCCTTGACTACTGCCAAACCTGCAACTGTATCACTGTGGCCGGACAGAAACTTTGTAGCGCTGTGAAGAACAATATCAGCTCCAAGTTCAAGCGGGCGCTGCAAGTATGGTGTCATAAAAGTGTTGTCGACAAATGTATAAGCACCATGTTTCCTCGCAATTTCACTGACAGCTTGTATATCTGTCACCTTTAACAGGGGATTGGAAGGTGTTTCTGCATATAGCAATGCAGTATTTGGTCTAATCGCGTTTTCTACCGCTTCAAGGTCGGTCATGTCCACAAAAGTGTGATCAATGCCAAAACGGTTCAACACCTGTGTGACCATCCGGTAAGTGCCGCCATAAACATCCTCGGTGACAACCACGTGATCTCCCTGTGAAAGAAGCAAAAATGCAGTTGAGATCGCAGCCATCCCGGAAGAAAAAGCAAAACCTCGTGTACCGCCCTCGAGATCGGCGATTATTTCCTCAAGTGCCTCTCTTGTAGGGTTAAGGCTCCGGCTATAATCATATTTTCCGAACTTGTCTGCCGAGGATTGATGAAATGTTGACGCGTGCTGGATCGGCACGCTGACACCACCGGTTGCTGGATCGAATTTATGCTTGTTATGGAGAAGCTGTGTTTCGAATGTGTATTCATTACTCATATAGCTTCTGCCTCCTGGAGTGCCTTTTTGAAGGCTTCTTCTAAATCCTTTTTTAAATCCCCAACATTCTCGATTCCCACAGAGAATCGCAACAGTCGGTCACAAACACCAGTTTGTTCGCGAATTTCCGCTGGAATATCAGCATGTGTCTGGGTTGCAGGGTAAGTAATGAAACTCTCAACACCACCAAGGCTTTCGGCAAAAGTGATAGTAGAAAGACTTTTTAAAAATGGATTGACCATGGCAGGGGAGTGGACCCTGAAAGAGATCATCCCGCCTCTTCCTGGATAAAGTACATCCCTCACCGCATTGTGCCTCTGTAAATAACTCACAAGTTCCCTGGCATTTTGCTCGTGGCGTTCCATCCTCAATGCCAGCGTCTTCATCCCGCGGATGAGAAGCCAGGAATCGAATGGACTTAACACCGCACCTCCGCCATTATGATGAAGGAAGAGAGAATCACATAACTGTTGCCCTCTGGCAACAATCAGCCCTGCTAGGACATCATTGTGACCTCCAAGGTACTTCGTTGCACTGTGAATCACGATATCAGCGCCTAAAGTCAATGGTTTTTGCAGCAGGGGAGTGTAGAAGGTATTATCAACAATCAGCAGAATACCATTTTCCTTTGCGATTTTTGCGATTGCTTCAATATCAGCTTGCTCCATAAGCGGATTCGTCGGGGTTTCCACAAAGAGTGCCTTCGTCTTTTGCGTGATGGTCGATTTGATTTCATTTAGATCAGCCATGTCAGCATATGTACTGTTTAATCCCCACTTTTTGAAACCCTGCTCCAGAAGCCGGTAAGTTCCTCCGTATAAATCCTTCGAAACAATCCATTCATCTCCGTGCTCGAATAGCGAAAGAACCGTCCAGATTGCTGCCATACCGGAGCTACAGGCAAAACCGCGGTCACCTTCCTCTAGGTCTGCGATTGCCTTTTCAAGAATTTCGCGAGTAGGGTTGCCCGTGCGGACATAATCATAGCCGCTTGATTGGCCAATCCCTTCATGGCGGTAGGCCGTCGTTAAATAGATGGGAGGATTGACTGCCCCTGTGGATGTTTCACTCCTGTTGCCAAGCTGTGCTAGCTTTGTATCGATTTCTGCCAAATTACTCACTCCTCATGATTGTAGTTAGACGGCAATTTTGTTTTATGAGTAAAGACGAAATCATCGACTTTTAAAAAGACAATTACCGCAAAGCTCCAGAAAGACGGTGCGGGGAGTCCCTAATAAAACAAAAAAGCCTTCTTAAGAAGAAGACTTTTACAGATGATAGCCATTCTTCTTATCTGCCAAGTTTTTTTACAAACTTGCTGGAATTAGCACCTTTTCAACAACAAAATAGTTGAAGGTTGCTGAAGCTTCACAGGGCCAGACCCTCAGCTTCTCTGGATAAGATTTCATATTATTGAATTATTAAATTTCTCTAAATATTACAGCTGTTATGAAAGAATGTCAATCATTTTATTAGCGCGGTGAAGTGAATAGGTGAAAGACTGCTTGATCTAGAGTTAGTCAGGGTTGAGTTATTTTTTTGTGACAGCTTTTCTGATTCCGAGGTCAAAGCTGTCAAGATTCTGCAGTTTTTGTGACAGCTTTTCTGTTTGCGGGCACAAACCTGTCAAGATTCTGCCGTTTTTGTGACAGCTTTTCTAGTTCCGGAGCCAAACCTGTCAAGATTTCGCTATTATTATGACAGCTTTTCTGGTTCCTGGCGTAAACCTGTCAAGATTCCGCTGTTTTTGTGACAGCTTTTCTGGTTCCGGAGCCAAACCTGTCAAGATTTCGCTATTATTATGACAGCTTTTCTGGATCCGAGGCCAAACCTGTCAAGATTCCGCTATTATTGTGACAGCTTTTCTGGTTCCTGGCGTAAACCTGTCAAGATTTTGCCGTTTTTGTGACAGCTTTTCTGGTTCCGAGGTCAAAGCTGTCAAGATTCCGCCGTTTTTGTGACAGCTTTTCTGGTTCCAGGCGGAAAGCTGTCAAGATTCCTCCGTTTTTGTGACAGCTTTTCTGGTTCCGAGGCCAAACCTGTCAAGATTCCACCGTTTTTGTGACAGCTTTTCTGGTTCCGAGGCTAAACCTGTCAAGATTCCACCGTTTTTGTGACAGCTTTTCTGGTTCCGAGGCTAAACCTGTCAAGATTCTGCTATTATTGTGACAGCTTTTCTGGTTCCTGGCGTAAACCTGTCAAGATTCCGCCGTTTTTGTGACAGCTTTTCTGGATCCGAGGCCAAAGCTGTCAAGATTCCACCGTTATTGTGACAGCTTTTCTGGTTCCGGAGCCAAACCTGTCAAGATTCCGCCGCTTTCGTGACAGCTTTTCATGATTCGGAGTCAAACCTGTCAAGATTCCATTGCCTCATAATAAAAAACTGGCTCACATGAATAAATGAGCCAGTCTTGCTAAATATAAAGCTATTAATATACTCCTATTGCATCAAATGCTTTATTGACAGCATTCACTTCTGCAGAAGCTGAGCCATACAGGTCTGATGCAGCTTGTACCAATCCTGCTCTTGCCTGGCTGAAGTTCGTTGAAGAAGTGAAGTAAACTGTGTTTGCACGGTAGAAGATAGCGCCCATCTTATCCGTTCCTACGCCTGGCACCGATACTCCATAATGTGAACCGCCTTCGCTCAGAAGGTATGCTGCTTTATTGATGATTCCGCTGTTGATATGGACTCCGCCATTATCGGAAGTGCCAGTATAACGCACAGAGTAGTGATCCGGATCGCCGTATTTTGTTGGGTCGCTCATTGAACGCAGGGCATCACCAGCTTTATTTGGTGTGTAGATGTCTTCGCCGATTTCAAAATCAGGATCATTATTATCATGGAATTCAGCAAGTGTGCCGAAGATATCGGAAATTGCTTCGTTCAATGCACCTGATTCGTACTGGTAAACAAGGTCGGAGCTGAAATCCGTCACTGCGTGAGTCAATTCATGCGCTACAACATCAAGACCGCCTGATAACGGGATGAATGTAGTTCCATCTCCATCACCGTACACCATTTGCTGGCCATTCCAGAAAGCATTGTTATAGTTTCTTCCGTAGTGGACAGTGGACTTCAAAGCAGCACCACGATCGTCGTATGAATTGCGGCCAAAAGTATTTTTATAGTAATCATAAGTGAGTCCTGCATAGTAGTGTGCATCTACAGCTGCACCGTCATACGCTGCATTCAGGTTATTGTCAGCATCTACCCAAAGCGAACCTGGAGTTCTCTGCCTGTTTTTCGCGTCATAAGTGAAGACACCATTTCCGCGAGTATTATCCTGCAAATAATATGAGCCATTTGAAAGAAGAGTGTTCAATGTCTTCGTGTCACCCAAAACTCCTAAACCAGAACCAACAGTGTCCGTACCATTTATAGAAGGATTGGTTTTACCAGCAGTATGAATGGCATTGTACTTATTGATAATTTCACCTGTAACAGCGTTGACAAAGTACTGGAAATTGCCTGGTTCAGGGCTCAGGAAGTTCAATGTTACGTGGTAAGCGTAAACTGCCTGATCTTCGGCAGGGTAAATGACTAATTCCGCAGTTGGGCTAACTTCATAGTCAGGCTTGTAACCTAAATCCGCTTCTGCCGTGCCAATTGCATCTCTTTGTGATTTTTTATTTGCAGCTTTTACAAGCTTGCCATCTAATCCCTTGCTGACTGTACCACTGAAAACTTGAAGAACTCCAGCTTCATCGACTCTTGCCACCTGGGTTGCTCCCCAGACAGGAACGCCATTATAGACCTGCTGCAAGCGGACAACGTCGCCACCAAGCTTGTCTGATTCCTGTGTTGTAACAATAAAACTATCATTAGTGCCCAGATTGTATTTTCCTTTCGATTCCTTCAGGTAACCAATGACAATGTCCTTTGCTGCCTTCTGGGAAGGATTTGTCAGCTTGCCGGTGACAAATTCAGGTGCGCCATGGCTTTTTGTATACTTTTTGGAAGGTGAATCTGCTGATGGGGCAGCGAAGCCAGTCGCAGCAACCAATCCGCTTAGTGCCAAGCTTGCTGTTAAACTAAGTGAAACTACTTTCTTTTTCAAATAAACTCCTCCTAAAATCAAATTCTAGCTAAATAATTTAGTAGATTATCATATTTATACTTTAATTGTCCGAACATTGCAATAACTAAGTCTAAAATTGTCGAATTGGCATGTTGGGAAAATTTCAGAGGCTATTTTAAATAAAAAGTAATCAGAATTTATTGACTAATTTGTCAATATATTTTTATTATTAAGTTGTAGTACCAACTAATAAAAAAGGGAGGTTAATAAAAATGAATTCTTTATGGTTAGCCGTGATTGGAATGATTGTGTTTGCGATCGGATACCGCTTTTATTCTAAATGGGTAGCAGAAAAGATTTACCGTCTTGACCCTAACTATGTCACACCGGCGCACCAGTATTCGGATGGAGTAGACTTTGTACCAACGAAGAAAATGATCCTATGGGGTCACCATTTTACGTCTGTGGCAGGGGCAGCACCAATTGTTGGACCAGCGATCGCTGTCTATTGGGGATGGCTTCCTGCATTCCTCTGGGTCACATTGGGGACCGTCTTCGCTGCGGGCGTCCATGATTTCGGAACTCTCGTCCTTTCAGTCAGGAATAAGGGACAGTCAGTTGGGACCATCACAAATAAGCTTATTGGCAAACGGGCAAAAATTATGTTCTTATTTATTATTTTAATACTTGTTCTGATGGTCAACGCCGTTTTTGCATGGGTAATTGCGAACTTGTTTGTAAAATTCCCTGCTAGTGTTCTATCGGTATTCCTCCAAATACCACTTGCAATTTGGATTGGTTACGCAGTTTATAAAAAGAAGAAGGGAATGCTTGTACCTTCCCTGATTGCATTAGCTGTCATGTATGGCGCAGCTATCCTTGCCAGCCGCGTACCTGCATTGCAAATCGATCTTGTGAGATATTTTGGCGGGGCGGATAGTACCGTCATGTTTGGTCTAAGTGGTGTATCCATGGCTTTCTTAGTCTGGATTGTCGTTCTGATGGTTTATGTTTACATTGCATCAACACTGCCGGTCTGGAAGCTCCTGCAGCCCCGAGATTACATCAATTCACACCAATTGGTTGTAGGTTTGTTCATTTTATATGCAGGGCTCATTTTCCTGCAGCCAAAGGTTACTGCTCCAGCAATGAATGCAGGTGCTGCTGATGTTTCCTGGTTCCCGTTATTGTTCATTACGATTGCCTGCGGGGCAATTTCCGGATTCCATGGACTTGTTTCTTCTGGAACCTCTTCTAAGCAGCTGGAAAAAGAAACCGACGCCCGTTTTGTTGGTTATGCTGGTGCAGTAGGTGAAGGGATCCTTGCCTTGATTGCCATTATCGCGGTTGTCACAGTATTTGCGACAAAAGCTGATTTTACTGCAGCTTATTCAAGCTTTGCCGCTGCAAGCGCAGGTGGGCTGGGCAACTTCATCAATGGTGCTGCCCAGCTTGCGACCGGCATCTGGATTCCAGCAGACATTGCAAGGACGATTGTTTCTATCATCGTCGTCAGCTTTGCGGCTACTACATTGGACACGTCAGTAAGATTGATGCGCTATATCATCGCTGAAATCGGAAGCGAGTACAATGTTCAGGCACTGACGAAGACTCATGTGGCTACAACTGTTGCAGTTGTTTCCAGTGCGGCGCTGGTATTATTGCCAAAGGGGCCTAACGGATTCGGTTCTGGCGGATACCTGTTGTGGCCATTGTTCGGAACAAGCAACCAGCTTTTGGCCGGAGTCAGCCTGCTGCTAATATCCATCTGGCTGAAGCGCCAGGGAAGGAATTACCTTGTAACCTTCATCCCGATGGTGTTCGTATTCTTCATGACACTTTGGGCAATGATTCAGCAGGTTGTTTTCCAGTGGTCTGGTTATGGAAGCGGTGAGCTGAATATGCTGCTCTTTGGTATCGGAGGTCTGATCCTTATCTTTGTATTCTGGATCATCATCGAAGCAATCGCAGCCTTCAGCAGGAATAATCCACCGCCATTAAGTAAGGAAATGTAATGAAGTGGAGGCCGGGCGACCGGTCTCTATTGTCATTTTTAGAAAGCGCTGTTTTCGTATGGATTGTTGTTAAAATTTTAAAGCCGATTTTAACGTAATAAAAAGCCCTTTAGCAGGTGGGTACTAAGTTTGCATGCTCTTTTCTCATAAAAAGAGTCAACTTTACGAAAAAAATAGGTCTTGAAATCCTATTTTGTATTCAAAGGAACAAAGTTTGAGAAAAGAACCTTAGAAAGAGAGGAATTCGCGATGGGTTTCTACGAACAATTAAAGCGTGCAATAGCTGTCTATGATGAGATTCTCAGACAGCCGCACAGGACGGAAATTGCTCGTGAATTAAGAGATGAAGAGGACCTGTTTATGTTGTTGTGCTTTTCAGAAATGCTCGGTCTGCCCAACCCGGCATTTTACTACACACTTGAACTATACCCTGCCATTATCGAGCGTTTTCATGATTGGCATCTTAGGGCCGGGATGGAAAAGTCACCGCTTGAAGGAATACGCTGCTGCTAGGAGGAAGTACTATGGATATGCTGGAAAAGAAGATCTATTTTATCGGCGGAAAAGGCGGTGTTGGCAAAAGTACAACATCCGCGGCAATGGCGCTTTTTCTTGCGCAAAAAGGAAAGAAGATATTGCTGGTTTCAACAGATCCTGCCCATAATACAGGCGATTTATTTCATCGTAATTTCAGCGGTGGAAAGATCGAAAAAGCAACGGAGAATCTGGACGTACTGGAAATTGATTCGGAGCAGGAGTCAAGGAACTATATTAATGGAGTTAAGGGAAACTTGAAAGGCCTGGTCAAAGCGACGATGCTGGAAGAGGTCAACAGGCAGATCGATATGGCAGCATCTTCGCCTGGGGCAGAAGAAGCCGCGCTGTTTGACAAAATCACCTCATTGATTCTTGAGGAAATCGCAAACTATGACGGCATTGTTTTTGACACAGCACCTACTGGGCATACAATCCGGCTTCTGACACTTCCGGAATTGATGGGCGTCTGGATGGACGGGCTGTTGGAACGGCGTAAAAAGGTGAATGAGAATTACGCACAGTGGATGAATGATGGTGAAATCGTTGAAGACCCTTTATATGACAAGCTGAATGAACGAAAAAACCGCTTCAAGCGTGTAAGGGAAATCCTGCTGGATGATACCCAAACACAGTATGTGTTCGTTCTTAATGCTGAAAGGCTACCAATCCTCGAAACCGCCAAGGCAATTGATACTTTGCACGAGCATGGAATTCATGTTAACTCAATCGTAGTCAATAAGGTCATTCCAGACGAAGCAGATGGAAGGTTCATGGAGCAAAGAAGAACGAACGAGAGAGTGTATCTTGATGAAATTAAAGACAAATTCAAGAATCAGAGACAAATTTTCCTGCCGCTCCTTGAGCACGATATTTCCTCGCTGGCCACATTGGAACTTATATCAGGCCTTTTAGGAAAACAAATCGATTATAATTTAAACCATCGTTAGAAGTGGTGTTTTCATTTTATATATTAGGGTTATATAAAAACATGGATAAGTTTTGAAACAGTATGGAAACTAAAGCTAATTGGAATTTGTAATATAGAAAGGGGCAAAAGAATGAGGCGAATCTTTCCCGGCTCGATTACAGCTTACAGTCAGTTTGGACATTTAAAGGTCCCTAAGAGTATTCGAAATATTTGTCCAGATTGCAAAGACAAAGTTGAGTTTGTCCTAAAATCGACTTATCAGAGCAGCAAACATGGATTGATGACAGAAAGTGCTTGCCCCTCATGCAAACAAAGTGTTCCGTTTATCATCATTACAAAAGAAAAAGAGACACAGCCTGATGTGTACATATATGATCCCCAGAGCTCGACAGATCCGTCAAGCCAGATTCAACACATACCCAGAATACCTGAAGAATTGGTCAGGGCTTATCAATCTGCTGTCAGTGTCCATCTTTCAAAAGAGAATGCTGCGACTGCAGTACTGGCCAAGCGGGTCTTAGAGAATGTACTTAAAAACTTTTTAGGCGATAAAGCTAAGGGCCTTACTCTTGACCAGCAATTCGAAATACTTCCGGACCATATCAATTTAGTAAAACCAGTCACATCATTAGGTCCATTGATGGCATCTGAAGGCGGACTTCATAAAATGCTTGAGCTGGAATCCGAGATGGATGATGAAATGACAGAACTAACAATGGACTTATTGAAGGATTTGATTCAATACCTATTCGTATTGCCAGGAAAAATAGGAATGACCCGAGAACAAATTGAAAAAAAGTTAAATTAACTCGATTACAAGCACCTTCCTTGGAAAGAAGCGCTTTTTGCTAGAGGGAAATAAATCGATGAAAAACCGGAAAAACGATCCGTCATCCTTTATGGGTGGCGTTTTCTGTTGCAGCTAGAACCCAGCTGTTCTTATGGTGCCGCGATTTTCAGCATTTTGTAGAAATCTTCTCGATTATATGCTTCGTAAAGTAATCTTTCATGATTGAAAATGGCGTAATACGGCAGCGAATCGCTTTTCAAATCAGGAAATTGCCGACGTGCTTCCTCAAGGTTGTTAACCTTCAAAGAATGTGCCTTATGTACATATTTGTTATTTACCTGTTCAAGAGCCCAATTTTCCTGCAGCGCTTCTGGTTTATACAGTTCTAGTACAGCCAAGTAGCCTGGTTCTTCGGCGAGTTGTGCCTGATAAGCAACCACTTCTTCAATGATTAATGGAAAAGCATAATGATAGACTTGATCTCCGCTGGAGGCCTGTATGATTACTGTACTTTGGCCAGCCACATTGTTAAAAGTATAGGTATTATCAAAAAATGTTTCAAATGGAAGGTTCCCCATCTCCAAATCTCCATCTCCCTGTGAGCGGTAGATGGAAATATTGTCAATTCCGGCTTCTTCGGGAAAAGTGATCTTCATTTCGCTGAACGGCTTCACGCTGACAGGCAGCAAATCATGGAACAGGATTGGTGGCTCATCCTGGTCGACGACAGGTCCGGTGCCTTTTTCTACCCAGGCAAATGTACCTGATTTATATAATACTTCCTGGCCTCCAACGGTTATTACTGCTACTGGAATGCTAAATGACGGTTCTTTTTCTTGTTCTGGCATAAGGGTTCGGAATCCATCTATGGTGAGAATCAGCAATATAGCTAATAGGACGAGTCCATACGGAAGCCATTTACTTGTCATGGTTAGTATTCTTTGAAGTTAGCATCTTTTCAATTTCCTCATCCGTTGGCGGTGGTAACACTGGGTTTAGATGACCACTCAACTTATCGATTTTCTTATGCAGTCGTACTACATCAATGAGTATGAACAACAGTAAAACAATGGATAACAACGTCAACATAAAAAACACCTCACTTTTTTTCAATATAAAACAAAAGGCATGGAATAGAAAGGTGAAATTGGATAAAATTTGCGCTGCGCACTGGATTATTATACTATCTTAGGGAGTACGAATGGTGGTGTTGCAGTGGAAATTACAAAGCATTTATTAATGAATCTCTCACTTCTTCTTGTCCTTTTGTTTTTTACACAGCTAATCATCGAAAGACAAGTAAAGGAAGAGAGCCGAGAAAGATATCAATTATTCTATTTCATTATATCGATTTTTACATGTTATATTTTTTCGGTACAAGTCCAGGATGGCATTCGCTTTGACCTTCGACAGGTGCCGATGATTCTTGGAAGTCTCTATACTGGATATAGTTTTCTGCTTGCAGGTGTCACGATCCTTATGAGAGGTTTTTTAGGCATAAACGATGGCTTCTGGGTCTCAGTGGGGGTCTTTGCAGCCCTTGCCATCCTTCTTAAATGGATTCATCCCTGGTTCAACAGGCTAACCTTGAACAGCAGGGTCGGTATCTCTGTTTTATTGACCGTAATCACTTCCTTTTTGTTAATGCAAATGGTCACTGTAGTCAGCGAACCAATCAGACACCCGGAAGCCTGGATCAGTTTCATTTTGATTCCCGCACTAACTTCAGGTCTGGTCAGCTATTCAATTGAGACAATTCGTCAAACTTTCATTATCCGACAAAGACTAGCGAAAGCCGATAAAATTGAAGCCGTCAGCCATTTAAGTGCGGCTATTTCTCATGAGATCCGTAATCCGCTTACAACTGTAAAAGGATTCCTGCAACTGCTCGGAGAGAATGATTATCCTGATGAAAAGAAAAAGGAATTCATCGATATTGCGGTCCAGGAATTAAATCGTGCTGAAGAGGTCATTAATGACTATCTAACTTTTGCAAGACCTGCATTTGAAAAGGAAGAGCAAATTGAAGTCGATAAGGAATTGAATCAGGTTCTTAATGTACTAAATCCATTGGCTAACCTTAATGGTGTGAAAATAATGAAAAAATATAGTCCTGAATTAGTCATATCAGGGGATTGTTCGAAATTCAAGCAAGCATTCATCAACCTAATCAAGAACGGTTTGGAGGCTATGCCAAACGGCGGGGAACTAATCGTTCAAACCTTCAGCACAGGGACTGTGATCCATATCCTCGTGAGAGATACAGGTCTCGGGATGACTGAAGAGCAGATTGCCCGCCTGGGAGAACCATACTATACGACAAAAGGGCAGCAGGGAACTGGGCTTGGCATGATGGTGACTTTCAGCATCATCCGTGCAATGAGAGGTAAAGTTGAAGTTAAAAGCCAGGTTGGCATAGGGACAACCTTCCATATCCGTTTCAGCAATTTAATAGATGAAGAGTAACTAGATCCTTACAAAGATTGGGTGTGGTATTGGTTTTTTTCAACATTTCTCAGTAGAAACTCTGCCAGAAAAAAAACCACTTTTAACAGATTGTCAGGTTTGTCTTTTGTTGACAATAAAATCCATCATTGCTATATTGAAATTAGCTGATTGCACACGTATTAGGCACTTTGCAATTTGCTTATTCTAATGTTTGAAGACGTTTGAATAGGTCATGTATGAGGAACTAGTCGTTGTGATTTGCTAAATTTAATCATGGCTTGTTCGGCCGATCTAGGAGGATTTTTCACATGAAAAACGGTAAAGTTAAATGGTTCAATGCGGAAAAGGGTTTTGGATTCATCGAAGCTGAAGACGGCAATGATATTTTCGTACATTACTCTGCTATTCAAACAGAAGGTTTCAAAACATTAGAAGAAGGCCAGGAAGTATCTTTCGAGGTTGTTGAAGGTGCTCGTGGACCACAAGCTGCTAACGTTACTAAACTATAATTCTTAATTTGATCTTATAGCTCAGCCATCTGGCTGGGCTTTTTATGTACCAAAAAAATTATTTCGAAACCTTTCCAGTATGGAAAACGTAATATCGTTAACAACTATTTCACAAGGTGAGGTGTATAAAAATGGGTGTCTTCTTAACAATCGCGGCTGGAGCAGGGATACTCTTTGCCATTGCTTATTTTTCCGGCAATGGAAGCAAAAAGAAAGTTTTATTGAAGGAGAACATCCCGGACCACCTTGGCTTACTGGATGATGTGCCGGCTTTTGCTATCTTGAATAAATTAGAAAAATCTCTTTCTTATGAGTTTATAAATCAAGTGAAACTTCGTTTTTTAAGCGAACATCCCGAGATTTCCGATGATGAATTTGAATGGCGTCTATTTGAATTAAAACGATATTTTTTCCTTAATTCGTTTATGAAAAGCACGCCAATGTTCAGCAGCAAGGTCGATGAGATTTGGCATGAGATGCTGATGTTCACTAAGCAATATGAAGCTTTTACTGATAAATATCTTGGCAAAATGCTTCATCATACGCCAAACTTGGAACCGGAACCAGCACCACAGCAACGGGCGTTCTTTGATTGGGTGTTTGCTCAGCTTTTTGAAATAACAGAATACACATGGCAGACATGGGGAGACTTTTTCCATTATCCACTTGATCAGCAGCTACTCCAAAAAATCGGTTCACTTAGTGACGATGAGCTGAAACAGCAATTTTTCAAGGTTACTGATGATAATCAGGAACTTGTGAATTATTTAATCAAACAGCTGAGATCACAACTAAAAAAAGCGCAAGAAATGTACAATGTCGATAGAAAAGGGGCTTTTGAAAGGCCAGGACTTTTTGGTGACCTATCAGGACTGAGCCTGGTAATGGTGTTTTACTCTTACTATTACTTTGATGAATACTGGGATTATGCTCAAGCATATGCTTATTCACACCAGAATCATGGAACATCGGGCTGCAGTGCCGTTTTTTGCGGCTCAGGCGACATAAATGATTCACATAATGATGGAGGCGGCCACAGCTGTTCCAGCAGCAGTTGCTCTAGCTGTGGCGGAGGTTGCTCATCATAATAATGAAAACCTGCTAACAAGTAGCTAGCAGGTTTTTAACTTTGGATGAATTTTTTGATTACATTTTGCAAATTGCCTTCTGTCATAATGTCTGAAAAATCAATTCCCAGCTGGACTGCTGTCTGTGCAACCTCTGGCCGGATTCCTGTTACGATGGATTGAACGCCAAGCAGCTTTAAAGCATCCATAAGCTTGAAGATTTGATGTGCAACCATCGTATCAACCATCACCACTCCAGAAAGATCCACTATCAAAGTATTGATTCTGGCATCGATGCTTTGTGTGAGAGTTGATTCCATTAAGCCTTTTGCTCTCGTTGTATCGATTTCACCAATCAATGGCAAAAGACCGACTTCCTTTGTCAAACTAATGACTGGTGCGCTCAATTCTTTAATGAGAGTTGCTTGAGAGGCTAATCGATTCATAAGGATTTCCATAAAAACAACTATAAAACTTTCAAAGACATAATCAAGAGTATAATTGATTTTCGCTTCCCATGTAAAAACGTCGTCCAGTGTGATCTCCATTTCCGCCTGTTTTACGAATTTTTGAACGTATTCCCAATATACCCGGCGGAAAACGCCTGAATTCCAAGCAACTTCTGTCAGGTCAGTTTTAGATTTTATCCGGTCTGCTGCAGTCTGCCTCGTCCAGGACGAAATCGTTTCCTTCATCTCTTCCTCAGTCTGGAAAAGCGATTTAGCCACAAGACGAACATAATTTGAATTTTGGTCCTTTACCCTGTCCATTACTTCTGACGGAGCGTCAGCAGAGTAATCTGATCCCTTAATAACCCGCTGGCGTTTTAGCCACTCATCGGTAAAATTAGTGGCATTGTCGACAAGAAACTTGTATAACGCCTCTGTTTTTGTATCCATTTTAATCCCTGCTTTTTTGATTAGTCGTTATCTCTATTGTGAAAAACATGAACAGAAAAGTCAAATTTCAAATATAATCACTAATAGTTATCTCAACAGACTAAACTTGTGGAAAATCCAGGTAGATTTTAAAGAGAATGTTTGATAGGATAAGAACAAATGTTCTATAAATCTTTCCTTTTTTTGAGTGACCATTAAATTTTTGAGTTTGATATAATAGTAGCATTGTCAAATTGGCTTTTAAAAAATTATTTAAATAGATAACTTCTTATAGAAACAGGGGGATTTGCATGAAATTTATTCATACAGGTGACTGGCATCTCGGAAAGCTTGTCCACGGAATGTACATGACCGAAGACCAGAGAGAGGTATTGAATCAATTTATTGAGCTTGTCGCGGAAGAACAGCCTGATGCTGTTGTAATTGCAGGGGATCTATACGACAGGTCCGTACCGCCAACTGATGCAGTAGAGCTTCTTGACGAAATACTATTCAAAATCAACGTGGAACTGAACACGCCTGTTGTAGCGATTGCAGGCAACCACGACAGTGCAGAACGTCTATCATTTGGCAGCTCATGGTACCGCCATAATCATTTTTACCTTACCGGAAAAATGACGAACGACTTTAGGCCAGTGAATATAAGCGGGGTCAATTTTTACCTTATTCCTTATGCAGAACCTGGTGTCGTCCGCCATATGCTTGACGATTCTTCAATCCACTCCCATCAGGACGCGATGAAGGCCGTGATCGGCAAAATTGAAGAAAATCTGAATCCTGACGAAGCAAATGTTTTTGTTGGACATGCTTTCGTTCTCGGTGGTGACTCAAGCGATTCAGAGCGTTCATTATCGGTCGGTGGATCTGGCTGTGTCACCCAGGACCTGTTTGACCCATTTGCATTCACTGCACTCGGCCATCTCCACAGCCCAGACGCAATCAAACATGACAAAATAAAATACTCAGGCTCCCTATTAAAATACTCTTTTTCAGAGGCTAAACAGCGCAAATCGATTACAATCGTAGAAATGAACGAAAACGGCAGTTTTGATATGCGTTACAGGACCCTGAAACCGAAGCAGGATATGCGTGAATTGGAAGGCCATCTGGAACAACTTCTCGATCCTTCCTTTTATGAAAAAGAAAATATTAATGATTATTTAAAAGTAACTTTGCTTGACGATGGAGCCATAATCGACCCAATGGGCAAGCTGCGCCAGGTCTTCCCGAATGTTCTTCATCTTGATCGTAAAATTGAATCCATTGATCAAAAGCATAAGCAGCACTTCAACTCGATCAGGGAAGAAAAAAAGTCCGAGCTAGATCTTTTCGAACAGTTTTACAAGGAAATGACGACAAGCGAATTTACTGAAGATAAACGCGGTGTCATGACAGATGTGATTGGCAAAGTATTCAAGGAGGAGGGACAAAAATGAAACCTCTGAAACTGACGATGCAGGCCTTTGGGCCATATGCCGGTGCGGAAACAATTGACTTTAGGCAGCTTGAAAACCGGACGATGTTTGTCATTTCTGGCAAAACTGGTTCCGGAAAGACAACCATTTTTGATGGCATCAGTTATGCGATTTACGGCAAGGCAAGCGGTGAGGACCGGAATGGTTCCGACTTGCGAAGCCAGTTTGCGGATGATGAGTTATTGACTGAAGTTACGCTTGAATTTTCTTTGCGTCAAAAGACATACCAGATTACCAGATCTCCGCAGCAGGAAAAGAAAAAGAAGTCTGGTGAAGGAACGACTACTGTCGGTGCAAAAGCAGAATTATATTTAATTGACGAAAACGGAGAACTGCAGCTGCTTGCTTCAAATGTTCGCGAAGTGGATGAAAAGGTCAAGGAGATCATGATCATCGACAGCAATCAATTCCGGCAGATTCTGATGATCCCCCAGGGGGAATTCCGTAAGCTTCTAACGTCGGACAGTAAAGAAAAAGAAGTCATACTGCAAAGACTTTTCCATACGGAAATCTATAAAAGAGTAGAAGAAAAACTTAGAGAAGAAGCAACTGTCCTGAAAAAATCGGTTGAGGACCAGGTTGAGAAAAGAAATTCAGCCCTTCGCAGCATTAAAGCTGTCGAAAATGAAGAATTGATGGAATATGTAGAAGCTGGCAGTACAAACGATGTCCTGATCCTCCCGCTTTTGAAAGAAGAAATTGGCGCAATGGAAACAAAACTTGAAAAGTTGAATAAAGACCGTGAAAAGCTTCAGCTGGACCGCGATAAAATGCAGCAGCGTTTGTTCGAAGCGGAAGCAACCTTAAAACAAATCCAATCACTAGAAACCTTGAAGATGACAAAGGAAAAGCTTGAAGCTCAAAAGGACCTTTTTGAAGAAAAAGAAAAACAAACAGTGCTTGCAAAAAAAGCAGCCCTTCTGAATGCACAGGAACAGCTTTGCCACCGACTTAAGGCCGACCTGGACAGTATAACAAATCAGGTAAGTGTGATCACGAAGCGAATTGAACAATTAACAGCGAGACTCACAGCAGCCGAAAAAGAACACCAGAAACAAATTGATCGGGAACCTGAGCGAAAAGCAGCTGCTGAACAGGTTAACAGCCTTGAAAATATGAAGGAAGATGTACATGCATTCGCCAGCATAGCTGCACAGTTTGCAGAGCTAAAGCAAGCACTGGAATCATCGGTACAGAACCGGGAGAACAATGAAGCCAAGCTTAAGTCAACAGAGGAGCGACTTAAAGTCTTGCTTACAGAAAAGGAAGATGCCGAAAAGGCGCAGATTACTTATCTGGAGAATGACCGGAAATTGGAAAAGCTGCTGCTTGAATTGGACAAGCTGAAAAAGCTTGGCAACCACAATCAGAAAGTCAAACAGGTTCGTTCGAGTTTTGAAACCCGCAAAGGTCAGTTTAACCAAGCTGTTTCCAGACTGAATGATGCCAAAGCCGCAGTAGAAGCTCTTGAGCAAAAATGGCTGCATTCACAGGCTGCTGTTTTGGCTGCATCTCTGCATGAAGGTGGCGCTTGCCCTGTTTGCGGATCAGAGGATCATCCTGAACCCGCGAAAGCAACAGAAGGTTTTATCCCGACCGAAGAAGATCTAAAAGCTGCCCGGGAGCAGATCACTGGTGTTGAAAAAGAGAAGAGCGCTGCTGAAAAGTCTTATATTGAAACAGATACGACATTAAGGTCTATGATTGAAACAGGAGAAGAAATGATGGCTGAGGTCGTCAAATTCCGCCCTGACTTAGATGTTGACCAGTTAGCTGATGCCGTACTTCTGACTGAAAGTGATATTGAAAAGCTCCAAAATGAGCAGAAACAGTATTCGGTAAAAATAAAAGCCCTGGAAAAAATCAAAACTGAAATCAAAAGGTTTGAAGACGACAGAGAAAGGCTGAATAAGCAGCTGAAAGCTATCGACGAAAGCTATCAAAGCCTGATGATCCAGTATACAGAAAAGAAAACCACCCTAGAGAGAATAACAGGGAAAATACCTGAACAACTGCGCTCACTGCAAGTATTCGAATTGAAAATGAAATCAGCACGACTCTTACAGAAGCAGCTTGATGAGGAACTGGAGCAGGCCCGCAAAAATTATCAGGAAGCGAAAGAACTTCTGGGAACCGAAAAAGCACGGAGTGAAGAGGCTGAAAAGAGATTGAAGGAAATAGCTACGCAATTGACAGCCGAGCGCGAAACATTCAAAAACAATATGACATCCCAGGGCTTTGAAAACTATCAGGCCTATCACCAGGCGAAAATACCAGAACAGGCTATTCAACAGCTTGATGCAGACATCTTGAATTATCGAGAAGAAGTCAGGTCAGTAACGGATCGTTTCGCAGAGCAGTCTGAGATGCTAAAAGATGTCAAGAAGCCAGATTTGGAAGCACTTCAATCAGAATTCGCACAATTAAATAAAATAATCAAAGAAACAGACGAAGCATACCAGGATTTAAATCTTAAAAAACGCGATAATCAATCTATTATGGAACAGGTAGACTCTTTGAATGAGCAGATGAAGGTGCTTGAGGAAAAATACAAGCTAGTCGGCCATTTATTCGAGATTTCAAAAGGCCAGAACACATACAGGATTACATTCGAGCGCTTTGTCCTGGCAGCTTTCCTAGATGATATTCTTGCAGAGGCTAATGTAAGACTCAACAAGATGACGAGCGGACGATACCGATTATTACGAAAGACTGATCGTTCAAAAGGCAATGTACAGAGTGGATTGGAGCTTTTGGTTCTGGATGCATATACCGGACAGGAGCGGCATGTAAAGACATTGTCTGGAGGAGAAAGCTTCAAGGCGGCGTTATCACTTGCCCTGGGGTTGGCTGATGTTGTCCAGAATTACGCAGGTGGAGTTTCATTAGAGACAATGTTCATCGATGAAGGCTTCGGAACCCTTGATCCAGAGTCCCTGGAACAGGCCATTGAAGCATTAATCGATATCCAGAGCAGCGGCCGACTCGTCGGAATCATCTCCCATGTACCAGAGCTAAAGGAACGGATTGACGCAAGGCTCGAGGTCATCTCCACCCAAACAGGAAGCAAAACAGAATTTCATTTAATGAATTAAACTGAGAAATACAGCATCTTGAAATAGGTGCTGTATTTTCTCGATTATTCAGCAGCCTTTATATCATGAATGGTTTATGGGCTAAATAAGGAAGAAATGACATTGGTCAGCAGGGAGTTTTAGAATGGAATTTGAAGTTCAATATTTATCATTTTATGTTGTACAGGTAGAAGGCAAAGGTGAGCAGGCAGATAAAAGATATAAGCATTTCCAGACATTGAATGAGCAAGAATATGAATCAAGTCATTTAAAGGATTTTCTTGATGGCGAGTTCGCCAAAATCGTCAAGCGCAAGGTGGATCGCCATCCAAAAACAGATGAAGTTCCCACCAAGCTCGGCTACTTCATCGTTGAAGAGGGCCATGATTTAACCTCCAACCCAAACTTCAACCTCTTCCATCGTGTCCGTTTTGCAGAGTCAAAGGAAGACTTCCAGCAAGAGAGTGAAAAATTCGCCATTGCTTACGTAGATACAAGCGCAGTAAGAGGCGGAGCTTTCATTGTAGCAAGAGCCAAGCTGCGCAAGTTTTTTGATGATGCATTCGTGTTCATCCTGAAATGCGATTTCGAACCAAAGGTTGCCTCTATTTCCGATGAATCGACATTGATCCGGCAGGTGGAAATGGCGATAACGACGAAAAACATGAAATCAATACAGTATCCCTATATGCCAGAAGAGGGTATGATCCAGGATAATGAACTAAAAATCAACCAGTCCTCACATGCACGTTATTTCGAAGACTTCCTTAAATATGTAGAGTATGGCCAGTCGATGCCGGAAATCGTTAAGACTCAGGTCATAGAGATGGTCCGCGGTCATATGGAAGAAACCTTCGAGCCTGAAAGTGAAGAACGGGAGCAGCTGGAAAATGCAATGGAGATTTGGGCGGCCAGCGAAAAACGCGAGCTCCAGGAACGCTTCGAGCCCGAACAGGTCATTGAAGCAGCTGCACAGCTTATCGAACATACACCTGAACTGGAGCTTAAAATGAAACTTGACCACATTTCGGTAAAAGGACTGCTGGCTGATTACGGTGACAGCATCCATCTGGCAAAGATTAATGGAAAGTATGTGATCATGATTGAAGCCGACACCATCACCTTCGAAAAAGGCTTTTCTCCAGTAGAATTTGCAAAACCCGATGAAATTGGTACTGTAGTTGAAAGAATCAGGCAAAAGGGCTGATTCCCCATACACAGCAAGGCATATTCTATACTCATACACAGAAAAGCATTGGCATAATTGCCAGTGCTTTTTTCTTCTTGTCATCAACTTCATTTTCTGGTTACTATTGGAAGGAAGGAATGATTAAATATATAATTATGGTAGATTACCATTTTTATATGTGCTGCTATTTAAAACTAATCGATTAAGATAGTTAGGGTGAATACAATGGATGCTGTTAAACAAAATAGTCTTGCATGGGACAAGAAGGTTGAAAGTGAATCAGTTTATACTAAGGCGATTTCAAGAGAAATAATTGAAAAAAGCAAAGCGGGAGAATGGGAAATAACAGTTACGACTGGAAAACCGGTCCCAAGAAGCTGGTTTCCACAATCAATGGCAGGATTGAACGTTCTTTGCCTTGCTTCCGGCGGCGGACAGCAGGGTCCTGTTCTGGCTGCAGCAGGAGCTGATGTTACTGTTGTTGATATTTCAAAAAAACAGTTGGAACAGGATGAGTTTGTAGCGAAAAGAGACGGACTCAATTTAAGTACATTACAATGCAGCATGACAGACCTTTCAGCCTTCAATGATGAGCAATTTGACTTGATCATTCATCCAGTGGCAAATTTATTCGTCGAAGACATTTCACAAGTCTGGAACGAAGCATCACGAGTATTGAAAGACAAAGGGACGCTAATATCCGGCTTTACGAATCCTCTCTTATTTATTTTCGATGATGAAGAGGATATGAAAGGGAACCTGGTGGTGAAAAATAAGATTCCAACCTCGTCTCTTGACAACCTGACAGATGAAGAAAAGGAAGAATTTTTCAAATCAGATCAAACGATAGAATTCGGCCATACATTAGAGGAACAGATCCAGGGTCAAATTGATGCAGGTCTGGTCATTGCTGGATTGTATGAAGATGATTTTGGCGGCAGAAGACCACTTGATGAGTATATTAAATGTTTTGTAGCAACAAAAGCAGTTAAAATAAAACTTTAAACTGCTTAAGCCCTAAGTAACCTTAGGGCTTTTTCTACTTTATAAGTATGAACATTTTGCTCGCAAATTAGTGTCTAGCTTCAGCGCCTAGCCCCTCGAGTCGCTTGGCTAGTGTCTCCTCCTAGAAACTCCGAAACTNNCTTCTTTGTCGGAGTCTCCAGTTTTTGCGTTTCTGGACAGTCGGCTATACTTTTCGATTTCGATCCGCCCAATGAAGTCAAAGAACGACTTCACAGGTCGTCCCTCCGAGGCACACGATGTGCTAGACCCGCCAGCCACAGGACGTGGTGTTCTTTGGCGGGCAGCGCTTGTCGGGGCTGACCAAGGTGCTTACGCTTTTCTTGTTATTTTTAGAATATTTAGACTAATAGTTGAATATTTCATTATAAACGTTATAATAAAGTAAGTGATACATACCGACCGGTTAGTAGATAACCTGAGGGGGAATAAAATGAGATTAGCAAACAAGACGGCAATCATTACTGGCGGTGCCAGCGGGATTGGCCGTGCCGCCGCACTGCGCTTTGCGGCTGAAGGAGCTCAGCTAGTAATCGCGGACGTCAATTATCAAGGTGGAAGAGAAACAGCACAGCTAATTGAACAGCAAGGAGGGAATGCCTTTTTTATCAAGACAAATGTAAGCGATTCCAAACAGGTGAAAGAACTTATTTCAACAACCATTGAAGCATATGGGAAGCTTGATATTCTCTTTAATAACGCAGGCATAGGGAATCCGGATGTTAAAAGTGTTGATCTTGAGGAAGAGGATTGGGACAGGGTCATTGATATAAACCTTAAAGGCGTTTTCCTAGGCATTAAGTATGCTGTTCCGGAGCTAAAAAAGGCTGGCGGCGGAGCGATTATTAACACCTCAAGTTTGCTTGGGATCAAGGGTCAAAAATATCTTGCAGCTTACAACGCATCCAAGGCTGGCGTCATCCTGCTGACCAAAAATGCCGCGTTGGAATACGGCAGAGATCGTATCCGTGTAAATGCAATTGCCCCGGGTGTTATCGACACGCAAATTATCGACGGGTGGAAAAATGATGAGCGGAAATGGCCAATTATTTCGAGGGCCAATGCCTTAGGACGAATCGGAACACCTGAGGAGGTCGCAAATGCAGTTCTGTTCTTAGCCTCCGATGAAGCTTCCTTTATTACTGGTGCCACTTTGTCAGTCGACGGCGGTGGACTGACATTTTAGCCATATACTATTAAGTTATATTTTGAATGGGGGAAATTAAATGAGCGAAAAAAAAGTCTGGCTTTCCAAGTATCCTGACTCCATTGCTTCCACTATCTCTATTCCTGAAAAATCTTTGCCGCAAATGCTTCGAGAATCAGCAGAGAAGTACCCTCATAATAATGCTTTATCCTTCTATGGCAGGAAAGTTACCTATGAACAGTTGTCCCACACTGTGACACATTTCGCCTCAGCACTTCAAAACAGAGGAGTCGAGGCCGGAGACAGGGTTGCCATCATGCTTCCTAACTGTCCTCAATATGTGATTTCTTATTTTGGTGTATTGACAGCAGGAGGTATAGTCACCCAGGTTAACCCAATGTCCGTTGAACGTGAACTTGAATATATCCTCAATGACTCAGGAGCGGAAACGATTGTCGTGTTTGATGCGCTCTATGCCAAGGTTAAGAGTGTTCAGGCTTCTACCAAACTAAGAAATATCATCGTTGTCAGTCTCCAGCCTTCTGAGCATGCTTTTGCACCAGATACAAAATTTGAAGTGTTTTTATCAGAAAGCAGCGGCCGGACATCTGTAGTGGATGTTGACCCCGCAGAGGATGTCGCTGTGCTGCAGTATACCGGCGGAACGACAGGAAGGTCCAAGGGAGCGATGCTGACCCATCAGAATTTGCTTGCCAATGTCCTGCAATCATATGAATTTTTTAAGAATGACATCAAACCTGGACTAGAGCGCTCGTTGACGGTGATTCCCCTGTTCCATGTGTTTGGGATGACAGCCTGTATGAATCTATCAATCTATACAGGGGCAGAGATTATTTTGTTGCCGCGCTTTGATCTGGAAGAGGTACTGAATACGATAAAAAATGAGCAGCCGACCATGTTTCCAGGTGTGCCAACGATGTACGTCGCGATCACGAACCACCCGAAAGCAGAGGAATATGGAATCGGCAGCATAGAAATTTGCAACAGCGGCAGTGCGCCTATGCCAGTCGAGCTGCTAAAAGAATTTGAGAGAAAAACTGGTTCAAAAATCCTTGAAGGCTATGGTCTTTCGGAAGCATCGCCAACTACACATTGCAATCCAAGTTTTGCGGAGCGAAAGCCTGGCAGTGTCGGCATCGGCATGCCATCAACAGAATACAAAGTTGTCGACCTGGCAACAGGAACAGAAGAAGTACCAGCTGGAGAACTGGGTGAAGTAATCATCAAAGGGCCGCAGGTTATGAAGGGCTACTGGAATATGCCAGAGGAGACAGCAAACACATTGAGGGATGGATGGCTCTTTACGGGAGATATCGCTAAGGTAGATGACGATGGATATCTCTTTATAGTCGACAGGAAAAAGGACATGATCATTGCGAGCGGCTATAATATTTATCCGCGTGATATCGAGGAAGTATTGTATGAACACCCAGCTGTCCAGGAGGCCGTGGTGATTGGCATCCCGGATGAATATAGAGGTGAGGCAGTCAAAGCAGTGATCGTGCTAAAAGCAGGCAAGGAAGCGGATGAAGCACAAATCAAGGAATTCTGCCGGCAAAATATGGCGGCATACAAGGTTCCAAACGTCGTCGAATTCCGTGAACAGCTGCCGAAGACGAGCGTGGGCAAAATTTTACGCAGGGCACTAAGAGAAGAAGTGAAAAGTATATAAATAATTTTTACTCAAAGGGACAGGGGGTAAATTATGGTATAATTTCTGTGCAGACTAGTAGGATTGCGAGGACAGCAAAGTGAAAGAAAAAATTACAGCACACAGCATAAAATTATTCGAGAAAAAAGGCTTCAGTGAGACATCCATCCAGGATATTGTTGACTCACTCGGGGTGACCAAAGGTTCGTTTTATTATTACTTTTCCAGCAAAGAAGAATTACTGATGGATATACACCTGAGATATATTGACGAGTTATTAGGACGTCAAGTAGAAATTCTCTCAGAACAGTCAACTAGCAAGCAAAAATTGTTCGATATCGTATATATGCTGATTAGCAGCATTAAATCACAGGGGGCATCGGCCAAAATCTTTTTCAGGGAGATGCGTCACTTAAGTGATGACAGGCTTGCCCAGATTGTCGCAAAGCGGGATCAATTCAGGATGAACGTTGAAAGACTGATTCGTGAAGGAATCGATAGCGGCGAATTCCGGAAGGATTTGAATCCTGTTATTGTTACCTTTGGGATCTTGGGTGCTGCCAACTGGAGTTACCAGTGGTTCAATCCTGAGGGAAAGATATCAGACCGGGAAGTGGCCGAGATTTTTGTCGAAATGATTCTAAAGGGAATTGAAGTCAATTGAAGAATAAATGTAGGGAGGGGCTTGAGAGAGCCAAGCCTCTTTCTATATCAATTACATACCAACCGGTTAGTACGAAGAATGATTATACAGTCGAGAGTAAAGGAGAGTTATAATGCAGGAAATTCAGGTTCAAGCTCGATTCGGCGAGACGGACGCGCTCGGACATATTAACAATACCAGTTATTTTGTTTATCTGGAGGAGGCAAGGATCCGTTTCTTCGAGTCTTTAGGCTACAGCATGGAATTGACTGACTGGAGGTTCATTTTAGCTTCCACTAAATGTGATTTCGTCAGCCAGGGTTATTTTGATCAGTTATTAATAGTAAAAACTTATGTATCAAGAATTGGCTCAAAAAGCTTCCAGCTTGAGCATGATATTATTTGCTCGCAAACGCAGCAGCTGATTGCTAAGGGAAACGCAATCATTGTGTATTATGATTTTACAAATCAAAAGAGTGAGTCCTTGCCAGAATTGCTTAAAGAAGGTCTGAAAAGCTATTTATTACACGCTTAAAAAACTGAATATTCCGTTTATATTTAGGAGGTGCCAAAATTGAGATTTGCAGATTCAGTGGTTCTTGTTACAGGAGCCGGGAGCGGAATTGGGAAAGCGGCGGCCGGCCGGTTTGCGAGTGAAGGAGCAAAAGTAATAATGGTCGGAAGGACGAAATCCAAACTGGAGAGTGCAGCGAAGGAGATTAATGAATACCATAAGCTTCCTAGAGCAGAAATCTTTTCTGCTGATGTGACAGATGAAGAAGATATTAGAGAGTTAGCAGATTACATTGAAGAGCAATATGGACAATTACATGTCCTTGTCAATAATGCCGGCGGTTCGGTCCACTCAAAAATCATGGACACCTCAGCAAGCGATTGGGACTTTGTACAAAATACGAATTTAAAAAGTGTATTCCTTGTCTCGAAAACGCTTGGAAAGCTCATGGCAAATAGTGCAGAGAAGGAAGGAGATCTGTCTCAAAACCGTTCAATCGTGAATGTAGCCAGTTTATCCGGACACCAGGCAGGGGCCCATATCCCCCATTATAGTGCTGCTAAAGCTGGTGTCATCAATTTTACAAAAGCAATGGCATTGGAATTGTCTCCTTACGGAATCAGGGTCAATTCAGTATCACCTGGTTTCGTGGAAACTCCCCTGACTGAGCAGGGAATGAAGAATGAACAATTTGTAAAAGCCATCAGGAGAAATACAGCTCTAGGGCGAGCAGGCAATCCTGATGAAATTGCGAATGTAATTGCTTTTGTCGCTTCACGTGAAGCTTCCTACATGACGGGTTCTGACATTCTCGTTGATGGCGGCTGGTTGATTAAGTAGTTTAGTATTCTATTAAAATCTTAGAAAGGGTGATATCTTTGACGAATGTTAAGACGAGTGACCATTTGATCTTCAATAAAAATGGGGCAGTGCTGTCCTTATCCTTAAACAGACCCGAAAGCTTGAATGCCTTTAGCCCGGAGATGATTCTAACTCTGACGGAGACATTGAGAGAGGCACAGAACGACAGTGAGGTAAAGGTAATTGTTTTATCAGGTGCCGGCCGATCGTTCAGTGCGGGCGGTGATGTGAAAACGATGGGCCAGGCAAATGCGGCAGGCGTCTATGATCACATCGGCAGGCTGAATGAGTGTATTCTTGCGATGAAAGCTGCAGAGAAGCCAATCATTGCGGCGGTTCATGGATTTGCTGCTGGTGCAGGTTTTAACCTAGCCTTAGCTTGTGACTTAATTATCGCAGCCGATGACAGTAAATTCGCGCTAAGCTTTTCGCAGGTTGGCCTCGTCTCTGACGGCGGGGGTTCCTATTTTGTCCCAAGACTAGTTGGCCCGCATCTGGCAAAACAATTCTTGTTTACTGCAGAACCCATACCGGCGGAGCGTTTATACCAGCTGGGAGTCATCAATTATCTTGTGCCTGTGGAAAAGTTACAGGAAGAAACTCTGAAGCTCGCCGGTCAGCTGGCAAAAGGCCCGACCAGAACGTATGGGATGATCAAGAAGCTGGTTGACCATTCTTTGACAGCAACCCTGGAAGAAATACTGGAGCAGGAACGAATCACACAGACAATGATGGTATCAACTGAAGACCATCAAGAAGGAATTGCAGCCTTCAAGGAAAAAAGAAAGCCAAACTTTACAGGCAACTAAGGAGGAAAACCATGAAAGCAATTCAACTGAAAGAATATGGAGGTCCTGAGGTTCTCCAAATGGTAGAACTAGAACGCCCAGTTCCTAAAGGTCATCAAGTATTAATTGAAATCCATGCGGTTGGAGTCAATTATGCAGACACAGCAAGAAGAGAAGGTCAATATGTGGTTCCAACAAAACTTCCGTTTATCCCTGGAGCAGAGATTGCGGGCATAGTAGTTGAAACAGGGGAATTCGCAACAAATGTTCAGGCAGGCGATCGCGTTGTTACTTTGATTGAATCTGGAGGTTACGCTGAGTTTGCCCTGGCTGACAGCCGCGGGCTGATACCTTTACAGGACAAGATGGAATTTGAGCAGGCGGTCGCACTCCCGCTTCAGGGTCTGAGTGCTTATCACATCCTGAAAACGATGGGGCGCCTTGAAGCAGGTGAAACCGTGCTGGTCCATGCTGCAGCAGGAGGAGTCGGTACACTGGCTGTCCAACTCGCCAAGCTATCAGGCGCAAGCAAAGTGATAGCAACTGCTAGCACAGATGATAAACTCGCATTGGCAGCTGATATGGGAGCTGATGTACTTATTAATTATACGGAACAAGGATGGGAGGAAAAGGTCCTGGAAGCGACTGGCGGTAAAGGGGTCGATGTCGCGCTGGAAATGGCAGGAGGCGAAATTTTCAATAAAACGTTGAAATGCCTTGCCACGTTTGGGCGGCTAGTAATCTATGGAGTTGCCAGCGGAGAGCAGAGCCGCTTTTATCCATCATCCTTAATGGCCAGGAACCAGTCTGTCATCGGTTTTTTTCTGCCACAAATCTTGAGAAAGCCGGCGCTGATTCAAACTAGTATGGCTGAGATGCTTGGTTATTTATCGAAAGGACAAATGAAACTGACCATTGGAGGCGTATTCTCGCTAGAGCAGGCAGCAGAAGTCCATCGCCTTTTGCAGTCACGGCAGACGAAGGGAAAGCTGATTCTTAAACCATAAAAGGGGTGTTCTGTATGGCAACAATCAATACGGTAACTGGTCCTATTAAAGCGGAGCAATTGGGAAAGACGCTGATTCATGAGCACTTTATCTTTGGATATCCTGGTTTCCAGGGCGATGTTACTTTGGGTGCTTTTAATGTGGAATCGGCTCTGGAAGAGGCAATCAACATTGCCAGGTACATGCAGAGCTTTGGTGTGAAGACAGTCGTGGATCCTACGCCAAATGAGTGTGGAAGAAACCCTGCATTTTTAAAGAAAGTGTCTGAAGCGACTGGTCTCCAAATTATTTGTGCTACCGGTTATTATTACGAGGGCGAAGGGGCAACCCCATATTTTAAGTTCAGGCAGGCTTTGGGCACAGCAGAAGAGGAAATCTATCAAATGTTCAAGAAAGAGCTCACTGAAGGGATCGCAGGTTCTGGAATAAAGCCTGGGGTGATTAAGCTCGCTTCAAGCAAGGATGAAATCACAGAGTATGAAAAGATGTTTTTCCGTGCGGGCGCACGCGTACAACAGGAAACGGGTGCAGTAATCCTCACCCACACCCAGGAAGGAACGATGGGTCCGGAACAAGTAAGTTTACTGATTGAACATGGAGCAGATCCTGGAAAAATCATCATCGGCCATATGTGCGGGAATACCGATCCTGAATATCATAAGCAAGTTCTGAACCAGGGCGTCCGGATCGGCTTGGACCGGTTCGGCATCCAGGGGATGGTTGGAGCTCCTTTCGACCATGAACGGGTACAGACTCTTCTTACTTTACTGAATGAAGGGTACGAAGATCAAATACTACTGGCACATGACACGGTGAATATCTGGCTGGGACGACCGCCTGTTATGCCAGATCAGGCAGCCAAAATCATGGAGAACTGGCAGCCGGGCCATATTTTCACCAACATCCTTCCGCAGCTAAGGGAAAACGGAGTGTCTGAAACACAAATTGATAAAATGCTCGGCGGGAATGCAGTGGGCCTTTTCAATGGCACTCCTGCAAAGGTAGTATCGTAGAAATAATTATTTTGGAGCTGAAGCACGTTCAGCTCCTGATTCTAGTAGAAAGGGGCGATGATCTATGCAAAAAATAATACCTCTTACACTCGATTCGCCTTTTTCTGAAGGGATCGTGGTCGTATATGCCGTTCTAGGTGAAACAGCCACACTTATAGATACCGGAAATCCAGGTGAGAAGTCCTTTTACCAGCTTAAATCTCTTCTACATGAAAATAAGCTCAGTTTTAGAGATTTTGATCATATCATTGTGACCCATATGCATACGGACCATTGTGGTGGAGTCAGCCTGATCCAACAAGAAGCCAGCCTTCCAGTGTATGTACATGAGCTTGCCAAGCCAGTAGTTACCGGAGGAGAAACAGAGTTTAATAGGATTGACCATTTTTTCAAAGATTTTTTAAAGCAATGTGGTGCTGACCCTTCCGCTCATCAGCATGCGAGAAAATACAAGGAAGAAATATGGCAAGATGTCCATTATGTCAGCGAAGGTGATGATGTATACATAGGAGGAAGACCCTACAGTGTATTGCATGTTCCAGGGCATAGCCAGACGGATATCCTTCTGATCGATGAGGAGCAGGAAATAACATTTGTCGGTGACCATATCATTCCCGAGCTGGCCGTCAACGCCTTTATAGAGCCTCCAGTACCAGGAAAGAATCATCGTCCGGCTCCCTTGATCCAATACAGGGAATCCCTGTTCCGCTCAAGAGACAGACAGCTTGGAAAATGTTATTCAGGACACGGTAAACCATTCACACAGTACATTGAGCTCATTGATAAAAGATTAGCTCAGCAGGATGCTCGCTGCCAGCAAATACGGCAGGTTCTAAAAGAACGTGATAAAAATGTTTACGAGATTTGCCAGGAGGTCTACCCGCACTTGAAGGGTGGAATCGTTTTCCTTGGGCTCTCACAAATACAGGGCCATCTTGATTTGATGGAGGCCCGAAATGAGGTGATGAAAGAGGAACGGAACTCAATCACATATTACAAGCTGATCTGATAGTTGCCAAAGCTTCTTAAACTTTTAACAGGAGAGGATTACATGAAGCTAAAAGAGCTGCTTGAAAATAATATCAGTAAATACGGGGAATACCCATTTATCTATTATAACGGTCAGCAGTATACAAATATAGAAACCAGGAATTACGCTGACCAGATCGCGAATGGTCTCCATAAGCTTGGAATCGGAAAAGGAGACAGAGTGATCGTTTGTATGCCAAATAACCCTGAAGTGATCTTCTCCTATCAAGGCATTACCAGGAGCGGTGCTGTCATTGTTCCAATCATGTTCACCCTGCATCCAAAAGAAATCCAATACATTATCAAAAACTGTGAAGCCAAAGTTGTCATTTCCTCATCCTATACAGCAGATAATATGAAAAAAGCGATTGAAGGCCTTGAAGTCAAACCAATGCTGGTCGTTACAGATCTTCCTGGCAGTGAAGACGTATTGAACCTTTATGATCTCATGTCTACGGAGTCAGCTGTCACTGAGGTTGATTCTGATGAAAACGAAACCGCAGTGATTTTATACACCTCAGGAACGACTGGAAATCCGAAAGGCGTTCTATTGACCCACAAAAACCTCTACACCAATGCTGCTAACTCCGCTGCCCATAATGAAACCGAGCGAGGCGTTACAATTGGCGTCCTGCCGTTAGCCCATGTATACGGGCTTACCATATCGAATACATGCTATATAACGGGAAGTTCAGTTGTTGTTTTCTCCAGGTTTGATCCAGAAGAAATTTTCAAAGCCATCGAGACATACAAGGTCAAAGCTTTCTCAGCAGTGCCTGCGATGATTCACGCAATGGTAGGCAGCCCTCATGCAGACAATTATGAAACATCCTCTCTAGAGTGGATTGGCTCCGGATCGGCACCATTGCCAATTGCGTTACTTAACGGATTCCGCCAAAAGTTCGGCGCAGAAGTTTTTGAGGGTTATGGCTTATCAGAAGCAGCTCCAATCGTGACAGCACATAATAAAAAAATTGAAATAAAACCAGGTTCAGTCGGAATACCGCTTCCAGGAGTCAACATAAAAATTGTTGATCATCAGGGCAGGGAAGTCCCCACTGGAGAAGTTGGGGAACTGATCGTTTCTGGTGATAATGTCACTCCTGGCTATTACCAGAACAGAGAAGAAACAAAAAAGGTCATCAAGGATGGCTGGCTTTACACCGGTGATATGGCCAGAGTTGACAACGAAGGCTATCTCTACATCGTCGACAGGAAAAAGGATTTGGTCATTAGAGGCGGTTTTAATGTATATCCCCGTGATATCGAAGAGCTGCTGAACGCCCATGAGTCTGTCTCAGAAGCCGCTGTTGTTGGGGTACCTGATGAAGCAATGGGTGAGGAAATCGTTGCATGTATCGTTAAAAAAGATGGCGCGTCACCAACAGAAGAGGAACTGATCCATTACTGCCAGGATAATCTGGCCAAAAGCAAAACACCGAAGCGAGTTGTTTTTATGGAAACTTTGCCGCGGAACGGAGTCGGCAAGATCCTGAAGACCCGTCTAAGAGAAACAGCTGCTGCTATCATCAAAAATTAAGCCATTTTTTCGAGGAGGAGTGCAAGTGGAGCAAAGAACAATATTAACAACCAGCAAGCGAGGATTGCAGACAGACTCATTCCCATTCCGTCTCTATCAAAAAGCGAAGAAATTCGGCATCTGGAACCCTGCTGATATTGATTTTAGCCAGGACCAACAAGATTGGAAGCAGTTGGACGCCGAACAGCAAAATGATATTCTGCGACTGATTTCACAGTTCCAGGCTGGTGAAGAAGCTGTTACGCTCGATTTGCTGCCGCTGATCATGGCCATCGCCAAGGAAGGCAGGCTCGAGGAGGAGATGTTTTTAACCACCTTCTTATTTGAAGAAGCGAAGCATACCGAGTTCTTCCGGCTAGTCTTGAATGCGCTGGGTGAAACAGGTGATCTATCAAGACACCATACAGAAACGTATAAAACGATTTTCTACGAAATCCTTCCAACAACAATGGACCGTCTGCTCTCAGATCAATCGCCTGAAGCTATCGCTGAAGCCGCAACTGTTTACAATATGTTCGTTGAGGGAGTCCTAGCTGAAACTGGCTATTATTCATTCTATCAAAATCTTGAAACACTCGGCCTGATGCCAGGACTCCTCAAGGGGATCGGCAATTTGAAAAGAGATGAATCAAGGCATATCGGCTATGGAACATTCCTGCTGCAAAGACTAATTTGTGAGCATCCACATTTGTACGAGTTTGTTGAAGGAAAAATGCAGGAACTTACTCCGCTCGCCATCCGCCTGAACCAGGAAGGCTTCAAAGGCAAGGATGTAAGTACTTTCGGAAACCAGATTGAAGATACAATGAATTTTACCATGAAACAGCTTTCTGTCCGAATGGACATCCTTTCTCGTGCAAGGGGCAAGCGAATAGAAGAGATTTACAGAGTCACAGAAACTGAGATGGGAGTTTTATAAGTTCAGCCAATTCGATTTGGTCGAAATAATTGCAAATGTGGTCGAATAAATCGAAAATGTGGTCGAATAATTCACAAATGTGGTCGGAAAAGTCGAAAAAGTGGTCGAAATAATGAATTCAGGCCGAATTGCAAGGTAGATATAACTATGATTTGAAGAATGGAGTCTAAGAAAAGTAGAACTCTTTGTAAACTACCATTAATAAGGGATATAAACAACAATTTTTTAGAAGTGAGGGAGGAAGCAAAATGACTGTAAATGTAGATGTAAAAACGTTCCCATTATTCATCAATGGAAAATGGGAGGCAGCGAGCAGCCAGGAAACGTTTGATGTCTTTAACCCAGCAACTGGTGAGCTCGTGGCACGGGTGGCAAAAGGAAATGAAGCCGATGTTGACAAGGCCGTTGATGCAGCACGTAAGGCATTTGATGAAACTGACTGGAAGGATATGAAGCCAAAGGACAGATCGAAGGTGCTTTACGCCATTTCCTATCAGATTGCTGCCCATGCTGAAGAGCTCGCTTATCTTGAAGCGGTCAGTTCCGGCGGTACGGTGAGGAGAATAGGCGGAAACGATATTCTGCAAATGGTCGATTTGTTCCAGACTTTGGCCAAGTTCGTTGAAGAATATGAGTTCTCTGAAACGCTGCCAAGTCCGCCATTCCCGGGGCCGGCTCATAATTTTATCTGGCGCGAACCAATCGGAGTTTGCGCAGCGATTACTCCATGGAACCTGCCGATGGTGATTGCGACATGGAAAATCGCGCCTGCACTGGCGATGGGAAATACGATTGTGGTGAAACCGGCGAGCTACACCCCATTATCGACATTGAAGCTGGCTGAAATCATTTCACAAGTCGTACCGCCCGGAGTCATTAATGTCGTGACTGGACCGGGTGCTGAAGTTGGGGAAAAGCTGGCAAGCCACCCACAAGTTGATAAGGTTGCTTTTACAGGTTCGACTGAAGTGGGCCGAAAGGTGATGCAGCTAGCTGCTGGGACAGTAAAGAACACGACGCTGGAGCTGGGCGGCAAATCACCTAACATCATCCTCGAAGATGCTGATTTAAGTATTGCCTTGCCAGGAAGCTTGTTCGGGGTATTCCTGCACTCAGGGCAGCTTTGTGAATCAGGTACGAGACTTTTTGTTCCGGATCATTTGCACGATGTGATTGTTGAAAATTTAGTGAAGCTGGCTGGGAAGATTAAACTTGGCAATCCACTTGATCCTGCTACGGATGCTGGTCCTGTCATTTCAAAAAAGCAAAAAGAGACGATTTTATCATATATCGAAGCGGGAAAAGCAGAAGGAGCCACCCTTGTTTGCGGTGGAAAGGAAGTTAAGGTTGCTGGCTGTGAAGATGGCCATTTTGTTGAACCAACGATTTTCACAAATGTAACCAATGACATGAAAATTGCTCGTGAAGAAATCTTCGGTCCTGTCTTGTCTGTGATTCGTTATACAGATGTTGACGAAGCCATCAAAATGGCGAATGACTCAATCTACGGTCTAGCTGCCGGTGTATGGACCAGGGATGTGAATAAAGCGTACGAAGTAGCCCGCAAGCTGCAAGCCGGGGTTGTCTGGATTAATGACTGGCATATGCTGCGAAATGATGCGCCATTTGGAGGATACAAGCAGAGCGGAATCGGCCGCGAGATGGGCAAGCATTCACTCGATGCTTACACTCAAGTCAAGCATGTGCACACTTCGATGGTACCGGAAGCCCATAAGCGAATTTGGTATGGACTGCTTTTATCCGATACAGCTGAATAATGGATTTTAAAAAAAGCAGTTTTCGTAAAGTTTGTTGTTAAAATCCTAAAGCCGATTTTAACGTAATATTAGTTCATTTGGCATTTCGGAATTAAGTTTGTATGCTCTTTTCTCACAAAAGAATCAACTATACGAAGTAAAATGGTCATAAAAATTCTATTTTGTAGTCAAATAGCAACAAAGTTTGAGAAAAGAGCCTAAAAAAACTATATGAGGTGAAAAGGATGCAAACGACAACATTATTACAGTTCTCCCTTCGTTCGGCAATCTACAGTGGATCAAATTCTCGTGCCATGGTACCTGATTTGTTCAATGGCTTAGGCTCTAAAAGAGTTGTTCTTTTTAGCGACAGGGGTCTGGAAAAAGCCGGCGTAGTAGATAAGGTCGCCCAGATTTTTGAGTTGACCAGCAAGGGTACTGGCCCTGAACTAGCCGGGATTTATGTCGACATTGCCCAGGATGCCGAAAGCCGGTCGGTCAATGAAGCTCTCCGGTATGCAAGGGAAGTGGGGGCTGACGGGCTGCTTGCTGTCGGAGGCGGCAGCGTGCTTGACACGGTCAAGGGAGTGAAGTATGCGTTGCATAAAGGGTTAACCGACATCAAGGAAGCGATCCCTGGCGGCTTTTTATTCGAGCAATTTCCTAAGGCAACCCATATCCCGATCCCGCACATTGCCATTCCGACAACTGCAGGAACAGGATCCGAGGTGTCGCCGATTGCGGTCATCTACAATGAGGATATCCAGATGAAAGGCAATATCATCAATCCTTTCCTCAGTGCGGACATAGCGGTGCTTGACCCCGATTTGACAGTGGGACTGCCGCCGGCGATCACAGCTTTTACCGGCTTTGATGCACTAACCCATGCAATCGAGGCGTTTGCTTCACCAAGTGCAACTGCACTGACGGATGCCCATGCTTTGCATGCAATCAGGCTGATTGAAAAAAATCTTCCGCTTGCAGTCGCAGATGGTTCCAATCTTAACGCAAGAATGGAAATGCTGCAGGCGAGCCTAATGGGAATCACTGCTTTCAGTTTTGCTTTGAACGCGATTCCAGTCCATAACTTCGCCCATGCATATGGCGCTTTGTTCCGAATTCCACACGGACTGGCAAATGCCGTTTTCTTGCCTGTGGTAATGGAATATGTACCGAGTTTGTATCTTCCGAAGGTAAAAGAGCTAGCCTCGGCATTGCGAGTTGACTTTAATGCTGATGAAGAGAATGAAGAGGTACTGGCAAAAGTCGTTGAAAAAATAAGATTGCTTCAGCATAAGACTGGATTACCATCGGACTTTACAGAATACAATTTAACCGAAGAAGACCTGGAGCGAGTTGCTGGTGCCGTTGCCAAGGACCCTGCAGCCGTATCCTTCCCGATGCCAAAAGAACTGATTCAGGCTGTTGGCCAGCAGGTCGTGCCGATTGGCGTGAAATAAATTGGATTTAAGAGGGGGAATCCGTCCATGATTCACCCTCTTTTTACAGTTCCAACATCTCGAGTTTATAAAGGAGTGGTCACAGATGATGAATTTTGATTTTACCGAAGAACAAGAGCTTTTGAGAAAAACGGTCAGGAGCTTTGTAGACAAGGAAATCATGCCATATATAAAAGAGTGGGATGAGAAACAGCATTTTGAAACCAGCATTTTAACAAGGCTTGCTAACCTGGGACTCATGGGTGTCTGTATACCGGAACAATATGGCGGCAGCGGGATGGACTACAATTCCCTGGCGATTGTCTGCGAGGAACTTGAGCGCGGCGACACGGCCTTCAGGACAGCGGTATCGGTGCACACCGGTCTGAACAGCATGACCTTGCTGCAGTGGGGAGATGAGCATCAAAAGCAAAAATATTTGGTTCCTCAGTCAAAAGGGCAGAAGGTTGGAGCATTCGGGCTTACCGAACCAAATGCGGGTTCTGATGTTGCCGCGATGCAGACAACGGCGCGTGATGCAGGAGACCACTATGTGCTCAATGGATCAAAAACATGGATCTCATTATGTGATGTAGCGGACCACTTCCTTGTATTTGCTTATACGGATAAAAGTAAAAAACACCATGGCATCTCTGCCTTTATTGTGGAAAGAACCTGGGAAGGCTTCTCCTCTAAAGCGATAAAAGGAAAGCTGGGTATTAGGGCCGGAAATACCGGTGAAATTTTCTTTGATAACGTAAAGGTCCCTAAAGAAAATTTGTTGGGGGAAGAGGGAGATGGGTTTAAAATTGCGATGTCTGCACTGGATAATGGACGCTTCACAGTAGCTGCCGGTGCATGTGGAACAATCATGGCAAGCCTAGAGTCTAGTGTAAAATACTGCCATGAACGAAGCACCTTTGGCAAGGAGATTGGCAGACACCAGCTTGTCCAGCAGATGATCGCCAAGATGGAAGCAGGGTTGGTACAATCACGTTTGCTCGTTTACCGTGCTGGCTGTCTTAAAAACCAGGGTAAGAGGAATACCCGGGAAACCTCCCTGGCAAAGTGGCAGGCATGCGACTATGCTTATGAAGCAGCAAACGATGCCGTCCAAATCCACGGTGCATATGGTTTCTCCAACGAATATCCGGTAGAACGATATTTAAGGAACGCTAAAGCACCTGTCATTTATGAAGGAACTCGAGAAATTCATACAGTCATGCAGGGGGAGTATGTTTTAGGATATCGAGTCGATAAGCCATTGTCCAATATGCTTCCAGCCTGGCCGTTTGAGTCTGTTACCGAAGAGGCCGTGAAGTAAAAAAACGGGAGTGATTGTGTAAATACTTTTGCTTTGCCCGTAAATCGCTGCCGAAGTCATTTTGGGTATAAACAGCAATGAACCGTATTATTCTTTTGATTTATCTTTACTTGAACTTCTTGAATTAGGGTGCACACATGTAAAAAAGGTGACCACTTCATTTGAAGCTGTCACCTTTTTACTCTTATAAGATCATTTCAGATTGAACGTAGTGATATAACAGCTTCGCTGTGTTTTCAATTGAAGCTTTATGCGTTCTTTCAAAGGCATGAGATGAGTCGATTCCTGGTCCGATCAGTCCATGGATGATATCATTTCCTGAACGGATAGCAGCAGATGCGTCTGATCCGTAGAATGGATAAATATCAAGCTTATAGCCGATTTCATTGTCAATTGCCAGCTGAGTCAGCCTTTTCCTTAGTTCGTAATGATATGGGCCGCTCGAGTCCTTAACGCAGATGGAAACTGTATACTCATCCGTTGACTGGCCATCACCCATTGCGCCCATATCGACCGCCAGATACTCAACGGTTTCAGGTGTGATGTTCGAGTTCCCGCCATAGCCGATTTCCTCGTTATTGGAAATCAAAAAGTGTGTCGTATATGGCAGTTCGATGTTTTCTGACTTAACTTGTTTGATCAACTGAAGCAGAATCGCGACGCTTGCCTTATCGTCAAGGTGACGTGATTTAATGTATCCTGAAGGCGTTGTTTGAACACGTGGATCGAATGAAATAAAATCTCCTACTTCAATTCCAAGTGCCCTCACATCTTCCACGCTATGTACTTTTTCGTCAAGACGCACTTCCATGTTGTCCTGGTTGCGTTCTGCTTTCCCGGCATCCTTATAAACATGGACGGAGGTTTGATGCATTAGTATTGTTCCAGTGAACTTTTTGCCGCTTGAAGTTTCAATCTCACAATACTCGCCTTCTATGGAGTTATATTTGAAACCGCCAATCAAATCAAGCTTTACACGCCCGCTTGGTTTGATTTCTTTTACGATCGCTCCAAGAGTATCAACGTGGGCTGTCAGCATTCTGTGGTTTTGCTGGTCCTTGCCAGGAAGAGTTGCAATCAATCCGCCTTTGCGGTTCCGTTTCGTTTCAACCTGTAATTCTTTTAAATAATTTTCTACATATGTAATAACTTCATTCGTATTTCCCGAAGGACTTGGGATGCTGACCAATTCCTTCAATAAGCTTACAGTTTCATTTGTGTTCGGGTATGCCATTATAAAACTCCTCTCTTAAATAAATCTTCAACTATGACTGTGTCCAAGTTGATTATTACTTTTCCAACATGTTTAGTAATCGCTCTAATAAATATGTCGGGGCTCTTTTCGAGGAGACTTTTGAATAAGGATTGTATTTATACTCTTAAAAACCCAGGTGCCGGTTTTTACTTTCGGTTGAGAAAGCAACAAAGTTGCGAAAAGAGCCTTACATAATTCATATTATAAACTTTTTTCCTGCATCAAAGTAAGCCTTAATCCAAAATACTGTAATCACCAATCCAGTCTATTCATATTTTGATTATGGATGCAGTTTTGGGGAGGGATTATAATGAATGGGTATTGGTTCAGATATTCATTGGTGGAATGGTGCAGGCAAATGGAAGCAAAATTGGCTTCTGTAAAAGGGCAACATAGAGACTCAACAGAAGAAACCGCATTAAAGCAGTGGGAAGAAAAACTTTTAACATTGAAAGCTCGAGCTGAGACTTCCATGGATGAGGAAGAGCTATATGCTCAAGCAAGAAACTTATATGACGAGCTCGCGGAGTCTGTAAGTGATTTTGAAACAGAAAATGAGCGCCAGCAAGGCCAAAGGCTGCAGCCAGTCCCAATCGGAGATCATAAACTGCCACCTTTGCCATATGCGTACAATGCACTTGAGCCTGTCATCGCTGAAGAAATCATGAGGCTGCATCATTCCAAGCACCACCAAAGCTATGTAAATGGATTGAACAAGGCTGAAAAAGAGATGCAGAAGGCACGGCAGACTGGGGATTTCGGGTTGATTAAACATTGGGAGAGAGAAGCTGCTTTCAATGGTGCTGGCCATTATCTGCACACGATTTTCTGGAACATCATGAAACCAAATGGCGGCGGCTCGCCAAAAGGGCAGCTTGCAAAAGCAATCAACGATTCATTCGGCAGCTTCGATCAATTTAAAAAGCATTTCTCGGAAGCAGCAAAAAATGTTGAGGCAGTTGGCTGGGCAATCCTTGTTTGGTCTCCACGTTCCCACAGACTGGAAATCCTCCAGGCAGAAAAACATCAGAATTTATCTCAATGGGATGTTGTCCCGTTACTCGTATTGGATGTTTGGGAACACGCCTATTATCTGCAGTATAAAAACGAACGGGCAAAATATGTTGATAATTGGTGGAATGTCGTTAACTGGAAAGAAGTCGAGCAGCGATACAATAAAGCCAGAACACTGGCATGGCAGCCTTTTTGAGGAGTGACTTATTGTCACCCTTTTTTTGTATAGGCTCTTTTCTCAAACTTTGTTGTTAGTGACTACAAAATAGGATTGAAAGACCTATGTTTCTTCACAAAATTAAAGCATATTATGAGAAAAGAGCTTGCACACTTAATACCGACCTGCAAAATGACTTTATATCACGTTAAAATCGGCTTTTGGATTTTAACAACAGAATTTACGAAAACAGTATTTGTATAAAAGCCTCCTTATAGCAAAGACTAAACATATGTTCGGGAGGTGTTTTTTTGGAAAGCAAAGACTTTAAACAGATCTACAATGAATACAAAGAACAAAGCCAGGGACAGGCAGGACTGGAAGCCAACTCAAGCTCACAACCGGGTAAAGAGGAAATCGTTGCCGTCAAGAAAAATGATGATGGCGATCTGATCGCATTTAAAACAGAAAGTGGCAGGGAGCTCGATTATATTTCTGCACTTTCTGAGGCTAAAGCGGGGAAGCTGGCACATGTGGATGTATTCCATAAATATGGCCGTGATATCCTCAGAAGCGAACCTGATGGAATCAAAGAAAACAATCTTGATAATTTACCACATTTCTAGCAGGGAGGAATCCCTGCTTTTTTTTATTTTATAGATATTTTATAAATATTTTATAAAAAGATTTAGTCATTGAATACATATGTAGTTTTCTTAATCCAGCTACAGCGCCTAGCCCCTCGAGACGCTTGTCTAGTGACGCCTCCTAGAAACTCCGAAACTTCAACTCCG
>NZ_JAGGQU010000006.1:0-39879 GCF_018613155.1 Bacillus sp. ISL-55 | reverse complement strand
AGCGCTTGTCGGGGCTGGACAAGGCGCTTGCGCTTTTTGTTAAAATAACTTGATTTTTCAGAAATTTCACTCTAAAATAGAACTAACATACCAACCGGTAGGTATGTATGGTGGAGTTAAGGCATACATTTTAATAGACTATCAGATTTAAAGAATAAGATGGGAGTGACTATGAATGCATTTAAGGCTTACGGAAGAACAGAAAATGGTACAAAAGACAATTCGACGATTTGTAGAAAAGGAATTAATTCCGCTTGAAAATGAAGTGTTAAGAAATGAAAGAGAAGGACGTCCAAGCCTTCCTCCTGGAAAAATGCATGAACTGCAGATGAAAGCTAAAGAAGCAGGTTTCTGGGGAATCAATACACCTGAAGAATATGGCGGTGCAGATCTGGGACAGATGATGATGGCAATCGTCCTGATGGAAGTATCTAAAACATTCGTGCCTTTCCAATTTGGAGGGTCAGCTGACAACATTCTTTATTATGGCAATGAAGAGCAAAAGCAGAAGTATCTGATCCCAACCATCAATGGGGAAAAAAAATCGTGCTTCGCGATGACAGAGCCGGGTGCGGGTTCGGATACCCGAAACATTAAAATGACGGCTGTGAAGGACGGCAATGAATGGGTCCTGAATGGTGAAAAGACATTCATTACAGGTGGAAATGAAGCTGATTTTGTTATGGTCATCGCGATCACTGATAAAGAAAAACACCGTGCCACTGGCCGTGACGGGGTCACCTGTTTTATTGTCGACCGTGAAATGGGCTGGAAATCAGAATTCATACATACGATGGGCGAATGGGGACCGGCGGGGCTGGTGTTCGATAACGTCCGCGTACCAGAAGAAAATATCCTGGGCGAAATCGATGGCGGCTATAAACTGGGACTGGAATGGATCGGGTTTGCAAGATGGGTTGTTGGCGCCAGGGCGATAGGATCCGCTGAACGCTTGCTGCAAATGGCGATTGACTATTCGAAGGAGCGTATTACCTTTGGCAAACCGATTGCCGAAAGACAAGCTATCCAGTGGATGATCGCCGATTCAGCTGTGGAAATCGAAGCCGCAAGATGGCTCGTGCTTAATGCCGCTTATACACTTGATGCCGGTGAGGATAACAGGCATATGGCATCGATGGCAAAATTGTATGGCTCCAACATGGGGAACAGGGTGGTCGACCGTGTCATGCAAATTCATGGCGGTATGGGCTACACAAGGGAACTCCCAATTGAACGCTGGTATCGTGAAGCAAGACTTTGGAGAATTTACGATGGCACGGATGAAATCCAGCGGATGATCATCGCCAGGGACCTATTAAAAGGCCATGTGAAAATCGGTCAGTTTGTATAACGAGGAAATGAAAGCGTTAACAGTTTAATAGATGGAGGAGGAACTAGAATGGCAGGAAGGTTTGAGGGAAGAGTTGCTTTTGTGACGGGAGGCAGCAGAGGAATCGGAAAAGGTATCGTTCAGCTTTTCGCAGAGGAAGGCGCAAAGGTCGCATTTATCGACTTGAATGAGGAAGCCCTGGCGGAAACGACAAACGAGTTGCGTGAAAAAGGATACGAAGTTTACTCCAAAGTAGCGAACGTAACGGACTCCGGGCAGGTTGAACAAGCAGTGAAGGAAGTGCATGATACGTTTGGTTCTGTTGACATCCTAGTGAACAACGCAGGAGTCATCCGCGATAACCTGCTTTTCAAAATGAGTGATTCTGACTGGCAAACGGTCATGGACGTCCATCTGAAAGGTTCGTTCAATGCAGCGAAAGCAGCTCAAAAATATATGGTTGAACAGAAATATGGACGAATCATCAATATTTCATCAACTTCCGCACTTGGAAACAGGGGCCAGGCAAATTATGCAGCCGCAAAAGCTGGCCTTCAGGGTTTTACTAAAACACTTGCAATCGAGCTGGGACGTTACGGGATAACAGCCAATTCAGTCGCTCCAGGCTTCATCGAGACAGAAATGACGAAAGAAACTGCAGCTCGAATCGGAATCCCGTTCGATGACCTGATTAAGCACAGTGTGGCAAGCATTCCTGTCGGCAGGAGCGGTAAACCAGCCGATATCGCCAATGCAGTTGCTTTCTTTGCGGATGAAAAATCGTCCTTTGTCAACGGCCAGGTCATTTATGTCGCTGGCGGGCCAAAAAATTAATGTGAGGTGAAAAGTCAGTGTTTAAAGAGCATATTGGCAAACAGTCCAATAAAGTCAAAAACATTGTGGAACGCGGCGCTGTCAGGAAATTTGCCGAAGCCATCGGAGATCTTCACCCGATTTTCATTGATGAGGAAACAGGCAAAAACTCAAGATATAACAGGAACATTGCTCCTCCTACTTTCCCGAGGGTTTTTGATTACGGAACAATCGAGGGACTAAATCTTCCTAATAAAGGCCTGATCCATGGGGAACAGACTTATCATTACGAGCGCCCTTTGCTTGTAGGTGAGGAAATAACCTGTTATTCGGTAATCAAAAATTATTTCGAAAAGAAAGGAACCCAGGGGGAAATGGGCTTCCTGGTATTGGAAAGCTTCGGTGAAGACGAAATGGGGAAACTTGTCTTTTCCTCCACGCAAACAGTCATTATCACAGAAGCAGTAAGGAAGGTGTTGATCGGATGAGCAGCTTAGCAGAATTGAAGGTGGGAGAATTCCTGAAGGAGGTACAGCTTGATCCGGTCGACCGGATTACCCTGATTAAGTATGCCGGTGCTTCGGGAGATTACAATCCAATCCACACAATCGATGAAGAAGCAAAAAAAGCAGGTCTGCCTGGAATCATTGCTCACGGCATGTGGACAATGGGGAACCTGGCAAAGCTTTTCACCGAATTTTACGAGGAAGGATTCATTCAGGACTATACAATTCGTTTTAAAGGGATGGTCTTCCTGAATGACGTCGTCACTCTCCAGGCAGAACTGGCAGAGGAAAATGAGAACATCCTTAGATTCAAGGTTAGAGCAGTCAATCAAAATGGCAATGAAGTCATAAAAGGAGATGTCCTCTATCATCGGTATGCTTCTTAATAACCATAAACCCGGCAGAGAATTGCTGGGTTTATGGCTATAGCGATCGCTTGGACGCTTCAGGAATAAAGCCCCGAGTTTCAGAATTAATGGTTTCTGATACTCTACTTAATCTAAAATTTCAGTTTAGAAATAGCAGAAACGAGGTGTTAAACCAAAGTGAACTTTGATTTTGATGAGGACTTACTGGCTTTAAAAAGAAACGTCCGTGATTTTATCCAGAATGAAGTCGAGCCTTTTGCGATGCAAATCGAAGAAGAAGACAAAATTCCTGAAAACATCATCCGGCTATCCAGGGAAATGGGCCTGTTCGGACTAAGCATACCGGAAGAATTCGGCGGACTTGGTATCGGCATGGTGGAAAAATGTGCACTGTATGAGGAAATCGGCCAGACGCACAATGGCTATACGACTTTGATTGGTGCCCATACCGGGATTGGCACAGTCGGGATCGTCGAGCTTGGCAACGAGCTGCAAAAGCGAAAATACTTGCCTGCAATGGCCAGCGGAGAAAGAATCGGTGCCTTTGCCCTGACAGAACCTGATGCCGGATCGAACGCGGCCAACTTAAAAACGACCGCCGTGAGGAAAGGCGATAAATATGTACTGAACGGTTTGAAGCACTATATTACAAATGCATTAGAGGGTAGTGTTTTTACAGTGATGGCAGTGACGGACTCTGAAAAAGGAGCAAAAGGAATCACTTCTTTTATCGTCGAGAAGGACTTTCCTGGCTTCAAGCTCGGCAAAGTGGAAAAAAAGATGGGCCTGAAGGGATCCCATTCTGCTGAATTGGTATTCGAGGATTGCGAGGTTCCTGTTGAAAATGTTCTTGGCACTGAAGGCCAGGGCTATGTTAATGCCTTGAAAATACTGGCCAATGGCAGGGCGGGACTCGCGGCGCGTAATCTGGGGTCCTCACAGAAGCTGCTTGACATGTCTGTCGCCTATGCCAAAGAGAGAATCCAATTCGGGAAGCCGATCATCAAGCATCAGGCTGTCAGTCATATGCTGGCGGAAATGGCGGTTGAAATCGAAGCACTCAGGTCTTTTACATACCGAGTTGCCTGGATGGTCGATTCCGGCCAGAAGGTCATTAAGGAAGCTGCCATGTTAAAGCTCTATGGCTCGGAGGTATACAACAGGATCGCCGACAAAGCAGTCCAGGTTCACGGAGGTCTCGGTTATATATCTGATTTTCCAGTCGAAAGATTTTTCCGTGATGCACGAATCACAAGGATTTATGAGGGAACGTCGGAAATCCAGAAAAACATTATCGCTGCTCAGCTGGAAAAAGAATAGTAACAACTGAACATACCTACTAGTTAGTATAAAAAAAAGAAAGAGGTGGTATGGATGAATTTTAACCATACGGAAAAGGTCAAGGAATACCAGGCCAAGCTGACTGAGTTCATGGATGAATATGTCTATCCGAATGAAAAGCTTTATAAAGACCAGATTGACAAAAACGACCCATTCTCCAGAGTACCGCCAATCATGGAAGAACTGAAGGAGAAGGCGAAGGAAAAAGGGCTTTGGAATCTGTTTTTACCAGAGAGCGAATACGGTGAAGGTCTTACCAATCTGGAATACGCACCGCTTTGCGAAATCATGGGAAGATCAAGCATCGCGCCTGAAGTGTTCAATTGCGCTGCGCCTGATACGGGCAATATGGAAGTGCTTGTACGATACGGCACTGAAGAGCACAAGGAGCAATGGCTGAAACCGCTCCTCGACGGCAAAATCAGGTCCTGCTTCTCGATGACAGAGCCAGACGTCGCTTCCTCAGACGCTACGAACATACAGGCAAGCATCATCCGTGATGGAGATGAGTACGTCATTAACGGAACGAAATGGTGGTCTTCAGGTGCTGGAGATCCACGCTGCAAGATTGCCATTGTGATGGGCAAAAATGACCCCGATGCCCCGAAGCACGAGCAGCAATCTATGATTCTAGTTCCTCTTGATACACCAGGAGTAACGATTAAAAGGATCCTGCCTGTATTCGGATACGACCATGCTCCTCATGGACACGCGGAAATAGAATACAAGAATGTGAGAGTGCCTGCCTCCAATATGCTTTGGGGTGAAGGAAAAGGCTTCGCCATTGCACAGGGCCGGCTTGGACCAGGGAGGATTCATCATTGCATGAGAACGATCGGCGCAGCTGAACGAGCTCTTGAAGAGATGTCTAAACGGGTTCTCCAAAGAACTGCATTCGGTAAAAAGCTCGCCGATCAGGGCGTCATCCAAGAATGGATCGCGGAAGCAAGGATCGATATCGAGCAGGCAAGACTCCTTACATTAAAGGCAGCCTACATGATGGATACAGTCGGAAACAAAGAGGCCAAGGCTGAGATCGCGATGATCAAAGTGATTGCGCCTAATATGGCACTCAAAATCATTGACAGGGCGATTCAGGCCTTTGGTGCGGCTGGGGTAAGTGATGACTTCACGCTCGCAGCTGCATGGGCGAATATCAGGACACTAAGATTGGCAGATGGTCCGGATGAAGTACACAAACGAGCGATCGCAAGATACGAGCTGAAAAAATATCTGTAAGGAGGAAACATCTATGCATGTATCAGAACTGTTTTCACTAAAAGGAAAAGTAGCGATTGTCACTGGCGGAGGACGAGGACTTGGAGAACAAATCGCGATTGGTTTCGCAGAAGCGGGTGCCAATGTCGTGGTTTGCTCACGGCGAGTAGACGCCTGTGAAGAAGTCAGCGGGAAGCTGAAGGAGATCGGAGTTGAATCCCTGGCTTTGAAATGTGACATCACCAACCCCGAAGATGTGAAAAATGTGGTAGAACAGACCGTTGAGAGATTCGGCAGGATTGATATCCTTGTCAATAACAGCGGAGCCTCCTGGGGCGCACCCGCGGAAGAAATGCCGCTTGAAGCATGGCAAAAGGTTTTGAATGTCAATGTGACAGGAACGTTCCTCATGTCTCAGGCTGCTGGCAGGGTCATGCTTGAGCAAGGATCAGGAAAAATCATCAATATCGCTTCAGTTGCGGGGCTGAAGGGTTCCAATCCTAAAGTTATGGATGCCATTGGATATAACGCAAGCAAGGGGGCTGTCATTACTTTTACAAAGGATCTGGCAGCAAAATGGGGGCCGCGCGGCATTTACGTCAATGCCATTGCACCAGGTTTTTTCCCGACAAAGATGTCAAAGGGTCTGCTTGAAAAAGGCGGGCAGGCCATTCTTGAAGGAACTCCATTAAGGAAATTTGGTTCTGATACGGATCTTAAGGGTGTCGCAGTATTCCTGGCAGCATCAGCATCGGATTATATTACCGGTGATGTAGTGGTAGTCGATGGCGGAACACATGTACTGTAAAAGGAGGCAGGATCCATGAACAGAGATGCAGTGATCGTATCTGCAGTCAGGACAGCAATCGGCAGGCAGGGAGGAGCTCTTGCTTCAGTACCTGCTCATGTCTTCGGGGCAGAGGTAATCAAGGAAGCAATCAGGAGGGCAAACTTACAGCCTGAAATGATCGAGGATGTCATCATGGGGAATGTCATCAGCGGCGGCGGGAACATTGCCCGACTCACAGCGCTGCAAACAGGACTTTCCCTAGAATTGCCCGGCCTGACGATCGACCGCCAGTGCGGGTCGGGAATTAATGCTCTCAATCTCGCGGCCCAGGCAATAAAGGCGAGTGTTGGTGATGTCTATGTTGCTGGAGGGATCGAGAGCATGAGCAGGGCACCTTATTTAATGGATAAACCAGAAAGACCTTACAGTCCTGTGCCTCCAAGTTTCAGGAAGTCCCAGCTGTCACCGAAAGAAATCGGTGACCCGCCAATGGGAATCACAGCTGAAAATCTAGTAACCAAGTATGCAATCAGCAGAGAAGAACAGGATGAATTCGCGCTGGAGAGCCAACAAAAAATGTCAGCAGCGATGGCGGAAGGCCGGTTTAATGAGCAAATCCTACCCATCACGATTCCTGTCCGAAAAGGGACACCGGTCCTTTTTGATAAGGATGAGCATCCACGACCAGAAACGACTTTGGAAGCCCTGGCCCAACTCAAGCCAGCTTTTATACCGAATGGGACGGTCACAGCCGGAAGCAGTTCGGGCCTGAATGATGCAGCGGCAGCTCTTATTGTCATGTCAAGGGAAAAAGCACAGGAGTTAGGTGTGAAGCCAATGGCAGTAGTAAGGGAGCAGGCAGTAGCCGGAGTGAATCCAAACATTATGGGCATCGGTCCGGTACCTGCAGTCAGAAAGGTGCTTGAAAGGTCTGGTTTGACTCTTGATGACATGGACATCATCGAAATTAACGAAGCATTTGCTGCACAAGTGATTGCCTGTGACCGAGAGCTGAAAATGGATAAAGCCAAAGTCAATGTCAATGGCGGGGCGATTGCCCATGGACATCCATTAGGAGCAACAGGAGCAATCCTGATCACGAAAGCAGTTTATGAGCTTGAGCGGAGAGGCGGACGGTACGCCCTTGTCACTGCATGCATCGGCGGCGGCCAGGGAATCGCCACTATCATTGAACGAGAATAAATATTCACCTAAAAGGAGGAATGGTACTTATGGCTTCTGATACGATTCCAATCAGGCAAGGGGAAGAACTGGATACTACCACTATTGAACAATACCTGAGGGAGCAACTGCCGGATCTTCCAGATGAAAACCTGACGATTGAACAATTCAGTTTTGGAAAATCGAATTTAACGTATCAGCTCAAGATGGGAGAGTGGGAAGCGGTCCTGCGGCGTCCCCCTCTTGGTCCTGTAGCACCAAAAGCGCATGATATGGAAAGGGAATATAAAATCCTGAAAGAGATCAGCCCTCATTTCGCAGCTGCTCCTAAACCTTATCTGTTTGCAGATGAAAGTGTGATCGGCAGTCCATTTTTTGTGATGGAAAGGAAGCGCGGCATTGTCCTTGACACCGATTTCCCTGAAGGCATGACGCCAGACCGAGAGATAGGTAGGAGTCTGTCAGAAACGATGGTCAACCACCTTGTCGAGCTGCACAGCATTGATTATACAAAAACAAGGCTTACGGAAATGACAAAACCAGAAGGCTTCATGGAAAGACAGGTGATAGGGTGGATTCGCCGGTATGAGCGGGCGGAAACGGATATCGTCCAAGGCGTTGAGCAGTTAAAGCAATGGATGCTGAAGAATGTGTCTGAATCTGAAACGCCGGCAATTATCCATTATGATTACAAATTGAATAATGCCATGTTCAATGAGGAAATGACCGAAATGGTTGGATTATTCGACTGGGAGATGACAACTGTAGGTGATCCGCTTGCCGATTTGGGTGTTGCGATGAGCTACTGGATACAACCTGACGATTCTGACCTTTTGAAAAAAGGGATGGGTAAACCGCCTGTTACGGTGACCCCCGGTTTCATGACTCGTGATGAATTTATGGAGCAATACGCAAGAAAAAGCGGCAGAGATCTGGCTAACATGAATTTTTATCAAACATTTGCTTATTTCAAGCTTGCAGTCATTTGTCAGCAAATCTATTACAGATGGAAACAGGGACAGACGAAGGATCCCCGGTTTGCGCACCTTGACAGGTTTGTCAGCAGCCTGATCCAATATGCCCTTTACACCGCAGAAAAAAAATGACAGAAAGGGGATGAAGGAAGATGAAGGTCCACCTTTTGCTAAAAAAAGAGGACATTGATAAACAGAAAATGGCCGACAACAAAATCGCTGTTGTTTTCGATGTTCTGCTGGCTACTTCCACTATTGCTTCAGCACTTGAGTTCGGCGCGAAAGAAGTAATCCCTGTCCTGGATGGAAAGGCTGCGGAACAGGAAGCTGCCGGCAGGGAAAATGACAGTATCGTCCTCGTTGGAGAGTATCAAGGCAAAACAATCGACGGGTTTCTATCGCCAAATCCTCTAGAATTGAAAGAGAAGATTGGAGGGAAGTCTGTCATTCTTTCTACCACTAATGGAACAGTTGCTCTCAAAAACTCCGCCGGTGCGAATGCGGTTTATGCTGCTTCGCTACTGAACTGCCAGGCAGTCGCCAATCATATTTTAAAAGAATATCAGGGTGAGACGATCGTGGTTGTATGCTCGGGTTCTTCCAATGAATTCAATGTCGAAGACTTCCAGGGAGCCGGCTGCTTCATTGACTGTCTCATCAAGCAATTGAGCGACGAATTCTTTCTAACTGACTCAGCTTATGCTGCGTATAGTTTCTACCATGGGCACAATCAAAACAGTGATCATATTTTAAAAGCTTCCCGAGTCGGCCGGATGCTGAGCAAACATGGCTTTGACAGGGAAATTGAGTTCGTTTCCCAGCAAAATATATTTAATAAGGTTCCTAAGCTTATAGATAAAAAACGGATTATCGCAGTATAAAATGATAGCGTTTACATAAAAGGAGGAGAGTATATGCAATTAAAACCTGAAGTGAAAGCGTTGCTCGAAGCATTTGCCAATAACCCAGTACCGCCGCTGGAACAGCTGCCATTGGAGGAAGCCAGAAAGGGATTTGAACAATCTGCTAAACAAATGAGCAGGGCTGAAAAACTAGCAAAAACGGAAGATCGGAAAATCAATGGATTTGACGGAGAAATTGATATCAGGATCTATACACCTCAAGGAGCTGGAGAGTCAAAGCTTCCAGCCGTAGTTTATTATCATGGAGGCGGCTGGGTGATCGGCAACATCGAAACTCATGATGCTCTCTGCCACACATTTTCTAATGAAGCTGAATGTATAGTCGTTTCTGTTGATTACAGTCTTGCACCAGAAAGCAAATTCCCGGTGGCAGTAGAAGATTCATATCTAGCTGCTCAATGGGTTTTTGAAAACGCTCATGAGCTGAATATCGATGAAAACTTTATTGCTGTCGCGGGTGATAGTGCAGGAGGAAATCTTGCAGCTGTTGTCAGCTTTCTTGCAGTCGAAAGGCAGACACCGTCGATTGCTTACCAAATGCTGTTTTACCCATCTACAGGCTTTGAATATACACCATCTTACGAAAAATACGGCGAAGGCTACTATTTAACGAAGTCCACAATGAACTGGTTTCGTGAACAATACCTGAACACACCAGCTGATACACAAAATCCTCTGGCCGCACCGATGCTGATTCCTGATGATGTCACTGCAAAGCTACCGCCAGCTTTTATTATGACAGCAGAACTTGATCCTCTAAGCGATGGCGGTGAGCACTTTGCCTTGAAATTGAAAAATGCCGGTGTAGAAACAGAATATGTCTGCGTTCCTGGAATGCTCCATGGATTCCTCGGAATGACCGAGTTTCTGCCGGACGGAAAGAAAGCAATCAAGGATGCTGCAAAAGCCTTCAAGAAAAGAAGCTCTCTTAAACCAGTTGAGTAGGAAATAAGGAGGAATAAATGATGCCTAATCTACATTTTGAGCATTGGCCGAAAATCTCTAAATCTCTGAAATTGCCAGAAACATCACTATATGAAAATTTAAGAGTCAGTGCAGCCCGTTATCCTGACCAGAGCGCAATCTACTATTACGGCAATACTATTTCCTATAAGGAGCTTGATGAAGAAGTCACCGCACTGGCAGGCTTCCTTCAGCAAAAGCTGGGTGTTGTAAAAGGAGAAAGAGTCCTGTTATTCATGCAGAACTCACCGCAATTCGTGATTGGATTCTATGCCATTTCGAGAGCAGATGCAGTGGTGGTGCCTATCAATCCAATGCTGACCGCAGACGAGCTGAGCTTTTACATCAAGGATTGTGGAATCAATACCGCGCTTGTCGGACAGGAGCTTTATGACAAGGTCGGGCCACTCGTAGGAACAACTCCATTAAATAATGTGGTAGTTGCTGCTTATTCTGATTATAAAGGGGATAGTTTCTACGGAACAGTGCCCCCGGAGACAGAGGCAGCAAGAAAGGTTTACAACCAGCCGGGTCACTTTCACTGGAAGGAAGCGATCGCGGCACAGTATGAACCTGGAAAGCATACGACCATGGCAGATGACCTTGTTGTACTTCCATATACTTCTGGAACAACCGGGCTGCCAAAAGGCTGTATGCATACGAACCGAACCGTCCAGGCGAATACCATCGGTGCGTATCACTGGTCGAGTTCTACCACAAGTGCAGTTCATTTAACTACCCTGCCATTATTCCATGTTACCGGAATGGTCCACAGCATGCATATGCCGATCTATTCAGGCAGCACAATGGTACTGATGACAAGATGGAACCGCGAGGCAGCAGTTGAATTGATTCAATCGCAAGGATGCACGCACTGGGTGGCGATCGCAACAATGATTGTTGACTTCCTTGCTAATCCTAAACTGAAACCAGAGGATATCTCAACGTTAACTTCTATTTCAGGCGGCGGTGCAGCACTCCCTGAGGCTGTTGGAGAAAAACTGTACAATCTCACAGGTCTAAGGTTTGTGGAAGGATATGGACTTTCAGAAACCATTGCCCAGACCCACTTCAACCCGCCTGACAGGCCTAAAATGCAGTGCCTTGGCATCCCGTCCTTTGATGTCGATGCAAGAGTCATTGAACCATCAACAGGAAAAGAACTTGGTGCAGGAGACATTGGTGAAATCGTTGTAAATGGCCCGCAGGTAATGGTTGGCTATTACAACAGGGATGACGAAAACAGGAATTCGTTCATTAAAATAGACGGTAAAAAGTTTTTCCGGACAGGAGACATTGGCCGCTTCGATGAAGAAGGTTATTACTTCATGGTCGACCGGGTGAAAAGAATGATCAACGCCTCAGGTTATAAGGTGTGGCCTACAGAAGTAGAATCATATCTTTACAAGCACCCTGCCATACAACAGGCTGTGGTGGTTGGTATTCCAGATCCAAGAAGAGGTGAATCTGTAAAGGCCTTCGTGATTCTAAATGAAGGGTACGAAGGGGAAATAAGTGAAGATGAAATCATCGAATGGTCCAAACAGCATATGGCAGCCTACAAATATCCGCGGGAGGTCGAGTTCAGGTCACACTTCCCAATGACAAGCAGCGGCAAGATATTATGGCGTAAATTACAGGAGGAAGAACGGGAAAAAGCTGAAAAGCAGGTAAGGTAAAAGCACTCCGTCGAAGGCAGCTATCAAATTTTAAGGAGGATCTTGATGGAGATTTTGGTTCAGCAGCTGTTCAATGGTCTTACGATCGGAAGTGTATATGCACTGGTGGCCCTTGGACTGACTCTAGTTTACGGTATCCTTCACATCCCCAATTTCGCACATGGTGCCCTGTATATGATGGGGGGCTATATCACCTTGATGATGATGGTACAGTACGGTCTTCATTATTGGCTGGCGATTCTTGTTTCTATCATCGTTGTAGGACTTATAGGCGTACTGATGGAACGGTTGGTTTTTTACCCTTTACGGCACGCCCCGCCGATCCACGACAAGATTGCGGCAATTGGAATCCTGTTGTTCCTGGAAGCTTTTGCCCAATATGTCTGGGGAGCTGACTACCAAACAATGCCCACGCCATATGGCCAGGTCGTACAGTTATTCGGTTTGACCTTTACTATGCAAAGACTGCTAATCATCATTGCGGCAATTGCCGTCATGGTGCTGCTTTACCTTTTCCTGAAAAAGACGTATACGGGGGCATCCATCATCGCTATGTCACAGGACCGAGATGGAGCGAACCTTGTAGGAATCAATACGAACCGGGTCGCGATGCTGACGTTCCTGATTTCCGGAGGACTGGCGGCGATCGCCAGCTCTCTGGCTGCGCCGATCAATCTCGTTTTTCCAGGCATGGGACAGCTCGTCATCCTAAAAGCGTTTGTCATCATCATTCTTGGAGGCATGGGCAGCATTCCAGGAGCCATCATCGGCGGTTACATTTTAGGCTTCAGCGAAAGCCTTGGTGCAACATATATATCAAACGATTATAAAGATATCATCGCGTTCGTCCTGCTGGTTGTCATTCTTTCGGTAAAACCAACAGGTCTCTTTGCAAAGGGGGGACACTAGTGGCGAAGATTATCAATAAACGGAATATCATTCTGGCCCTTGTGCTTTTTGCCATCGTCTTTCCATTTGTAGCGCAAAATGACTATTTCATCCATATTATGACTCTTTCTTTTATCTGGATGATTGGTGTTTACGGGCTTAATCTTTTGGCTGGGTATACAGGGTATCTGTCATTGGCGCATGCGGGATTCTTTGCGGTTGGTGCCTATTCCTTAGGGCTTTTAACAGTAAAAGCGCAGATGAATTTCTGGCTGGCTTTTGTTCTTGCCCTGATGATCACAAGCATTCTTGGATTTTTGGTTGGCCTGATTGCTCTAAGGACAAAAGAGCACTTCTTTGCCATTTATACGCTTTGCGTAGGGTATATCCTTTACCTTGTCATCGATAAGTGGGACAGCTTAACAGAAGGAGTCCGCGGTCTTATCGGAATACCAGCACCAGGAAATATCGGGCCAATTTCCTTCGAAACACCATTATCACAATATTACCTAGTCCTTACGATTCTGCTAGTTGTCATTCTCATTGTTTATCGTATCGTCCATTCCCTGACCGGAAGGACTTACATTGCGATCCGCAATAGTGAGGAGCTCGCACAAACAATCGGTATATCGACAATGAAAAATAAACTAGAAGTATTCGTACTCTCAACTTTTTTTGCCGGCTTATCAGGAGCACTTTACGCCTCTTTCATCCGCTTCATCGGTCCTGATATTGGCAACATCGTCATCACTTTTGATTTGCTGACATATCTGCTGATTGGCGGAATCGGCACGCTTTCAGGTCCAATTGTGGGAACTATTTTGGTCGTATGGATTTCACAGCAGCTGCAATTTCTCCAGGATTACCGCATGCTTATATTCGGTCCGATTCTTACATTGCTGGTGATCTTTTACCCCCGAGGAATTGCAGGATCGATTGCTGGATGGAATGCAAAACGCACGGAAAAAAAGAATGCAAAAGCCCAACTGGACGAAGTGTTCTCACATAACTCAATCTCTGCAGAAAATCATGTGAAGGAGGGATAAGGATGTTTCTTGAAACAAAGAATTTAACGAAGAAATTTGGCGGTTTAACAGCCGTTCATAATGTTGATTTTTCTATTGAAAAGGGGAAGATCAATGCCATCATCGGACCTAATGGCGCCGGTAAGTCTACGTTTTTTAATTTAATCAGCGGCTTCCACCCTCCGAGTTCAGGCAGCATTTTTTTAAAAGGTCAGGATATCACCGGGATGCCTTCTAATAAAATAGCTGAAATGGGAATAGCCCGCACCTTTCAAACCACCAATCTGTTTGAACAGTCAACTGTGCTTGACAACGTGGTGGTCGGACACAGATTGAGGACAAAGTCCAATTTGCTAGATGCTGTTTTAAGAACAAAGAGGTTGAAAAGAGAAGAAGACCTATGTCATGAAAAAGCGCACGAAGTGATTCGATTTACCGGGTTAGAAAAGGTTTCCGGAAAATTGGTTGGCAGCCTGACTCAGGAAGAAAAGAAACGGACAGCCTTCGCGCTGGCTCTGGCGACAGATCCAGAAATTATTTTTCTTGATGAGCCTGCTGCTGGTGTCAATCCTGATGAGACAGAGGGTTTAGCAGAATTAATGAAAAGAATGGTTGATATCGGGATCACTGTCTGTCTGATAGAACACAAAATGCAAATGATCATGAAACTGGCTGATAAAATCATGGTTCTCAACTACGGGGAGAAAATCGCAGAGGGTACTGCTGAAGAAATCCAGAATGACCCCGCTGTCATCAAGGCTTACCTGGGAGGGAGCGCAATTGCTTAAACTCCAGGACGTTTCAGTAAACTACGGAAGCTTCACAGCTGTCCATAATGTAAATCTTGAGGTATTTCCTGGTCAAATCGTTGTTTTGCTAGGTGCGAACGGGGCAGGAAAAAGCACAATATTCAAGACGATCAGCGGCCTGAACAAGGCGTCTTCAGGAGTAATCGAATTTGAAGGTGAATCCCTGAACAAACGCTCTCCAGATAAAATTGTCCAGTCAGGCATTGTACAGTGCGCAGAAGGCCGTAAACTGTTCCCTTCGATGACAGTAGAAGAGAATTTGAAGATGGGAGCCTATGTCCACAGAAAGAATAAAAAAGGGATAAAGGAATCGATGAAGCACGTATACGAACTTTTCCCAATTTTAGAAGAAAAGCAGGATGATATGGCTGGTTCACTGAGTGGAGGCCAGCAGCAAATGCTGGCTATTGGAAGAGCACTCATGGCAAGGCCGAAGCTTATGCTTCTCGATGAACCTTCCATTGGACTGGCTCCGTTGATTGTTGAGCAGATGTTTGAAGTGATCAAAACCATCAATAGCGAAGGCACCACAATCCTCCTGGCCGAACAAAATGCTAATGCTGCCTTGAGGATTGCTGATAAAGGCTATGTATTTGAAAACGGTGAAGTTGTGCTGGAAGGTACTTCGGAGGAACTCTTCGCGAATGATGAGATCAAGAAAGCTTATATCGGTGCTTAGAACAACTTCTGTCTTTAGGGAGGTGGGTGCGAAGCGGTCTATAATTATATTTCTAAATATTAAGAAAACAAATTAAGGGGGAAAAGCAAATGAAAAAATTTAAACTGTTACTGTTTTTGAGTATGATGTTTGCTTTAATTTTCAGCCTTGCCGCTTGCAACAGCTCTGAAAAAACCAATACGGGAGGATCGAATGGCGAAGCATCAGGGGAAGGTACTATTAATATCGGATATACAGGGCCGTTAAGCGGACCAGCAGCCTTTTATGGAGAGCGGACTTTAAACGGTGTACAAATGGCAGCTGAGGAAATTAACAATGCTGGCGGAGTCGAAGTAAATGGCAAGAAGTATAAATTCAATGTCGTCTCCCTTGATGACAAATATTTGCCAAATGAAGCAGGAGCGAATGCCAAGCGACTGATGCAGGAGAATAAGACACCGATTATTTTCACACCGCACAGCGGTGGGGTGGCAGCCATGCAGGTATTTAACCAGCAGGAAAAATTCATTATTGGCGCCTACACAAGTGAACCTAAGGTAACTGAAGGCGGCAATAAATTAACAGTGCGAATCCCTCCTCGTTATGATGGCTATCTTGAGCCGTTCACAAGTTATTCAATGGAGAAATTCGGCAAGAAAATCGCCTTCCTGCCGACTGCCTCTCAATATGGTAAAGACTGGGCAGAAAAGCTGCAGCCTCATTGGGAAAAAGCAGGCGGAGAAGTCGTGTATAACTCTTCTATTGACTTCGCCAAAGATACTGATTTCTTTACGATCATAACTAATGCCCTGAAAGAGAAGCCTGATGTATTGTTTATCGGCGGGCCGTCAGAGCCAACCGCAAAAGTTGCGAAACAAGCGAGAGAACTAGGCTTCAAAGGCGGATTCATTGTCATGGACCAGGCAAAGTTCGATGAAATGAAGAAGGTTACAGGCAGCTATGATGTCCTTAATGGAGCGATTGGTGTAATGCCGCTTGTTAATTCTGACAGTCCTGGCATCCCAGAATTCGTGAAGAATTATCAGGCAAAACATAAGGAAGATCCAGGTTCAGAAGCTGGCTTGAATTATATTGCAATGTATGTTTTCGCTGAAGCGATAAAAGCAGCAGGATCAGTAGACGATCCAGAAAAAATCATGGCGCATATGCAGGATGGTTTGGATAATCTTCCAGAAGATAAAAAAGTATATGTCATTCCAAAGATTGATCCTAATGGTGGGTTTGAAGCTGAGCTGATCGTCGCAGCGATCGAGGATGGGAAAGTAGTGCCAATCAAGGCTGATTAATAGGGCCATTGTGTAGTCAGTATAGATACCGGCCAACTGTCCCCATTGCTTTTTATAATAAAGCAGCTTGCTAAAGGAGAGGTACAAAACATACACAATGTGAAGGCGGCAGGGAAAATGACTGCCGCTTTTCTTTGCTTTCAAGTTTCACAGTGACTTACAATAGAAAAAAGGTTAACTTGGCAAATTTCCTATGAAAGGGGAGACCTCATGTATAATAGAATAGGCATTGACGCTGGAGGGTCATTAATTAAAATTGCTTATGAGGAAAATGGCAGTCTGCATTTTCGCAAACAACCGATAGGAGAAATGGCCGAATCATTAGGGTGGCTGAAACTATTTTCGGCTAACAAAAAGGTCTTCCTGACGGGCGGGAGAGCAGGAAAAATTAAAGCCGAATTCTTTCCGAATGCAGAGATAGTCGATGAATTTACTGCAGCCTGTGAAGGTGCGAATTACTTAATAATGAAGGAAGGATTGCCTAGTCGTGAAAAATCCTTGCTCGTTAATATTGGTACTGGCACTTCCTGGTTTAAAATTGAAGGCGAACAATATGACAGGGTTCTTGGCAGCGGCATTGGCGGCGGTACTTTTATGGGAATGGGGAAACTTCTGTCTGATCGGAGTGATTTTGCAAGTCTGGTAAGCTTGTCTGACTCAGGTGAAAAAGGAAACGTTGACCTTTTGGTGAAGGATATTTATCACCCCGAAGAACCACCGATCCATGGCGAGTTAACCGCAAGCAATTTCGCAAAGTCAGAAGCGGTTTCTTCAAGCTCTGAGGCTGACAAAATGGCTTCAATATTGAATATGATTGCAGAGACCATCACTCTTTTAACCGTACAAACTGCTGCTTTGCACGACACAAAGAAAGTGGTATTCATCGGTAGTACGCTGGCAGGCAATAAGCCCTTGCAAGAAAATCTTGATTACTATTGTAAAATGTCGGGGCTGGAACCAATCTTTCTTCAAAATGGCGAATTCAGCGGAGCAATCGGGGCAATATTCAAGTGATGCGTATAGGCCAAAATTAAAAGAGGAGAATCAATCGGATTCTCCTCTTTCTACCATGATCTACTTTATCTATCCTTTAAAAACATCAGAAACGATTTCAAATGATTTCAACCTAGCTTTATGGTCAAAAATCTGCGCGTTGACGATCATTTCGTCTGCCTGTGTTTCATCCAGGAATTGCTGCAGCTTTGTTTTGATGGTTTCAGGGCTGCCTACGATTGAAGACCCGATACGGCTGTCCAGCAGCATTTTTTCATAATCACTCAGCTGGTTTTCCAGATTATTTACAGGAGGCAGCAATGGACTTGGATTATTCCTGAACAAGTTAAGGAACTGCTGCTGCATCGATGTTGCCAGGAATTCTGCTTCTTCATCGGTTTCGGCAGCAATCACATTAACACCGACCATTGCGTATGGCGCTTGCAAAACTTCTGAAGGCTGGAAACTCCTTCGGTAAAGCTTGAGTGCACCTAAAGTATTTTCAGGTGAGAAGTGGCTGGCGAAAGAAAACGGCAACCCTAGTTGTCCTGCAAGCTGAGCACTATAGCCACTTGAGCCTAATAACCAGATGGGAATATTCAATCCTTCGCCGGGAATCGCCCTGACACTTCGATATTGAGAATCGAGCTCAGGATTAAAATATGCGCGAAGTTCATCCAATTGCTCAGGGAAATCCTGACCATCACTGCGGCGTTCGCGTCGTAACGCATAGGCCGTCACCTGGTCAGTTCCCGGAGCGCGACCAAGACCAAGATCAATTCGCCCTGGGAAGAGTGATTCAAGTGTACCGAATTGTTCAGCTATCACTAAAGGAGCATGGTTCGGCAGCATGATACCGCCTGAACCAACTCTAATAGAGGATGTACCGGCTGCAACATGGCCGATGACGACCGATGTAGCAGAACTTGCGATGCCAGGCATGTTATGATGTTCTGCTAACCAATAGCGGTTAAAGCCCCATTTTTCAGCATGCTGGGCAAGATCCAGTGTGTTTTTTAACGCATCTGCTGCTGTGCCGCCTTCAACAATCGGAGCCAAGTCGAGCACGGAATATTTTATATCGTTTAAACGTTTATTTTCGGTCATTTTTTCAACTTCCTTCATTGAATAATATTAACTGATAGGATTAGCATTTTTACTATTCCCAGCGGTTATACAATTCAATAGTAACAATTATCTTTCGGTAATCAAAATAAAATGATTTGAGCTAAATGGAATAAAGAAATTAAAGAAAGGAAATTTGGGGAGGGATGCGCGGAGCAAGGTTATCTTATCAAGGATAGGTATTCATATACCTCACGCAAATTCCGGTAACCCTGCTCACGGGCTTTTTTTATATAAAAAGTCCAAAGCTTCGCTGCCATTTTAGCATCTGCCAATGCATGATGCCTACCGTTTACTTCAATGCCGCACTCGAGGCAAACTTGTTCCAAAGGCAAGGAACTGACAACAGGCTGGAATAATCTTATTAAAAATAAAGTATCTATCACTCTGTGTTCGAAATTAAAACGTAAATGGCTGCTTGTAAATTTCTTCATAAAGGCTTGCTCATGTTTTGCATGGTGAGCAACAAGCACTGAGCTGCCAATAAAATTTAAAAATTCCATCAGCACTTCTGAAGTATGCGGGGCATCCATGAGCTCTTCCTCAGTAATAGAGGTCAGTCTAAGGACATCAATCGGCACTGGAAATTCAGGGTTGATTAATGAGTAAAAAACCTCATCATCTAGTATCCTGGAACCAATTACTTTGACAGCTCCTATTGAGATGATCCCATCGCCTTTTTCAGGATAAAAGCCTGTTGTCTCGAGGTCAAAAACGACGACTGGTAATTCTTCCAACGGACAGTCGAGGCTATTTCCTTCTTTCATTTCTTTTTGCAGCTGCCTTAAAAAAGACATCTGCTGCGGATTTGAGTTAGGGGGCATTCCTGCATAGATGTGCGAACCAAGCTTCCCGGTCATTTGCCGAAAGAACCGAACCATATCATTCATTCCCATAAAACTTACATCCTTTCAAGCATCTTTCGGACGTGTTCATAAAATTGTTCACCAACTTTAAGAATTTCCTTCAAAGATTTCTTTTCATCTTTCGTGAGCTTACTGGTATTTACGTAGTGGCCGGAGTCATAATCACTGTTGCTTCCATGTTTAAGGCGATAGTCAAGCAGTGCAGTGAAATTCTTGCTGTACAAAGATTTATCTTGAACAGGCATCAAGTCTATAGATACACGGCTGATACGAGAGAGTGTGGGAGTTTCTTTTATCCCTTCGTAAAATGATAACAGTCTTGCTGCATTCACGAAGGGAAGGAATGCAGTTTCCTTAAGATTAATAGATCCAGAATAAGCTCCATGAGTTTCTACAAGCAGCTGGCCAAGTACTCCGACCCCTTTTTTCATATACATTGTGTTATCAAGCATTCTTAACAGCAATTGCTCCCTTTTAACTTCATCAAATGCTTTTTCTTTCAATCTGCTTACCATGCCAGGTGTGCCGTAGATCGACCTGGCATCTGCGAATATGAGCAAATAGCGGATGGACTCCCATGTAGATTCACCCACCCAAAGTACCAGTTGAGTCTCCCAATCGTCCATTGATTTACACCACAATGGATTGCTGGCCATAACAGAACCCGAACATTTTTTATAGCCAGCATTTTCTAATCCTTCGGAAATCTCGACTCCTACCTTTAAAAAGTACTCCTGCGCTTCATCTGTGTTTAGTGTGAAAACCAATCCATGGTCCTGGTCACTCCAAATTGACTGCTCAATTCGACCAGCACTGCCCATGACGAAGAAGGAGAATGGGGAAGGGGGTGGCCCATATTCATTTGAGACTTTGCTTAATGCAGCAGTTAAGACTTGATCATAGACTAAATCATGAAAATGGTTTAATTGTTCATTGCTAAAAGAAGCGTCAGCCAGCATTTTGACTTTTATTCCATTTCTATTTGAATCGTCACTCACATTCATAAGTCGGACGGACTCCTTTCTCAATCATCAAAAGACGGCTGGCCCACAAAGGGGCCGCCGCTTTATTACCTCAAACATTAATTGACAGATGGTTGCTGTGAATTTAAAGGAACATTGCCTGTTGAGGGGATTTCGATTGATCCCTTTGCAACTGATTCTTTATTGACCAATTCAGGATACCCATAGCTTCCATGTTCACTAATATCCAGGCCGATGATTTCTTCCTCTTCTGTCACCCGCAAGCCCTTCATTGTTACCTTCATAATCGATAAGATGATATAAGATACGATGAAAGCGAAAGCGCCTGAGGCCACAACACCCAACGCCTGTACTCCCAGCTGTTCAAGGCCGCCGCCATAAAACAATCCAGGATTTCCGACTGTGGCTAACTCGGGGGTCGCAAAGAATCCTGTCGATAGAGTTCCCCAAACACCAGCTGTACCGTGTACTGATAGCGCAAAGATAGGATCATCTATCTTTCTGCTTTCAAAGAAGCGAATACTGTAGAAAACAAGGATGCCGGCAATCAATCCGATGACAACCGATGCCCAAGTATCAACAAATGCACAGGATGCCGTAATGGCAACCAGGCCTGCGAGCGCTCCGTTGAGCATCATTGGAACATCCGCTTTGCCTAAAACAATCCAGGAGATTAGCATGGCTGCAACAGTACCAGCAGCTGCCGCAAGATTCGTGTTTAGAGCAACAAACCCAAAGAATGCTCCATCGACAGAAACGGTGCTTCCTGCATTAAACCCGAACCAGCCAACCCATAATAACAATACGCTCAATGCTGTGAAAACTTGATTGTGACCTTCAATATTATTAGCTGAACCGTCTTTATTAAATTTGCCAATACGGGGCTTCAAGAGGATTGTCGCTGCCAGTGCCGCCATTGCTCCAGTCAGGTGGACTACAGTTGAACCGGCGAAATCCTGTTTTCCGTGTTCTGCAAGCCAGCCGCCGCCCCAAATCCAATGAGCAATGAACGGATAAACTAACACGGAGAATAGAAGCGCAAAGACAAGGTATACAGACAATTTTGCTCTCTCAGCAAATCCGCCAAAGGCAATCGTTAAGGATATCCCGGCAAAAGCCAACTGGAACAGAAAGAATACTGCACCTGAAAGTCCTAAGCCCTCTACATCATAGCCAGAATAGAAAAAGTCCGAAAAACCAACTATCGAGTTACCATCCCCAAAAATAAGTCCATAACCGACAGCCCAGAAAACGATTGATGAAATTCCAAATGTCAGTATCGTTTTACCGGCAATGTGGCCGGCGTTCTTCATTCTTGTTGATCCTGTTTCAAGCAGGATAAAACCTCCAATCATCAAAATAACCAAAACCGCGGAAATCATAACCCATAAGCTATTCATTAAAAACACCGTATCCATTTTTTCGTCCCCTTTCAAATTGTGAATGTAGTTTGTATTCTCGCATGTATTTTTCAATCAATCTACGTTTGTGTCAGAAAACCTCACATGTTTTTTAAACAAAAAGAAAAAACCTCCAAGATTGAAGGTTTTAAAGTTAGTATTTTCGAACGCCGAATTGAGCATTCAATTGTCCTTGTATCATTTTCTTATGTGCCTCGTCTTTATGTTTTTTATTTTCCTTTATCATCTCTTGCCGGATCTCATATGTCTGGACGCCATCTTCGATTTTGTTGGCTATCTCAACTAATTGTTCAACATCTAAGAATGAATATCTTCTGCTTCCACCAGGAGTTCGGTCCGGAAAGACTAATTTCCTTTCTTCATAATATCGTATTTGTCGTTCAGAAAGTCCGGTCAGCTCTCTGACAATGCCTATGGTTATGACTTTCTTTTCTTTAAAGGAAGATGGGTCTGCAGCCAATTGATACACCACGCTTTTAACAGTTTTAAATATTATATGTTATATTTCCTCACATGGCTATTGATTTGTATTTTAAAACCGTTAATACCTATTAATTAAATTTTTTAGTTCTGTTAATGTTAATTTCCTTAATTCTTCTTCGCTTTCATTTGTCATTTTCGATTTGATCAGATGCTGGATATAATGGTCCTTTAGTTTTTCTACGGCAGTACGCAAATGCAAGGACACAGAGAACCCCTCCTTAAAAAGTTTCATTTTGAGCAGCACGTAATATTTCTACAGCGTGCTTTCCATGTCTTTTCAAAAGCTCTTCATACAATTCATCCCGAAAAAGATCGAGCATGATAATCAATTGTGCCAAATCTAATGTATTCTGCCTTTCCACCTTCATCTCCTCATTTCCTGAAAGAGTTGTAAATTTTTCTTAAGCGTAAAGAATTCTTGATAAAAAGTCAGCAGGTTCGTCAGGATATCTGACAGGATTTTTTCAATGTGAAGTTATGATTAAAGTAAAATCCGGAAAACCTAAAGTGATTTGTATATAAGGAGGAATGAGGATGGAACAGAATATGCATCCCGAAAATAGAGGGTATGTCATAAATGAATATGACGTACTTAAGAAAGTCATTCTTTGCAGCCCACAGTATATGACAATACGTGATGTAATTAATGAAACTCAGAAACATTTCAAGGATGAGGGCATACATATAGAAGTTGCCTTGGAACAGCACAATAAATTCGTGAATACTTTGAAAAATTATGGGGTAGAAGTTATCCTTCTTCCATACCATAAGAAATACCCTGAGCAAGTTTTCACAAGGGATATAGGGTTTACACTCGGCCAAACAATTTTTGTTGCGGAAATGGCCAGCGAAGTACGTAAGGGAGAGGAGGATGTCCTGAAACAGTGGCTCGAGGATGAGGAAATCTCCTACTATAACTTGTTAGGTGACCAGATTGAGGGTGGAGATGTTGTCATCGACCAGGATACAGTGTACGTTGGATTAAGCAACCGTACCAACCAGCAAGCAGTTGATCATTTACAAGGATTACTTCCACAGTTTAAAGTTCGTGCCATTCCTTTTAAGGCAGAGTATCTTCACCTTGACTGCGTCTTCAATGTCGTTTCCCCGGAAGTCGCATTAATCTATCGACCAGCTTTGACAGAGGATGATATTAATCTGTTCAGTTCTAAATATGTTTTGATTGATGTGAGCGAGGAAGAACAATTCACACTCGGAACGAATGTGCTCTGTATCGGCAACAAAAGAATCCTCAGCTTGCCTGTGAATAAAGGAGTTAATGAACAACTAAGAAATAAGGGATTCGAAGTAATTGAAGTGGATATAACAGAAATAATAAAATCTGGAGGTTCATTCCGATGCTGCACACTTCCGATTTTACGAGAGAAAAGTGGACATTAAGAAAACAATGCGGGAGACAGTGGTCTCTCGCTTTTTTCGTTTATGGATAGCTTTTGATTGGTTTGGAGGAAACCAGCGAATAGCTGTCCTAACTTGGTGTAACTTTTGACAGCTTTAGAGGAAATCAGCGAAAACCTGTCCGAACATGGTGCTACTTCGGACAGCTTTAGAGGAAATCAGCTGAAACCTGTCCGAACACAGGGCTACTTCAGACAGCTTTAGAGGAGATCAGCTGAAACCTGTCCGAACCCGGTGATACTTCGGACAGCTTTGAAAGCAACCAGCAAAAACCTGTCCGAACATGGTGCAACTTCAGACAGCTTTGAATCAAATCAGCGAAAACCTGTCCGAACACGGGGCAACTTCAGACAGCTTTGAAGACAACCAGCGAAAACCTGTCCGAACCTGGGGCTACTTCGGACAGCTTTAGAGGAAATCAGCTGAAACCTGTCCGAACACAGGCTACTTCAGACAGCTTTAGAGGAGATCAACTGAAACCTGTCCGAACATGGGACTACTTCAGACAGCTTTGAATCAAATCAGCGAAAACCTGTCCGAACATGGAGCAACTTCGGACAGCTTTAGAGGAAATCAGCTGAATCCTGTCCGAACCTGGAGCGGCTTCTGACATGTTTAAATGAAAGCAAAGGGAATCGAAACAAACTCATATAAACCTCTCGTACGAAACCATCAAATTCTATAATCGAACCCCTGTTTATATACAGCTATATAAATTATTTGCTGTTAAATATCACTTTTTGATTGTCCTTTAAGTTAAATTATCTTATAATTCGAAATAGAAAGAAATCAAATCTGTAAAGGGGGATTCATTTGGAAGCTTTTGTTTCTTGGCTCAATGGGATTTTGTGGAGCAACCCGGTCATTTACATCATTCTGGGAATCGGCTTGCTTTTCTCAATCCTGACACGTTTTCTGCAAGTTAGACTCCTGAAGGACATGGTTAAACTTATGTTCACAGGAAGAAGTTCCGATGCTGGTGTATCATCTTTTCAGGCCTTATCTATCGCTTTATCCGGCCGGGTCGGAACAGGTAATATCGCAGGTACTGCCACGGCTATCGCCATGGGTGGTCCTGGTGCGGTTTTCTGGATGTGGACAATTGCGTTTATCGGGGCAGGAAGCGCGTTCGTAGAATCAACACTTGCTCAGATTTACAAAGTAAAGCAAGATGGTCTCTACCGAGGGGGTCCTGCTTACTACATCGAAAAAGGTCTTGGAATCAAATGGTTCGCGATTGTGTTTGCCATAGCTGCATTGCTGGCAATGTCTCTGTTAATGCCAGGAATTCAGTCCAATTCGATTGCGCTTGGTCTTGAGAATGCTTTTGGCGTTAGCAAGTCAGTGACAGGTTTTGTCGTAATCGCACTTTTGGCCTTAATCATTTTTGGAGGCGTAAAAAGGATCGCGACCGTCGCGCAATACACAGTTCCATTTATGGCTGTCGGATACATCCTTGTAGCCCTAGTCATTATCGGAATGAATATTTCAGAAGTTCCTGCCGTTTTCGCCTTGATTTTCAAAAGCGCTTTCGGTGCTGATTCAATGTTCGGCGGTATTCTTGGCAGCGCGATTGCATGGGGTGTAAAACGAGGTATCTACTCTAATGAAGCAGGACAGGGTACTGGCCCACACGCAGCTGCTGCTGCAGAGGTTTCACACCCGGCAAAACAAGGTTTGGTCCAGGCATTCTCTGTATACATTGACACACTATTTGTTTGTTCCGCAACAGCATTCATGATCCTGTTCACAGGAATGTTCAATACGGTTGGTGCTGACGGGGCATTCATTGTTGAAAACCTTAAGGGAGTGGAAGCAGGTCCAGGATATACACAGGCTGCAGTAGATGCGGTTCTTCCTGGGTTCGGCGCAGAATTCGTTGCTGTAGCACTATTCTTCTTCGCTTTCACAACAATCATGGCATACTATTATATGGCTGAAACGAATATCGCTTATCTTCTCAGAGGGAGAAATGGTAAGGTTCCGATGTTTGTCCTGAAAGTCGTCATCCTTGGAGCAACTTTCTACGGTGCTGTGAAAGAAGCGTCACTCGCATGGGCGCTTGGAGATGCTGGTCTGGGATTGATGGTATGGCTCAACCTGATCGCCATTGTCCTGCTCGCGAAACCAGCATTAATTGCTTTAAAAGATTATGAGGAACAGAAAAAGCAAGGACTTGATCCAGTCTTCAACTCAAAAAAACTTGGCATCAAAAATGCTGAGTATTGGGAAGAAGAATACTCCTTCAACCATGAGAAGGATAAAGTATCATAAGTTGTTTTTTCTGGAGAGCTGCCTTCTCAATGGGCAGCTCTTCTTTTTTTGCTTATTCAGTTTGATTATATTGTCCCGATGGAATGGGAAGAATGAGAGCATTAAGGACGAATCGGGGGAATTTCATGAAAATGTTATGCATCGATGGTGGCGGTATAAGAGGCATTTTCCCGATTGCAATCCTGCAAGCGATAGAGGAAGAGTTTGGAAAGCCTGTGGGTGAACGCTTTGATGTCATCTCAGGTACAAGTACAGGATCAATCATTGCTGCTTCAGCTGCTTTGAACACATCGATGGAAGAAGTGATGAGCAGGTACGAAACTTATGGCGAAAAGATTTTTGTGAGAAAATCCAAGATTGGTCTTTTCAAAAGTGTTTATAGTGACAGGTATTTACGTCGGCTGTTAAAACAAGCCTTTAAGGAAATTACGCTTGGCGATATCGCAAAGCCTTTGTTGATACCGGCTGTTGATATAACCCACGGAAAACCGTATGTCCATCGAACAGACTTTGGTTACTCGTCCGAAAATGAATTATCGATAAAGTTGTGGGATGCTGTTTTATCGTCTTGTTCAGCGCCAATCTACTTTCCGCCAAACAATGTAAACAATCAATATTTATCGATCGATGGGGGACTATGGGCTAATAATCCTTCGTTAGTTTGTGTGACGGAAGCCCTGCACCACTTTAAAACCGACTTAGCTGACATCCATATACTATCGATTGGAACTGGCCAACAGAATATCGATTTTTCCATAGGAGAGGAAAAGTATTGGGGCATCCGGCAATGGCTGCCTTTCCATTTTCCGACTTTAAAGGTTACGCCAAAATTATTGGATCTGGCGATGGATTTATCCTCTGAATCAGTTTCATATCACTGTCGGCTTTTGCTAGGCGATCATTACCTCAGACTGAATACAGAGCTATCAGAAGAAGTCCCTTTTGATGATTTTACTAATATGGCAGAACTAAAGTTTCTGGGACGGCAGGTTTTTCAAGATAACAAAGACAAAATAGCATCTTTTTTATCAGGTAATTAGGCTTTATGCTGGCTAAAAACTTATTTTTAACTTAGTCTTAAACAGAATGTGGATTACATAGTTTTGAGATACTATGCTGTGTATAAAAAAAGACAGGAGGTACTATCGATGGATAAACTAGAAGTTGGCGAGGTATTCACAATTAGTGATGAGAATGATGTGGAGCAAGAGGTCGAGGTGATTGGCACTTTGACAATTGAAGGGTCTGACTATGCAGCTGTCAGTTTTGTCGAAGATCTTAAGGCCGAAACGGACGAAGATATTGATATCTTTTTCTTGAAAGTGGACGAAGATGGAGATTTTGCAGCAATTGAATCTGATGACGAATTTGAAAAGGTGTCTTCAGCGTTTGATGAAATGATGAATGAAGAAGAATAATGAGGAGGAGGGAGGCTAAGCCTCGCTCCTTTTTTGGTATTATATTGTAAAGGCATTATCGTAAAAAAACTTGTAAATAGAAGGAAATTAAACGAGTTTGTCGAATTGTTTTTGAAAGGAGTTGATTCAATTGGAAAGCGTCGTCCTTGTAACCTTTAAAATAAAAGGGATTCCGATACCTATTAAAATAGCATCTACTAACGAACCAAGCAGGGAGCAAATACTCAAGAAAATTTCGGATTTAGCAAACGGATATGACTTATCAGGCGAAATCCAATTCAAGAAGCTCCTGAAGGAAAACGGCCATAAAATGTATATCTATGAAATTGGCGACAGAAAGTGCATGGTGCTCGTAGAAAGGCTCGAGAAAATTAAAGAATTCGAAGAGATCAGCTCATAACAATGAAGTTAAGATATTTCTTGTTCCTACTTTTTTCATGTAAGAGAAGCGAAGTATTAAGAAAAATCATAAATAATAGAAACCCAGAGGCATGATCCCCCTGGGTTATTTCGCGTCAAAATAGGATTTAGATGCTTCTGAGTTTTTGATGAGGATCACATATTGAAAATAATTCAAAGTACCATTGACAGTTGGATTTGGTATAAAAATATTCGGTGCATCAAAAGGTGATTGCTCTCCATTCAACTTAAATAAGGTAACTCCGTCTTTGCCGTATTCCGTCAATAAATTCAAATGATTATATTCCTCTGTAAAACCAACGGAATCTTCTTCTGACTCCCTGAAAGGATTCAAAAAAGACTGATCATACATATATGGAATCGATAGAACTCTGCCTTTTGTCTGAGGAACTTCTTCATTAATATATTGGGCAATCGTAGGGACAAGGGTTGTATAAGTGCCGTTCAAAAGCATCGATTCTTCCATTGATAAAAGTATATGGGCACGGCCCCATTCACCAAAAAATTTCGCCTCACTTGGTAATTTTCCAATCCAGTAGCTGAAGGCTTCTTTAAGAACACCTTCACGGAAGACGTTAAAATCACCATAGTTTTTTTTGTTGGCATCAATCTCTTTTAATCCGTTCTCAATACTAATTAAAGTAAACAAAAATTTATCAAAATCCTTACCAAAGGCTTTTTTATACAATTCTTCATTTGTATTCACTTCTAGTTTCCAAGACTTGATGAATGCCTTTAACTCAGGGGTAGATTGATCATTCCTTGGTAAATCGGGGTGAATATTATCTTTTAGTGAACTGAAATGACTGGATATTTCTGTTGGTATGACTTTCATGCTTGCAAGATGTCCCAAATAATTTAACGCCAGATTAGGTAAAGTGTCTCCGTCAATACCCAAATATTGAATGCGTCGACCCTCTGGCTGTTCCTGATTATATTTGTAAATGTCTCTGTACATCTGATAATGTCCAGCAGCTTCAGAATGGGTGTTTTTAGATTCCGCAGCCAGATATTCAAGTATCTTTTCATCACCGAACTGAAGGTACAGGTTGATATATTCAGCAAATGCAAATGGCAATTCGGCGAGATAATAATTTACCCCTGCATTTTGGTTCAAGTAGAACAATAATTTCGTTTGAGTAGGAAAATTATCTGCGACGGAATGGAACTCGCCTGTAAAGAAGACTTTATGAGTTTGGAGATCTTCTTCAAGCAGCGCCAAATCTGAGAAGTCGTTCAAATTAGTTGTATTTATGCTTTGATGATAGCCTTCCAGATATTCTATAGGAGTCATTTTCTCTGAGGGGTTGCTTGCGGGAACGATTTTTTCACCGCTTTCTTTTTCTTGATTAGTGCACCCTGTCAGGGTTAAAGAAAATACTATTAAAAGTGCTGTAATAACTCTCACAACAACTCCTCCAATTTGACATATAGTACTTTCATCATATCACTTTTCTGAGGATGTATAACCAATTTTTCATATTTATTCCAGACTTTCACCGTAATCCACTGTCATAAGCAAAGTATTCTCCAATCTGCCTTTTTCGACCTCCAGATAACCAATTGAGTTTTTCGTTTCGGCCACGCTGCCATCTTCAAAAGTATGATAGTTTATTTTTTCTTCCCACAAAAGTCTTTCATCTGGATTCACATCACTCTTTCCAAGGGTGAGAGTGTAAGAAGCCCCACAGCTGCGGTGAATATTCTGTTCTCGTCTCTTGCGGGAGTTAAGCAAAAGCACTGACTTCATTAAGACTCCCCACAACCCTGTAAAGCTTTCATTATGAATGGGACTGCTTGTAAATTGATAGAATGAATGTTTTTTACCGGATTGAAACTGAACCTCTGATTTCACGGATGAAGAGAAGTGCACATCGCCGGAAAGTAATATACAGTACGCAGGATCCCATGAGGCAATTTGGTTTATAAACATATGAAAGCCTTTGCCATTATATTTCCACCCATCAAAATCGAATGAAGTCTGGACAGGGAAGCCTAATACTTTGAAAGGATATACATACTTATGGAGAAAGGATTCGATCAGTCCCATTCCATAAATAGGAGTTGGTGAAACGATATTCAGGGGAGTCTTGCTTTTCCAGCCACTTTGAATCAATTTTTGAGAAATAGCCTCCCAGCCTCCTCCGCTGATCAACAGGGGCGTGCGCGTCGTTTCTTCTATCACTCTGCCCAGCTTAATTGCCTGGGGTCTAGGATCGAACTCTCGCTGGGTCCTTGTATCAAGGAAGACTGTCTTCGGAACTGTAGGAGCGATGAAATGCCATGAATGATAATCCCAAAGATAATTCAAACCATCATTATAACCGACTGATTCAATGCTGGTTGAGGCAATATAGCTATTTACTTTCTGAAAAAATGTCTCATCAAATCCTTCCGGTTCATTGCCCCACCCCTGGAACAGCCAGTAAGCTGTAAGACCGTTGCCTATGATATGCTTTCCCAAAGAGGATTCTCTGACAGATGAAGTCCACTTTTCGGATATATTCCAATCATCTGTCATGTCATGATCATCAAAGATCATATAGGTAGGCGTGTTAGCCATCAAACGCCTTGCTGCAGACAGTGAGACAACGAATTCCCTTATATTCTCGATTTGCTCATTATACCTTGCTTCCAAGATTGACAGTTCCTTCGTTCTCTTCTTTTCATCTTTATCCAATTTAAGATAAAGTTTATTCCTCTCCAGTAACTCTTGAAAGGTAGGGAGCAAATCATTCTCATGAATGTAATCCCAGATCTCCGGACCCCAGCTGAATAAATACATGGCTGTATATTCACCCAAAGTGATCAGATGATTATCGCCCTTCCTGGTAGAAAAGTTGGCGAGATGCTCGATCAGGAATTGCCGTCCATTGACCTGGTCTAGCCGGGAAATTAAGTTCTCTGGCAGGAGCTCATGTAATTTGTCGCTTTCGCTATCACCAATCAATTCCTTGCCAAGTTCAGTCAGAATGGGAAAAAGCGGGTCTGCAACATCATCAGCATATATCTGGTCTCCCATTAAAAATAAGGCATTAGGTCTCGCTGAAAGATCAAGATGTTTATTTTCTACGAGCACGTCTGCTACAAACAGGGCATCATCCCCCTGTCCATGCGGTTTTCGGCAAGAGCCATATAGCAAGTTTGTCGGCTCGCTTTCATGGTTTATATAAAACGCAGGGTATTTAAGGTCTCCATATACGATTGAACGAGGACTATCAGGATTGAGCAGGTTATAACTGCCTAGATTTTTGACAGATCGACCTCTTTTAAAAAGCAAATCATAACCAAGGAGAGTGCAGGGTGGGAAATGGTAATCGGCGGGAGAGATTCTGACCAAATATATAAATAACTGCTCTCCAGCTTTAAACACTTTGGTTTCAGTATGGATTTCTAAAGGAATATACCTGTTCTCTTCGTCTGAACCAGTAATATCGATCTGGAATAATTGAGCATCGATCTCAACATCACGGCTTAAAGCAATCCAAATATATACCGACGAAGGGTCGACCCTTCTAATGACCGGTCCGGACAATATAGTTGGTAATCTCATTCGTTAGTTCACCACCGTATAGTTCTTTACTGCTAACTTATTCATGCAGTAACAAAACGGTGTCCAATAGGCGCATAAAGAAAAGGAAGCCAATAGCAGCTTCCTTGTTTATTTCCGGGTATAGTATCGAGGATCTTCCTGTTTTTTTAATTCTCCTGAGAGTAAAGCTGTGGCACTTTGATTCCCTTTAGCATCCAGACCTGCTTCCCATATCATCATGCCGCCCAACTGTTGTGAAAGTGAAAGAACGGTTTTCTTTTTCAATGTGGTGTGGCCATTATAATGGTATGTTGTCCCATTCATCCTGACCTGGTCCTTACCGATATTAGCAGGGTTGTGATTGATAAGAGCTTCGTATGAGACCTGTTTGATCGAAGGATCCTCAGGCTGTGCGTATAGCGGCACACCCAGGACAAGTTTCTCTCTTGAAAATCCATGTTTGTCAAAAAGTGCTGTCCAATAGGCTACTATATTAGCAGAATAAGAGTAAGGTGATAAATTTGCAGCGTTATATTCTCCATCCCATTGTCCATCGTAAGCCATCAAATTGACATGATCAAAGTACTTGAACATGGAGGGATCAAACACGACAGAGTGAATTTCAGTCCCTGTCACGCTGTGCACCTTGGCATTTACAGCGATGGACAGTTCCATACCGCTCGGTTTCAGCTTTTCACTTAATTCTTTTGCAAAAACAGCCAGATATTGAGCATCATCTGTTGAGCGCGGATGCTCAAAGTCGATATCTATGCCATCTAGCTTTTCTTTTTCTGCAAAACTAACAAGCTCTTGAACTAGCTTTTTTCTTGAAACAGGATTTGAGATGGCTGCCTTGAAATAGTCATAAGATTCCCCTCCATTGATATGGTACCAGCCGCCGATTGCCAGCATAACCTTCGTATCATGTTTTTGTGCATTAGTAACAATCGCCCTTAAATTTTTGACAGCATGATCTCCATTCATTAACAGGCTGCCATCCGAGTTTGGGTGCGCGAAGGAAAAAATCACATGAGTCAGGCTTTTGTAATCAATCTCGTCCGGTTTCCTGAAATCCTGGACATAGCCAATTAAAACCTTTGATTCTTGCTCTTTCAATTGTGGTTCTTTTTTCACTCCAGGTATTTTGGTGGAATGTGCTGCTTCATCACTGGTTGCAATCGTTTTAGTATCATCTGTATTTGAATATAATACTCCAGATATAAAACCGCCCATGAAGATGAGTAAAACAATCATCAGAGGCAGGAAAAGTTTTTTCATATGGATATCCTCCTGTGGTTTATCAACCTCAAAATTGTAACAGAGAATACACCATTTTAGCTGTGGAAATATCAGCCTATCGATTTCAGCAATAGATTAATAAACGAGAATCGGGGAATATAATAAATATACTTTATGATGGGAGCGGAAGGATATGGACTTAAAGTTAGTAAGAACTGGGAGCACGGAAATGAGTTTTTATGATGAAGGTAAAGGTGATCCAATCGTCCTCATACATGGATTTGCCGGCAGCAAGCACTATTGGGACAGAATCATTCCCGAATTGGCCATAGAATATAGAGTCGTCGCAGTCGACCTTCCGGGACACGGTGACTCAGGCATGGGGAAGGACAGCTATTCCATTGAGGACATGGCCAGTACAATTAAAGAATTATTGGATCAGCTAGGGTTGGATAAGGTAACAATGTTCGGTCATTCACTGGGCGGATATATCACCCTGGCATTTGCCGATTTGTATCCGCAGCATTTAAAAGCTTTCTCTTTGGTACACTCAACAGCAAATCCGGATTCAGAAGAAGCGAAGGAAGCCCGAGAAAACAATGCGAAGAAGATTCAGGAAGAGGGAGCTGGAGCATTTATCGAAGGACTTTCCAGGAAGCTCTTTTCTCCTGAAAATACAGAAGTGAATGCGAAGGAAATCGAAGAGACAGTCAAAATTGGCAGGATGACCAAGGTGGAAGGCCTTGTCAGCGCCTTGATGGCGATGAAGGATCGACCAGAACGGAGTAAAGTGTTAGAGGAAACGGACCTTCCTGTGCTCTTGATTGCTGGTGAACAGGATCAAATTATCCCTCCTGAAAAAACATTTACTGTATCGAGAGATAATATTGAGAAGAAAGTCATTCAAAATGCCGGCCATATGAGCATGTATGAACAGCCTGAAGAGCTTGTTAAGGTGATGAAAGATTATCTTGCAAAAATATAACGAGTCGGTACAGCCTGTCCACTTAGGGCAGGCATTTTTTATTTAAAGTTCATGAGTGATAAAATGTAATTCAGCAAGTGTATAGGAGTGGATATTTTGGTTGACAGAATTATTTTAGATGGAGAAACAATTTTAATCAGTCATTTTGAAATGGACAATACTGGCGGACAAAGGCGAATTGCAGCGCATTTTCCTGTTACAAGCGAAGACTATCATAATGTCACCACATTATTATATAAAGGCGAATTTGATGTACACGTTCCTGCTAAAGAAATAACCTTTAGAGGAAAAATTGTCGAGTACTCGACCTCTGTTACGAATTTATATGAAAGCGGCCAGGTCGGTACCTTTCAATTAACCTTACTGGAAGTAAAGGAGTAAGCTATGAAATTAAGCATACTTGATCAGGCTCCAATTTCAGCGAACCAGACAGCCAAAGATGCGCTGGAGGAATCTGTTTTGCTTGCACAGACTGCCGAAAAATTGGGATATACGCGGTTCTGGATTGCTGAGCACCACAATATCCCGGGGCTAGCCTGTCCGGCACCTGAAGTGATGCTTCCGTATATTGGCGCAAGGACCAGAAAAATCCGTATTGGTTCAGGCGCTGTCCTGCTTCCACATTACAAGCCGTACAAAGTGGCGGAGCTTTATAATTTGCTTGCAACAATGTTCCCAAGCCGGATTGATGTTGGAATCGGCCGGGCTCCAGGCGGCTCTGCGGAAGTCACCAATGCCTTGTCAGACAACTTCCTGCAAAACGTTTGGAAACTTCCAGAATCATTGAAAGAATTGCTTCATTTTGTTAATAATGACCACCCAGAAGGAAGCGAATCAGCAAGAATAAAGGCAGCTCCCTTACCAGAAGTCCGTCCAGAACCCTGGCTACTTGGAACAAGCAAAAAAAGTGCAATGCTCGCAGCTGAGTACGGAATGGCTTATGCGTTCGGTTTATTTATGAGTGACAAGGAACCTCAAGACATTTTGCAAGTCTACTATGACTCTTTCAAGCCAGGAAGCATTGAATCTCCGCAATCCATTTTAACGATTTCGGCCATTTGTGCTGAAACCACTGAACAGGCTGAGAAAATCGCACTAAGCTCACTTATATGGAGAATCCAGCAGGGAAAAGGAGAAGGTTCATCCGGTGTACCTACTATTGAAGACGCAAAGGATTACAAGCTCTCTCCCGAAGATTACGAAACTGTTGAAAACATGAAGCGAAAAATGATCATAGGGAATCCAAAGCAAGTGAAAGATCGATTGCTTCAATTGCATCAGAAATATAAGCCTGATGAAATCATGATTCTGACTATCACATATTCACCAGAGGACCGAATCAAATCCTATGAATTGTTAGCGGAAGAATTACTATAGATGCGGGGACGTTCCATTTAATTCCCCGATGTATACTAACCTCTTAACAAATCTTCCATTTAAGGTATAATATTATCTGTGAGCTGCTGCAACATGTATATAGACAATGCAGCTATCTGATCTAAGTTGAAAGAGAGTGGAATATATGGGTCGTAAATGGAACAACATTAAAGAGAAGAAGGCGTCCAAGGATGCAAATACAAGCAGAGTTTATTCAAAATTCGCGCTTGAGATTTATGTTGCAGCCAGACAAGGGGAACCAAATCCAGAATCCAACCAGGCGCTGAAATTCGTCTTGGAAAGAGCAAAGACATATAATGTGCCAAGAGTAATCATTGACCGCGCGATCGAAAAAGCCAAGGGCGGAGCTGAAGAAAATTATCAAGAGCTTCGTTACGAAGGCTTTGGCCCTAATGGCTCCATGGTGATCGTTGATGCACTTACGAACAATGTAAACCGTACTGCATCCAATGTACGAGCTGCTTTCGGAAAGAATGGCGGCAACATGGGAGTAGCTGGATCTGTCTCTTATATGTTCGATAAGACTGCTGTTATCGGTTTTGAAGGGAAATCGGCAGATGAGGCACTTGAAATTTTGATGGAAGCGGATATTGATGCGCGAGATATCCTTGAAGAAGACGACTCCATCATTATTTATGGTGAGCCTGATCAATTTCACGCTATTCAGGAAGCATTCAGGAATGGCGGTATCACTGACTTTACTGTTGCTGAACTGACAATGCTGCCTCAGAACGAGGTTACTCTTGACGAAGAAACACAGGAACAATTCGAGAAGCTTATTGATGCCCTGGAAGATTTAGAGGATGTCCAGCAGGTATATCATAATGTAGATTTAGTTTAATTTCATACTTTATACAAGAACAAACCCATTCTAGAAAAGAATGGGTTTGTTTTTTAGTTTCAGCTTTTTCTGAAGAGCCCTTATCCTGCCAATTTAAATTTGTCTAGTTCTTTGTTCAATTTCCCCAAAAGAATTAACCGGTACATACGAAAATCTGCACGGAGGGACCAGACGGGGTGGCCAAAAGTAGCTGGCTTGTTGCCTTCGATAAAGAAATGGCTAAACCATGCGAACGCGTAAGCAGTTATAGGCGCAAGCAATATCAACCAAAAGTTCAGAGTAATAATCGCTGCAATAATAAATACGAAAACAAAACTCGTTCCTACAAAATGCCAACCTCTTGTTGAACGTTTACTATGCTGTGATAAATAGAAAGGCCAGAACTCTTCATAATCTTTAAACTCCATTGTCAACCTCCTAATATTATTTACTAAGTATAGTTCTATGCGAAGCTGAAAACCCCTCTAATTCTCCATAATATAGATTCTTTAATATAAATAAGGGTAAATTAATAAAGGCTTTATCGTAAAGTTGCTTTCTCACCCAAATGCTTTAACGGTTACTGGTGGATTTTAGGCCAGGAGGAAAACAGTCCAGAGACCAACAATAATGCAGGCTATTAAGATTGGAGGTACAGCATGGCTTCGAATACCGATTTGGTCCAATCTATTAAAAATCATGCAGTAAAATTTGATACATATGACGACTTGGACGCGATTGTAGAAGCGGCAGCAAATAAACAGTATGTGATGCTGGGAGAAGCTTCTCATGGAACTTCGGAATTCTATACAATCAGGGCAGAAATCAGTAAAAGATTAATTGCAGAGCATGGGTTTTCATTTATTGCTGTAGAAGGTGACTGGCCTTCGTGTTTCACAGTGAATCAATATATTAAAGGGTTTAGAGACAGAGATGCTCAGACAGCCTTAAAGGATTTCGACCGCTGGCCCTCCTGGATGTGGGCAAATGAAGAAATTCTGGATCTTGTAGAGTGGATGAAGAAACACAATGAATCGGCGGATAAACATGTTGGTTTCTACGGTCTTGATGTATATAGTTTGTGGGAGTCGATGGAAGAAATCATCAAGCAGCTTGAAAGAATATCTCCAGGAGACGTAGAATCAGCAAAGCAGGCTTTTTCCTGCTTCGAACCATTCGAGCGCCGAGGTGAGAATTATGCGATTTCTTCGGCGTATTATGGAGAAGACTGTACGGAAGAAGTAATTAAAGTCCTGATTGACCTTCAGAAAAAACGAAAAAATTACCCGAAAGAACAAGAGGGTGACTTGAATTTGAAGGTTAACAGCCTGGTCATGCTTGATGCTGAACGTTATTACCGGGCTATGGCAAAAGGCGGTGCAGAGGACTGGAACATCCGTGATACTCACATGGTAAGCGCTTTGGAAAAAGTAGTGCATGCCCATGGTGAAGGTGCAAAAGCCATCATCTGGGAGCATAATACCCATATTGGGGATGCAAGGGCAACAGATATGGCAGAGGAAGGCATGATAAATGTTGGACAAATTCTAAGAGAAAAATATGGACAGCAGGTTTATGCAGTTGGTTTCGGAACGCACCATGGTACTGTGATCGCGTCTGATCAATGGGGCGGCGCTGTTGAAGTGAAGGAGGTACCGGATGCCCAGGCTGGCAGCTGGGAGGAGGCTTTGCATCAGGCAGGAGCTTTCGATAAATATATTTTATTTCATAAGGAAAACGAAAGAGAGTTTGAATGTGTTCTGGGGCATCGCGCCATAGGAGTTGTTTATGATCCTGAACTAGAACATTTAGGCAACTATGTACCTTCCTTTGTTGCCAGAAGGTATGATAGCTTCATTTTTATCAATGAAACAACAGCCTTGTCACCAATATTCAAATGAATCGAAAAACGTCCCTGACATGGGACGTTTTTTTATGGGAGATTTATGGCTTAAGAACTACCTTGATGCAGCCGTCAGTCCTGGTATCGAAAATCTGATAACCGTGTTTCGCCTGATCGAGCGGTAACACATGAGTGATGACATCACTCAGATCCATTTTGCCAGTGGAAATAATATCATAAAGATAGGACATATAAGGGATTACCGGGGCCTGTCCCATTTTAAGGTCCACGTTTCTCTGGAAGATGTCTCCCAATGGAAAAGCGTTATACCTTCCTCCATAGACCCCGGTGATTTGAATAGTCCCTGCCTTTCGAACAGCTTGAGTAGCTATGACAAGACCGCCCATGGCACCTCCATGCAGCTTCAAGCCAGTAGCCAGGTATTCAAGCGGAGACATTTTCCCGCTCATGCCCGTGCAATCAATGACAATATCCGCGCCGCCCTTAGTAATTTCTTTAAGGTATTCGCCTGTATTCTGGTGTTCCTCAATGTTAACTGTTTCAACTTTATTTGTCTTTTTCGCATGCTCTAAACGGTAATTCAAATGATCAACAGCTATGACCCTCTTTGCTCCTTTTAACCAGGCGAACTTTTGCGCGAGCAGACCAACCGGACCGCAGCCTAAAACCACTACTGTGTCGCCCGATTTCACCCCGGCATGGTCGACACTCCACAATGCCGTGGCGGCAGCATCAGCCAGCAGGACGAGCTTCTCATCCTCTACTTCACAATCCTCAGGTATTTTAAAAGGAGTGAAGTTACCGTAAGGCACCCGCATATATTCTGCCTGCCCGCCAGCGTAACCGCCCGTTGTTTCTGAGTAGCCAAAGAAACCTCCCATTTCTCCATGGGGATTAGAATTATCGCATTGCGAAGTAATGTCATTTTTACAGTACCAGCATTCTCCGCAGCTGACATTGAAAGGGATGATTACTCTATCGCCTTTCTTTAGTTTATTCACACCCGGTCCAACTTCTTCGACTACACCCATTGGTTCATGCCCAATTACATAGTCAGTAGGCAAGTTCGGGATCATTTGATGCAAAAGGTGCAAATCAGAACCGCAAATAGCTGAAGCAGTTACTTTTATGATAATGTCATCTGAATTCTTTATTTCGGGATCTTTTACATTCTTGACCTGTATATTTTTGCTCCCTTGATACGTAACGGCTTTCATAACAGACATTCCTCCTTTATTTATCCGGTGTAGCGAACATTCCAAGCCGATCCGTGTCAATCGGGAAGAGGTTCATCTTCCCGATGCTGACTGCCATGTCTGCCGATTTTAAATCCAGTTCCACTTGTTTGCCCACGTCATGAGGATAAAGCCAGCCCTTTTCCATCATCAAATCAGAAACTTCAGCGTGAAGATCAATCGCTTGTTCCATTTGTTTGTATAAAGTTTTTCGAAGCTCTCCATTGGCTGTTTCAGTCAGGGCGATACCGTAAGTGTGTATACCAGTTTTAATCCAGAGCAAAAAATCCAGCGCAAAAGATGCATCGGCCATCTCTGGCATGTGTTCTGCGCCCTGGGGATCTAGATAATCCATTTCCATCAGATTTCACCCTCCTGCATGGGTTTTGTCCTGGCACCTTGATAAAATACTTTCAATTCTTCAATTGCCGCAATCGACTGTTGGACATCTTTTTCCATCAATGCTTTCAGGTCGTTATCAAAACAGAGACCCTGCATTAATTTTGATTTAAGGACACTAATCGTTTTAAGGTTCAATATTTCATGAGCTTCCATCGTTTCATGGAAGGCAAGTGTTTCTTTTTCCATAAAATCACCTCCAATAAGAACATCGTATTGTCAAAACTTTTA
>NZ_JAGGQU010000068.1 GCF_018613155.1 Bacillus sp. ISL-55 | reverse complement strand
GTCCAGAAACGCAGAAACTGGAGACTCCGACAAAGAAGCGCTTTTTGCTTCTGCCGGCGGAGTTGAAGTTTCGGAGTTTCTAGGAGGCGACACTAGACAATTCGAAAAGCGGAGGCGACTGCCCAACTCCGACAAGCGTTGGAGGACCTGACAGTGAAGTCGCTCTTTGACTTCATTGGCAGGACCGAAACGTCTCGAGGAGTTAGGAGCCGCAGCTAGACAAGCGACTCGAGGGGCTACGCGCTGGAGCTAGACACTAATCCAAGTATAGAAAGTTTACACTTTATTTTTATAAAAAACGTCTTTTGAAACAGGTTAACAGTGAAATCTATATGGATAATGAAGATTTAAAGGTATTCACAAAAAAAGCTCTTCTTAATTGAAGAGTTTTTTGTTTTTCAATAGGACTCAAAAACAGAAGTATGGTTTTAGACTTTATATCAAAAAATAATTCAAGTACGAAAGGAGGGACTTTCATGAAAGAGAATAAAGGTAAAAATCTTGAGCTTGCAGGGCGTATGTACGATACATCGGATTATCAGAAAAATGACGAACTTTCCAATGGGCTTGCAATGACCCATGAACAAGCAAGTGACAGTTATGTAGAAGGGCAGGTCGGCGGAAAGATTGAGCGTTCGTCGGGAGCCGAAGATGAATTGAATAACAGAGGTTATCAGTAAGCAGGAAATGAGGGGTACAAGTGTCGCATAAAGGCGAATTTCAATCCAATGGACATCAATACAAAATGCCAAACGCGCTAAAACAAAAGAAAGATTTTGTCTATAGGGTAGGATACACTTCAAGTACGGGTAATCAAACAAATAACGAAGAAGAACCAGTAAAGAGATCTGATCTATAAAGATTTGCAGGCCCTTCCAAAGAAGGGCCTGTTTTTATCGGGGACGTGCTATGATTCCGTTATGGACTTTAATAAAGCCGTGCCTTAAAATGTCTAAACCGTTTTCGTATAAATAAAGTCCCATCTGCTCGACTGTCATTAGTTCTCTGTATGTATGGTTCATGACATCAGACATGATTTCATAATACAGCTTGGATTTTAACTGAGCCCGAGGTGTTGTCATGATGATATACCCACCCGTTTTTAGGAACTTCGTGTGCCAATCCAGAACTTCGCTTTTTAAAGAATCAGGGAAGTGCTCGAGTAATCCAACGCTAAGGACGATATCAAATTCTCGGCCAAAAGGGAGCTTGCGTATATCTTCAACAATGTACTCAGTCTTAAAATCACTTTTATGGTAGACCTTATTGCCTCCAGTTAAGGGATTGCTTCCCAGGAATGGATAAGTGTCAGGGAATTCCGCAAACCTTGTATCCTTGCAAAAAGGATCATAATCTACAAAGACAATACCACCTCCTGGATACATTGCGCTTAACTGCATTGCTTCATATCCCTCTGCTGCTCCAAGAAAAAGGATTCTTGGCTTGATTAAATCAAGTCCTTCAAACAATGCACGTTTGCCCCGTGGATCCCAAATGCCATCCTCGATGCGGTGAGCGTAGTTCCACAAGTGTATTCTGATCAATTCACCTAATGCAGATTTTGTTTCTGTCAGCTTGAAATTCGTAAGACTCTTCATGAAATTCCGTTTCGAATTGTCCATTTCAGCTGGAACATCCTTAACGAACCACTCGTGGAAGGACTTATTGAACATCTGCCAGGAGATGTTCGCCGGAAGAGTTTGTTGATTTACTTCTTCCCAATCCCTCTTTTCCTGTGCGAAGGATGTTACCTCATATGGTCTTCCTACATCTTTCCAGCTTAGCTGGCTCCAATCATTCACGGTATTTAATTTTACAAACTTGTTGTATTCCTTTTCTGAGAAATTTCTAAGGTCCATTCTGTAGGAAGGCTGCAATCGCGTTTCATTTGGATTCAAGGCAGGCTCTATCTCTAATTGAAGCAATCTGGTCACCCCACACATTTATATTGCTTACTATATTCGTTTCATATTTATAAAATCCCTTTAATTTTTCAAAAATTACAAAAATAGAAGCACACCCTGGATGGATGTGCTTCTAGAAAGAGGATTTGCCGATTTAAAGCTTTCCACGTCGTATCACTTTGTTGGGGGTAAGGGTGCCTTTCTTTAGATAGACAAATCCTCCTTCAAGTGCAGAGCCAATGACGAACTTAGAAGATGCTGATAAAATTTTCATCTTCATCCCTCCTAATGGAAATTGGCTTGCGTTTCTTTTTTCCCCGATAAAATGTTCTTAAAACTTTTGGAAATAGAATGGGTTACTAAGTGTTATAGGGGTCCATTGCATCAAAATAAGCTTTTTCGGCTGCATCTTGTGTAGCAAACAGAGCATCATCGTCTTCAATTACATGTAAGGTTTCGTTCAGGAATAGGGCGAACTGATTAGGATCTTTTGGATGCGGAACAATTTCACCAGCTTTTATGTTTGAAACAGAAGGTACATGAGGGTTCCGATAAATTACGAACACTTCATCACCAAATTTCAAGTTTTTGGGATCGAGTAAATCCAAGTTTAATACCTCTCTTCGTTAAGTTTAAGGATTGGTTGCATTATCTGTCGGTGACATACCTGAGTCATAAATTTTCATTCTGCTGTTTTATTTCATCCCCGGTAAGAATAATATTTCCAGCTTCAAAATCCCTATGCTCATCAACGGATCCTCCTGGCACATAGCGTTGATTTGGTGTGTATGTTGAATTAAGTAAATCATTGTTCTGTTTTAAATCATCTTTTTTATCATTCATAATCTCACCCCCTGGTAAGACTAGTTTTTGTATTGAGATATAGGATATACGGGTAATTTAACCTGTTTCATAAATATCGGAAAAGACACTAATTCGTCACAAATGTAAGGGTTTACATACGTGAACGGTGGTATAATAAGAGTGTAGAAAGAAAGTGATTAACATCTTAGGAGGCTCAACCAATTGTGTTCGTTCCGTAGTGAACGAAAAAAGGTTTATTCCTAAAGTGTCGTTACCTTCTCTTCACCAAATCAGTACTACCAGCCACAGGGATTTTGAACCTAATAAAAGTTAAACCAGAAAGTTGAATGTTGTCCTTCCAGTGGTTCAATTCAAAAGGGTAAAAGCAGAAGTCCTGCCTATTATTTACTTGTACGCAGGAAGGAAGCTTTTAACCAACAGAGTATCAATTCAACAGTGGATACTTGGAAAAGTACCATTCTCAAGGAAGTCAACAATTTTCAGGTATAACAGTCCTTAGGAGAACAAAACCTTGATGGCAGCTAACCATCCAAATGGAATAGTCAGCAGGGATACATGATGTAAAGAAGAAAAGTGCTAACCTAATACTAAAGGGAATAATGAGTCTCTCGGTGATTATACCGAAAAATGTGTTTGTAAAGAGTCGTCATAAAGTAGGGAAACCATTTTATGAAAAGACACTTTAATGCGGAACAAACACACATCGGCTATAGTAAGAGGATCATACAACTCAATAGTTCCAAAAAAGTTTTGGGCTGATGCTGGTTGGGTCTCCTAAGATGTTAAAAAAAGAAGCTCGCAAATGAGCTTCTTTTTCTATATGAAGAGTATTTTCTTTGGATTATATAAGAAGGCACCTTTTTAAAAGGTGCCTTCTTATATTATTCCTCTTTTTTAGATAAGCAGCGGTCACATTCCATTAAATATGACTCAGCTTGTTCGTGCATTCCTTCACCACACTCAGGGCATACCTTCTTTGGTAGATTACGAAAAAATTCAACCGGACTCATCATAATAAAAATCCTCCTTTTATAGTACAATTTATATTTTACTTAACCTGTTATAGTACAGTATAAACATTTTTAGATAATTTGTGTAGTCTTTTTTTGAAAAATTTTAAAATAGGTGTTTGTTCATATAACCGGATTGAGGTATTAGTTAATAAGTGCCAGGGAATATGTTATCCGGGAAGGGTAAGTTCCTTATGCTGTTTGTGGAGAGGTCAACTACCAAAGGGAAGGGGATTTACGTAATTTTCAATTGTCAATATATAAAAGTGACAAAGTTATTACATTTTATTTAAGAAACCCTTTTATTCTCTTCAGTTTTAACATACAATCGAAATGAAACTTTAAATGGGGAATGATGCCTAAATGGATAATCCGGAATTATCCTTCAATCCAATATTACTGCTAGTAGCCATTTTATTGACAGTCATGTCATCATATACAGCACTCGATTTATTCAGTCTAATAAAATCATCAGATCGAAATAAACGATTCCTGTTTTTGGGTGGGACATTTTCACTTGGTATAGGAATATGGGTTATGAATTTCTTTGGAATGCTTGCAATGAACCTGAATGGCAATGTGTCTTACAGAATTCCAATAACAGTATTATCGATTATTTTGGTTATTTCATTTACAGCAATGGCGTTCTATGCAATGACAGGCAAGTCAGTAAAAAAAAGCAATATGCTAGCAGGAAGCTTGTTCATGATGCTTGCAGTCCTGGTGGTCCATATCCTGGGAATGTACTCGATGAGGGTGGATTTCAGTTATCAGCCACCTATTTTACTAATTGCACTTGCACTGGTTTTCGTATCATTTTACTTTTCCTTCTGGATGCTTTTCTTTTCAAAAAGTTTTACTCAAGGAGACCATGGCTGGATTAAGCCGCTAAGTGCTCTTTTCGTGACTGCTGCAATTGTAGAAGGTCATTTTCTTTTAACAAGAGCATCTTCAATAAATATGAGCAACGGTCTGGTCGAAGAGACGGGGATTCCAGAGTCGTTGATCAGTTATCTTATTGTTTTTATCTCGGTTCTGATCCTTGCTGGCTTGATCGGTTCAAGTGCGTTAATCAGCAAAAGGCTTGCAGTTTCAGATACCAACTTGAAAGATATTACAGATGCACTAAATTCATCAGCAATTGTTGCGATTACGGATCCTAAAGGTAATATCACATATGTTAATGAAAAATTTATTGAGATTTCTGGCTATAGTGAAGCTGAGCTTTTGGGCCAGAATCACTCGATCTTGAATTCTGGACTTCATACTAAGGGATTTTTCAAAGAAATGTGGAAAACGATTGGTGCTGGGCACGTATGGAAGGGTGAAATAAGGAATAAGAAGAAAGATGGTTCTTATTATTGGGTTGATACCACGATTGTCCCTTTCCTGAACAGTAAAGGCAAGCCATATCAATACGTTTCGATTCGTTCTGATATAACGCAACGAAAACACGCAGAAGCAAGTTTAAAGGAAACACTTAAAGAAGTCAGTGACATTAATTTTGCCCTTGATCAATCATCCATCGTTGCTTTTACAGACGAGAAGGGGATTATCAAAAATGTGAATGATAAATTCTGTGAAATCTCTAAATACAGCAGGGAAGAATTGATTGGTAATGACCACAGCTTATTGAATTCCGGATTACATTCGAAAGAATTCTTTAAAACCCTGTGGAAAACCATTGGATCCGGCCAGGTTTGGAAAGGGGATATTCGTAACAGGGCGAAGGATGGTTCTTTTTACTGGGTGGATACCACGATTGTTCCGTTCCTTAATGAGAATGGGAAGCCATATCAGTATCTTGCAATTCGTAATGATATCACAGAGAAGAAAAAGTCAGAGGAAATGCTGCACCGCCAGGATAAGCTTGCTGCTGTTGGCCAGCTCGCTGCTGGGGTTGCCCACGAAATCAGAAATCCGCTGACATCAATGAAAGGGTATGCTGAATTCCTGCAGCTTGACGAAACCGATCCGCAGCGCCAGGAGTTCATTGAAATCATTCTTGACGAGATTGACAGAGTCAATAACATTGTTGAGGAGTTCATGGTTCTTGCAAAACCAAAGGCTGTTGAGCTTGAAGAACAAAATATTATTACGATTGTCCAAAATGTAGTGTCTATGTTGAAATTCGAAGCAAGAAAAAGAAATGTCAAACTGGATTTTGATGCTACAGAGGAAATCATTCAGATTGAATGTGATGAAAACCGTTTGAAGCAAGTATTCTTGAATTTTATTAAAAATGGAATTGAAGCAATGCCTGACGGTGGGGATTTAAAAGTGAGAACAGAAGTACAAGATGACAATGTTGTCATCTCCATAAAGGATACAGGCGTAGGAATTCCTCCAGAAACGCTCAAGAAAATTGGCGAGCCATTCTATACTACAAAGAAAAATGGAAATGGGTTAGGCCTGATGGTCAGCTTCAAGATTATTGAAAGCCATAATGGTAAGGTATATATCGAAAGTGAGCAGAACAAGGGTACAACATTCAAAATTATGCTCCCGGCAAAAACTGCATAATAGAAAGGCTGAGTAAGGCAGGAGTTGATCCTGCCTTATTTTTTATACTTACTGAGGGTTAAAATAAGTATTTGTCGAAAAAATGTTGCAAATATGACAAAAAAAGCTATCGGATTTTCTACATCGCTTTGAAAATTTAGACTACTATGGAAGTAGGAGAAATTATATTAAATGCCGGAGGGGAAGCTATGTCATCGATTAGCCAGGTTAAGACGGTCTGTGGTTATTGTGGTACAGGCTGCGGTTTGATATTGGATGTAGAAGATAATAAGATTGTTAAAATCAGGGGAGACAAAGAAGCACCTGTAAATAAAGGACAGACATGTGTAAAAGGTGCTTTTGCCTATCAGTACGTACATGCTCCGAAACGATTGAATACACCTATGATCAGAAAAGCAGGAAAGCTTGTAAAGGCTTCATGGGAAGAAGCGTATGATTTCATCGCAAGCCGATTGTCCGATCTAAAAGATGAGTTTGGTCCAGAATCGCTTTCAATGTTCGCATGTGCCCGCACAACCAATGAATCGAACTATATAACGCAGAAGTTTATGCGGACTGCTATCGGAAGCAATAATATTGATGGCTGTAACCGAACCTGACACGCTCCTAGTGTCGCCGGTCTGGCGACTATTTTTGGAAGCGGTTTCCCTACGAATACCTTAGAAGATATTGATGAGGCAGAGGTACTTTTACTAATGGGATCCAACACAACTGAAGCTCATCCGATCATTGGAAATAGAATGAAAAAAGCTGCCAAAGGCGGTCTTAAAATAATCGTCATTGACCCAAGAAGAATTGATATGGTCAAGTCGGCTCATAAACATCTGCAAATCAACGTCGGTACGGATATTGCGCTGATCAACGCAATAATAAGGATTATCATTACTGAAAAACTGTATGATGAAAGTTTCATTGGCAGGCACACTGCAGATTTTGATGTATTGCTATCGAAGGTTGGACCTTATACACCGGAATATTCAGCTGAAATCACCGGCTTGGCAGCAGAAGATATCATAGAGGTTGCTCGCTTGTATGCAACTGCCAACAAGGCTATGATCGCCTACACACTCGGTATTACAGAACATCACTGTGGAGTGAACAATGTATTCGATATCGCCAACCTGGCATTGCTGAGTGGCCATATCGGGAAACGAGGATCCGGCATCATGCCTTTAAGAGGACAGAATAACGTCCAGGGCGCGGGAGATATGGGCTGTTTACCGAACCAGATTACCGGGGCTGTAAGCGTATTGGACGACGAGTATCGGGCCCGCTTCGAGAAAAAGTGGAATATAGAAATCAGTAAAAAAGTCGGTGACACCCAGACGAGAACCTTCGATAAAATCGAAACAGGGGAAATCAAAGCATTATATTGCATAGGGGAGAATCCGCTAGTAGCAGATGTGCATATGAACCATACTAGAAGCTTATTAGAAAAACTGAATTTGCTGATTGTTCAGGATATTTTTATGACAGAGACAGCTGAGATGGCTGATGTCGTGCTGCCAGCCAAGTCTTGGGGCGAAGTTGACGGAACGTACACGAATACGGACAGGAGAGTTCAGCGTGTACGCACCGCGGTCAATGCGCAGCTAGGAGTAAAAGAAGATTGGGAGATATTGTGTGAACTCTCTTCAAGAATGGGCTATCCAATGAGTTATGGTTCAAGCGAAGAGATTTGGAATGAAGTGAGAGAGCTAGCCTGGGAGATGTATGGCGGCATATCGTATGCACGTCTTGAAAAAGAGTATGGGATACACTATCCATGTCCAGATGAAACACATCCTGGTACGAAAGTTCTTCATGAAAGGTTCCATGCGGAAGAAGAAAATGAAAAGCGCTCCAGTTTCGTACCAGTAGAATTCACACCGCCATTGGAACAGCCTGATGAACAATATCCATTTACATTAACGACCGGGAGAAGGTATGAGTCCTACAATACTCATACACAGACCCGGCACTATGCAGCAGGGGTGAAAATCAAACAAGCAGAGGAAACCTTGGATATTCATCCCGAAGATGCACTCCGGCTTCAAATTAATGACGGAGACCTTGTAAGGGTGAGTTCACGGCGGGGAACTCTTGATGTAAAGGCCAAGATAACAGAACAGGTAGTTCCTGGGCTCGTTTTCATGAGTTTTCACTGGTCCGAAGTTCCAACCAACGTTCTTACTCTTAATGAATATGACCCTATTTCCGGTACTGCAGAATTTAAAGCATGTGCTGTTAACATTGAAACAATTGCATAAAGAAGGAACAAAAAGCGCAAGCGCCTCGTTCAGCCCCGACAAGCGCTGGAGGGCCGCCCAATGAAGTCGTTCTTTGACTTCAATGGGCGGATCGAAATAGAAATGTATAGCCGACTGCCCAGAAACGCAGAAACTGGAGACTCCGACAAAGAAGCGCTTTTTGCTTCTGCCGGCGGAGTTGAAGTTTCGGAGTTTCTAGGAGGCGACACTAGACAAGCGACTCGAGGGGCTAGGCGCTGGAGCTGGATTAAGAAAACCCGTATAGTTATCCACATTGAAATTATTTTATAATTACCTAGTAAAAGAAAAAAGCCAGGTTTCCCTGACTCGTTTTTTCGCATGATTTGATCCTTGAAGAATTAAGACTGTTACTCATTTATCTTAGGGTCAAGTGCATCCCTGAGTC
>NZ_JAGGQU010000067.1 GCF_018613155.1 Bacillus sp. ISL-55 | reverse complement strand
GCGCTTGCGCTTTTTGTTCTCCCTATACACAAAACTTTCATAAACTCTTAATCCCTTTATTCATCAGTGTCTGAGGCTCTTTATAATCGGATTTGTTCAGCTGTTCACAAAATATTACACTTTGCGGGACTAAGACGAAGGATCCGGGAGTTATCATTAAGGTGTAATCATATATTGTCTTTATTAGGCAGATTAATAGAGTATATTTTACTTCGAGGTGAGTATTTTGAGATACGATCTAGTTCTTCTCCATGCACCAAGTGTATACGATTTCCGAAAAAATGCGCTGTTGGCTGGCCCAATCAGTGACGTCGTTCCATCCTCTCCAGTATTCGAAATGTATCCTATTGGCCTGACGAGCATCGCGGAATATTTAGAGCGCCAAGGGTTGCGCGTTAAAATCATCAACATCGCGAATCGAATGCTAATGGATGAAAACTTTGATGTCGAAAAGAAATTGAAAAAGATCAAGACACGGGCTTTTGGTATTGACCTTCACTGGCTTCCTCACGCTCATGGTAGTATTGAACTGGCGAAAATTGTGAAAAATCTTCATCCTGAAACTCCTATGGTTTTTGGCGGTTTATCAGCAACTTATTACCATAAAGAGCTAATAGAATATCCCTTCATTGACTTTGTCATGCGGGGCGATTCAACCGAAAAGTTGATGCTCTTATTGATCAACCATTTAAAAAATGGAACCCACCATCTGGGCGGGATTCCAAACCTTACTTGGAAGGACGGAGACACTCCAGTATACAACCCGTTAAGCCATGTTCCTGACAGCCTGGATGAATTTGATATCCCCGGCTACCGATATACAATCAAGTCGGTCTTCAAATATAAAAACTTCCTGGATCCATTGCCATACAACGGCTGGCTTCAATATCCTAATACGGCGATCCTCACGGCAAAGGGATGTACCCAGGGATGCTTGATTTGCGGCGGCTCGAAACAATCGTACAAGGATAACTGCAACCGAAAAGTCCTGGCTAAACGCTCGCCTGCGAAACTAGTTGAAGACATACTTTTCATCCAGCGCTTCAGCAGGGCACCAATTTTCATTCTTCATGATATACGCCAGGCGGGTAAGGATTATGTCGATGAATTTTTTGAGAGGCTCAGCAAGATCAATCTTAAGAATGAGTTGGTATTTGAATTATTTCAATATGCAAATGAAGAGTATTTTGAAAAAATCGAGAAGGTTGTGCCGAAATACAGCGTGGAATTGACCTTGGAAACACATGATGAGAAGATTCGCCGTTATAACGGCAAATTCAATTGTACGAATGCAAAAGTGATTGAAACGCTGCAATCTGCATTGAAGCATAGCTGCAAGAAGATTGATATATTTTTCATGGTTGGCATACCACATCAGGATTATCAAAGCGCCCTTGATAATGTTGATTTTTGTGAGGAGATTCATAATGCGTGCGGAGGGGATAAACGACTATCCTATTTTGTCGCTCCGCTTGCCCCTTTCCTGGATCCTGCTAGCCCGGCGTTTGAAAATCCTGAAAAATATGGCTATAAGAAATTCTGCCATACAATTGAAGACCATAGGAAAGCAATCACCCAGCCATCATGGAAATATATGCTCAGCTTTGAAACAGATTATATGACCAGGGATGAAATTGTGAGATCAACCTATGAATCTGCCAGAAGCCTTAATGCCTTTAAACTGAAGTACGACCTGGTAGATAAAAAGACACATGATGAGGTGGATGAGAAAATCACCAAGTCACTTGAATATATAGAAAAAATCGATGAAATTGTTGCTCTTCCTAAAACAGAGAAAAACCAGCAACTGGCCTTGCTGAGCAAGGAAATGGAAGAAGTGAACAAATACAGTATTTGCGGGAAGCATGAATTGAAATGGGAAGTGAAGAAGCATTATGCTAATGTCTTCTCGCTGACGGCAATCGGAATCGAGCTGTTGGTGGAGGATATCTTGATCAACGCTAAACAGAAATGGAATGCCTATAACAAAAGAGTTGGAGAAGCATCTAAAAGCAGGACGTAAATTTTAGCTAAAGAGCCCATCAGGATATATTCCCGATGGGTTCTTTAGCATTTTCCAAAATTTTAAAACACCAGCTTATCCAAATAGATGTTTAGAAATGACCAAAATGTGAAAAATGAAAGGACATATATAAATCAAAGAAAATAGTAAAGCGGGTGGAGAAATGTCGTCTATGATTGGATTTTTTAAAAGAGGAAATAAATCCTCCGGGATTGCTGCCATTGGGAATACATTCCTTGCAATCATCAAAGGTGTAGCTGCAGTGATTAGCGGAAGCGGTACGATGCTAGCGACAACGCTTCATTCGGTTGCGGATGCACTGAATCAATTTTTTGTTTTCATCGGCAGTGCCATCTCGGAAAAAGAAGCAACAAAGCGTTTTCCGACCGGCTTCGGCAGGGTCGTAAACTTGTTCGTACTGGTTGCGGTCATTATCATTTCGATCATGGCATATGAAACAGTCATCAAAGGATGGGAGCTGATCCAGCACCCTAAAGCTTCGAGTAACATGTGGTTGAATGTTATCATCATGGCAATCGCTGTACTTGTTGATGGAGGAATCCTGATTAAAGCAATGAAGGAGATTGCTCACGAGACCAGAAGTGAAGCCAAGGGGTTTGGAATCATTGGGCATGCTTTTAAAAATGTCAGTCTGGCAGCACCACCGACAAGACTCGTTTTCTATGAAGATTTGATTGCGACATTTGGTGCGCTATTAGCATTGGCTTCCATTGTCATGGCGCATGTAACGGGATTTTATTTACTTGATGGTATTGGAACCTTGCTGATTGGCATCTTGCTGATCGGGATTGCTTTGAAGATTGGGTATGAGAACACGGTAGGTCTCATTGGTGTTGCAGCACCTAAAGTAGTTGAGGACCGTATAGCTAATCTCATCCTGTCAGATCCAGATGTCATTGATATCAATACATTAAGGATTGTCCAGGAGGGCAGGCAGTACCATGTCGAAAGCTATCTGGAACTCCGCAAAGGGCTGACACTGGCTGATGCAGATGATATCAAGTTCAGGGTCAGGGACAATGTCTTAAAGGATCCGGACGTAGATGATGTTATTATGGGAATCATCGAAGCAGATGACGTACAAACCTGGAAAGTGTAAAACAAAACCCAGACAGGGAGGACCTGCCTGGGTTTTGTTTATTTTAACAGCTTTTCGTTATGAAACAACCTCGGTTTTATTCATAAAAAAACTATCTGCTGTCTTTTCGATTTCAGGTTGTTTCATTACTTCGATATATTTGATGTGATGCTCTTCCATTTCGGTGATTTTGAAATGGTAAGATCCGAAGCTGACGACGTCGCCTTGTTTGACTTCGTAATTTTCGGTAAGCATCCAGCCGCCGATTGTATCGACATCTTCATCGTTGATATCAAGTGCCAGAAGTTCATTTACCTCACTGACAAGCAGTTTGGCATCGATGATATAATGGCTTTCCTGGATTTTCCGTATCATCGGCACTTCATCCATATCGAACTCGTCACGAATTTCTCCTACAATTTCTTCAAGGATATCTTCTACTGTCACGAGGCCGGAAGTTCCTCCATATTCGTCCATCAGGATTGCCATGTGAATGCGCTCTTTTTGCATTTTTACCAGCAAGTCATGAATTGGAATGCTGTCGATGACTCGGATGATTGGGCGAATATATGAATCTATCGTTTTTTTGCTCCGTCCTTGTTCATTGATTAGCTCAGTCATTACTTCTTTTATATTGACTAAACCGACAATATGGTCCTTGTCTCCGTCAATGACAGGGTATCGGGTGAATTTCTCTTCCTTTACAATCTGGAGAAAACTCTCCAGTGAATCCTCTTTTGACAACGAAATAATTTCGGTGCGGGGCACCATGATTTCCTTGGCGATCCGGTTGTCAAATTCGAAAATTTTATTTACATACTTAAACTCTGACTGGTTGATTTCACCACTTTTAAAGCTCTCAGACAGAATAATGCGAAGTTCTTCCTCAGAATGGGCTAAATCCTGTTCAGAGGCAGGTTTAAGACCGACAAGACCAACAGCAAGACGGGCAGATCCGTTCAACAGCCAGATGAATGGATACATGATCTTGTAAAAAAGGATCAGTGGACCAGCTGTATTCAGCGACACCCATTCCGCTTTTTGGATCGCTAATGTCTTAGGGGCCAATTCCCCGACTACGACATGCAGAAATGTGATGGTCGCAAATGCAATCCCAACTGAAAAGACATTTCCTAAGGATTCGGAAATATCCAGGCTGGTGAATAACGGTTTCAGCAGATCGGCAATCGCCGGCTCTCCAAGCCAGCCAATACCAAGAGCAGTGACCGTAATCCCAAGCTGGCAAGCAGAAAGGTACTCATCCAGATTGGAAATGACTCTTTTTGCAAGCACGGCTTTGTTGCTGCCTTCTTCTATTAATTGGTCAATTCTGGAACTCCTCACTTTAACAATCGCAAATTCTGAAACGACGAAAAATGCCGTTAAAGCAATTAAAATGGCTATCCAAACCAAGTTAAATATGTCCAAATAAGTTCCCTTAGCCCGCTGGTGTGCGGGTAAGGAGTCACCTCCCAGTAAACTCAAAATTAAGCCTGGATTTGCAGGCTTCAATATAAATAATTAAATACATCAAGAAATTATAACGGCCCGTTCCGAGCGGCTGGTCCAGCCAGGGCCAACATCCTGTTATGCTGTTCCTTCCGCGTTCGCAGCTGTTAAATTCTTGATACGATAGATTGCCCCATCATACCACCTCAGCTTTATATTTAAATTTTATTATACCATATAGTGAATAATTGAGGGGAACATTAATACGTTTTGATATCAATGTATGAAACGGACACATAAAGTATGAAGTTTATGTGTAATTATATTGGAAAATTCTGATTTTAACAAATTAGTGCTTTTCCTAGTTTAAGAAAAATTTCCCAATGTAAATAAAACCCTTTTGTGGATTATTTTTAAAATAAGAGTTTGAAATTAAATTAAAAATTCAGTAAAATTTTACAAAAGGGAGGCTGGCTATGAGTATTCTATTATCCAGTTTGGAAAGAAAGCTGCAAAGAGTCGAAAAGACGAATGATAACATTTGGGTAGAACCATCCATGGATTTTATTTGCAGAAGAACTCCTGATGGTCTCATTAAATATGTTTCTCCATCTGTTCAGGCTATGCTTGGGTATGTGCAAGCTGAATTAGTCGGAAAACTGTACACTTTATTTGTACATGCAGAAGATTATAAAAGGATTTTGAATACTTCCATGCCTGATGGGGAAGAGGTTTCCATTCTAACCTATCGTATTAAGCGAAAAGACGGAGTGTATATCTGGGTAAGTTCCCAAATCTCGGTTGTACGGCATCCTGATACAAATGAACCATTTGAACTGTTTTCAGTAACAAGCGATATTTCCGCAAAAATCAAAGCAGAGCATTTTATCCTTGAGTATGAGAAGCTCAATGTTGTAGGCCAGCTTGCTGCAGGCATTGCACACGAAATCAAAAACCCTCTGACAAGTCTGAAAGGATTTATTCAGCTTATGAAGGCAGGAGAAGAATTGAACCACAATTATTTAGCGATCATGGAAGAGGAAATAAAGCGAATGGAGGCTGTATCAAAAGAGTTGATGCTTATGGCAAAGCCGCATAAGTCCGACTTCAAGTCATTTGATATGAATGATTTGGTTGATCATGCAATTACCCTGCTGATGGCTGAGGCAGCAAAGAAGTGCGTCGAAATAACGAAGCAATCCACATTGGGAGACATAATGCTTCTTTGCGATGGGAATAAGATCAAGCAGGTGTTGATCAATATGCTGATGAATTCGATCGATGCGATGGAATTGCCAGGTGAAATAACGGTTTCAATTTTTAAATCAGATGACGAGCTGACCATTGCAATTGCTGACACTGGTACAGGAATTCCTTCTGAGTATTTGGACAAGATTGGCAAGCCGTTCTTTACGACAAAGACGAATGGGAATGGCCTGGGTCTGATGATTTGCTATAAAATCATTGAGGAACATGATGGCAAAATTAGTGTGGAATCAAGTTCAAAGGGAACGACTTTTACTATCAAACTGCCAATCCATTGATTAGCTTGGTCTGGTGACTAAGGGATAAGCGTATGTCTTCTTTGCCATTCTCTTCTAAGAAGCCCATATACAATTAAATCATGGAAGTTTCCATTTAGAAATTCCCCATCACGCAGGATACCCTCTTTGTAAAACCCAAGCTTCTTGGGAATAGCCTTGCTTTTATCGTTGTCCTTGCCGCACCGGATTTCAATGCGGTTAAGTCCTAACTCAAAAAAAGCATGGTTTATTACTGTTTTTACCGTTCTGATTGTAATGCCCCTGCCTTGCAGTTTTTCCGCCAGGTAGTAGCCGATGCTTGCCTGTGAGTTGCTCCAGTCAATAGCATGGAGGCTGATGCTGCCTGCAAGGACTCCCCTGTAGCGGATCCCAAAGTGACTGCTGCTTCCTTCCTGGAAATTTTTCTGCCACATTTGAATGACAGAGTAAAAATGTCCCGGAGATTGAATACCATCAATCCAGGGCAGCCATTCCCGCAAATAGCGGCGATTGGAATCCACAAGCCAGAACAATTCCCCAGCTTCACCCGGCTCAAAAATCCGTAGTTCAAGTTCAGAATCAACTTTTAAAGTTAACATAGAAACCTCCTTAAACTTTACTTTGATGGTAGAGTTGGCCAATTAGCTCTCTTTGGTTTTATTCGTCCAAAAGAGGGAATAAAGCTTTACATTGTTTTTTTATACTTTTTTTGGGAGGAAGACTATGAAATTAACGACTAAGATTTTGATTGGCCTTGGACTTGGCGCAATGACCGGGCTGATCCTCAACATTTTTTCACCCGAATTGTTCACTGTTTTAGATAAATTCTTATTTACGCCTCTAGGTAAGATATTCATTAATTTAATCAGTATGCTCGTCGTACCAATTGTCCTGTTCTCGATTATTCTTGGAACAGCAGGATTAGGCGACCCTAAGAAACTCGGCAGGATTGGTTTTAAGACGGTAAGCTTCTTTTTAACGACAACAGCTATAGCGATTTCGATTGGTCTTGCGCTGGCATATTTAATCAAGCCTGGCTTGATGGGGAAGTTTGATACGAGTGGAGCAGAATTCAAAGCTGAAGAAGCTCCGCCAGTAAGCGAAACCTTTTTAAATCTTATTCCGGCGAACCCCTTTGAAGCACTGACAGCTGGCAATATGCTGCAAGTTATCGTGTTTGCCCTTTTCATTGGGATTGCTTTAACGGCACTTGGCAACAAAACAAAAGGGATTTTGAATCTGATTGAACAAGGAAATGAGATCATGATGTATCTGGTAGGCCTTGTCATGAAGTTTGCTCCGTACGGAACTTTCGGTTTAATCGCAACAGCGATCGGAAGCCAGGGAATCGACGCCATCAAGGCGATGGGAGTATATATGATTGTCGTTGTTCTCGCTCTAGTTGTCCATGCGTTCATTACTTATGGTTCAGGGGTATATTTCCTTGGAAAGAAAAACCCATTCTGGTTCTTTAAGCAATTCTCCCCGGCGATGGGGGTAGCCTTCAGTACATCGAGCAGTAATGCTACACTTCCGGTATCAATGGAAACAGCACAGAAGAACCTTCGTGTCCCGGAATCTGTCAGCAGCTTTGTGCAGCCTCTTGGAGCTACGATCAATATGGACGGAACGGCAATTATGCAGGGCGTAGCTACTGTCTTTATTGCACAGGTGTACGGTGCCGATCTCACAATGGCCGAGCTTCTGACGGTTGTCCTGACTGCGGTGCTTGCGAGTATTGGGACTGCAGGTGTACCTGGCGTTGGATTGATTATGCTGGCGATGGTTCTCCAGTCTGTAGGCCTGCCTGTTGAAGGAATTGGACTGATACTCGGCATCGACCGTTTACTCGATATGGCCCGCACCGCTGTCAATATTACCGGCGATGCAGCATGTGCGCTCATCGTCTCTGAATCTGAGAAGAAGCATGTATCTCGACCGGAGAAAAGCAAAGTGAAAAATGTGGCGGACAACCGCTCACTTGAATACTCTGAATAAGAAAGAATAGACCCCGCCATTTCCCGGCGGGGTCTCCTTGTTCAGGTATTAGATTAGATTTCGATTCTTGTCAAAGGCAGCAGCATGATGAATGATGTTTTTTCCAGTTCTGACGAACAGGCGAGTATTCCTTTATGCTTTTCGATGATTTCCCGGCAGACGAAAAGTCCAAGTCCGGTACCAAGTGTTTTGGTTGTAACGAATGGTTCAAAGATCGTTTTTAATAATTGGTCAGGAATGACAGGGCCATTATTGGAAATTTCTATTTTAATATGGGTATCATTCACGAAAAATCCTTTGATTTCGATTTGCGGATCATCACGGTACTGGCTAAGTACATCAATCGCATTAAAGATGATATTGATGAGAACCTGCCTGATTTCATCCGCATAGCCATACAATTCCATATCTTCGGCTACTTCCTTGATGATCCTGACTTTCGTGTCAAGGATGCTGGGATAAAGGAAGTTTAAAACTTCCTCAATCATCTTATTCAATGAGAAAACAGTCTTTTCTTTTCCGATCAGCTCTTTTTTTGATAGCAGCAAGAATTGTGAAATCCGGAAGTTCAGCTGTTCAAGCTCGCTTGAGATGATATCGAGATACTTCATATCTTGATGTTCAGACCTCAAGAGCTGGATGAAGCCCTGAATGGACGTCAACGGATTGCGAAATTCATGGATGAAGCTAGAAGTCATTTGGCCTAGAAGTGTTAATCTGTCTTTATGTGTTGAATCGATGAATTGGTTCTTTTCCTCAATGATTTTGTTTTTCTGCTCATTATAATAAGACACTGCGTAATACAAAAAGGTATCAAAACAGTAATTGATCCTATTGATGGCCTCTTGCATTTCAGTCCATTCCATATTCAATTTATGGAGGTGTTTGTATACAACGGATCGTCCGGCGTTGACATTGTAGACAAAATCGCCAATGTTAATGTCAGCGCGTACCCGTTCTTCACCGACCATAAAAGCAAGCTCTTGAATATGTTCCTCCAATTCTTCACTTGTTTTAGAAAAAACCGAGAGAATGACTGCATACATTCTCTCAGCGTTCTTGCTTATTTTCTCTTTATATGGATCATCTTCTGAAACGATTATATTCTCCGTCCAGTCGGCAATTAGTTTTTCCTTTTCACTAGTCAGGAAGCTAAGCAATCGGTTATCCGTAATTGGCAGCATTTCATTAAGTCCCCCAGTTTTTCATATCGGTATTAAAGATTCGAGGAAAATCATAAAATCCCTTTGTCGAATATTGAGAACATCCGCTGAATTGCGTCGAATAGCTAAAATTGTGACAAAAGACCGATTTTTTTAGCAACAATGAGAGAGTTTTGTCTATTGAGTTATCGACATTTATTGGAAAGTCCAGAGTTTGCAGAACGGTTATACTTGTTATTGAATAGTAGACGTAGTATATTCATAGTGTAGAAATTAAATAATAACCACAAGGGGAGCTGCGTAAAGCAGCTGAGAGTGAGCGGCCGAGTTCTTACCCTTTGAACCTGTTAGTTAATGCTAGCGAAGGAATGTGGATGCGATAGGAAAGCAATTGGGGATCCTGCATCATTCCCTGATTGCTTTTTTTGTTTCTGAAGCAGAAAAGGCGTGTTAGAAACGGACCTCATTCTGAAAAAGAAGGAGGAACAAAACATGAAACAAAAACAAACTCTCTTTTTAGTGGAAATTGCCGTATTTTCCGCACTGGCTTATTTGCTGGATTTATTTTCAGGGTTTTTATTTTCAAGAATCTGGCCACAGGGCGGTTCAGTATCCATCGCGATGGTACCTGTATTCCTGATGGCATTTCGCTGGGGAGTAAAGGGCGGAATCCTTACTGGCTTCCTGTTTGGGCTGCTCCAATTCATCCTTGGAATGTCGCAAATCTATCATCCGATCCAAGGGATTCTTGATTATCTTGTTGCGTTTGCATTTCTGGGAACAGCTGGATTATTTGCAGCTCAGGTAAAAGAAAGCATGCAGAAAGGCAAAAGGGTAAAATGGATTGCCTTTGTCATTGCCGGAACTTTTATCGGCAGTGCCCTGCGATTCCTTACTCATTTTATTTCAGGCTGGGTATTCTTCGGAAGCTATGCGCCTCCAGGTCAGCCTGTTGCTCTATATTCCTTTCTATATAATGGCACCTACATGCTCCCAAGCATGATTTTAAGTGCGATTCTAGTCATTCTTGTCTTTAGTTACGCACCGTCAAGAATGGTCCAATCCACTCAGGTTAGCAATAAAATATGATTCGCAGGAGAGCTGAATAAGCTCTCCTGTTTTTATGTTCATATTATACCCTATTAGGTATAGTGTAAATATAAAGGAATTGCTGGTGAAAATTTGTCAATTGTATGGAGTTTGCCTGAAATATAGTATTAACCCTGCTATATAGTGATGTATGTCACAGTGAAAGTTGCTTTGAACTGATTAAATAAAGATAATCATTCTCATTTAGAGAAAATAGAGGTACAATGAAACCGACGAAGAGTTAATAAACTAACAAACTAAAAAAGGTGATGGCTATGCTGGGAAAATTAAAGACTGGTGAAAAAGGCCGGATCATGAATATTGCTAGTGCAGATAAATTTGTCAGAAGAAGATTACTTGATTTGGGAATCGCGGAAGGCTCAGAAGTGTGTGTGAAATGCATCCTGCCTTTTGGTGGCCCAGTCATGGTTGAATCCTGCGGGCAATGCATCGGCATCCGCCGCAAAGAAGCACTAAGGATTGAAGTGGAGCGAGTATGATGAATATTGCCCTCATTGGCAACCCCAACACTGGAAAAACTTCATTGTTTAATAACTTAACAGGTTCCTATGAATATGTAGGCAACTGGAGCGGTGTAACGGTCGAAAAGAAAGTAGGCCTTTTTAAAAATGGAAAGGATCAGCTTATTGACCTTCCAGGAGTCTATACTCTCAATCCCCTTTCTAAAGATGAGGGTGTCGTTACAAATTTCTTCCTGAATGAACCATTTGAAAAGCTTCTGAATATCCTGGATGCTTCTCAGTTAAGGCGTAATCTTCACCTTACTTTGCAGCTATTGGAATACGATGCACCGGTCATAATTGGCTTAAACATGCTTGATGTGGCGAAGAACAGGGGGATTCAAATTGATATTGCCAAACTGTCTGAATCACTGGGAGTGAATGTAGCTCCTGTTGTTGCCAGGACAGGTAAGGGCTGTAACGAGCTTGCAGAGCTGGTGACTGCTGGAGCTGCCGGAACAGGGAAGAACAATCTCGTTTATTATGGAAAAGCGATCGAAGCTGGAATCCTGGAACTCGAGAACAAACTGGCGGGGAAGACACAACATCCCGTTCGCTGGCTTGCTCTTCAGCTGTTCGAAGGTAATCCATATGTAAAAAGCTATCTGGCGACAATTTTGCCGATAGATGAAATAGAAAAATTAATCAACTCAGTTACTGTTGGCCATCAACAAAATGCAGACAGCAAACAAGCGCTTGACCAGGTAATCCATCGGAAGCGAAGTGAAGCGATTGATAAAATAGTATCTGCTGCTACCACAAAACAGGATGATAAAAAGGTTCCTCTGACTGAGAAGGTTGACATGGTCGTTACGAATAGATTTCTCGGAATCCCGATTTTTCTGGTTCTTATGTATATCATGTTCATGCTTACCTTTGACTGGCTTGGCTTCCCGCTGTCAGACGCCTTGGATTCATTTTTGAGCGGACCATTAACATCGGGGATTACAGCAGCATTAGCGGCTGCAGGTGCTTCAACATTCATCAAAGATCTTATTCTTGATGGAATCGTTGCCGGGGTAGGGGGAGTCCTCGTCTTTGTACCGCAGATCTTCATTTTGTTCTTTTTCATATCCTTGCTTGAGGATTCAGGTTATATGGCGCGTGTCGCACTAGTAATGGATCGCCTGATGGAAGCAGTCGGCCTGAACGGAAAGGCGTTCATTCCGATGATGATCGGATTCGGATGTAACGTACCAGGCATTATGGCAGCAAGGACCATTGAGACGCCAAAGGAAAGGCTGATGACCATCCTGTTGACACCTCTTATGTCATGCTCAGCCCGATTGCCTGTATATGCCTTGTTTGTCGGAGCGTTTTTTGTAGAACAGAAAGCAGCTGTAGTTTTGAGTTTGTATGTATTAGGAGTAGTGATTGCACTTATTCTGGCCAAAGTATTCTCCAAGACTCTTTTGAAGGGGGAAACTTCGGTATTCGTCATTGAGCTTCCGCCATACAGGCTTCCTCAGGCAAGAGCCCTTTGGAGAAGTACATGGGATAAGGGAAAGGGATTCGTCAAGAAGGCGGGAACCTTCATTTTTGCCGGGTCCGTCCTGATCTGGCTGCTTGCCTACGCTGGTCCGGAAGGTGTGAATGTCAGCATGGATGACAGCTATTTAGCTCTGCTTGGAGGTATATTCGCTCCATTATTTGCTCCTATAGGCTTTGGTACATGGCAGGCCAGTGCATCACTTTTCACAGGGTTCCTTGCAAAAGAAGCTATTATTTCAACAATGAATATCATTTATTTTGTTCCAGATGAAGCAAGTCTGCAAGGTTTATTAGCTGTCCATTATACACCGCTTGCTGCATACAGTTTCATGGCATTCATCTTGTTATACATTCCATGTCTCGCAACGGTCGCAACCATCTATAAAGAAACTGGTTCTAGACGCTGGACCACTTTTTCAATCGCTTATGCCCTGGTTATCGCATATGTCTTGTCTCTGGTCATTTATCAGGGCGGCAGGTTGTTAGGATTAACCTAAGGCCGGAAGGAGGAAGGATCTATGATCGCAAACATAATAATCGGCGGTGCTATATTCGGATACGCCGGCTGGGCCTTCTACCGATTCATCAAGAAATCAAAAGAAGGGAAATGCGCTGCCTGCTCCATCCAAAGCTCTTGTTCTAGCAACTGCAGTGTCAGCCAGGAAAAACAGATAAAATAATTCGGAAGGAATGCAGTCTGCTGCATTCCTTTTTTAAAACAGTCTTTCTTATTAAATGATAAGAAAAAATATTTTTAATTCTAACTAATTAGGTGTAAAATTACACTAAAAGCATTTTAAAGGAATGAAGCGGATGACGAGGGATGAAATCATTAGCAGGGTCTCGGAAAAAGTTAGGGTTCTGCGGGCAGAAGTTAATTATACACAGGATAAAATGGCTGATATCATTGGAATCTCCAAAAAGACGCTTGTCCAGATTGAAAAAGGTAGAGCTCAAGCCGGCTGGTCGACAGTCGTGACCATTTGTGCCTTATTCAGGGAAACCGAAACAATCCAGTTTTTGTTCGGAAATGAACCATTAGAGGTCCTTGAAACCATCGCCCATGAAGGTACAGATTATCGAAAAGAGAAAACATTGGGCGGTAAAGTCTGGTGGAGGGAAGTCGCAAGGATTGGCGGATTCGTCATGCAGCAAAACATTTTGAGCCAGCATTTCCGGATTCTTGATCAAGATGACTTTCGGATATTCAGCAGTTTTGAGGAAATCGAAACAAAAGAGCGGTTAGAGGAACTTGCAGCAGAAGCGATGATGGAATAAGCGAGTTAAATGCTGGAACACAGTAAGTAACGAAAAAATATTAAACAGCCGGGTGGCATTTAATTAGCCCCGGCTGTTTTTGGCTTTTATTTTGCAATAAGCACATGGCAATGAGCATTATTAGCTACCTTTTGACTGACGCCGCCAAGAATTTTTCGCTTGATACCCTCATTGCCTGATTGGCCTATGATGATTAAATCAGCATCTACATCCATCGCGAATTCTAAGATACTCTCGGCTGGACTTCCATCCAGGGTGGAGTATTCAGTATCCAGATTAAGAGCATCTAGCTCGGCCTTTGCGTTGTTAAAGGCTTGTTCAGAGCTGTGGGTAATGATGGAGTGCTCTGATTTATCGAGTGCACCTTGTTCCATAGCCAGTGGAGGCACCTGGACTACATCCGCCGGAAAGTTGTTAATGGGCAGATGTTCAATGGGGCGCTCAGTGGATTCAACTAATTCGCTTTTGACTTTTTCCTCATATACATGGCCCACATACAATTTTACGCCTTCTTTATCTCTGGTGATCTCCTTTGCCAATTGCAAAGCTTTCTTGCTGCCTGCTGAATCATCGTAAGCGAGAACCACTTTTTTTATTCCAGCCATATAGATCAACCTCCAAGGTTAATGTGTCTTACTATTTAATACCCACTTTTAAAATAAAAATAACCGACTTATAATTTCCAAACATCATTGGTTTCATCAGGAGATATGGTCCGAAGTCATGCCAGGTTCGGACAAAACTTCAGTTTCATCAGGAGATATTGTCCGAAGTGAAGCCAGGTTCAGACAAAACGACGTCACAAGCGTGAGATATTGTCTGAAGTCATGCCAGGTTCGGACAAAACAGCGTCTCAAGCGTGAGATATTGTCCGAAGTGAAGCCAGGTTCAGACAAAACTTCAGTTTCATCAGGAGATATTGTCCGAAGTGAAGCCAGGTTCGGACAAAACGACGTCACAAGCGTGAGAAATTGTCTGAAGTCATGCCAGGTTCAGACAAAACTTCAGTTTCATCAGGAGATATTGTCCGAAGTGAAGCCAGGTTCGGACAAAACAACGCCTCAAGCATGAGAAATTGTCCGAAGTCATGCTGGGTTCGGACAAAACGACGTCACAAGCGTGAGGTATTGTCTGAAGTCATAGCAACTTCGGACAAAACGACGTCTTAAGCATGAGATATTGTCTGAAGTCATGCCAGGTTCGGACAAAACAACGTCTCAAGCGTGAGAAATTGTCTGAAGTCATGCCAGGTTCAGACAAAACTTCAGTTTCATCAGGAGATTTTGTCCGAAGTGAAGCCAGGTTCGGACAAAACAACGCCTCAAGCATGAGAAATTGTCCGAAGTCATGCTAGGTTCGGACAAAACGACGTCACAAGCGTGAGGTATTGTCTGAAGTCATAGCAACTTCGGACAAAACGACGTCTTAAGCATGAGATATTGTCTGAAGTCATGCAGGTTCTGAAAATATTTCCCCTTTTGCTTGCTATGTTAGAAGTATAAAGCCTTTTACACTTAGATTAGTGTCTAGCTCCAGCGCCTAGCCCCTCGAGTCGCTTCGGTCCGCCCAATGAAGTCAAAGAACGACTTCACTGGTCGGCCCTCCAGCGCTTGTCGGGGCTGACCAAGGCGCTTACGCTTTCCTTATTTATATGTCTTTTTTCCTCATAATTAGCCAATTTGTGTTAATGCCTTTTAAAAATGGGTAAAAGAAAGTGTCATATTTCTAAACTATTTTTAAAAGGTTGGGGTGCTCAGTGAGCAAAAATTCAATAGCAACACGTTTTCTAAGAGGTTGGAAAAGGCTTCATATGAACCAGGTGCTGGTTTTGTCTGTTTCGACAGCCGTACTGGCATTCTTAAGTTTTTTTCATGTTTATTCTGAAGGTGCTGACATTAGTGCATTGAATGATGATATGGCACAATCAACCGTCATCTACGATGCAAATGGAGAAGTTGCCAGTAAGATTTCGGCTTTAAAAAATGAGGGAGTTAAGATTGAAGAAGTCCCGGATCATGTCAAAAATGCTGTGATTGCCATCGAGGATCATCGTTTTTATGAACACGATGGTGTGGACCTTGTAGGTATTTCTCGGGCATTTGTCCAAAACGTCAAGGCAGGAAGTATCGTTGAAGGTGGCAGCACGATTACACAGCAGTTGACAAAGAATGCATTGCTTTCGAGCGAAAAGACTTATAAAAGAAAGCTCGAAGAATTTTTCATGGCCAGGGAAATAGAAAAGCAATATTCCAAAGATGAAATCATGCAAATGTACTTGAATCGTATCTATTTCGGAAATGGATCTTGGGGTATCAAACGAGCTGCGATGGGATACTTTGGCAAGGATGCCAAGGATCTTTCTATAAGCGAAGCAGCAATGCTTGCAGGCTTGATCAAGGCACCGTCTTCATTGGATCCCAATAAAAATTATGATGAAGCAGTGGAGAGAAGAAATCTTGTCCTCCAGATGATGAATACACATGGTTTTATTAAGGATGAGGAATATAAACAAGCAGTTGCTGAAAAGATTGTACTCAATGAAAAAGGCGGAGATCCGCTGCGCGGCCGCTATCCATATTATGTTGATCATGTTATTGATGAAGCAATCAAGAAATACGGTCTGACACAGGAAGAAATTTTGACAGGCGGCTTGCAAATCCATACGGAACTTGATGTGACAATGCAATCGGCTGTGGAAGCTACTTACGCGAAAGATGATCTGTTTCCAAAAGGCACTGAAAAGCAAATCGTCCAAAGCGGTGCTGTACTCGTCGATCCTAAAAGTGGAGGGATTCGTGCACTTGTAGGCGGCCGCGGTGAGCATGTATTCCGTGGTTATAATCGTGCTACTCAGTTAAAAGCACAGCCGGGCTCAACGATGAAGCCACTTGCTGTATTTGCACCAGCGCTTGAAGAAGGCTGGGGTGTTACGGACATGCTTAAAGACGAAGAGATGGAATTCAAAGATTATAAGCCTCAAAACTACAATGATAAATATAAAGGCGAAGTCCCTATGTATGAAGCATTGAGAGATTCGTTGAATCTGCCTGCCGTATGGCTGCTGGATGAAATAGGGATAGTCAAAGGCATGGAATCTGTAAAGAACTTTGGTATTAATCTTGATCCGAAGAACGACCGTAACCTGGGCCTCGCGCTTGGAGGCTTATCGACTGGGGTATCTCCGGCTACAATGGCGGAAGCATATTCGGCATTCGCAAACAATGGCGAGCGTCATGAAACGCATGCAATCACCAGGATTGTTGATAAAGAAGGCAACACCATTGTTGAATATAAAGGAAAAAAGAGCAAGGCTGTATCAAAAGAAACCGCAGAGAAAATGACGACCATGCTTCTTGGTGTCGTTCAGGAAGGAACAGGGAAAGGTGCGCAAATCGAGGGTAGAGAATTAGCTGGCAAAACAGGCTCAACCCAAGTTCCGATTGAAGGAGTAAAAGGGACAAAAGACCAGTGGTTTGTGGGGTATACTCCACAGCTTGTTGGCGCTGTATGGGTTGGTTATGACAAGACAGATAAGGAACACTACTTAACCACTACTAGCAGTGAAGGAGCCGCCTTGGTTTTCAAGGACTTTATGAAGGAAGCATTGAAAAATACAAAAGCACAGTCCTTCAATGTTCCTCCACTTTCAAAATATATCGAGGAACACAAGAGGCAGCAGCGTGCCAAGTCTGTAAAAGAGCTCGAATCAAGGATTAAAAAAGAATCAGAAAAGCTTAAGAAACAATGGGAAGAAGCAAAAAAGAAGCTGAAAGAGAAGAAAGAACAGCCGAAAGAAGAAACAAAAAAGAAAGAGAAAAAGGAAACAAATACTGATTCGGCAGCAGCTTCAACGAATTCCGGCAACAGCAATGACACCAGTCAAGCGAGTGATAAAAAGGATACCGGCGGATCTGATGACTCTGGTGACGGAGGAAATACCGGAGGCGAAGGAGATACCGGAGGCGAAGGAGATACCGGAGGTGAAGGAGATACCGGAGGCGAAGGAGATACCGGAGGCGAAGGAGATACCGGAGGTGAAGGAGATACCGGAGGCGAAGGAGATACCGGAGGCGAAGGAGATACCGGAGGCGAAGGAGATACTGGTGGCGAAGGAGATACCGGAGGTGAAGGAGACACCGGAGGATCTGAAGGCGACGGATCTGATAGTAAAGAAAAAGATGATGATAGCAATAACTGATACTACACAGCATAGGGGCTATGTCTCCTGTGCTGTTTTTATGTGTCAAAAAGTAGAGTATCACGCAGACACATTGAATGTCCTCATGAAAAATACTGGAGTGAACATAAAAAAGACCTGCAATTTAAGCAGGTCTTTACTAAATTCAAATTATATTAAGCTTAATAGGAAACCGATCACGACTACAGCGCCGATAATCATAAGAATGGTTCTTACCATGAAACTTCACCTCAGTCATTATTTTATCTATTATTAGAACTAAATTTGGAATGATTCGGAAGACTCGATAAGTCGCTTGCGTTTTACGCGAAGGACAGAAGCTTCATTCGTAAGCAGCTTAGTCAGCTGATTTAATTTCGGTTCTACATCTGTACCTTCCAAAATAATCTTTAAAGTTGTATTTGGTTCAACCGTCAGCAGGAATGAAACAAGCTTGGACAATGAAGTTGCCTCAACTGCCTTCTGGCGGCTGTATAAGTAAGTCGTACCGTCCAACTTTTTAGCAGCTTGATAGATTTCAAGCATTTTCTTCATAGTGAATCTTTTCTGAACCATAACATTTGATGACATGATCTCTTTCATTTATATATAACTCCTTTAATGAATCATTTTTATTAGGTTAATAGAATATTACCCCGTTAACTTGGTTCGAAAACCTTCAGAGGTTAAATTGGGCGATGTTGGCAGGCTAACCAGCTCGAAAGCATCTGAAGCGATGGTAGTTCTCAAGTGCAGAGGCACTCCGTCTGAGGATGGAGAAAGAAACGGTCAGGAGAAAGTTTATTATTAGCTGAAAATTAAGCTAATATTAGGTTATTAAAAGAGATGCGAGGAGCAGACAATTATGAGAAAATTTGCGGAGATTTTCAGGAACAGGAGTTTCACGAAGTTATTTTTAGCGAACTTCACTTCCCAGATGGGCAGTACAATCGGATTGACGGCCTTCATGTTTTTCTTGCTGGACCGTTTCAGTTCCCAGCCCGCCTATGCGACTATAACCGAACTGATGTATTCCGTGCCAATGCTTGCGGTGTTTTTCCTGATCGGGGTATTTGCTGACAGGATGGATCGGCAAAAAATCGCCATTTATTGCGATTGGATTAGTGCCGGCTTATCTGTCGCATTGATTGGTGCAATCTATGTTGGCTGGATGCCGTTGGTCTTTGCTGTCCTGTTTTTGAGAAGCGCGGTTCAAAAGTTCTTTTTCCCGGCTGAACATGGGATGGTCCAAGGAATCTTGAAAAAAGAGGACTACACCACTGCAGCAGGTTTGAATCAGCTCGTGATGAGTCTGTTCATGTTGTTTGGCAATGGACTAGGGGTGCTCGCCTATTGGTCGATTGGCATTTATGGCGCTATATTAGTTGACACTCTGTCGTTCATCATCAGTGCATTGCTCATTCAGAAGACTGACGTTTCGAAGGAGGCGCGACTGCCAAATGGCTCTCATACACTAAAGGATTTGAACATCAAGATGGTATTCAAGGATTTTAACTACGGTTTTAAGTATGTCATGAGCAGTAAATTGTTGTTCACTCTAATCATCGGCTTTTTCATCTTTGGAATCGTAAATGGCGGCTTCTCCGTCATGCCGATTTTTATCCTGAAATATAAACTGGCTCCAGATACGTATGAACAATACTCGATTGTCATCGGCTTCGTGTTTGGGATCGGGGTGTTGATCGGCAGCTTTATTGCTTCATTGCTTTCTCAAAAAGTGAAGCTTTACCACCTGATTTCGGTAGGTTTGATCATCTCTGGTAGCTTTACGGCTCTCGCATCACTGCCAAACAACATTTATCTATTCCTGGGAATCCTGTTTATCTCTGCACTGGCTCTCCCGCTTATAAATGTAGGAATTGGAGGGTGGCTTCCGAGCATTATAGATCCGAAAATGATGGGCAGGGTCCAGGGGCTGATCAGCCCGCTTAACATGCTGTCTCATTCATTGACTCTTGCATTCATTGCGTACAGCTTTCCTGCTCTGCTAACAATTGAAATGCTGTATTGGATTGTCGGCGGCTGTCTCGCCATCGTTGGAGTGTTTTATATGATTGTTTTGCCTAAGCTCGCAGAAGAGAGTGAGTCCACTGTTAAAGAGCCTGCTGTCGAGCAGGGTATATAGAGGAAAGTCCTTACCGGGCTTTCTTTTTTTCATAATAAATAATGAATGAGCATTATTTTTTACGAAAAAATTTGAACGATTCTTTACTTTAAACGTCTTATTAATAAATAATCAATTAGAAGATAATTTTTCGGGGTGGCGGGGAAAGAGAGGCATGCTTTGATGGATGAGAAAGAGTTAATCAATAGCGCTAAAAAGGGCGACCACCGTTCGTTTGCTATCCTGTTCAGGAATCATTATCCCCTGCTGGTAAAATACCTGATGAAAATAACGATGAATCCTGATATCGCAGAGGAAATAGCACAAGCAACGATGGCTAAATGTGTGGAGAAAATCCATTTATTCAATGGGAAATCAAAATTCTCATCATGGCTGATCAGCATAGCCACAAATATGTATATAGATCAGCACCGCAAAAAAAAGCGCGAGCGGGAATGGAACGAAGGAGAAGCAGCATCACGCAAGCTGCAGTGGCAAATGGAATCGAAGAATGAGGAATGGACAGATGCGCTCGCTGCATTATCCAGGCTGACAGATGAAATGCGAATTCCTCTTATCCTTAAGCATTATTATGGTTATTCGTACGATGAGATTAGTGAAATCCTGAATATTGCCGCAGGTACCGCGAAGTCCAGAGTCCACCATGGACTTCTAGCTGTTAGAAGGGAGCTGAAAGTAGATGAAAAACCAAAAGGGAATCTCGTCAAAACATGAACAAATGGATAAAGAATTTTTTGACACCATCAGCGCCATCAATAATGGACTAGACAAAGTGGATTCCTTGGACACCTATACCCCTGATGAAAATTGGTTTGAAGAGATGGTTCTGAATCAGCAGCAGGTGCAAAAGAAGAAATATCGCCGCGAATTAGTGTGGTTCATTTTAAGTGCTATGCTGATTTTGAGCGGTGTGATCTTCGCTATGCTGGAGCTCCCAATGCTCTTCTTAATGCTGCAGGCTGCGACGTTCGCGATTACAGCTATCTATAGCTTCAAAGGAGTGCAAAAGCAGGTGGACAGCCGATGAATGAGGAACTGTCACCTGTTATGCTGGCCTTGGTTGTTGTGATTCTATTGGTGCAAAGCATTTTCCTTTTTACAAATGCCCGGAAGCACGGCCATAATTATTGGCTTTGGGGAATACTAGGTTTGATTCAGGCACCAATGCCGCTTCTATTTTATCTGCTGTTTGCACGAAAAATATGGCGCAGCAAGTCAGCAGAAAAGTAAAATGATGAAAAATATCGAAAAGTTAGAATTGACATTGTGACTGTTAAGGTGATAACCTTACAAAGGAATGGAAAATATAACTAAAAGGAGGGTTACGGATATGAACATTGTAAAAAACGCAAGATACGCTCAACTAAATACACGTAACCCATCCTTTTGCCATAACTGATTTTTAATCAAGTTGCTCTGTGACTGAAAAGGCATGGGTTGCGCATCTGCGTGACGTATGCCTTTTTCTGTCTTTATGTATTGATTCAAGACATATCGCATGCCGCGATATGTCTTTTTTCATGTTTAGAGAACATCCATTCCAAACTAAATGAGGAGGAAATCAAAATGGTCAAACCAAAAGTGGAGAAACTGGTAAAAAAGGAATATCTAGAAAGCGGCTAGTCAGATTTGCTAGTTAGAAACATATTGAAATTTTATTCCGAGAAATAGCAAACTGCAGCACCTGGCTCGAGCGGTCCTCGAGAGGTTTCGGGGCTGACCGGGGCGCTTGCGTTTTCGGGTAAGGAGAGTGATTATTCATGTTATCGGTTTTATCAAAGTTAAGCTGGTTTTTTAAAGAAAACTGGAAGAGATACAGTGTGGCGATTTCGTTACTGATTTTTGTCGGCATACTTGATGTGCTGCCGCCAAAAATCGTCGGGATGGCGATCGACGCAATCCAGCTTGGTTCCATGAACCAGGAATTAATTTTAAAGTATATAGGCGGCCTCATGCTGATTACGGTGGTCTCTTATTTCATCACTTATATTTGGATGTATCAATTATTCGGCGGAGCGTTCCTGATTGAACGGAAACTAAGGACCCGCTTCATGAAGCATTTGCTGAAAATGACACCGACGTTCTTTGAAAGGAACCGTACAGGAGACTTGATGGCAAGGGCGACGAATGATTTGAAAGCAATATCGATCACGGCTGGTTTCGGGGTACTGACACTTGTCGATTCTAGCATCTTCATGCTGACAATCTTGTTCACAATGGGATTTTTCATCAGCTGGGAGCTGACACTTGTTTCGATCATCCCACTGCCAATCATGGCACTTCTGGTAAACATATATGGCAAAAAGATTCATTCTAAATTCACTTCTGCTCAGGATGCATTCGGCGAGCTGAATGACAGGGTGCTCGAATCCGTATCAGGAGTGCGGGTCATCCGTGCTTATGTACAGGAGAAATCCGACGAATCAAATTTTCATGACTTGACTGAAGATGTCTACCGTAAAAATGTCGAAGTTGCGAAAATCGATTCTTTGTTTGAACCAACCATTAAGATCCTTGTTGGTATGAGCTATCTAATTGGTCTAGGATATGGAGCATTTCTGGTTTTTCAGCAAAAGCTGACGCTGGGAGAACTGGTCAGCTTCAATGTATACCTTGGCATGCTGATCTGGCCGATGTTCGCAATCGGGGAACTGATCAATGTCATGCAGCGAGGCAATGCGTCGCTTGACCGCCTGAATGAGACTTTATCATACAAAGAGGATGTTGCAGATCCAGTGAAACCAGTGGAGGGCAATGATCCGGAGTATTTACAGATGTCTGAGTTTACATTCAAATATCCGTCATCCAATGTGAACAATCTTGATAATATCAAGCTCCATTTGAACCGTGGTGAAACGCTGGGGATAGTCGGGAAGACGGGAAGCGGCAAGACAACGCTGATCAAACAGCTGCTGAGGGAGTATCCGGAAGGCAGCGGGAACCTCGTTGTATCAGGAGTGCCGATCCAGGAGCACAGCCTGAGGCAGACTCGGGGCTGGATGGGTTATGTTCCGCAGGAAAACATTCTTTTCTCTCGTTCGGTTAAGGAAAATATTCTGTTCGGAAACCCGATGGCTTCTGAAAAAGATTTGCAGGATATCATCGATTTGGCCGCTTTCCGGAAAGACCTGGAGATGCTTCCGGAAGGTCTGGAGACACTTGTCGGTGAAAAAGGGGTCGCACTTTCCGGCGGCCAGAAGCAGCGTATTTCGATTGCACGTGCTTTGATCAAGGATCCGGAAATCCTTATTCTTGATGATTCACTTTCTGCAGTCGATGCAAAAACGGAAAAGAAAATCATTGAAAACATCCGCAGAGAGCGGAATGCGAAAACAACCATCATAACAACTCACAGAATGTCTGCGGTTGAGCATGCTGATCATATTGTCGTGCTGGAGGATGGAAAAATAATTGAGGAAGGCACGCATGATCAATTGATAGATGCTCAGGGCTGGTATTACGAGCAATATATCAAGCAGCAAGCCGCAGCCGTCGAAGAGGAGGTGCACTCCGTATGAGTACAGGAAAAAGACTGTTCAGATATGCGTTAAATTATAAGAAAATAATCCTGATTGCCCTGGCGATGCTAACTGTCGCCGTTGTTGCAGACCTGGCAGGACCATTCATCGCCAAGCGCATGATTGATAACCACATTTTAGGAATCGAGTCGGTATGGCACAAGACAGAAGCTGGCGATGGTGCAGTTGAATATAATGGCAGCTTTTACACAAAGGATGGCGACGCCGGAAACGCAGATTCTGCGCGGATTTTACAGGTCGGCAGAAATTTTGTATTTGTTGAGGCTGATGTCGAATTCGATGGAAGCCGCAGCTATGAGGATGGGGTATTAACAATCAGCAAGGGGTCAAAGGCTGCGCAATATGAAGCAGAAGCTCTATCCGGCGATGAGCTGATGAATTTTTATAAACCAGAAATCCCGAATATTATTAAGCTGCTTTCGTTTTATTTCGGCTTGCTGATCATTGCGTCCATTTTCCAATATGGCCAAAGATTTTATTTGCAAAAGTCAGCGAACCGGATTATCCAGAAGCTCCGGGAAGATGTCTTCAGACAGATTCAGCGGCTGCCAATTCAGTATTTTGACAATCTTCCTGCCGGGAAGGTCGTAGCGAGGATCACGAATGATACAGAGGCGATACGCGAATTGTACGTTACGGTCCTGTCTACTTTCTTTACAAGTTTCATTTATATTACCGGCATCTATATTGCCTTGTTCATCCTGAATGCGAACCTTGCAGCGATTTGTTTACTGCTATTGCCAATCCTTTATATTTGGGCAAAACTTTACCGCAAGTACGCATCAAAATACAATCATGTCATCCGCTCCCGCGTAAGTGATATTAATGGCATGATCAATGAATCCATACAGGGCATGAGTATCATCCAGGCTTTCAGCCGTGAAAAAGAAACACAGAAGGAATTCGAGACGTTGAACAAAGAGCATTTCACTTATCAAAATAAATTGTTGAGTTTGAATTCCTCTACCTCCCATAATCTTGTAGGGGTGTTAAGAAATATCGTCTTCGTGGCGTTTATCTGGTATTTCGGCGGCGAGGCCCTTGAGCCATCTTCCGCCATTTCACTCGGTATGCTCTACGCGTTCGTTGATTACATTAACCGTCTGTTCAATCCTGTCCAGGGAATCGTCAACCAGCTGGCTAACCTTGAGCAGGCTCTGGTTGCCGGAGAGCGGGTGTTCAATCTTATGGATGAGGAAGGAATCGACGTAAGCGAGAAAGAGATTTCCCGCTACAAAGGCAATGTGATTTTCGACCATGTATCCTTCGGCTATAAAGAAAGTGAATATGTGCTTAAGGATCTTTGCTTTGAAGCGAAACAGGGTGAAACAGTCGCACTCGTTGGCCACACGGGATCAGGAAAAAGCTCGATTATGAACCTGTTATTCAGGTTTTACGATCCTCAGGAAGGAAAGATTCTGATCGATGGAATGGATATTACCGAAATGCCGAGACAGACGCTGCGGAAGCATATGGGGATTGTCCTGCAGGATCCGTTCCTTTTTACCGGCACAATAGCCTCCAACGTCAGCCTCGATCACCCTGACATCAGCAGGGATAGGGTTGAGAAAGCGCTGACCAGCGTTGGGGCAGACACCGTCCTGAAAAATCTTGAAAAAGGGTATGATGAGCCGGTGATTGAAAAGGGCAGTACGCTATCAAGCGGGCAGCGACAGCTGGTTTCTTTTGCCAGAGCCTTGGCCTTCGATCCGGCCATCCTGATTCTTGATGAAGCAACATCGAGCATTGATACCGAGACAGAAGCGATTATTCAGGAAGCGATGGATGTCCTCAAGGAAGGCAGGACGACCTTCATCATTGCCCACAGATTGTCGACCATACGCAATGCTGACCAGATCCTTGTATTGGATCGCGGTCGGATTGTTGAGAAAGGGAACCATGATCAGCTGATGGAACTTAAAGGTAAATATTTTCAAATGTACCAGCTGCAGCTGGGCAACAAAGTTAAGGCAGGTTAAAGGAATCCGCACCCAATATGATGGGTGCGGATTTCTTTTTAGTGTATATTACCAATTTATGGACGAAAGTGCAATTATAGCTTATGTTGGTGCAATTATTCCCTTTTACGGTGCAATCATCGGCAGTGATGGTGCAATTGTTGCCTTTACCGGTGCAATGATTATCTTTCACGGTGCAATGATTATCTTTCACGGTGCAATGATTATCCTTTTTACTGGATGACTCCTCTTTTTGCGTACAATAAAGGTACTTTCAGCTTTCAATCATCAATTCCCAATTGCTTTTCCTGATTATTTGCGTCATTTAAACCATATGTAGCTAGATAAATGACTCTGTGAAACATCTTAGAATATAAAACGTAAAGAGCGCCAGGAACGGAAGAGTCCTATGCGAAACGTCACTTCAAATCCTATTTCTGTCACAGAATGTTACGAAACCCACCCGTTGCCGTTAGGCTTACTGTGGTAATTTAATAATAACCACATAAAAATTCAGGAGGTTGTCAAGATGGCAGAGTTCGCAGTAACCTTAAGCATCGCGAGCATCATGATCCTGGGCTATTATATAGGCTATGCGATTTATAAGGCATAACCTGGAGCGAAAATAGACATAATGAAAAGCGGAAGCAGCAATCATGGCTGCTTCCGCTTTTTTGATTGTTAACCAGGAAATTATAAAATTATTTAGGTGTGGATAACTGCATGTAGTTTTCTTAATCTAGCTCCAGCGCCTAGCCCCTCGAGTCGCTTCGATCCGCCCATTGAAGTCAAAGAACGACTTCATTGGGCGGCTCTCCAGCGC
>NZ_JAGGQU010000066.1 GCF_018613155.1 Bacillus sp. ISL-55 | reverse complement strand
GTCAGGCCCTCCAGCGCTTGTCGGAGTTGGACAGTCGCCTCCGCTTTTCGAATTGTCTAGTGTCGCCTCCTAGAAACTCCGAAACTTCAACTCCGCCGGCAGAAGCAAAAAGCGCTTCTTTGTCGGAGTCTCCAGTTTCTGCGTTTCTGGGCAGTCGGCTATACTTTTCGATTTCGGGCCTGCCAATGGAAGTCAAAGAGCGACTTCACTGTCAGGCCCTCTAAGGCACAGGAAGTGCAAACCCGACAGCCACAGGACGTGGCGTTCTAGTCGGGCAACGCTTATCGGGGCTGAACGAGGAGCTTGCGCTTTTTACAATGGATGGACGCTTAGGTTCTCTAAGCGTCCCTTTTTTGGCTTTATTAAGACCTGGAGTTATTTAGATGGAAATGGGATGTAAAAAATGTTTCAGCATGGATAATAGAGGGGAAAAGATTGCAGAATAATTACATGGCAGGATACCTATATTTTCCCATCATTATATTCCCATAGAAAAAGGTTAGAGGGATTTTTATACATAATGAAAAATGCATATTTTTTGGAGGCTGACATGATCAAGAATATTTTAACAAACTTTGTTTTTTCTGTGTCAGCTGCGGTGATTTTGTTGTTCGTCGTAGTTGGAGCTATTATGCCAAAGAAGTTTGGTGCGGTGGCTGGAGAATTATTTGGTTTTACAACAGTTAATTTTGGCTGGTTCTACTTGCTTGCAGTATTTATTATTGTGCTTTTCTTAATAGGACTGGCTGTCAGTAAATATGGCGCCATCAGACTTGGCGGAGAAGCAGAACGACCTGAGTTTTCCTTTTTTACCTGGATTGGAATGCTCTTTTCAGCTGGCTTTGGTGCTGGACTTGTATTCTGGGGAATCGCTGAACCAATGAGCCACTTTTTCAACACACCATTCGCTGATATTCAAGGGGAATCAAGAAGTGCTGCTAGAGTTGCAATGGGATACTCCTTTTTTCACTGGGGTGTGAGTCAATGGTCTGTTTTTGCGATAGTTGGCTTAGTAATCGGATTCCTTCAATTCCGTAAACAAAAAAATGGTTTGGTTTCTACAGCACTTGAACCGATTACAGGTACAAAACCAGCAGTGAAAAACACAATTGATACACTTGCTGTTGTCGCAACTGTCATGGGGATCGCCACATCCGTCGGACTAGGTGTCCTGCAAATGAATGGCGGGCTCAACGCTGTTTTTGATACTGGAAACTCAATCGGTATACAAATGATCATTATTTTAGTGATATTCATTGCCTATATGATTTCATCTTCTACTGGACTTGAAAAAGGGATCGCGATGCTGAGTAACTTGAATCTTGGAATCGCGATTGTGCTGCTGTTATTTGTATTGATTGCGGGACCAACAGTCTTTATCATGGAAAGTTTCACACTTGCGATTGGGGATTATTTTGCCAACTTCATTCAATACAGCCTAAGGCTGCAGCCATACCAGGAAGGGACCTGGACAAGAGATTGGACAATCTTTTATTGGGCATGGGCGATAGCGTGGTCTCCATTTGTTGGAGCGTTCGTTGCCAGGGTTTCAAAGGGCAGGACCATCAGGGAATATATTTTTGGCGTCATGGTCATCCCGCCTGTAATTGCCTGTCTCTGGATCGCTGCATTCGGCGGTACAGCATTATGGAATGACTTGAATTACGACACAGGCATTGCTGCGGCAGTGAACGCAGATTTAACATCTGCTTTATTCAAGACTTTTGAAGTGCTGCCGATGTCAACTATTCTTTCGATTTTATCTATTATATTAATTTTCACTTTCCTGGTAACATCAGCAGATTCAGCAACTTATATTCTGGCAAGTATGACCACTTCCGGAAGTTTGAACCCGCCAAGATTTGCAAAAATTGTTTGGGGCTCGCTAATGGCAGCCATCTCTGCAGTTTTGTTATATGCAGGTGGGCTCGAAGCCTTACAGACTGCTTCATTGATTGCTGCATTACCGTTTACAGTGTTGCTTCTGCTGTTAATGTTCGCGATTCTTAAGCTTCTGAAAAAAGAGCCACTGCCAATAAGGTCTGCAGATTTAAGGCGATTCAGGAGATTAGAGAAAGCTGCAAATAAAGATGAGGAACGCAAATAACTTTGCAAACCCATGTTAAATAAATTAAGATTTAGTGCGCTGCTGCCTGCAGCGTTTTTTTTTTTGCGAAAAAGTTGGCAAGAGAGCTTTCCACGGTTTATCGTCACTCCAAAGTAAATTAACTGTATGTCTATATTCAAAATAAAGAACTCTAGCCGATATAATTACCATAAACACCATGAAAATCAAATAAAGGATGTTAGCCAAACATGTTTTTTAGTCCCGAATCAGACAATATTGCTATTTTACAAGGAGAATATTCACTGCCAATTGTCTTTCTTTCGGTGGTAATAGCCTTCCTTGCTTCTTTTTCTGCCCTTTCAATGAATGAAAGAATCAGCAAGAATGGATTTTTCAGCCGGAATTTTTGGCTGACCCTTGCATCCATTGCGATGGGGCTTGGGATTTGGGCAATGCATTTCATCGGGATGAGTGCTTTTAGACTTCCGGTATCAATGCAGTTTAACGTTTCAAAAACGATATTATCCGTTTTTCCTGCAGTCATGGCCTCATACCTGGCGTTTTATATTTCCAATCGTATCAATGTAACTCGTTGGCCACAAATACTCGCTGGCATGATCATGGGTATCGGAATTGCTTCGATGCATTATATCGGGATGTCGGCAATGGAAATGGATATTGAATTTTCTTATCGGCCTGCCATTTTTGTTTTTTCCGTTCTGATAGCTATTATTGTATCCTATGCTGCCTTGTATATATTTACCAGCATGCAAAAATTTATGGGGAATTTTTATGTCAAGTTGATTACCTCCATACTGATGGGGATCGCCATATCAAGTATGCATTATACAGGTATGGAGGCGGTTGTTTTTTATACAGAGGGAACCGTACTTCCTGCAACTCAACATGGACATCATATGAATTTGCACATGCTAATCATTGCTGTGACGGTTGGAATAGGAGTAATATTGGTATTTTCCGGACTATCCAGCCTGCTTGACCGGTATGTTGATTTCCGTTTGAATCATTTCGATGCCTTGACAGGATTGCCGAACAGACGGCAATTCGAAAAAGTAATCAATTCCTCTTCAGCAGCCAGCATGGCGGTGATCCATTTACATGGACTGGAAAAATGGAATAGCCGATATGGTTACGAATTTGGTGATGAAGTCATTAAGTCAGTTAGTGAGATCCTTATCAGCCTAAAACCCTCATTCGGAGTGATTTACAGGATAGAAGGGAATCGATTTGCCTTAATATCAGAGGATGGACGAGATTATGAAAAATTGAAAACCTCCCTGGAAAGAATCACCGTGATTTTGAAAAAACCTTTAGTCATCAAAGATAAGAAATTAGTCATTAATATGGTTTGTGCCGTATCTTGCTCAGAGGAGAATGAACAATCTGATTTATTTTCCAATACGATGGCAGTGCTCCAGCAGTCTAACATTGCTTACAATCATGAAGTAATTGAATATGATCCTAAGATCCATACTTTCGCATTTGAACGGAATCTCATCCATGACATTGACAGGGCAATGGATGATGATGAACTTTATGTTCTCTATCAGCCAAAAGTATGTTCAAATATGAAAATGATCTTTGGTGTTGAAGCGTTGCTGCGCTGGAAGCATCCTGTGCATGGTATTATTTCGCCTGGTATTTTTATCCCGGTTCTCGAAGAAAACGGCAAGATGCATGAGGTAACGGATTGGCTCATCAACCATGTGTGCAGGCAGATTATGTTTTGGATGAATGGAGGAAACGAAGCTTTCAAAGTAGCGATTAATATTCCAGGTTCCTATTTTACATCGCCGCAATTGATGGAAACGTTGAAACAATGTACTGCGAAATATGAAATCGAAAGCAAGTATCTGGAACTCGAAATTACAGAGACGAGCGTAATCGATCAAATAGAAACTGCAATCAGGGCAGTAAGTATTTTCAAAGAATTTGGTTTCACTGTTGCACTCGATGACTTTGGAACGGGTGTATCTTCGTTATCCTATTTATAGCGGCTGCCGATTTCTACGTTGAAAATTGATAAGTCCTTTGTTGACGATGTTCCACAATCAGAGAAGGATTCAGCAATTATGAAAGCAATCATTAGTCTGGGACATTCATTGAAACTAAAAGTGGTGATTGAGGGCGTGGAAACCGAAGACCAGATGAATTTCCTGTCCGAAAACTTTGATAATCCAATCATTCAAGGTTACTACTATTCAATGCCGCTTAATGCTGTAGAGATAGTTGATTGGGTTCATACTCTAAAGAAACAATCAAGTGAGGTCTCGTAAATATTCTATGAATTTGTTCGTTTTTTAAAAATATAATTGGTGTGTATCTTTATTTTAGTTTTTTAGGAGGAAATTGAATGAATATATCTATTTCACAAATCAAAAAGAAAGCTCTTGCGACGTTGAAAGGAAAGTGGGGCATAAGTGTAGCCCTTACCTTTATAATCTTTCTGATTACGACTATAGTGCCGACGATTGTAGAAGTGCCTTTAAGCGGTGGGTTTTCTGAGTGGTTTAATCAGACTGAAACTCCATTGATTGCTGACCTGGTTAATCTTTTAATCTCGTTTTTGTTCATCCCAATGACTGTTGCCAGCTACTGGTTCTACCTTGTTATTGCCAGATGGAATGACCCGAAAATCTCCGATGTCTTTGCTGTATATAAAGAATGGGAGCTGTCACTGAAAGTTATCGGTACATCTATCCTTGTTGGGTTCTTAACGATTCTATGGTCATTGCTACTGATTATACCAGGGATTATCAAGGGAATTTCCTACTCACAAGTGTTTTTCATTTTGAGGGATAACCCACAGCTCTCTGCACTAGAAGCGATTACAGAAAGTAAAATCAGGATGAAGGGCTATAAGTGGAAATATTTCCTGATGAATCTTAGTTTTATAGGGTGGGTATTCATTGCGATCTTTACTCTAGGGATTGGTTTCTTATGGTTGACTCCGTATATCAGTACAGCCAATGCTACTTTTTATAATGAATTAATCGCCCCGCAAGACCATGAAGAGGCTAATCCAGCTGATTTGGAAAGCTAATGTATTAAAAGAGGCTGGGACAAAACCCAGTAAACTAAAATAAGAAGGCCCCCACGAACAGGACTGTTCGTGGGGGCCTTCTTTATATTTTTACTTTTTTCATTTTGTTAAAGAAAAATAAGGACAACCTCTGATAAAATTAGAGTTACCACACAATAACCATCGGAGGTGTCCTTATGTTTAAAGATTATAACATGAATCAAGTGATTTTGCCCCTGGACTTAGAAATCAAACTTCAAAAAAATGATATTTCCTTCGCAGTGCACGACCTCGTCGAGCAAATTCCACACCAAGCCTTCGCCTCGTTCATACGAAGCTCTGGCTGCCCTGCTTATCATCCACGTATGATGATGAAGATTATTCTATGTGCTTATACCCAGTCCGTTTTCTCAGGAAGGAAAATTGAAGCTCTCCTCGGCGACAGTGTTCGGATGATGTGGCTTGCCCAAGGTCATGAACCGAGCTACCGCACAATTAACCGTTTTCGTGTCTACCCTGAAGTAAAGGCACTTCTTCGTGAATGCTTTGTTCAATTTCGCTGCCACCTCGTTAAGGAAAAATATATTGATGATGAAGCGATATTCATTGATGGCACCAAACTTGAAGCCAATGCCAATAAATTCACGTTCGTTTGGCGGAAATCAGTGGAGAAATATAGCACTGATCTCATCGAGAAGTCGAATCAATTATATGATGAGTTAGTTGAAAAGGAAATTATACCGGAAATAGAACGGGAAAGTCCGGAAGTACTTTCTACAGAAGATCTGGCCAACGTCTTGGGGAAACTGGAAAAATCCGTTGAGGGAATTACTCAACAAATTGAAGAGAGCCAGGATGTGAATGAACGGAAGAAGCTTCGCTCAGCTCGTAAAATACCGAAGCAAATCCTCAAAAAGTTTAAGGATTTTGTTGGGCGTAAACAAAAGTATGAACAGGACATGGCCACTTTCGGGATGCGTAATAGTTATTCTAAGACAGATCGCGACGCCACCTTTATGAGGATGAAAGACGATTACATGAAGAATGGACAATTAAAAGCTGGCTACAATCTACAAATTGCCACCGAGGGGCAGTACGCACTTGCCTATGATGTTTTCCCGAATCCGACCGATACACGGACGTTCATTCCATTCCTGAATACAATCGAAAAGCACTTCTTTAAACTCCCAAAATATATAGTGGCTGACGCTGGTTATGGAAGTGAAGAGAATTATGAAGATGTCTTTGAAAACCGAACATCTACACCACTGATCACCTACAACATGTACCGCAAGGAAAAAAAGAAAAGCGCTCAAAAGAATGAATTCAATACGGCCAATTGGACGTACGACGAAGAAACCGATTCGTTTACTTGCCCAAATGGTCAACAACTCACATTCCGCTACCTATCTAACAAGACGGACCGAAACGGTTTTTCACGGGAGTTTAAGGTGTATGAGTGCGAAAGCTGTACCGGTTGTCCTTTCCGTTCTGAGTGCACTAAAGCCAAAGAAGGAAATCACCGGAAACTCTTACTAAATGAAAAATGGGAACAACAAAAAGAGAAGATTAGAAAACAGCTTTCAGAAGAGAAAACGGGTGAAATCTACGGCCGGCGTAAAATCGACGTAGAACCAGTTTTTGGATTCCTGAAGGCTAATTTGGGTTTCACAAGATTATCTGTCAGGGGCAAGGAGCGCGTGCAAAACGAAATAGGGTTCGCGCTCATGGCGGTCAACTTGAGAAAGTTGACTGCCAGGAACGCAACTTAATACGAAAATATAATAGAGTAATGAGAGAAAAAGGGGTTCGATCATCGAAATGATGATCGAACCCCTTTTTTATTAGTTTTGGCTAGTTATGTCCCAGCCTCTTTTGCATTCTTATCGAAATCTAATTGCTCCATTTCCCCGGCAGGCAGGACGGTCCGGATGTTCTATGTTGAACATCCCGTTCCAAATGGAAAAATATGAAGGATAATTGTGGAAAAAGTCGAATATTATTAAATCATGAAATATAAGAAATGAGGGGAAATATGGGAATAGACAGATCTACGTTATTTCTGGTCGATCAGAAAGAAGGGTTCAGTCCAACTTTCGGTCATTTGGTGTCAATGATGAATTACGCACGGTCCACAACCCTGGAAGCAGTGGACGGACTCACAATTGAGGAACTTGATTTCCTAGTCCATGATGAAGCGAACTCAATTGGTATGCTTCTTGGGCATATGGCTGCTGTGGAACGAATCTATCAAATTATTACCTTCGAAAAAAGGAATCCAACTGCGGAAGAGGAAGAAACCCTGGCAGCGGGTCTTGAACTTGGTGAAAAAGGAAGGGCGGCATTCAAAGGGTTTCCTCTGGAACATTACCTTGCCGACCTCCAGGCAGCACGGGAAGATACATTTTGTAAATTCCGGACACTATCTGATCAATGGTTGTTTGAGCAGACGAACTGGTGGTGGAACGAGCCGGGAAACAACTATTTTAAATGGTTCCATGTCCTGGAGGATGAAGTAAATCATCGTGGACAAATCAGGATGATTAAGAAGATTTATAGCAAGGAAAAGGAACAATTAGCCAAATAGAATAACTGTAAGAATCCGTGGTAAATACAAGGATTTTTTGCGGAATAAGTATTTACAGCTAAATTTCTACATATTTTCCAAAAAATTTTGAAACCAAATATCATGACAATCGTATTACATATCAAGAAATAAATGGAATAAGGGAGGGTGCTTGTTTCGATTTTAGCAAGGGGTGAGTAAAAATGGAGCTGTTTGGCATGCCATTAGAAACAATTTATTTTTACGGGTTGGTCATTTCTGGTGCGGTCACGATTATTTACTTGTTTTTCGGTGACGCCCTTGAGGGATTGACAGAAGGAATTCCTTTCGTAAATCCAACGTTAATTTTTTCTTTTATTGCGATTTTTACAGCAGGCGGGTATTTAGGTGAAGTTTTCACAAAGCTGCACAGTGTTTTGATTGCTGCTGCTTCAGCGATTATTGCTCTTATTCTAGTAACATTACTGAATGTATTTGTGCTGATTCCGCTATCCAATGCCGAGGAATCCCTTGTGTATAAAGAGAGTGACTTAAGAGGGAGGATTGGAACCGTCATCACTGGTATTCCGGTCGATGGCTATGGTGAAGTCATGATTGAGAATATCAGCGGACGCATCTCCAAACCAGCAGTCAGTTTTACAAAAACAGAAATACCTTATGGAAAAAAAGTACTGATCATCGATATTGAAAATGGAGTGTTGCAAGTCAAGTTGTACGAAGAATTAGAGACTTATATTTAGGGGGAAAAGGTATGGATCTTATGTTTATTGTTATTGGTTTTGTTGTTTTCCTTGTCATCGCTATGATAGCCGTATTCATCACCAAGTATAAAACGGCTGGTCCGGATGAAGCACTGATTGTAACGGGCAGCTTTTTGGGAAGCCGCAATGTTCATACGGATGAGTCGAGCAACAGGATAAAAATTATTCGTGGAGGCGGCACGTTCATCTTCCCGGTATTCCAGCAATCCCGCCCGCTCAGCCTGCTATCAAGTAAGCTTGAAGTCACTACACCTGAAGTTTACACAGAACAGGGTGTTCCGGTCATGGCAGATGGAACGGCGATTATTAAAATCGGGGGATCCATCAGTGAAATTGCCACTGCTGCTGAGCAATTCCTGGGAAAATCAAAAGAAGACCGCGAGAATGAAGCGAAGGAAGTACTAGAAGGGCATCTTCGTTCGATTTTAGGATCGATGACTGTAGAAGAAATCTATAAGAACCGTGATAAGTTCTCGCAGGAAGTTCAGCGTGTTGCTTCACAGGACCTGGCAAAAATGGGACTTGTCATTGTGTCATTCACAATCAAGGATGTCCGTGATAAAAACGGGTACCTGGATTCCCTTGGTAAACCTCGTATTGCCCAAGTAAAACGAGATGCTGATATTGCAACTGCTGACGCGGAAAAAGAAACACGCATCAAAAAAGCGGAAGCAGATAAAGAAGCGAAGAAGGCTGAATTTGAACGCGCGACTGAAATCGCCGAAGCAGAAAAAATCAATGGTCTAAAAATGGCTGAATTCCGCCGTGAGCAGGACATTGCCAAGGCTCGTGCCGACCAGGCATACGATCTGGAAAATGCACGTGCTCAGCAGGAAGTAACAGAACAGGAAATGCAGGTTAAGATCATTGAGCGCCAAAAGCAAATCGAGCTCGAGGAAAAAGAAATCCTGCGCCGCGAACGCCAATATGATTCTGAAGTCAAGAAAAAGGCTGATGCAGACCGCTACTCTGTTGAGCAATCAGCAGCTGCTGACAAAGCCAAGCAAATTGCCGAAGCTGATGCAAATAAATATCGCATTGAAGCAATGGCACGTGCCGAAGCAGAAAAAGTCCGTATGGATGGTCTTGCAAAAGCGGAAGCTGAAAGGGCGAAGGGTGAATCAGAAGCAGAAATCATCCGCCTGAAAGGTCTTGCAGAAGCAGAAGCGAAGGAAAAGATCGCAGAAGCATTCGAACAATTCGGCCAGGCCGCTATCCTCGATATGATCTTGAAAATGCTTCCTGAATACGCGAAGCAAGTTGCTGCACCACTTGGAAACATCGATAAGATTACCGTTGTCGACACCGGCGGCAGCGACGCTAATGGCGGAGCAAACAAGGTAACCGGCTATGCGACTAATCTGATGTCGACGCTTCAGGAATCACTAAAAGCATCATCCGGTATTGATGTAAAAGAGTTAATCGAGAATTTCTCAGGCAAAGCCAATGTAAGACACAGCATTGATGCTTTGGCAGGAGAAATACGTGAGAACAAGACCGAAAGCAAAGTTGAAAGTACTCCGAAGCAGGAAGAATAGAAGGGAAACCCGTCTTGGACTTTGACTCCAGGCGGGTTTTTTGCATTTACATTCAGGGGGCAACATTATATGGAATTATGATTGTAGGAGTTAAAGAGTGAATAATTCATTTTACATAGAAATTTAACGTATATTAGACTTGAAATCTAGAAGAATAAAGCTAGCAGAAAAAAGTTAACGAAAAATTCACAAATATAGGATGCCATTTGAATTAGAATAAGCTTAAAGAAAGGAAGTGGACTATGTTACTTAAAAAAAGAACTGAATCAGAGGAATTAGTAGGGCTGCGCTGTCTGAACACACGAATGGAGTTGGCAGCAAAGGATAAGTTTCATCTGTCGAATTTGGAAAAGGGGTATAGAGGAGAGATTGCATTTGACCGCCTGACTGAAAACCTCTCTGAAGAAAGGTATGTAATAGATGACCTGCTGCTCCAGGTGAATAATTCATTTTTCCAAATTGATAAGGTAGTAATCTCTGAGAGATTGATTCATCTATTGGATGTGAAATATCACGAAGGTGATTATTACCTGGAATCAGACCAATTGTACTCCGTGAAGAGCAGCCGAGAGTTCAAAAACCCAGTCTTACAATTAAAAAGAAGCGAGACGCTCTTTCGCCAACTGCTTCAATACCTCAAAATAAATTACCTCGTCCAGGCTTCAGTCGTTTTTAACAACCCGGAATTTACCCTTTATCAAGCCCCGATGGACCAGCCGATCATTTTACCAACCCAAATCAATCGCTTTCTAAAAGAACTTAACGAAACACCTTCCAAGTTGGACGAGAAGCATAAACTACTCGCCCAAAAACTGCTTTCCTTGCACCACGAAAAAAATCCATTTACCACTCTGCCTGAATATGATTATGACCAATTGGAAAAAGGTATGCACTGCAGGGCTTGTGGGTCATTTAATACTTTGATCAAAAACTATGATCTAGTCTGTTGTAAATGTGGTGAAAAGGAAAGGATTGATCAAGCCGTTCTAAAATATATCCAGGAATTAAAAGTGCTTTTTCCTGAAATTAAAATTACTGCGCAGGTTATCCATGAATGGTGCCAAGCTAAAATTAGCAGGAAGACAATAACTAGAGTTTTAAAGAAAAACTTTTTATCGACTGGTAGGACTTGTGATACTTTTTATGAATAGTTTAAAAATGTTCGGACAGGTTACAGTCTGAACAAGCAAAAGCAGTACGAAGTATCCCCCATGTTCAGACAGGATTCAGGCTGAATATGGAAAAGCTGTCCGAAGTATCGCCATGTTCGGACAGGATTCAGTTTGAACAAGGTGAAGTCTGTCCGAAGTATCGCCATGTTCGGACAGGTTACAGTCTGAACAAGCAAAAGCTGTCCGAAGTATCCCCTTGTTCGGACAGGTTACAGTTGGAACAAGCAAAAGCTGTCCGAAGTATCCCCGTGTTCGGACAGGTTACAGTTGGAACAAGCAAAAGCTGTCCGAAGTATCCCCGTGTTCGGACAGGATTCAGGCTGAACAAGCAAAAGCTGTCCGAAGTAGGCCCATGTTCGGACAGGTTTCGGTCTGAACAAGGAAAAGCTGTCCGAAGTATCGCCATGTTCGGACAGGTTACAGTTGGAACAAGCAAAAGCTGTCCGAAGTAATCCCATATTCGGACAGGTTTCGGTCTCAACAAGCAAAAGCTGTTCGAAGTATCGCCATGTTCGGACAGGTTACAGTTGGAACAAGTAAAAGCTGTCCGAAGTATCGCCATGTTCGGACAGGTTACAGTTGGAACAAGTAAAAGCTGTCCGAAGTAGTCCTGTGTTCGGACAGGATTCAGTCTGAACAAGCAAAAGCAGTCCGAAGTAGCCCAGTGTTCGGACAGGTTACAGTCTGAACAAGCAAAAGCTGTCCGAAGTACCCGATATTAGAACAAGTTTCAATCAAAATATGCATGAGATGTTTGTAGTTTCAACGCAAATTAACCTTTAGGATCGTTTCTTTGGCAATAAAAACCGCCTGAGCTCATCACGATCAAAGCTCAGGCGAACTCCCAAACTATTCTTTTACCTCAGGCTTTAGCCATCCCTTGAAATATCCTTTTGCCTGGGGATGACCTGCTTTTTCAAAAAGTTCAATTACATCATGTCCGGATGCATTTTTATTAGTGTACTCGCTGACATAGGTCTTCAAAGCTTTGTTTACTTTTCCGGCCTTTACTAAATAGTCCAACTCAGCATACATATTGTATCCGTGAATACCCATCAGCACTGAGTAATCATTAATATTTTTGAAGTCGCTTAGAGGGCTGCTTAAATATTGGCCTTCTTTTTGAATTCTTGCAATTTCGTCTTGCTGCTTTAATTGCTCTTCTGCAGTTTGACTAATCAAGTAGCCTTTTTCTCCCATATAAGTTTTCAAGGAATAGCTCACGAGACTTTCGTTTACCCATGGTTCTTTATATCCCTGGCTTCCGACCATGCCTGACAGCCATTGGCGAATCACGCCGTCTGTCATGGCTAGGGAAGTGAAGCTATTATCTGAAAAATTATATCCGGCTGTGAAGATCATTCCCTGGTAAGCCATTTGCGGATTGCTTTCCCCGGTTCGTATTATATCCAGTTCTTTATAAGGTAATGTTGTACCGTAAAACTCCTCGAAGTAATCAATCGATTGACCGGCACCCATTGCATTTCTGTTAGCGGTCTGCTGCTTGTCAATGGAAGGCCGATACCACACATTCACCAGTGTTTCATTACGAGTCATGAATCTTTCTGCTTGATAATATTGTTTATCCAATAGAACGACAGAAAAGTCACGGACATTCTCTACGTTGACGTGATATTTCTGATTTTCTCCGGCCTTTTCAATTTTAGCCTTCGCTTCCTCTGCATTCGAAAGAATCTCGTATTTTGCAGCAGCGTTTATCGTTACATCATAGTCAGCTGTTTCACTATAAAAAGGTTGACCGATTGGTGAATAGGGATCCAGGTTCCAGCCGTTTTTATCATATACAGCCTGTTTTGGCAGGAAGTTTCCGAGCCAGACTGCTGCATAATCATAGCTTGAATTACTGTAATTCACTGGGAGCTGGAAATTGAATTGAAGGTCAAGCTCGGCAGTTGCCTTGTCTTTCCACTCATCCATTTGAATTTCTAAAATAGTGCCTTCAACTTTAAAATCAGCTTCCTGATTATTCACTTTGATGTTTTCAATATCGATCCAGCCAGGTGTAGGTGATGGCCCTCGAACAAATTCCCAATCCGGGCCATCAATCGGTTCTTTAAACTGGTTAGGGTACAGGTGAAAATAAATCTTATCCTGGGGTGCACCGGTAGTATTCGTAGTGGAGACATGCAGTGTACCCTGCAATGTTGCCTCACCATCCTGATAAGTCAGGTCAGCCTTATATTGGACAGGCTCATGCTCCTTATTGGTATAACTGTAACTAAATAAGTCTTTATCTTCTTTTGGTTCTGTTGAAGCACCTACACTAGTTTCCTCTTTCTTGGCTTCTTCGTTTCCGAAAAACTCTGCATACGATAATACACCAGCCCATAAGACGAATGAGACCGTCAATAATGAAGTAAATATAGGCTTAGGATATTCTGAGATATATTCGCCAACTCTTAACGCACTCTTATCAATAATCCTGTACACCTTAAAACGGCTCAAATACCCGCGGAAATCCCTGAGTTTTTCGTGAATTATGTCACTAATATATATCTTCTTTTCATACTCCGCCTCAGGCTGCTCTTGCACGCCAACGATAACAAACTTTCTACTGAGGATGCTATCTTCTCTAGCGGCAGACGTACTAGCCCCTTGTTTAACAGGCACAATTCCGGCGATATGATCCTCGACCCCTTTTTTCATCCAATTTACGATGATCGCAATAAAAGCAATGATCAGGATCGGACTGTAGGCCATCCATGGGGCTCTTCTGATCAGCCAGAAGTTTTGGCCGGCCATTCCCGCTAGTTCGTTGGTGATCGATCTGTATATCAGCCGTGGTGTATCAGTCAAAGGCGTAGGGTGCGGGCCGCCTAAATACAATGAAAAAATCCCAAGGAACGTCAATAGCTGTAAGATTGATAGGATTTGCTGTGTAGCCAATAAAAGCAAATGAGATTTGATATTGGGCCATACATGCTTTTTTAAGGTATGGAACTTGCTGCCACCCATCAATTTTGAACTTAGCACATAAGGCTGTTTCTCAATTTCATCCATCATATCGAGGATGTAGTAATAGACACCGGGAAGGCCGACCAGCAGCATGATAACCAATTGATATTCCAGTATGACTATTGCTGATATTCCTGTCGGTATTGATGCCACAGGAAGCATTAAAATAATCGCGGCAAGCAATTGAGGAATATATCTGAATGGCCAAAAGAACGCACTGAAATACCGTTTAAAACCCGGATACAGTAATTTCGTTAAAAGCGCAAGTAATGTACCAACCAAAAGGCGGGCAAGCATGATTCCTAATATAGCGCCGAGAGTATACTTAACTCCAACCAGAACAAGATTAACCATGCTTCTTGCTCCCAAATCCGTCCCAAGTGGAAAGACTAACGATGGGGGAGCGGGCGGAGCCGCGACAAATTTTCCTTCATCATCGAAAATCAGCGGCTCATTGCTTTCTGGCATCAGTTCTGTGTTCCAGCTGATCAGGAACAATGCAATAAGTATCGTCGACCCAATAAGGAAATTCCGATGCTTGAGGTTATTAATGTAAGATATTAATTTCACAAACTTCCTGAAAGCAGTTTTCAAAAATACAAGCAACCAACTTTTTACTTTTGTCTCCCTGACAAGAAACCTTATACCTTTTTTGAAAATAGACACAATCAAAGCGATTGCAGATAAGAAGACACCCCAAATCCTTCTCATAAATCCATCCCCCGGACGCTTCCGAACTTTTTACCGATCAACGAAACGAATCTCTCTACAAGAATGACAGGAAGCATAAGAACGCCAACGTAAAAGAAAATAGTCACTGGAGAAGTGCTTTGCATCTGAAGCAGTTTATTTAGCTCCTTTATGTACCCGTCAAGGACAAACATGTGTTCAACGAGCACCAGGTTTGTTAAAACCATAAAGATAATAATCTTAAAATGGATAGAGACAACTGGCACAATATTGCGGGTTAAATGGGAAAATAGCAGCTGCATTTTCGATAACCCCTTTGCCTGGCCTAAGAGAATGTAATGTTTTTCAAACTCATCCTCCATTACTTTTATCAGGTATTGGGCAAAAAAAAGTGATGGCAGCAGGGAATTTATGATCATTGGAAAAATAAGTGGTTCCTGTCCGGCTAATCCATACATGGTAACCAGGCGGATTTGGAATTCCCTGTATAGAGTAAACAAAAACATCTGTATCATGAAAATAATCAGCAGATCAGGTATCCCCTCGAGGAAGTTAAGGATATTTTTCACTCTCGACCGTTGTTTGTATGGAAAATTCATAAATAAATAAGCGATTAAACTTCCGATAACAATTGAAAACATCAGACTTGCAAAAATAACCTCAAGCGAGTATGTATATCGGTCAATAACTGTTTCCGTGTTCCAGCTTTCGAAAAATTGCCAGCTGGCAGGCTTGAAAAATTGCATGACAGTATCTCCAAGCACTTTTAAAAAGGAAAACAGATTTACACCAAGGTGTTCACTGTCAGGTTCACGGAAGGCGAAAAGCCTCGGAAACACCATGAAAAATAAAAGACCCGCGATGGAGGTCAATAATAAAATTAGGTATTGTATAAATTTTTTCATAGGCTCTCCTTTGGAAAAATTTTCTTTAAGCTTTGACGGAGTTAAGTTATGAAAGGTTACAAGATTTTAGGAATATTTTTTAATAATTTTGTGATAATTGAAAAAACAATGTAATATGAATTATAATAAACCGACTGGATAGTTTATTTTGGCTCGGTATCCGGTGTCATTCAGGTAAAAACACCTGTAAACTTTTTTAATTTTTTTTAAGGAAAAAGGGGGAAGTGACATGGAACAAAAGGTAATGAACCAATCAATCATGTCTGCACTTGAAAAGTTCAATGAATTAGATGAGAAGATTACACATTTTAATAGTATTTTAGGTTTGCTGAGCTGGGACCAAAAAGTAATTTCACCGAAAAAGGGACGTGCCATTTTTGCCAATGCAAATGGGACACTTAGAACAGAAGCGTTCAAACTGACTGTATCTGAGGAAATGGGGGAGGCACTTGACACGCTGTCCACACCAGAAGCAGAGGAGTACCTTGATGAGGCGCTAAAGGCCAAGATTCGTGAGCGCATTAAATTTTACAACCGTTCAAAGAGTATTCCAGCTGAAATGATAAAAGAATTCTCTGTGCTAACCTCAAGGGCAAATGATGCCTGGGAAGAGGCAAGAGAGAATAATGATTTCGAAAAATACCTTCCATATCTTGAGAAGATCGTAGATTTCAAAAGAAAAGCTGTTGAAATTTACGGATATGAAAAGCATCCATACGATGCGCTCCTGGACGAATTTGAGCCTGGCTTGACTGTGGAAAAACTTGACCCTTTGTTTGTTAAATTAAGAGAAACAAGCACTGACTTACTAAGAAGAATTCAAGCGTCTACCTACAAGCCTTCTGTGGAAATATTCGATCAACCATATCCAGTAGACAAGCAAAAAGAGTTCAATCGTTATATCTTGCCGCTGATCGGCTTCGATATGGAAGCAGGCAGGCTGGATGAAACCGTCCATCCATTTGCGCAGACTGTAAATACCCGTGATGTGAGGATTACGACCAGGTATATTGAAGATAATGTCCGCTCAGCTATTTTTGGAACAATTCATGAAGCTGGTCATGGTATTTATGAACAAAATATCAATCCGGAATTTCAGGATACAGTCCTTCAGGAAGGTGCTTCATTTGGAATCCATGAATCTCAGTCGCGATTCCTTGAAAATATGGTAGGACGCAGTGAGGAATTCTGGAAATACTTCTATCCGAAGCTGCAGGAACATTTCCCGGAGCAACTTGGGAAAGTGGAATTGGATGATTTTTATCGAGCCACGAATGCTGTCCAGCCATCTTTTATCCGGGTTGAAGCTGATGAGCTCACCTATAATCTTCATATTATGGTTCGCTATGAAATTGAGAAGGCATTGATTGCCGGGGAAATAGAGGCAAAGGATCTTCCAGGAATCTGGAACGCAAAAATGAATGACTATCTAGGAATTACACCATCCAATGACAGTGAAGGAGTACTCCAGGATATTCACTGGTCTTTCGGAGGGCTCGGCTACTTCCCGTCATATTCTCTTGGGAATCTGTATGCGGCCCAAATTCTGAACAAAATCAAAAAAGATTTACCGGATTTCTATGAGAGTATCGAAAAGGGTAACTTTACAGTGATCCAAGACTGGCTGAGGGAAAACATTCATCAGTACGGCATGCTTTATACACCTAATGAACTGATTGTAAAAGCCACCGGAGAAGAACTGAATGCTGATTATCTGGTTCAGTATCTGGAAGAAAAGTATAGCAAAGTATACAATTTATAATGCAACGGAAAAGAATGAGGTAATTTATATGACGCCAATTGTTTCAGAAGAATATAAGGAAAAGAAGCGTCAGGAAATACTGGAGAGCGCTCATGTTTGTTTTGCTGAGAAGGGTTTTGAAGCATCGACTGTTGATGATATTGTCGCTCGTTCTGGCCTGAGCAAAGGGGCAATCTATAATTACTTCAAAAGTAAGGATGATATCTATCTTGCCTTGATGGAAGGCCAGACAAATAACTCGAGAAATAAATTTATAAAAGCGATAGCTGAGCGAAAGACAGCGCTGGATAAGCTCAACTACTTGATTGAAGCCTACCTGGATAACGATCCTAATGATGAAGAGAACAAGGGTCATGCGATTGTTCATTACGAGTTTAGATTGTACTCAACACGGAATCCGAAGTTGAAGGAAGTGTTGACTGAACGATATAAAGATTTCTTTGTTTCAATTCTTATAGGAATCATTAAAGAAGGCCAGACATCAGGTGAATTCAACAAAGAGCTAGATCCCGTGACATATGCCGATATTTTCTGGGCGATGGTCAATGGAGCTACATTGCAGGCAACCATACTTGAAAATTATCAATATAAACTGATATTAAAAGAAATGCAGAATATGTTCATAGAGAAATTAAGAATATAAATGATTAAAACCAGTGAGGTGCGTCCTCACTGGTTTTAATTTTATTTCGGCAGTTCAGTCCCAATGAAATTGACTTAAACAGCTATATTATTTCAGCTCTAGTGCTTCTTGCGAATATAGTGATTTTTCCTTTAGCAGCTTTTTCAGTTTCTGCTTGTTTTTTCGCCCGGACAGAATGTAAAGGAAGTCTCCAGCCATGATGACTGTGTTACCAGTAGGTGCAATCAGTTTGCCGTGGCGGATGATCGCATTCACCAGTGTCCCTTCTGGAAAGGGTATATCCATCAAGGTTTTCCCAACAATTGCACTATCGCTTTCCATTTCATATTCAATCATCTCAGCATCAGCTTTTCCGAGTGATATCAACTCAAGCGACTGCATCGGAATCGTTTTCTTAGGTCCGTTCAACCCCAGCTTATCAGCTAACAATGGAATAGTGGCTCCCTGAATGAGAGCACTCGTCAGAACAACGAAAAAGACAACATTGAAAATCTGATGGCTACCCTCAATCCCTGCCAGCAAAGGGAAGGTGGCGAGGATAATAGGGACAGCGCCTTTCAATCCCGCCCAGGAAAGGAAAATCCGCTCTTTTTGGGTATACTTCATTTTAATCGTTGAAAGGAACACTGCAACGGGTCTTGCTACCAAAATCAGAATCAAAGAAATCAGAATCCCTTGAATTAAAATGGCAGGAGAAAAAAGTTCTGATGGAAATACAAGGAGTCCAAGGATGACAAACATAAGAATTTGCATCATCCAGGCAAAACCTTCTGAAAACCGGAAAATAGAATGGCGGTAGGCAATTTCAGCATTACCGATCATAATGGCTGCAATATATACAGCCAAAAGCCCGCTGCCGTTAAGGAATGCTGTAATTCCATAAGTCAGCAATGCAAAAGCGGTCGCAAATACAGGATATAGTCCACTGGAATCTAGGTTAATGGAATTCAGTGCTTTTACTGCTATCTTTCCAAATATGATTCCCAGTAATAAACCCAGCCCCATCTGTAAAAAGAAATCCCCCATTAATTTCCAGATACTAGTATCTGGGATGGTAATCAGTTCAATCATTGCGACTGTTAAAAACACGGCCATCGGATCATTTGATCCCGATTCCGCTTCAAGGGTGGATCCAAGTTTTGGAGAAATATTATGGTCCTTCAGGACTGTGAACACCGCTGCGGCGTCCGTTGAACCGACTATCGCACCGAATAGTATGGCTTCAAGCCAGTCGAGGCCCAGGACCATTTTAGCAGCCGCCGCAATAATCCCGGATGTTATTAAAACCCCAATAGTCGCCAATGATAAAGAAGGGACGATCACCGGCCTGACATCCTTCCAATTTGTCTGCAGGCCGCCTTCAAACAAAATGATGATCAGCGCAATTACTCCTATCTTTTGTGTCAATGATGCATTGTCAAAATAGACGATACCCAGGACATCGCTGCCCATGACCATTCCGACCAAAATAAAAAAGATAAGGGAGGGAACGCCTAATCTAGTTGAAAATCTTGTAGTCAAAACCCCGACAATTAATAAAAAAGCTAAAAGCATGATGAATGAGTCCGTACTAATAATATGTTCAGGCAATAAAAACTCCCCCTTATAAATTGATATTTATTTTAACCGGAACCGTTTCCTGGTCCACTCCAATAAAATGCTTAGTTTCTGATGGAGAGGCGTGCTGCAGTCTTTTTTGGATGAGTGAAATTGCAACACCCTGGGAGTAGGCATGATAGCCAAATGTTTTCCTTAGAGTGGTCATTCCTACCGGTTCATCAATTCCGGCACTTTTGGCTGCCGCATTGATAATCCTGTAGGCTTGCTGTCTTGTGATTGGGTTAGTAGTTTTTCTCGACCTAAAAAGATAGTCTGTATCAATAAAAGAATTTTCATTTAGATATTCTTTTAGGGAGCGCCTTATAGAAGCATTTAAGTAAATGGGAGGATTGCAATTGAGAGGATTGGAAAGAAAGTCATTAATTTCGCCATCTGTATCGCATACATCGTGCACTCGCAGACAAAGTAATTCCTGAAGTTTGATTCCAGTATTGATACCAAGTAAAAACAAACAATAATCCCTGGTCGAGTAATTTTTGAGGAACTTTTTCATAATCATAATTTTCTTTTTCGATTTAATTGCACTTACCGTTTTCATTCGATTACCTCCTTAAGTAACTTAATTATATCTTAAATCAATTTTTGTAACATGAGTTTTGCTTGATCAAGATTTATTTGTTACTATGCTGTCAAATGTTATAATGAACAGAATCTAAAAATTTGTTATTAATCTGGAGGCAATTATGCTGACTTTTGAACAAAAACTTGCAATTATTGAATCATTTCCTCAACTTGAACGAAAAAGCGTCTCTTTAGGCCGTGTTAACTTTCAGTATGCTGAGAGCGTGTACGACAAGAAAAACGTTGTATATCATCTTCACCCGAATGGAAATGGGTTTGTCTACGGGGAATTTTTAGAAGGCTATAACCTTGACCCTAAAGGTATGGTAAATATCCGCGACTTTTCTGAGAAAGAGCTCAAAACGATTATTGAACAGTCGATTGAGTCTCTTTCGGCCAACAGCACGATTGAATCAGCCATCATAGAGGACAATGAAGAGGAACGTTGGATTAATTCAGAAAACCACACTTTGATTCTTGTTCATGAAGATGAAATGTGGAATGTGTATGCTGGTCTGAATCTTGACGGTACATTCCTTTCCTACAATGAAGCGAAACAATATTTGGAGGAAGAAGGATTCAGGAAAAGGTAAAAAAGGATGCCACAATGGCATCCTTTTTTCTATAGCAGATTATAAAATGATAACTATATGGCATTTTTTAGTTCAGCTTCAGCTCTTGTCTTGGCTGAAGGTGGCTTTTGCCCTATTGGTTCAGCAGCCTATAGTTTAAAATTCCCTGTCAGTTTTTCTAATTCCGTTGCTGTCCGCTGCAGGATCTTTGTTGTCTCGTTTACATTTTCTGCGATTCTGAGCTGCTCTTGTGTGGACTGGTCTGTCTGTCCTGTTCCTGCAGCAATCTGCTGGGATGCTTGAGAGACTGTATCAAGGGAATTCGTTATTTGTTCAAAAGCGATAACCTGCTGTTCAATGGCAGTTGCGATGTTATTGGAGTTGTCTTCAATCTCCAATGTTGTTTCATAGATTTCATTAAGTGTATTTTTTGCCTTAGCAGATAAGTCTTTATTGTATTGTACGGCTTCTCTCGTTTTTGCGATGTAGTCAACTGCTGTGCGAGTGTTCTGGACATTTTCGTTAACGATGGAAATGATAGTGGATGCTGAATTTGCGCTTTCCTCCGCAAGCTTCCGCACTTCGTTTGCTACGACAGCAAAGCCTTTTCCATGTTCTCCAGCCCTTGCAGCCTCAATGGCAGCGTTCAATGCCAACAGGTTTGTCTGATCAGAGATGGTATTGATGATTTTGACGAACTGTGTGATTTTGTCGGATTGTTTTTCAAGTACGGTAATAATGTCAGCCAGCTGGTTTGTATTTTCATCTACAGCTTCAAGTCCTTCGAGCATCTCGTCAATCCTTACGGTTCCTTCTTTTGAAGTTACCGTTGAATTTTTAGCTATGAAGCTTGCCTGCTGAGCAGATGCGTTGATTTCTTCGATACCGGCATTGATTTCTTCCAATGTTGCTTGCATTTCTTCAATGTTTGCGTTCTGTTCCTGTGTGCTTGCGGCCGCCTGCTGGTTGGCGGCTGTCAGCTCCCTGATAGCTTCTACCGAACTGGAGGCTACTTTTGATAGCCCAACTGTTTCACTTGAAACTTCCCTTGAACTTGTTTGCACTTGGGAAACGAGGGTTCTAAGGGAGGCAGCCATTGTATTGATACTTTCAGCCAGTGCTCCGATTTCATCTTTTGATTTAACGATGATATCTTCTTGTGACAAGTCACCTTTTGCAATGTTTGCTGTTAAAACCTTGATGTTATTCAGTGGTTTGATGAGCCTGGACACCAGGAAATACATAGCTGTGCTTGAGAGGGCGAGGATTATAAGAGATAAAATCCAAATGCCTGCGACCTCAGCATTTATCTTTTTATTTACCTGAGAAACGTCAAATTCGACACCATAAAGGGCAATTGTTTTCCCTGACATATCGGTGATTGGCGCAAAGCCGGTCATCTTTGATCCGTTTTGGGACTGATATATTTCAGTAGTTGTCCTTTTATTTTCCTTAAAAGCCGCTAGGGCTGCTGAATCAAAAGCCTTGCCGCCAGAATAATTTGAACCATATGTAATATCCTTGGACATCATTGCTGAGCTCATTGTTGGGATTGTGAATTTATTCCCATCCATCGTGACCAAATAAAGATTATGTATTAATGGGTTTTCTTTTAGTATTTGGTCCATTTGTTTCTGCATTGAGGTGACACCTGGATTGTTTTTGGAAGGATTGTCAATGATTGTTTTCGCTTTCCCTGCAGAAACCTGATCCGATAACAAGCTTGATATTGTATTAAGCTCTGCCATCATCGAATCCATGTTGCTAGTCCTGATGGTGTATTGAGCATAGAAGGTTGTAGCCAATGCAAGGAGCAGCATTGAAATTATGCTTAAAGATACAATCTTTAGTTTAAGACTCAAATTTCTGTTGGAATTTTTTTTGCTTGATTTCTTGGCAGTCACGGCTTTTTTTACCGTTTTCTTCTTCTTCTTCTTTTTGAAAAGCAATTTGTCCACTCCCTCTGATCTTCGTAGGCGATAAAATTTCTTCGAGAACAACTTTACGATGCAGGAATCTTTAAGAATCGGGTTGCATGCTGAATTGTTCTCATATTATTGTTATTTTCGGCAATTTTCAAAATTAGTTAAGAGAAACAGGCTAATTAGTCGTATATTTTTGTTTTCGCCTGTAGTGATGGAAGGGCTTTGGCAGCGGCATTTACATCTCTATTTGTGAAATCCTTTCTTGGTGATAATGGGAAGTACAGGCGAATGAACCTGTATACCTGCTTTTCATCTCCCGGATACTTACAAAAAGTGTGGATTGATTCACGTTTTTCATCTATTATGCGTTAGCTGTTTGTTATAAGGGTATAATTTAAAAAATGGACAAAAAACATGGTGCTGCAGGAATTAATTCCTTTGCTCATCATTCCGTTTTGAATGGAGTACTGTCTTCTAGGAGGTGACTGCCTTACGAATGTAGGGCTTGCCCATTGATTATTACAAATTTGGTCTTAGTTGTGTTATTAATTGCGTTAACTGGCTTTTTCGTAGCGACAGAGTTTGCCATTGTAAAAGTGAGAAGTTCAAAAATTGATCAGCTCATCGCCGAAGGTAGAAAAGGAGCACAATCGGCAAAGCACGTGGTAACACATCTCGATGAGTATTTATCGGCTTGTCAACTTGGGATTACGATTACAGCTCTCGGCCTTGGTTGGCTGGGGGAACCGACAATTGAAGAGATGCTTCATCCCGTTTTTGAAAACTTTCATCTTAATTCGTCATTATCCGGTATTTTATCGTTTGGAATCGCCTTTGCTTCGATCACTTTTTTGCATGTGGTAGTGGGGGAGCTGGCTCCAAAGACGGTCGCAATCCAAAAAGCGGAGGCAATCACCCTTGCTTTTTCCGAACCAATAATCTGGTTCTATAAGATTATGTATCCTTTCATATGGGTGTTGAACGGTTCTGCCAGGCTTCTTGTCGGACTGTTTGGCTTAAAGTCCGCATCTGAGCATGAAATGGCCCACTCTGAGGAAGAGCTCCGCATTCTGTTGTCGGAGAGCTATGAAAGTGGAGAGATCAATCAAAATGAACTGAACTATGTTAATAATATATTTGAGTTTGATGAGCGAATAGCAAAAGAAATCATGGTGCCCCGGACTGAAATTGCCACGTTTGATATTTCGGATGATATCGATACGATTATTGAAGTGATCCAAAGAGAGAAATATACACGATATCCAGTTATAGATGGCGAGAAGGATAATATCGTAGGGATGATCAACATCAAGGAGATACTCACTGCTAAATTGACACGTAAAGATCTTCAAAAAGAATCGATTCTCTCATCATTTATTAAGCCTGTCATCAGAGTAATCGAAACCATTCCAATCCATGATTTGCTTGTCAAAATGCAGAAAGAACGCATCCATATGGCCATCTTGATTGATGAATATGGCGGCACATCCGGACTGGTGACTGTCGAGGATATACTTGAAGAAATTGTAGGAGACATCCGTGATGAATTTGATGTGGACGAAATTGCCGAAATCAGAAAAGTAAATGAAAACCACTATCTATTCAGCTCAAGAGTTTTGATTGATGAAGTAAATGACCTATTAGGAATCTATATATCAGAAGAAGAAGTAGATACGATAGGCGGGTGGTTCATGACAAAGAACATCGATGCCGAAATTGGTGATGAAATCGAAGAACAAGGCTATATTTTCAAGATTATCGAGATTGACGAATATCATATTGCCTACTTAGAGGTTATAAAAATGGACGAAGATGAAAAGCCGGACTGATGATTCCGGCTTTTTCTTTTTGCTTTAGGCTCTGTTAAAGCTAAATGTTGTTTTTACATCCTGTTGATTGTAGTGGAAGGCGCGAAGACTCCTGCGGGATAAGAAGTCATGGGGAGACCCCGGAGGCGCTTAAGCGCTGAGTGGGCTCCCCGACTGCAAGGAAGAATTTGATCTTTGAAAAATCCGGCATTAGGGATTTTTCATAATTCTTCCCCGCGGAAAGCGAACGTATTGTCAAAACTTTTAT
>NZ_JAGGQU010000065.1 GCF_018613155.1 Bacillus sp. ISL-55 | reverse complement strand
TTTGAGAATTGTCCAGCTCCAGCGCCTAGCCCCTCGAGTCGCTTGTCTAGTGTCGCCTCCTAGAAACTCCGAAACTTCAACTCCGCCGGCAGAAGCAAAAAGCGCTTCTTTGTCGAAGTCTCCAGTTTCTGCGTTTCTGGACAGTCGGCTATACATTTCTATTTCGATCCGCCCATTGAAGTCAAAGAACGACTTCATTGGGCGGCCCTCCAGCGCTTGTCGGGGCTGAACGAGGCGCTTGCGCTTTTTGTTCTTCATGAAAGGACCCTTTCAAATGTTCTCCTGGCCGTGCAGACAAATTGAACTTTTGCGGCTTTTCTGCTAATATTTAAAGAATACCGTAAAATGTTAAAGATCGATCATTCAGGGGTAACTTGGTTGATTGTAGCAGAAGGTACGAGAATACTGCGATCAAGGCAGCACATTTGTGTGCCCCTTACAACATGTACAACAGTTACTCTGCTTTCAGACTGGATCATCCTTGAGCTTTTTATTTAAAAATGGGTGTATATTTTGTTTTCAAAATGGCTTAATATAACATAAAATAAAAGTACAAGATCGTTTATTTCTTTTTACACAGTCCCTTTGTAAATCAAGGTGATTTAGGCTTATTTATTAAGGGTAAATGATAAAGACCAACTGCTTTTTTGGGGGTATTTAGTCCCTTCAAATCTTTGCCTGGAAGGGAGAGAAAGCGAATGGAAATCGAACGTATTAATGAGAATACAGTTAAGTTCTACATTTCATATATGGACATTGAAGAGCGCGGATTTGACCGGGAGGAAATCTGGTATAACCGTGACCGCAGCGAAGAGCTTTTCTGGGAGATGATGGATGAAGTCCATGCCGAGGAAGAGTTTACAGTAGAAGGTCCTTTATGGATTCAGGTTCAGGCCCTTGAAAAAGGTCTTGAGGTTTTAGTGACAAAGGCACAGCTATCGAAGGACGGTCCTAAATTTGAACTGCCGCTTCCAAACGATAAACTGAAGGATTTGCCAGTCGATGAACGGATTGAAGAGTTGCTAGACCACCAATTCAATCCAAAGGGAATTGATGATGCTGATCCTGCCTTCGAAGATGATTTAGAATTCCTGCTGTACTTCAAGGATTTTGAAGACGTCATCTCACTCTCAAAAAGGCCGGGAATAGACACAGTCAAAACAAGCTTGTACAGCTATGATGACAAGTATTATTTATATATTGAGTTTCCTGAGCAGGATTTTGAGGATGAAGAAGAAATTGACAATATCCTAAGCGTTCTTCTAGAGTATGGGCAGGAGTCGACAGTTACGATTCACCGTCTCGATGAGTATGGTAACAAGATTATCGAAGAAGACGTGTTTAGTGTCATAAGAAAGCATTTTTCATGATTGCCGGCCGATTTCAGAGATGAAATCGGCTTTTTTAATCCGCCACGAGCCTCATGTCGGGCTTGAACGTGCTGTTTGCGCTTTTTTTGATATAATTTGTATGAATCTCTTCACTTAATAGAAACGTATATATATCTAAGGTTCCTATTTCTGTATTTTCGGCTGCAGGAATAATTCAGAGAGAGAAAACAGGTGGTAACAATGAAAAACACAGTGCGTATCTTAACTTTTTTATTAATTCTAGCTGGCATTTATTATTTGTTTTATGAAAAACTTGATGCAGTTTATCTTGGATATATCAGTATATTTATGTCACTTACTGTCATCTTCATCAGCTTTGTGATATTCCTTGAGAATCGTCATCCGGCCCAGACTTTGACCTGGATTGTCGTGCTTGGCGGCTTCCCGGTTGTTGGTTTTATTTTTTATCTTTTATTCGGCAGGAATAAACGTAAGGAAAAGATGTTCCGGCGCAAATACTTCCTCGATAAAAAAGCTTTTTCTAAAATCGAAGGGGACTCGGAAAGGGTCAATAAGGCGAGGATGCTTGATATGGAAGAGGACCATCGGCGCTTGTTTACCCTTGCCCAGAAGCTCGGGAACAGCCCGATCTCCTTTGCTACCTCCACAAAGGTGCTGACAAATGGTGATGAGACATTTAGCCATATCCTTGAAGAACTAAAAAAGGCTACACACCATATTCATATGGAATATTACATTGTCCGGCATGATAAAATCGGTGATGAAATTAAGGAAGTTTTGATCAGCAAAGCAAGAAAAGGTGTAAAGGTCAGGTTCCTATTTGATTCAGTTGGATCTTGGAAGCTCTCGAAAGAGTATATTTCCGACTTGAGTGAAGCTGGAGTAGAAGTAGTTGAATTTGGTCCTGTCCGCCTGCCGTTCCTGAATAGTAAATTCAATTTCAGGAACCACAGGAAAATCATTGTCATTGATGGGAACGTCGGCTTTGTTGGCGGCCTGAATATAGGCGATGAGTATCTTGGCAGAGACAAGGGTTTCGGTTTCTGGCGTGACACTCATCTAATGGCAAAAGGAGAAGCTGTTCGCAGCCTGCAGCTGATCTTCCTGCAAGATTGGTATTACATGACGAACAAAAGCTTTTTGACGTCGGATTATCTCTCGCCAGCCCTGCAGGCTAATACTCATGGTGGCGTTCAAATGATTGCCGGAGGACCTGACAATGAATGGAGTGTCATCAAAAATATCTTTTTTTCAATGATATCCTCAGCTGATAAATCTGTTTGGATTGCGTCGCCATATTTCATCCCTGATGAAGACATTTTCAGCGCAATAAAAGTTGCGGCACTAAGTGGGCTGGATGTAAGGCTCCTTGTGCCAAAGCGGCCAGATAAAAAAATCGTGTTCTTTGCTTCGAGGTCATATTTTCCCGAACTGCTTGAAGCGGGTGCAAAGATTTATGAATACGAAAAGGGCTTCATGCACAGCAAAATCGTCATCGTTGATGGTGAGCTTGCTTCCATCGGTACATCCAATATGGACATGAGAAGCTTCCACTTAAATTTCGAAGTCAACGCCTTCCTTTATAAAACTAGCAGCACTGCGAAACTTGTTAAAGAATATGAAAACGATGTACTTGACTCAACCGAAATTATCATGGAGGATTTCAGCAAACGCCACATAGGCTACAGACTTCTCGAATCTACTTCGAGACTGTTGTCGCCGATGCTTTAGATGCCCGGATGCAGATCCGGGTTGTTTTTTTATTTGTGAACATTTTTTAAACCATTATATATTAAAAAAGGGATTAACTCTATCGACTCGAATATTTCATAATGAAAGGAGGCGCATTGAATTTGCTGGTTGCGAATAAAAGCGATGGTAAAAGATTATCCCTGGGGGAAAGGTGGGAGAAAAGTGAATTAATAGCTATCAGATCGAGGGACAAGTTCCACTGTCCGGAATGTGGTGAAGAGGTGGTTATGAAACTGGGGAGCAAGAAGATTTGGCACTTTTCCCATTTAGTGGGAGGCAGCTGCCAATATGAGTATGATCGTGAATCCGAATATCATCTTTCTGGAAAACTTCAGCTCTTCAATTGGCTGAAAAAGCAAGGAATCAATGCTGAACTTGAACATTTTGACCAACAAATGAAGCAAAAACCAGACATTGCTTTCGAGTTGAAAAACCAAAAATATGCGATTGAATTCCAATGTTCAGTTATACCTGCAGAGATTTTTGAAAAAAGGACAAAAACTTATTTGCAAAATGGTGTAATTCCAATTTGGGTTGCAGCAGAGACATTGGTCAAACGCAAGAAAAATTATGTTGCATCAATCAATAACTTCCTCTATCTCTTCACCAGGCAAACAAGGCATTCCTGGAATATCCCGGCTTTTTGTCCGATTTCAGGGCAATTCATCAATCTGAATGGAGCCATTCCCATCACCTCCAAAAGGTCAATTACAAATCTAATAGTGAACTCACTTAAGCAGTATTCAGCAGAGGAGCTAGTGAACCCAATTGAAAAGTCATTCCCCTTCTTGAAAACTTGGCAAGCAGAAAATCAAAAACTGAAATCCCGCTACTTAACTTCTCCAGGTTCATGGCAAAATCCATTTCTGAAAGAACTCTATCGCAATCACCTTAGCCTTCTTACACTTCCATCCGAAATTGGCCTTCCTGTCCGATCGAGTCCCTATATTGAAACACCTCCACTCATATGGCAGACATTCTTATTCCTCGATGTATTCCGTCATTATCAGAAGGGGGACATAATAATGTATGCGAAAATCAGGGAAGCCTTTGATAGGCGATTAAGAAGGAAAGAAATCAAACTTCGGACTCTGCCTGTTGCTGAGGAAAGGGACCATAGGTACGCTCTTGCAGAATATGTATTTCTACTAACAAAGATTACATATTTAGAAAAAATTAACTCAGGTACTGTGAGAGTTCTCCGGGAAATCAGTATTCCAGATTCAATTGACGAACAAATCCATGAAGAAGCCGAATTTTTTACCAAGTACAAAAATGAAATTAATCAATCAATATTCCCACTAACATGAAAAGTGATATAACTGCGTAAAATAGGGTAGTTAGAATATAAACTTTTATTTAATTTTATTGAAGGAAATAAGAAAGCATTAGCGAATATATGTTACTAGAAAAGCTTTTCGAATTCCGAAATGTTGTAAGGAGGATCTATATGACAAACGAATCTGCAGTAAAGAAATTACCAGCAAGGGACGAGGTTTCCGCAGAAAACACGTGGAGACTTGAAGATATTTTTGCGGTTGATGAGCACTGGGAAAAAGAATTTAATGAGGTTAAAGGATTGATTCCTTCTGTTCAGGAGTATCAGGGCAAGCTTGGTGAAAGTGCTGAACAGCTTTATAGTGCACTTCAGTTGCAGGATAAATTGCTTGAGCGTTTAGGGCGACTTTATACATACGCGCACATGCGCTATGATCAGGATACTACAAATTCCTTTTATCAGGGGCTTGATGACCGCATCAAGAATCTGTATTCTCAAGCAGCAAGCGCACTTGCCTTCATCGTGCCGGAAATCCTGGCTGCTGATGAAGAGAAAATCAAAGGCTTCCTGAATGAAAAAGAAGAGTTGAAGCTTTATGAGCATGCATTGGAGGAAATCAATCTTCAGCGTCCGCATGTTCTATCCGCTGAAGAGGAAGCGCTTCTTGCTCAAGCTTCAGAGGTGATGAGTTCATCTTCTAATACATTCGGAATGCTGAACAACGCTGATTTAGAATTCCCTTCAATTAAGGACGAGAACCGAGAAGAAGTGGAAATCACGCATGGCCGCTACATCCGTTTCCTTGAAAGCGAAGATCGCAGGGTTCGGGAAGATGCTTTCAAAGCTGTGTACAAAACATATGGCAGCTTTAAAAATACCTTTTCCAGTACATTGAGCGGAAATATCAAAAAGGATAATTTCAACGCAAGGATCAGAAAATATGACTCTGCTAGGCATGCTGCGCTAGCAGCCAACAATATTCCCGAGAGCGTCTATGAAAACCTTGTAAATACGGTAAATGACAACCTGCATCTGCTGCACAGATATGTCAAGCTTCGCAAAAAGGTATTGGGTCTGGATAAGCTTCATATGTATGACCTTTATACACCGCTTGTTAAGGATGTGAAAATGGAGATTCCTTATGGTGAAGCAAAGGAATATGTCCTAAAAGGTTTAGCGCCTCTTGGGGATGAATATAACAATATCCTGAAAGAAGGATTTGAAAATCGCTGGGTGGATGTTTATGAGAATAAAGGAAAACGCAGCGGAGCTTATTCTTCAGGGGCGTATGGCACTAATCCGTATATCCTGATGAACTGGCAGGACAATGTTAATAACTTGTTTACGCTGGCTCACGAGTTCGGTCATTCCGTGCACAGCTACTACACCAGGAAGACACAGCCATATCCTTACGGTAACTACTCTATATTCGTTGCTGAAGTGGCATCTACTTGCAATGAAGCGTTGTTGAATGACTATATGTTAAAAACAATTGATGATGAGCAGAAGCGACTGTATCTTTTGAATCATTACCTTGAAGGCTTCAGAGGAACAGTATTCAGACAGACTATGTTCGCTGAATTTGAACATATGATTCACCAAAAGGCTCAAAATAACGAGGCGTTAACAGCCGATTCATTGACAAAGGATTACTACGAGCTGAACAAAAAGTATTTCGGTGAAGAAGACATCATGATCGATGAAGAAATCGGTCTTGAATGGTCAAGAATCCCGCATTTCTACTACAATTATTATGTATACCAGTATGCGACTGGCTTCAGTGCGGCAACAGCGCTGAGCAAACAAATCCTTGAAGAAGGGCAGCCTGCTGTTGAGCGTTATATCGATTTCTTGAAATCAGGCAGCTCAGATTACCCTATCGAAGTATTGAAAAAAGCAGGCGTCGATATGACAAGTTCTAAACCAATCGAGGAAGCATTGAAGGTCTTCGAAGAAAAACTCAACGAAATGGAAGCATTGCTTTCATAAAAAAGTCAAACCGGCCGCAAATCTGCGGCCGGTTTTTAGGTTGAAATTTAGAATCCTTTGAATTTTTTTCGGTTATTTAAATATATCAGTAAAATAAATAGGGCAATAAATAGGATAGGGGATGTTAGATACAAGGGAAGGAGATGCATTAATCCTAAAATATGAAGGATAAATGAAAAAACTATGAACAGTGCAATAAGGGAAAGACCTATTTTATCCAATTGAATCACTCCGGATCGCTTTATAGTTCATTTATATGCTGCGGTCCAGGCATTCATGAATGGATTTGACAATATTGTGAAATAACACACAAGGTTATTGTGATATGGAGCATGGATATGATATATTTATGGCGTGAAGTTGATCACAAGCAAACATTTACCCCTTTGTTTGACCGTGAAAAATTTCTCCCATCCCCTTTGTTCGTATAAAATAGAGAAAAGGCCTTGCAGTTGGAGAGCTGCAAGGCCTTTTTCTTTGTTAAGGAAATTATATTTAGGTGTGGATAACTGCATGT
>NZ_JAGGQU010000064.1 GCF_018613155.1 Bacillus sp. ISL-55 | reverse complement strand
GCTATCCGGGGTATAGTTCAGTAATCATGGCTTCTTTTTTATAAGAGTATAGATGTAAGAGTTGCATTACTGTTTTAATAATGATGTTGAAAGCAGCATAAAAAAAGAGATACCAGCAAGGGCAATTACCCAAAGCCAGGCGGATTCCATATTCCCGGACTCAATCGCCATATAGATTGCTGTGGGCGCAGTCTGGGTCCTTCCTGGCAGGTTGCCGGCAAACATAAGCGTTGCTCCAAATTCCCCCAGAGCTCTCGCGAAGCTGAGAATAACCCCAGTGATTAAAGTCTTTGCTGAGAGAGGCAATGTAACATATAAAAAAACCTTCCATTCATTCGCTCCGTCCACTCTTGCTGCTTCCTCGGCACCAGGGTCAACGGACAAAAAGCCTGTCTTGGCAGATTGATACATCAAAGGAAAGGCAACGACAGATGCGGCAATCACTGCTGCCCACCAGGTAAAAATAATGGGACTGCCAAATATGTTCTCAATCATTCTTCCGATTGGGCTATTTATTCCAAAAATGATGATTAATAGAAATCCAACTACGGTTGGAGGGAGTACTAGAGGCAATGTTAAAAGTGTCTCTATTGCTGTTTTTCCAACGAAACTCCTTTTTGCCATGTACTTTGCAGATAAAATACCGAATAAAAATACAAACACCACAGAGATCGATGCAATCTCTAGGGAAAGTTTTAACGGTGTCCAAAATTCACTGCTCATACATAATCATTCCAATGCTGCTTTAAAGCCATATTTTTTGTAAATTTCCTTTGCTTCTTTTCCTTTTAAAAAATTGAAAAAGCTAAAAGCTTCTTCCCGATGTCTAGTTCCTGCAATCACACCTGCAGGGTAGACAATGGGATCATGTAATTCTTTTTCAGTAAAAGGAAGTATTCTTACCTTTTGTGAAATCATCGCATCCGTTTTGTACACGATGCCAGCATCGACATTCCCAGTTTCAACATAAGAAAGCACTTGACGGACATCCTTTGTGAAGATAATTTTCTTATCATGCTCCAATTCTTCCCATAAACCTAAAGAAAGCAGCGCCTGTTTTCCATACATTCCTGCCGGAACAGATTCAGGTGTGCCGATGGCGATTCTTTTGATGTTTCTTTGAGCCAGTGACTCTGCTGAATCTATAGTTGTGTTGTTTTTCTGGGTGATAAGAACGAGCTCGTTATTGAGCAGCTTAACGCTATAATTTTGATCAATTAGCCCTTTGCTCAGCAAAAGATTAAATTTATCCTCAGCCGCTGAGATGAAGACGTCTACAGGTGCACCTTGGGAAATTTGCTGCTGCAGGGAACCGGAACCTCCAAAGTTATAAACAATCTTAATTCCTGGGTTCTCTTTCATATATATTTGCCCAGCTTCCTCCATCACTTCACGGAGGCTTGCAGCAGCAGAGATTGTAATTTCAGTATTTTCAGGACCGCTGTCCTTTACACAGCCCGGAATGATGAATAATAGGGCCGAAAAAAATATTATATGTAAGTACCTCAATCATGACATCCTTTCAAAAGAATCCTTTTTAAACATATGCAATTGACATAACTGATTATATCGGATAAAAAAGGATCCTACATAAAAAAATATCACAAGTTGGTGAAATTATCATTGATTAATATAATGGGGAATATAGAAATAAAAAAACTGCCAAATGGCAGTTTCATAAATATTATTGATTTTGTCCCGTTTTTTGATCGATCTGATTGCAAACCTCGTCTGCGGATAGACCGTTTGCTTCAATGACTGACCCTTGTGTCGAAACATCCTGCATTCCCATGACATTTGAATCAATACCACTGACTACACAGCAGTCACACCCTTGAGCGTCTGCTTCAGAACGCAATTCCACGACATCATGCCCTCTTTCACGCAAAGCTGCTGAAATGTTAGAAAGAGATTGTTCTACACCAACTCTTGCCATCAATAACACCTCCTCACTAATCTAAGTTGTCCGGCACAAGTATAAAATATTCTTAAGGAAAGACAATATGAGGGAAAACTAATAGTGACTGGAGGGGTAAGCATGAGCAATAAAAGGAAGAAAGATCCATCAACTATTGGCCTGAACTCAAGCCAGGTGGAAGGGCAGGGAACAACGGTCAGCGAAACTGGCAGCCGTACTGCTTCTTCTTCACGGAGGAAGCAAAAAAGAGGTTAAAAGCAGTAAAATCAAAACCCTCGGAAATTGTCCGAGGGTTTTGGTGTTTAAGCATACATTTCTGCAATTTGTTTTTGAAGCTCTTCATTTTCAAGATATTCATCATAAGTCATCTGCTTATCAATCAACCCGGAAGGAGTGATCTCCATAATCCTGTTTGCAACAGTTTGAACGAACTGGTGGTCATGGGATGAAAAGATCATTGATCCTTTAAAATTGATCATGCCGTTATTCAAGGCAGTGATGGATTCAAGATCCAGGTGGTTCGTTGGTTCATCCAGCAGAAGGACGTTTGCTCCAGATAGCATCATCTTAGAAAGCATGCAGCGGACTTTTTCGCCTCCGGATAGTACGCTAGCTTTTTTCAGTACGTCTTCACCAGAGAAAAGCATACGTCCAAGGAACCCGCGCAGGAAGCTTTCGCTGTCATCCTTCGGTGAGAATTGGCGAAGCCAGTCCACCAGGGTAAGGTCACTTCCTTCAAAGAACTCAGAGTTGTCTTTAGGGAAGTATGCCTGGGATGTCGTTACGCCCCATTTGAATGATCCGCTATCCGCTTCCATTTCACCCGTAAGGATCTTGAACAATGTAGTAATAGCTAATTCGTTCTTCCCAACAAGAGCAATTTTATCATCTTTATTCATGATGAAGCTGATATTATCCAAAACCTTTACGCCGTCAATCGTCTTAGTGATTCCATCAACTCTTAATAAGTCATTTCCGATTTCACGGTCAGGAGTAAATCCAACATATGGATACTTGCGGGATGATGGTTTGATATCATCGAGAGAGATCTTATCAAGCAATTTTTTACGGGAAGTAGCTTGTTTGGATTTTGATGCGTTTGCGCTGAAACGCGCGATGAACGCTTGCAATTCCTTGATTTTCTCTTCTTTTTTACGGTTCGTATCTGACTGCATTCTTAGTGCAAGCTGGCTTGATTCATACCAGAAATCATAGTTGCCGACATAAAGCTGAATTTTGCCAAAGTCAAGGTCTGCAATATGAGTACATACTTTATTCAGGAAGTGACGGTCGTGGGATACCACAATAACCGTGTTCTCAAAATTGATCAGGAATTCCTCTAACCATTGAATTGCAGCAATATCAAGGTGGTTGGTAGGCTCGTCAAGCAATAGAACGTCAGGCTTGCCGAAAAGAGCCTGGGCAAGGAGTACTTTTACTTTCTCTCCGCCACCAATATCAGCCATTTTTTTATCATGAAGCTCTTCGCCAATTCCAAGGCCTTTAAGAAGAATCGCAGCTTCGGATTCTGCTTCCCAGCCATTAAGCTCGGCAAATTCGCCTTCAAGCTCTGCAGCTTTCATGCCGTCTTCATCTGTAAAATCTGCCTTCATGTAAATGGCATCTTTTTCCTGCATGACTTCATATAAACGGGCATGTCCCATTATGACGACTTTCAACACTTCGACATCTTCATATTCAAAGTGGTTCTGCTTCAATACAGCCATACGCTCACCAGGTGTCATTGAAACATTTCCGGTTTGTGCTTCAATTTCTCCTGATAAGATTTTAAGGAAAGTGGATTTTCCTGCACCGTTAGCACCGATCAGGCCATAGCAATTTCCCGGAGTGAATTTAATATTAACATCTTCAAAAAGCTTGCGGTCACCATATCTCAAGCCGACATTTTGAACTGTAATCATTTATTTAGTAGCCTCCATTAATATATATCCCAAAGATTATAACATGTTTGATTGCTATGAGCGAATTCTTTTTAAGGCTCAGTTCTCAAACTTTGTTACTATGGACTTCAAAATTTGATTTAATTACCTATTTTCTTCGTAAAGAGAAAAGAGGATGCAAACTTAATATCCACCTGCAAAATGTGTATATCACGTTAAAATCGGTCTTAGGATTTTAACAACATTCTTTACGAAAGCAGCCCATTATAAGCAGGTATTAGAGTGACTGAATATGATTTTTTTGCGGAATGGTGTTTTTAATGGAGTCAAATTGGGAAAAGGCGAGAGTAGTTAGTAATCGGGATAGTTTTTATATTATTTATCAAAACATCCACGGTGTGTCTATTGGGAAATTTGTGAATATTTTTTGCAGGATGATGTCAATTTTTTTGCTCGTTTTCACACATTTTTCATATTTTTCATGTAAAATAATAATAGACAAAGATGGATAAAAGGAGTTTTTGAAAATGGCTAAAAAGCAGCTGGTTGATTTTGTTAACCGCCTAAAGGAATCAGGGATTAAAGTCAGCTTCACTAAGCCAAAATCAGAATTTTTCTCCCTGCAAAAAACAGAGAAACATCCCACCACTGTGAATTCACATTAAGAGATAGACAAGCTTTCCTCATTATACGGAAAACAACATACAAAAAAGCGGTGCAAATGACCGCTTTTTTGTTTTTTATAGTGGCTCTTTTCTCAAACTCTGTTGCTATTTGACTACTAAAAGGATTTTATGACCAGTTTTCTTGGTAAAGTTGACTCTTCTTGGTAAAGTTGACTCTTTAAAAGAGCATGGAAACTTTATTCCGAACTGCAAAATGGCCTAATATTACGTTAAAATCGGCTTTAGGATTTTAACAACAATCATTACGCAAACAGCCTTTATATTTAAATTTCGTCCATTATTTCTTCGAAAACTTTATCTTTATTAAAATCTTCCCCCATAGGGAATTTTTTTATGAATTTATTATTCGCATCAATCAGGTAAGTAAATGTACTGTGGACGTAAAAACCATTTCCTGGATCACGGTACTGGAATTGGAATGTATCGGCAACCTGTTTGATTTTCTTTTGTTCTGCCAATGTGTCTGCTGGGTCACCCGTCAAGAAGATCCAATTTCCGTCGTTTTCGAGTCCGAAATTGTCCATATATTTTCTCAAAACTTCAGGCGTATCCCGGTACGGATCAATTGTTATAGTAACGAATTGTACTTCCTTACCGTATACACCTTCTTGGATTAAGTCTTTACGAAGCAGGTTCATTTTTTGTGTTGTCGTTGGGCAGATATCAGGACAATGAGTATAAATGAATTCTACAAGCTTGATAGACTCTGTTTCTTCTCCAAAAGTATAATTTTCTTCTTCCATAGTGACAAGCGTGATGTCCTCTGGTATTTGTGCATTTGCATCCCGGATTAGAAAAAATGAGATTCCTGATGTAATTCCTATTAATACAATAAGTGAGCTGATAAGATAGATTTTTTTCATAACACAATCCTCCCCCTTATAAAGATATAAGAAAAATGAGGAAAATCATATGGACATTGTGTGAACTATGTTTAACATACAACTTCCAAGAAAAAAGATAAGTGAATATTCTTGCAATATAAAGAATGAGATTTATAATGAATTGTAAAACAATTTTAACGTCTAGGGAAATAAAAAGGGGAATAAAGCTTTGAAAGCTGATAAAATCATAAAATTCTTATTGCAAATCACAGGGTTGATCCTGATTAACAAAGCCGGCTTTTATATTGTAGAATTGTTCGAGCTGCGTATTCCGGGTAATGTTTTGGGAATGATTATACTTTTCGTGCTGTTATGGACGAGGGTAGTCCGGCTTGAATGGTTTGAAGGGGCAGCTGATTTTCTCGTCAGGCATCTATCGTTCTTTTTTGTACCGATATCAGTTGGTTTGATGACTCTCGGTGGACTTATTGCAGAAAATGGCATACAACTTGCGATCATTTTAATTTTGAGCGCTATAATAGGCATGGTAGTTGCGGGTGGCACTTCAAATATGCTGGTAAAGCGTAAGGAGGGAAAGGAAACTGGAAACTCTGCTCACGATCTTTAACATTATCATAACCCTGCTTGCTTACCTTTTTGCCAGGAGGGCTGCAGCTAAATATCCATCTCCGCTAACATCTCCGGTATTTTTAAGTACAGTGATAGTGATTGCCGTTTTGATGTTGCTGAATATACCTTATAAGAAATATGAACCAGCAAGTGAGATTATGACCTATTTTCTGGGGCCAGCTACTGTGGCTTTAGCTGTACCATTATATCGCCAAAGAAAAATTATTTCAGCTTACGCGGTTCCAGCTTTGTTCGGTCTTGTAACAGGGATAGTCTCGACCATTATCTCAGCTGTGTTCATAGCGTATTTGCTTAACTTATCAGATTTGATCCTGGTTTCTTTGACGATCAAGTCCATCACAATACCTGTTGCTTCTGAGGTTGCCAGGATCATCGGGGCAGACTCGATTTTGGTTGCTGCGTTCGTCATGATCACAGGCATGCTCGGGGCGATGATTGGCCCTTTTCTTTTAAACACGATGAAAATCCACGATCCGTTTTCGAGAGGTTTGGCAATCGGCACCATTGCTCACGGAATTGGTACAGCAGAAGCAGCAAGGGAAGGCGAGCTGCAGGGCGCAGTTTCAGGAGCAGCAATGGGGATGGCCGCTATAATAACTTCATTGTTCCTGCCTATTATTCTCCCAGTATTTTTATAAGGAAGCATATGAAAAAGGAGACCTTAGGGGCCTCCTTTTTTTGGTAGCAGAAAGCTCATTAAAACGAAGTTCGTGCCATTAATGTGGTAAGTACCCTTATGAGAAGTGAAAAGGCTGCATAAGGGTGTTATTTGTCCGTAAAGGTACCCTTATGAGGAG
>NZ_JAGGQU010000063.1 GCF_018613155.1 Bacillus sp. ISL-55 | reverse complement strand
TCCGCTTTAAGAACCGTCCCTCAGTCTCATTTTTTCAAAGGGAAATCTCCAATTCTAGGCTGCATCCGGAAAATTGTACGCTGTCGGACAAAGATGTCGATAGCTTTTTGTTGGTCAGGGGGGAAGGAGTTATAAGCATAGCTGCGCCAATGAAAAAATATTCTGCCATTATAAGTTGTAAAAATGAACAAAGTATAATAAAATAACCTAAAGTTAATTCATACTATTTTTATAGGAATAATATTAATATATGTAAAGGGATTGGAAGGTGGGTGTTAAAACGTGAGTCAGGATCCAATCATTAAAGTGAATCAAGTAAGTAAAAGCTTTCCTAACAACAATAAGAATATGAGGGTGTTGGACGATATCTCACTTGATATCAACCATGGAGAAACAATTTCTATTCTGGGTGAGAGTGGTTGTGGAAAAAGTACACTTTTAAACATTATCGGAGGCTTTGAAGAGGCAGATGCAGGGCAAGTCGTGTTAGAGGGAAAACCTGTAACCAAGCCAACTCGTAAATGTATCATGCTTTTCCAAAACTATGGTCTGCTCCCATGGAGATCTGCTGTGAAAAACGTCGAACTTGGCCTGGAGGGCTTGAACCTTAATGCGAAGGAGCGAAGGGAGCGCGCTTTACATTATTTAGCACTGGTAGGTTTAGACGATAAAGGTGAATTGTTCCCCCATGAGGTTTCAGGCGGGATGAAGCAAAGGATTGCGATTGCAAGGGCACTTGCACTTCAGCCTGAGATGATTCTCATGGATGAGCCGTTTGCTGCGCTGGACACCTTTAATCGCTATTATCTTCAAGATGAACTTCTTCGTATACAATCCCAGGAAAAAACGACGATTGCCCTTGTTACACATGATATCGATGAGGCCATTTACTTATCAGACCGCATTTTTATTATGCAAGCCAATCCAGGCAGGATTCACAAGGAAATAAAAATCCAATTGTCGAAACCTCGTGATCGAAGCCACAGTGATTTTCAGCATTACAGGAAGATGATCTTTGAAGAATTCCATTTTAACCGTGGAAACTCATCGATTGAGTATCATATTTAAAACATTTAAGGCAAAGGAGAATTTATATGAAAAAATCCATGAAAAAATTAGTCCTGCTTATGCTGGTTTCAGTGCTGGCCCTGTCGTTAGCTGCATGCGGGTCTGGCGGCGGTCAAGAATCAACAGGAGATGGCGAGAAAAAAACTGTTAAGATTGGCTATTTGCCAATTACACATGCTGTACCGCTTTATATTGAAAAGGAAATGCAAGAATACGAGAATTTTAATTTAGAATTGGTTAAATTTGGTTCTTGGCCTGAACTGATGGATGCATTGAATACAGGCAGAATTGACGGTGCTTCTGTTCTGGTTACGTTAGCGATGAAGGCAAAGGAACAAGGGATCGATTTAAGTGCCGTCGCATTGGGACATCGGGATGGAAATGTATTCGTCACGGCTAATGATATTAATAGTGCAGAAGATTTAAAAGGGAAAACATTTGCGATTCCGCATAAGTTTTCTACTCACAATATTCTGTTGTATCAAATGTTAAAGCAAAATGGACTCAAATATGAGGATGTAAAGGCAGTCGAAATGCCTCCTGCGGAAATGCCGGCAGCCTTGTCTGAAGGAAGGATTGCCGGTTATGTAGTGGCAGAACCGTTTGGAGCCATTTCAGTTGCGATTGAAAAAGGCAAGGTTCTTTATCAGGATCAGGATGTTTGGAAAGACTCAATAGACTGTACCTTGGTGTTACGAAATGATTTTATTAAAAAGGAAAATAAGGTTGCACAGGAATTTGTCAACCACTATGTCAAAGCTGGTGATTTGGCAGAGTTAAAGGATGAGCATACCCATGAGATGTCATCCAAATATATTAAGGTTGAAAAGAATGTGCTCGACCTTTCATTCCAATGGATTTCTTATGATGATTTAAAAATCAAGGAAACTGAGTTTGAGGAACTTAGGGAAAATCTCATCGAAATGGGATTAATGGAGAATCCTCCGACTTACAGTGAATTTGTAGACCATTCTTTAATAGATAAAGCGATGTGAGTAAAATGAAATTCAAGACTTTTCTTAATGCAGCCATAGGTTTTTCATTACTAGTGGCAGTATGGCAATTCATCATTGTGGTCGGCGATTACGATGCGGCCCTTTTTCCGCCTCCTCTCAAGGTGTGGGAAGGCATAATTTCCCTTGTTCGGGATGGAACTCTGTTTACTCATGTTCAGGTTAGTCTGTACCGTTTCCTTGCAGGGTATTTATCAGCAGTCCTGACTGCGGTCCTACTTGGCCTGATTCTTGGACGCCTCCCTTTACTATGGAATGTACTCGATCCGGTTGCCCAGATATTAAGGCCTGTTTCACCGATTGCCTGGTCACCTTTTATCGTCCTTTGGTTCGGAATAGGTGATATTCCGGCAATCGTCATTATCTTTATTGCTGCATTTTTCCCTGTGTTGCTGTCAACTGTTTCGGCTGTGCGAAAAGTTGATAAGAATTACTTGAAAGTAGCAGAAAACCTTGAAATTAAGGATTTCAAGCTATTGACGAAAATTATATTCCCTGCTGCTTTCCCATACATCGCCAATGGGCTTCATATTGCGGTAGGAACGGCCTGGGTATTTCTGGTGGCAGGAGAGATGGTTGGGGCACAATCAGGATTGGGGTATTTGATTATCGATGCTAGAAACTCAATGAGACTTGACCTTGTCATGGCGGGCATTGTGTTCATTGGAATTTCTGGTTTGCTCCTGGATAAAGCAGTTGGTGTATTCGAAGCATGGATTAATCGGCAATGGGGGATTGGAAAAAATTAATCAGAAAAGACAGAGGGCATGATCGCTCTCTGTCTCAATGATGTTTTATTTTAGTCCAGTTGTGTCTACTGTTTCAAGCTCGATTGCTTCTACTTCATCGACATTTCTTTTGCAGTGTGGACAATAGTAGGCTAATTCCACTTCATGCTTGCACTCTGAATGAATTAATTTCTTGTAGCATTTTTCTAGATTATTCCTGCCCCACATGATCATGGCATTAAAAACTCCTTCGAGTTCTTTGCCGCTTTCTGTAAGTCTATATTCATATCTTGGGGGATGCTCTGAATATAGTGAAGAGCTCACAAGACCCGACTGCTCCAAATGTTTTAACCGGTCTGACAGTATATTGGATGAAATACCATTTAGTTCTTTCTTTATTTCATTAAAAGTGGTTCTTCCTGCTAAGATTTCGTGTAATACCAGTAAGGTCCACCGATCTCCAATGATATTAAGGGTTTGAGCGATATTGCATGGTAAATCATATTTAGATTCTCTCATATATAAAACCTCCGAAGCTTGGTTATATAAATCATATCATAAAAATTTTCAAACAACTAAGTTGTTTTTTATTACTTGGTGTAATAAAATAATCTATAAGCAATACCAAGTAAACGGATTGGATATATATAATAAGGAGGAATGAAGGAATGGCAACTTTATATTTAGTGGAATCAATTTTTAACAGTGCAGTGAAAGATAAAGAGTCCTTTGAAAAAAAGGCCGGTGAGATCCGTGATGAGTTAGGTAAGCAGAATGCGACATTAATTGAGGTTCAAGTAGCAAAGGATTTATCCAGAGCTTTCTTTATTCTTGAGGCGGAAGAACGAAATGTCATTAATGAAGCTTTAAGAGCGTTAGGTGTTCCTGTCACTTTAATTAAGCCTGTCCGTCTGGTTGGAAGAGATCTAGAGGAAGTTAAGAAACAGGCTGACAAAGTTAATTACCTTGTTGAATGGAACCTTCCAGAAAATCTAACAATGGATGCCTACCTTGAAAGAAAATCCAAGAATTCCGTTCACTACTCTGAAGTTCCTGAAGTAACATTCTCAAGGACTTATGTATGTGAAGATATGACAAAATGCCTTTGCTTCTATGATTCTCCAGATGAGTCTACAGTCAAGAAGGCACGCGAAGCTGTTAAAGCGCCAATTGATACAATTACTGAATTATCATAAGTATGGAACCTCCTTCGCTGGAGGTTTTCTTTTTAAAAAGGGAGAGGGAAGCATTGAAAGATATGAAGAGTCTGGAGGTATTGATCCAGGAACAGCTTAAGCCATTCGTGCGGAAAATTGATGCTGAAGCCTACTATGCGGAGGAATTTCTAAAAAGCATTGGCAAAGCGGGACTCCTGAATTCCAAAGCCGGAGTGGACTATTCAACAGAAGTCCGTGTGGTAGAAGAAGTATCTAAAGTCTGCATGACAACTGCTTTTAACCTTTGGTGCCACCTTGCGTCATTAACTTATATCCGCAATAGTGATAATAGCTATTTGAAGGAAGAAATTTTACCGCAGCTGGAAAGCGGCCAGGTTCTTGGCGGGACTGGGCTTTCCAATCCAATGAAGTATTATGCCGGGCTGGAAGCTTTGCATTTAAAAGCGGCGAAGACGAATAAAGGATATACTGTGAATGGTCAATTGCCTTCTGTCTCGAATCTGGGAAAAGACCATTGGTTCGGCATCATTGCTGAGGTTAGCCCTGATCAAAGAATGATGGCGGTGGTTCCTTGCAATGCAGAAGGGCTTATATTGAAGGCAAAGCTTGAGTATTTGGGCGTAAACGGCAGTGCCACTTACTCATGTGCATTTGATGAAGTGACGATTCCTGAGAAATGGATCGTTTCGCATGATGTCGATTCATTCATTGTTAAAATAAGGCCGGCATTTGTCCTTTATCAAATACCGCTTGGTTTGGGTGTAACGGAGGCATCCATTCGTTCCATCCGTCAGGTTTGCAATAAGCAGGGAGGCTGCAATGATTTCCTTCCCATTCAGCCAGCTGAACTAGAGAAAGAATTAGAACAAACCCGTACGGAAGTGTATAAACTCGCTGACGGACAAGAGCTCTTGCAGCAATGGAAACACCTTCTTCAATTACGGCTGCGCACTGCTTATCTGACTGCAAAAGCTGCTCATGGCAGTATGCTTCATCAAGGAGGAGCAGGTTATCTGAAGTACAGTGCCCCATCAAGAAGATTAAGAGAATCCTATTTTCTTTTGAATCTGACTCCTACCGTTAAGCATCTCGAAAAAATGCTCCAATCTAAATAGGGACGGTTGACAGGCGCAGGGAATGTACCTGTGCTTATTTTTTGTAAGAGAAAGGAAGGGTTTGGATGTCTCTTAAATAGCTCATGTAATTTTACAAGTAATTAGTACTTATAATAGATATAGTAAAGGCTGAGCAATTAATCTAGGTCATTTTTTTGCACATAGATATTAGGGTGATGGCTTAGCTTGACCAAGAGCTGCTGCAAGTTTCATTTCCATTCCAATAATCTTGCTTGTTAGAATCACATTGGCATGCAAGAGAGAATAATGTACTCATTTTTTCATATTAAGCTGGTTCACTATTGTACTATGCTGCCACTCGTACTTTAATCTCGTTTTCTAACTTATATGAATTTTTGCTTTAAATGCTTTCCGTGTTGGTTTAAACTAATTTCATTAACCAAGTTGAAAGAAATGAAGTGATAAAATGAAACTTAAAATACAAGTTCCCTTTTTTATAGTCGGACTTATTCTTTTTAGTTACGGTATAGCTGTGGCAATCAAGGTTAAGTACTTAGGGGTCCACCCGTGGGATGTATTAAATATTGCACTTTATGATAAGTTTGGTTTAACAATCGGAACATGGAATGTGATTTTCGGTATCATGTTAGTTCTTGTAACGCTTTTGATTGATCGTACTTACGTTAATATTGGTACCTTTTTTAATGCACTGATGGTTGGCCCAATGGTTGACTTCTTTCTCTGGCTGAATGTTTTGCCCCAGGCTTCCACGCTCGGGTTTGATGTTTTGGTATTGCTGCTTGGTATTATGATCATGGGGATCGGAGGAGGTATGTATAATGCTGCTCGAATCGGATCGGGTCCAAGAGACGGATTCATGCTGGCGATTTCGGTTAAGCTCGGGTATTCAATCAGCAGAGTGCGAATAATTGTTGAGAGTATTGTGCTGGTGGTTGCCCTATTGATGGGCGGACCGGTGTTTATTTTCACCTTTATTTATACATTTATCCAGAGTCCTATTTTCCAGGCTGCCTATAAGGTGTGTACACGATGGATTGAAAAGTTATCTACTAAACAAAAAATGATTTTTATGCCGTCTGATCGAAGAAAAGTCCAGTGAAATTCAAGTTGGCGATTGTTTTGAATTTGTTAGGCGCCGAAACTTAATTTAATAAAATTTCTTAAAGGGGTGCCTATGATTTAGGCACTTCTTTTTTCAATAGAGGGATATTCCTATTCTATTAGTTTGATTGTTTTTGATGATACCTGATCTCGGAATTAGGAATTGCGTCCAAACATTACTGAGACAGCTAAAACCTCCCACTGTCGCGCGAAACAGCCATTGATAAAAATCTGTTTTATTCCTTAGACGATATATTTCCATGCAAGTATTTATTTCCTCCAAATTTTCTCTCCTGTATGTGTGGAGGTTTTACTCCTCTACTATTCTCAGAGTGGAATGATATTAACACATTTTACAGTTTTACGAATAATGGCCGACACCAGCTTGTCTTATTTACATTTACTAATATAGAAGCATGCTTCAATTGAAGAAAACTACTAAAAGGAAGGTGAGTGTTATGAATGAGAATTTAGGAAACTCTGAAACAAATAATTGTCCTGAGTATGCAGCCAATGTACCAGTGAAACTTCCAGGTACAATAGAGAAGTTTGTTGATGAGCTTCCAATTCCACCGGTGCTGACTCCTTTGTCTCAAGGAGAGGATTCTGCTTATTATGAGATTGAGATGAAGTGCGGAAGCCATAAGTTTCATCGGGATTTAAATGAGACGATTATCTATGGATTTAATGGCATCTATCCTGGTCCTACAATTGAGACTAGGAGAGGAGAGACTCTTCATGTTAAATGGATCAATCATTTGCCGTTGGACCACTTTTTGCCGGTAGATCCAACTTTACATGATTCAATGCCTCTAAAGCCAGAGGTGCGTACTGTCGTGCATCTTCATGGCGCCAATGTAGCACCTGACAGCGATGGTCATCCTCAGGCCTGGTTTTCACGCAACTACGGGTATGTTGGTAAAAAGTTTAGCAGAGAAGTATATTTATATCCAAATGACCAGCAGGCAACCACGCTTTGGTACCATGACCATGCAATAGGAGTAACAAGGCTTAATGTATATGCAGGTTTGGCGGGCTTCTATCTTATTCACGATTCTAAGGAAGAAAAACTGGATCTTCCGACAGGGAAATATGATATACCGCTGATGATACAGGATAAAACCTTTAGAGAAGATGGTTCACTTTTTTACCCGCCTGCTCCCATCGTTCGTGCCTTTATTGGGAACACCATGGTTGTGAATGGAAAGGTATGGCCATATCTTAACGTTGAGCCAAGAAAGTACCGCTTCAGAATGTTAAATACGTCAAATACAAACGGTTTTGATTTCTTGCTTTTGGACGAAAATATGAACCAGCACCCGTTCTGGCAAATTGGCACTGATGGCGGATTGATTGAAAGAACCCAGCGAATTGAAAAATTTCCGCTGGATCCTGCTGAACGATTAGATGTGATCATCGATTTTTCGAAATTAGCAGGCAGGACGATTACTCTACGAACAGAAGAATTGAATCTTCAAGGGGAAATAGAACCGTTTAAAAGAGATGTTATGCAGTTTAGAGTAGGGCTTGAATGTGAAGGTGAGGATGAAAGTGAAATACCAAGAAAGCTAAGCAATTTGAAACAATTAAACCCTAGAAGGGGCCGTTTAAAAACAAGAAGATTTGTTATGACACAGGATGGAAACAGGTTAACGATCAATCACCTTGGATTTATGGATGCTGCCACAGAAAAGCCGGAAATAGATAGTGTAGAAATCTGGGAACTTGCAAGCCCGACGTTCAATCCTAATAGTCCTCTTGGCATTCCGCCAAACATTACTCATCCGATTCATTTGCATCTTGTTCAATTCCAGATACTGAATCGCCAGGATTTTGATGTGAACAATTTTAATGAAGAGGAATGGATTAACTCTGGTGAAGGGATCATACTTGGCGAAAAACATGATCCACATCCAAGTGAAAACGGATGGAAGGATACCGTAAGAGTTGAACCAGGTAAAGTTACGAGGATCATTGTCCCTTTTAGAAACTACACGGGAGAATATGTATGGCACTGCCACATTCTTGAGCATGAAGATAACGACATGATGCGGCCATTGATCATTACTGAAAAGGATTGTGATTAATGAGGGAAGCATAAGAACGGTTCAGTGTCTCTTAAGGTAAAAAGTTAAGTTGTCAAACAGGCTTGGGGTTGAGTCAGGCATTTGGCAATTATAAGTCGGTAAGTAGCATGCTTCCAGAGTTTGATTAAGTACCCAGAACTCTAAAAAAGAACGAACTAGCATTTTCCTGCAGCTCGTATTATTTTCTTCTCCTCAGTTTTTCTAAGTACAGGGCCATCCCTATGTATATGCTTGAGAGTAAAACTATAAATAATGGAGTGGATAGTGAATCCATCGCTTCACCTTCTATTTCAATTCATGTAACGCTGGGTGAAAAATCAATAGGAGAACCGCGATAATGGGTGCTGACACCAGGAATGCTAGTAATGCATTCTTATAATGGATTTTAATGATGGTAAAAGTGATGAGGTTAAATAATAATGACCACCAGCCGTTCCAGCCATTTTCATAAAAAAACAGACCTTTTGCTTCAAAGAGAAATTCTATGACAGAGAAATAGGCTACCCAAATTATAAAATATAAAAATCCTCTTAGCTTGCCTTTTGGAAAATATTCAAGGTAAAGCATCAATACGACAGGGACAATGAAAAATGTGAAGGCAATCTCGATCAGTGTGTGATTTAACCATGGGACGGTAACGGCTTTGTACTTCCATAAAGTATGCTGGTAAAACAGGAAGTTATACAATAAATTACATATGATATAGAACTGGATCGTAGGGTAGTATTCTTTCCACTTTTCCCACTTAACGAACTTTTTGGCAAAAAAAATATAAACAACAATGACGAATAATAAATACATGTCCATGAACCTCTTCTGGCTTTTACTAGAATTCTCTCCAAAAAGCATCGTTCTTAGACTTGATGGGAGATACATCATGGGTCTGGGGTTCAATAGCTGTGGGCGGAACATGGGGTTAATCCTTACCAATCGGATGTGTGAGCTATAGTTTTAACAGTATGAAATAATCGAGCATTTCTCTAGATGGGGAATGCTTTTTATTATGTTGGTTTATAATAAAAAAGTTATTTAATTTAATAAATATTTATTGTAATTCAATAAATTGTGTATTAAAATCAAAATCAGAAAATATAAGCGAGGTGCTTTATGGAAAAGGTTACAACGTTGTTTTTAAAAATGGCGGTTATTCTTTTAGGAGTTCCTGTTCTCGGTCTGTGCATCTTTTTGGTGCCTGAGCTGGCCAATCTTTCATCAGAATTACTTCCGGAGTTTCCATTAATAAAATATTTCGTTTTCATCATTTTTGATGGATCGGCAATACCTTATTACTTTGCTTTGTATCAGGCTTTCAAACTCTTACGCTATATTGATAAAAATATTTCTTTCTCTGATTTATCTGTAAAGGCTCTAAAGAAAATCAAATTCTCGGCAGTCACGATTAGTGTTTTGCATGTGCTCGTTTTGCCGCTCTTCTATATCTTTGCGGAAATAGACGATGCCCCGGGAGTGATCTTTGTCGGATTGGCTGTCCCGTTTGCTTCGATGGTTATCGCAGTCTTTGCTGCTGTTCTTCAAAAACTTTTACAAGAAGCAATTGAAATTAAATCAGAAAATGATTTAACGGTGTGAGGTGTAAACAATGGCAATAGTAATTAATATCGACGTAATGATTGCAAAAAGGAAGATGAGCGTAACAGAGCTGTCCGAGAAGGTTGGGATCACAATGGCGAACCTATCTATATTGAAAAATGGAAAGGCAAAAGCCATTCGGTTATCCACTTTAGAGGCAATATGTAAGGCTTTGGATTGTCAGCCGGGAGATATTTTGGAATACAAAAGTGATGAAGACGTTTAAACAATGCGGAGGAAACTTGCTATACAGGTAGGTTATTAGGGGAGGGAAAACGATGGACATGAACAATTTGATCATTGAGAACATGGCTGATCCTCATGAGCTGGAGAGAATGTATAGAAAAGATCCTAAAGCCTTCAAAAAGTCATTCTCTCAGGCATGGGAACAAAATCCTGATTCTCATATTCTTCGTGTTTGGTATGAAAGATTGCATTTCAGGGAGAAGGCAAATACAGATAAACCGCTCTTTCTTCAAAAAGGTTTCTTCATAATGGGCTTGCTGGCCATTTTGGCCGGGATCAGCACCAGGATCATTTTCTATTTTGTGGAACAGGAAGCAATTGCTCCAATTAACCTGGCTTTTGGGATAATCCCCTTTATTGCTGCCTATTTTGTTTACAATAACACACCCAAAAAAAGGATTATTTATTCCCTTGCAGCGATGTTCCTAATATCCGGGATTTATCTTAATACGCTTCCGTTAGATTATAAAGACAGTATCATACTTGTTTATTTGCACTTCCCCGTATTTTTATGGGTATTGGCAGGGCTTGCATTTACAGGAAATGAATACTCTAAAGGAAGTACAAGATTAGCCTATATTAAATTTAATTTGGAATTTGGCATTCTCTATACAAGCATGGCAGTTAGCGGGATGGTTCTAGCGGCGCTGACCATGCAGTTATTTAGCTTTATTGGCCTGAATATAGAGGACTTCTATTTTAGTAATGTCGTTTTATTCGGTGCTGCTGCTCTTGCTATTGTGGCTATATACCTGGTATCAATGAATCTTATGCTTGCTAAGAATATTACTCCATATATAGCCAAGATTTTTAGCCCGCTTGTCCTGATCACATTGTTAGTCTATCTGATAACGGTTATATGGGTCGGGAAAAATCCATTCATCGATAGGAATTTCTTGATAGTCTTTAATGGAATACTCCTTGGTATACTGGCCATTACCATATTTTCCATTACCGAAAGTGAATCAGACGAGAAAAAGAACATTTCTCATTATATAAATTTCGCCTTAATTGCTCTTGCACTCATCATTGACAGTGTGGCGTTGTCAGCCATTGTGTTCAGACTTTCAACTTTTGGGATTACGCCTAATAGAGTAGCTGTCTTAGGAGTAAACATACTGATTTGGGCCAATCTGATTTGGATCATGCTCTCCTATATGCGTTATCTGCAAAACAAATCCGGACCTTCAGATATCCAAAATGCTATCACTAAGTATTTGCCGGTCTTCGGACTTTGGGCAGCTTTCGTTATATTCTTTTTTCCTGCCATTTTCAAATAGAAAGGCAAATGTATTGAAAGGTAATCCCTCACATGAAACTTTAGAACTGATACTATGCAGCTTCAGGGATCCTTCAGGAAAATTGGGAACAGGACCACAGAAAAGGTTGGGAATATCTCCTCGGAACTTTACTGAAAAATTACGTTGAAAATAATTAATTATCGCAGGAGGAACCAACAATGGTAGATGTTTTAACAGAAATCAATATCAACCGGCCGATTGCCCAAGTTTCAGAGTATGCAATGAACCCGGATCATGCACCTGAGTGGTATGTGAATATACATTCAGCAGAGTGGAAGACGCCCAAACCAATCACGATTGGTTCACAAATTGCTTTTAAAGCAAAGTTCCTCGGGCGTGAACTTGCTTATATTTATGAAATCATCGAATATGATCCTGGAAAAAAGCTTGTCATGAGAACAGCTCAAGGACCATTCCCAATGGAGACGACCTACACTTTTCAATCAATAGGTGAGGATGTCACAAAAATGACCTTAAGGAACGCAGGCCAGCCCACAGGATTCTCCAAGGTGTTCTCACCTTTTATGGCAACTATGATGGAAAAAGCAAACATGAAAGATTTGAAGAAAATCAAGAATATCCTTGAAGGGTAAAATAATGGAGCATGGGAGCAAGGGGGCGTACCTTTTGCTCCCTTTTTGCGGTTGATTTCTGGAAGCAAAAGGACCGTCCCTCTGCTTCTCATCCATTAGGAAGAGAAAAAAAGTCCTACTCACTTTTGGTGTCTGGAGTATAGCTGATTTTTTTATCTAAGAAACGAATAAGCTTAGTGGTTCTATTGACTAGGATAAAAGTAAACGAAAGGACTGCGAATGTAATATAGCTGTTCCAGCCTTTGTGATACTCGACTAAATTCGTATTCTTTTCTAGCCAGCTCTCCATCGAGGTCATTGGCCCACTGAAGAGAAACACGCTTAAAACCGTTTTTCCTGTCTGCATTTGATAAGTAAATTGGTTGTACATAACACATGATAAAGGAAACAGTATGTAAAGAAACACTATATTGGAGTCGAAAAACTTAGGGAAATAACGGTGCGGATATTTTACATATTTTCTTTTGATGATAGGCCCATCGATGAGTGTGGAGACTAATGTTTTAATGAAAAAAATGAGAAACCAGTCTTTTGTATCACCTTTTCTTCGCGTTAAAAAAAATAAACTACCGCAAATACCAGCTAAAGTAAATATGTTTAATAATGTCCGGTCCTTCAAAGAATACACCCCTTTCAAAAAGACACCGATGATAAAAATATTATTAGGAGAAGGAACATGTGTTATGCAAAAAATAATAAAACAGCCTGAACAAGTAGAGTGATCCCTGTCAGGCTTGGTCACCATTTATAGGGGGACGGGAAAAGCTCCAGTGTGATATGCAATTTTGTGTGAATCAGTACCGTCCCTTTGTTGCATCTTTTTTCCAAATTAATCTTGTTTGCTGGAGGGGAGCAAGGGGACGTACCTTTTGCTCCCTTTTTGTGGTTGATTTTTGGGGTACCAACCCATTATGTGGATTTTTCTAACTCTTTATAAAGGATCTTTATGAGAAAAAGTGAAAGAATGGAACCTACTAGTAAAAGTGCCATATCCCACTGGGCGTCCCATATGTCTTCTTGCATACCTAAAAAATCTTTTGTGGCCTTCCCTTCTTTCCCTATTTTTGTACTTGCCCACTCAATGATTTCGTAGAAAGCCCCGATTGCTAGTGTTATACAAAGAGCAATAAAATTTGTCGTTTTACTTTTCAATAAAGCTGTTTTCCTTAATAAAATCTCGATTATAACTATGACCATAGCCCCCTTAAGAAAATGACCGAACCGATCATAGTGGTTTCTTTGCAAATCAAAATAATCTTTAATCCATGAAAAAAGAGGAACTTTCGAATAAGAATAATGCCCTCCTATAAACGTTAAAATGACAAGAATGGTAATGATGACATACGAAATATTGGTAAGGAGAAACTGATTGTATTTTGAGACCAATACTATTAAAACTACTACTGAAGGTAAAATCTCCATCGCCAAAACCAGATAACCTTCCTCAGGTTTGATCAGGGACCAAATAACAACAAGCATAACAACAAATAGCAAGAAAAAATGTATAGAACTCCCTTTTTTACGTGACATTCAAATCACTCCATCTGAAAACAAGATGTAATTAGTATTTGCTAAACATTTAAATAGTATAGAAAGAAGGGTAGACAAGGGGACGGTTCTTAAAGCGGA
>NZ_JAGGQU010000062.1 GCF_018613155.1 Bacillus sp. ISL-55 | reverse complement strand
ACTTTAGTCTAGCAGTTACAACTGTATAATGACCGTGATAGTAGTCTTTATTTACCCTATGTTTTGGTTCAACATAATGGGACTCACTTATATCATCATCTTCATATCCTTGTTTCATTAAATATTCGGGAACATACCTGTTTGCAACAAATTTATGAATTGGATTTCCAAAGTTCAACAAATAAAATCCTACTAGAGGTACCAACACAAAAATCCCTATTACAATAATAGCTATTCTCTTTAACATCCTAACCGCCCCTTTAGTGTAATTTTACACTTAAAAGGAAATTTTGTCTCCTGTTTTTTCCAATGGTAAATAAAAAGTTATTTCTCTAAGAGTTTTTATTAAATTCCTTACTGAACTTCAAACCTTTTTTTACTAAACTGCTCCTTATGTTTAATAAGGAATTCAACAAAAAAGGCGGTTAATCCTCCTTGATCAACGCACCCGTTACTTCAACAACATCAGTGAAGATGATTCCCTCTTGTACGGGAATCATCTTTTTTCTCTCTGTTGGTCTTTAGCATTTTTAATTTAGGTGATACCTTTTCCTTTGTGTTTACTCTTCCAGCTACTAATCGAATCGGATATCCTGTGTAGTAGGCCTCTTTATTGCGTTCTATACAGGCATGGTTAAATGAGTGCCCTCGGCCGTTTACCTAGCCTAGAAGATAGTCGTAAAACGTTGGGTTGAGCGAGTTTATTTGTTAATAATTCTATTTATTATTTCTGTCAATTCAGTTTTTACATCATCGCCATTGATTTTACTTTTTTCAATATATATAGAATATAATTTTCCGGTTTTAGAGTTTTCCCACATAATTGCAGGATTCCTGCCGTCTATAAAGAAACCTGTTTCACCATTAGTTAGATCTATGGTTTCACCATTAATATATTCTTCTTGATCAATAATTCCCTTTAAAAAGACTTTAAAGTGGATTTTCTCCTGCCCGTCCCTAATAAATATGATACTTGATGATTGTTCTTTTAAAGACTTCACCTCTACTCTTTTGGTTCCGCTAGGTAGGACTGTTAGGCGATAATCAGAAAGCTGCCCAAAATAACTTCTTTCATTTAAATCTTGAACCACTTGGGGATTACTTAATTCATGAAATTCTGTGTTAAATCTGATTTCTTCAAAGTTATATGAAGAGACTAATTCTCCTTTTTCATTTGTCTCTTCTAACCTCAAGATTATCCCGGTCCCTGTGTGTATCCAAACTTTAAATTTATTATTATCATACTCTGAAATATTTCCTTCTATAACGACAGTCTGAAGGTTTGAGAATTCTTCTTTTTTAATTATGTCCCAATGGTCCATTTCGGCTTTCAGTACTTGCGCAATGTTATTGGGTTTAATTGGAGTGCCTGCGAGTTCTAAGTTATTATTTATATCCATATTACTCTCGCGTGGTATGAAGTATTCTTGAATTGCATTATCCGTTTCTGATTTTATATAACCATTTGTTCGCTTGTTTCTTAAGTCTAATTTAATGTCATAAACTTCTTTTATATTCTGTCCTTTTGCTTCAAAGACGTAAGTGCCTACAATAATATCAAAGTATTTGCCAGTGTTCATCATGCGGTTAATTATATCTTCCTTCGTAACTCCTTCTTGGGAAGCAAAAGTATGAGAAATTAAGTTTTCCTTTTCCCTTTCTTCACTCTCGGCGATTTCTAGTCTATCTGATGGGGAATTATCATTTATAGAATTGGTGACAATAAGAAAAATAAGAGCGCTACTAGATATAACAAATAAAAAGCTAAGGCTATACCGAATAGCATACTTCTTGAACTTCTCCTCTTTCCTGTGCGTTATAACCTTTTTCATTCTTGAAAATGACTCTTGATCTAGTTGATTCTCGATGTACTTTTTTGCACTTCTTAATTTATCTTCCATCCAAATCTCTCCCTGCATATTTTTTCTTCAATAAGCTTCTGGCTCTTAACATCCTGGTTTTAACGGTATTTTCATTAACCTTTAAAATCTCGCTTATCTCCGATATATGTAGATCTTGAAAGTAAAATAGGATTAGAACTTCTTTATACTTGTGCGGAAGAGTAGAAATCTTTAGAATTAACTCTTCGCTCTCTTCATCTCTAATAAGCTGATTTTCAAAGTTTTCAACTGTTGATTCATTATGAAATAAAGGGAGAAAAGACTTTATATAATTTGTTTTTAAAGTATCTTTACATTGATTAATCGTTATCCTGTATAGCCATGTTTTTAAACTCGATTTTCCTTTAAAAGAATCGATATTTTTAAACACCTTTAAAAAAACTTCTTGTGTAACATCTTCAGCTAATGATTTGTTTTTGACAAATGAATACGCAAGAGAAAACACTTGCTTTCCATATTTAGAAAAAGCTACTTCTAGTAAGCGGGATTTATCCGTTTCATCTAAGCTAACCTCTTTAATGTTTTCCTCTGGGTGCATCTCGTGCCCTCCTTTCTTATAGTTTAGACTCCGTTAACCGAAAGAGGTTTCATTTTTTTTACTTATGTAAGAACATCAAACTTCATTAGGAACATATGTGGGGATCGTTAAATCCGTACCCTGGGCCAAACTTAAGTGATTCAACAAAAAATGCCTTTTTACCTCTTTCCCCACTATATTTTCTGGCTACTTCCTGTTTAGTATTTCAAGGTACGCTGTCCTTTTACGTCCCAAAAGAATACTTCCCCATAAAAAACAGCACTCCAATTTGTAGATTTCTCTAACAATTGGAGTGCATTCACAATATCGTTACTAGCTCTTCATTGGCTCTTCTCCGATTTCAAGCCAATTACAGAAATCGCTAAAAGTGAAATCGAACTTGATGGAAGCTTCCTTGACTTGTTCATACTTAAAAATGACCTCATCTCTTTGGCAGGCGCCAGGGCAGCTGTAGCTGCCGTCATGTTCATATCAGCGTTTAAATCATACTATGAATATCTCTCGCGATGTAACCACCAACAGTTGAATGGTTTACATCCAGTTTTTACCAGGACCATAAGTATGACCAAACTCATAGTATCTAAGCTTTAATTTCTTCTTCAACTTTACTGCCCCGTTTGTTCAATATGGAATTCAACAAAAAAGGCGGTTAATCCTTCTGGATCAACGCACCCGTCTCTTTAAAGTTACTCATTTGTTAATTCAGAGAATCCTTATATGCTGGATACTTTGGGAAATACATACCTCCACCTGCTAGGATTTCTTTTGTTTCAACATCATAAATTGCATATCTACCTCTAAATTCTTTTTCTGTGTCTTTAAAGGAGTAGAAGAAAAAAACTTGCATCGTTCGTTCAATAACAATTACCTATTCGGCGGGGCGATCAAAGCTAAAGAACTTGCCTCAATGCTTGGAAAACTGCTGGATTAGTAATGAAACCAAAAAGCAATAATGTAACACCTATTTTTTTACTTGTTCTTGTTAATGCTTTATTTTTTCTGAGGGAAATGACTGAAAAGATTGTGAATACAGGATATACAATATAAGAAATTGCAATTATTATTAAAAAAGCATCTCTTGCATTATTTGTTATTAATTCAATCCAATATCCTAAAGTCCATTGCAAGAAGCAAATTCCAATTAAACTAATTAAGAACCATATTGGGAGTTTCATAATATAGACTCCTTTGCAGCACCGTTAACTTTCTTACATCTCAGCAATTACATTTCCAACTTCATCTAAGAAGTCTATTTTAATGTTATTGAAGTTATCTTTATTATCATTCATCATTAACCAGATTTTACTTTTTTCATTAAGCATAACAATATCTGCTTCATTTCCATTAACTTTTATGGTCTTTATCTCAGTAACTACTTCCTTTGGTATGACTCCATGTAAAAGAATATCCCCATTTAATTCATCAATAAAAGTTGAATATGAGTAACCCTCATTACTATTGAGGGAATAATATGTTCGTTTCCAACCAAATACTCCTTTCTCTAACTGAACTAATGAAACATTATTATTAACTTCAAATGGTACGAATACAGATTTACCTTTTCTGTAATACACTTTATTCCCAATTGCATTCTGAGAAACTTCTGTTTTAAATTCACTGTTAATGAATTTTTCGAAAGCTTCTTCGACTGTTTTGGAACTCAGATTGACTGTTTCTATAATTGCGAATATTACATATATAAAAATGATTGATGTGCCAATAATTATGGTTGCTTTTTTACGTTTTCCCATACCAATCTTCACCCTCCTTTTTTCTCATTCAAGAACTTTTGAGCAACCTGCCTCTTTAATTCAATAAGCATTTGTAATGTAAAATTTATTATATCAGCGGAAATGACTTTTCTTTTTTACGCTGTTTATAATTAAATTGAGTGAATAACAACCATGATTATAAAATTATTATGTCATTTTTGATCTTGATTCTCTATAAATATTAAAGAAAAATGGCATACCTCAATTCGTATGCCATTTCTTTTAAAGATATATCGTTTTCCACCTTAAACGTAACGGTTTAAATCTCTCCGAATTATAGCCGACCCCCAATAAATTTCATCTCGGTCATTTCCTCCATCGCATTTTTCACGCCTTCTCTGCCCAGTCCGCTAAGTTTCACACCGCCATATGGGTAATTGTCCTGACGGAATACGGATGAGTCATTGATCCAAACGCCTCCTATAAATACTCCTTTACGTGAAATGATCCTTATAATGACTATTCCACGCTGGAGTGTAGATGGATTGAAGCAACAAAAAAGTGCGGCAATCCCTAAAAGGATTACACGCACTTTTTGGTTCTTTCATTATAAAGAGTTGCCTTCACCTTTAGTTTTCTTCGCTGGGGCAAACCATCCGACTAGAGCAATCGTTACCAATACTCCATAGAAGATGGTTGTCCAAAGAGTACTATGCGGGAAATCATGGTCAAGAATCGCGATATCTTCATGAGCCAAAGTAATGACTGCAAGCTTGACACCAACCCATGCCACAATTGCATAAGCAGTTGTTTCCAATGCTGGACGCTGGTCAAGCAGCTTAACGAACCAGGTAGCTGCGTATTTAATCAAGATCAGACCGGCTATTCCTCCTAGAAGAACGACAATGAACTTTCCGCCGTCCATACCGCCAAATTCCCCAAGTGGTGAATCTGGTAGACCAAGGGCAAGAGCAACTGCCGCAAGAATTGAATCAATCGCAAAAGCAAGGTCTGCTAAACCGATTTTACCAACAGTCGGCCAGAAGCCCATTCCTTTTGCTTCCTTCTCTTCTTCCTCACGAATATTTTCATTTTCCTTACCAAACTTAGCCTGGATGACATGCTTCAGCCCCAGGTAAAGCAGGTATGCAGCACCAATTGCCTGTACCTGCCAAACATTCGCAATGAATGAAATCGCAAATAATGCCCCGAACCTGAAGACAAATGCCATCAAGATTCCATAATTTATCGCCTTTTTCTTCTGATCATCAGGTAAATGTTTCGCTATGATTGCCAATACAAGAGCATTGTCAGCAGATAACAAACCTTCAAGACCGATTAAGATCAATAATGCCCAGGCATATTCAAGCCAAATTCCTTCCATCAACCTCTCTCCTTCCTCTTTCACAACTCTTATGTAAATGTCTCATTAACAATAGAATTACCCATTAAGCCCTGCACAATCCAAAGGAATATTACTGAGTTTCATTCTACGTTTTCTTCATTTACCTATTTCCATATACCTTTTAAAAGCCATAGATAAACTTACCAACAGATAAATGGTAGAGACTATAATACTCTATATTTTTTTAGAAAAATATTCAACATTTTTGTTCTTTTCAGAATCAAAAAAGAAACAGACGAGCTTGTCCGTTTTGTTGGTCATATATTGAGTTCTGATAACTCGCGGAAAAGTCGTATGAATGCCAAAAACTACTTTATACTTCTATTACTTTTTTCCTTTTGATCCTTTAACGCCAAGCTTATAGCCAAAAGCAATAGGATCAAATGCGATGCAAAAAACACGAGCGAATACATCGAATTTAACGCTAAGGCTACCGCCACAGATGAAGTTGCCAAGAAGATAAGACCTACAATCGCTCTCCTTTGCCCTTTTGCTCTAGTTCTCATGATGAAAATGCTTAGAGATACTATTGTTAAAAAAGCAACGGCTGAAAGTGTCAGCTGCATAGATAGCACCTCCCAATCAGCTAGTCATTTCTTCACACTTCCCAATTATACCACTATTTACCGTAATGAAAATAAAAAAACTGCCAATCCTGGCAGCTAATTAAAGATTTACATTATTAAAACCAAACGGAGTTGGGACTACTTTTTCCAGACGTAACAGGTATAACGCAAACCTTCCCATCCTCCCATCAATGATCTTAATATCATCAGCACCATCATTTTTGACAACCTTGTATCTCACTTCATTTCCAACGCCATCTTCCGCCTTCCCTACGAATAAAACATCCACTTTCTCATCCGGTTCAGTAGCAATGAAAGCGTAAGATGAACCATCATATTGGAACATCCCAGTTCCGCCAGGACCGTTTTCTTTAATAAAGTTCCTTTGTTGCACTGGAAGGCTCTCATAGTTTGCCATAATATATTTGATTTCTCCATCCCCAAAATCGGTCATTACGAACGCAACTAGCATGACTAATAAAAATGGGACAATTCCCCTCTTAAGTTCCTTCATTCATACCTCCAAAGAAGTTAAATTGATTGCCGATAAAACATCCGTGACACTTTTTGGCTAAAAATGGTGATTACTTTGATGGATATCGTATGCTGCAGGAATGCGTACAAAAGGAAGACATTTATAAAAAGGACCGACCATTCACCACTTGATTGAAACATTGCCAGAAATACACCAATTAAGAGCATCGCCCAATACTGGAAACTCGAGTTCAAGATCCTTTTCCATACAGGGGTGTAATTGTTACTGGTGATGAATTGCATTGCTATAATCACATACCACATCATGTGGATTGTCACGAATTCAAACAGTCCGCCAGAACCAGTGAGCCTGTTCCAATCCAAAGTGAATAAGTGGACACTATATTGATCTAATGACAATGATGAACCGGACATTTTTTTAAAAAACTGAAAGAAAAATACGTAGATGGCGATCAATCCGATAACTGACAGACTCCAGTCCGACTGACGTTTGGCAATAAAACGATGAACAAGATAAGCAAAAACCAATGCTATTAGTGAGGCAGAAATAAAATATGGTTGAAAATAGGCACCTATTAATATCATTGGGCCAATCAAGCTGGCAATGATGCAAATAATCCCAATCACACTTTCTTTTTGGATTTGGGACTTAATAGCGCTTGGGTAGCTTTCATTCACTTCCGCCTGGATCATTTGCATGTCCCCAAATTGCTCAAGAACACTTTTTATTGCCTCTGATCTTCCCATACCTTGTTTTTGCAAGGAAAAGTAGTGGTCATATAAATGCTGAGTCCACTCTTCTTCCAGTTCCCTTTTTTCCTCTTCCTCCAAGTGTAAATCACGAACCAGCCTTTTGATATAGTCATCGAATTGTTTAATTGATTCTTGTGTTGACACTTCCGCCACCTACAATTCGATGTACAACTTTCTTGAACATATTCCACTCCTGCTTTTGATCTGCCAAAGCTTTTTTCCCAGTTTTGGTGATTCGGTAATATTTACGGCGCGGACCATCCTGAGAACTTACCCAATAGCTTTCAACCAACCCCGATAGCTCCATTTTCTTCAGCGCAGGATACAGAGTTCCTTCTTTATAACTGAGATACCCTTCACTCACCTCATGAACCTTCTCGGTAATTTCGTACCCGTACATCTCTTTTTCCGAAAGCAGCGACAACAAAATCATGCTAGTACTGCCTTTTAAAAGCTCAGTTTTACTCATGCAATGTCCTCCTTTTCTATATCGGATTACTACTTACTAGGTATATCGTAACACTATATAGTGGAGATCACAATATAAAATTAGATTAATTTTCCAATTGCGTTATCAAATTTTTAAAAAAAGCTTTTGAGTATCAGCTTTTGGTGGTAATCAGAAGTTATCACCGGGCTTGGCAAGATTGCCAGGTTAAGGGAGAGGCTATCATGACAGCTTTTCTGCATTTACACCGAAAGCTGTCATGATTATTTCGGTTTCTTGACAGCTTTGGGCTCTGAACACTAAAACCTGTCACAATAAGCACGTTTTTCTTGACAGCTCTGAGCTCTCAACCCCGAAACCTGTCACAATAATCACGTTTTCTTGACAGCTTTGACCTCTCAACCCGGAAACCTGTCACAATAACGGCTGTTTCTTGACAGCTTTGACCTCTCATCCCTAAAACCTGTCACAATAAGCATGTTTTCTTGACAGCTTTGAGCTCTGAAACCTAAAACCTGTCACAATAAGCATGTTTTCTTGACAGCTTTGAGCTCTGAAACCTAAAACCTGTCACAATAATCACGTTTTCTTGACAGCTTTGGGCTCTCAACCCGGAAACCTGTCACAATAATCACGTTTTCTTGACAGCTTTAAGCTCTGACCACTAAAACCTGTCAAAATAATCACAGTTTCTTGACAGCTTTGGGGTCTCAAACCTGAAACCTGTCCGAACTTGAAGCTACTTCAGACAGCTTTTCCTGTTTTACCCCTAAACCTGTCCGAACCTGAAGATACTTCAGACAGCTTTTCTTGCCTTACCCCTAAACCTGTCCGAACTTGAAGCTACATCAGACAGCTTTTCCTGCCTTACCCCTAAACCTGTCCGAACTTGAAGCTACTTCAGACAGCTTTTCCTGCCTTACCCCTAAACCTGTCCGAACTCGATGCTACTTCAGACAGCTTTTCCTGCCTTACCCCTAAACTTGTCCGAACCAGAAGATACTTCAGACAGCTTTTCCTGCTTTATACCTAAACTTGTCCGAACCAAAAGATACTTCGGACAGCTTTTCCTGATTCACCCCTAAACTTGTCCGAACCAGAAGATACTTCAGACAGCTTTGCGCTTTCAACCGGAAAGCTGTCACATTTCCCAGCTCGTAGCTATTCTAAAAGTCTTTATGCCCAATAAAAAAAGCTGCCACTTTTGACAGCCGTTACAGTACTATGATTAATATTCGTCTCGTTGAGATCTGTAAGCTTCCCTATTTTTGCGTTTCGTTAATCTGTAATCATGGCCTTTTGATGGTGATGAATGGGAGTGGTGAATGTTGTGTTTTCTTTCCTTTTTCCAGTCATGATCGTCTTCGTCAAATTCATGGAGTAAATGAGCAGACCGCATTTCTTTTCTGGCAGTGATCACACGTTTGGATGGACGTCTTTTTCCTGATTGAATCCTTTTATCCATCACAGCACCCCCTGGTATTCAGCGGTTCCTTCTCTTTTATTTTACCATGGTTTAAATTGTCCTATTATGAACATCAGTTGAAATATTTTTACATTGGCTTGTCATGGCTGCTAAGTCTTATAAAAAAATAACTCACTATAGTGAATTTTATAATTTTTCCTAAAAAACCCTTTTAATTAGTGTAATTTTACACTATATTGTATATATGGTAAATATATCGGTATTTTAAGGGGGATGACGAGTGAGTAGAAATAAAACTTTATTAGGTGCAATTGCTTTTGTTGCTTTGTTGTTGATTTCAAGCATTAGTTATATGTTGTTGGCCGACCGGGATGCCTATAGCTATTATACCGGTCTTGGAAGTGGGTTAGCCATCTCTAATGATGATCAGCTCATCGCCTTTTCCTATTTTAATAATGGAAAATCTGCAATCTATACAGCTGGACAGGATGGAACAAATGTTAAGAGAGTGAGTAATCCTCACGAGGTTTATCACTCTGATCCGAAGTTCTCACCAGATGGCAGCAAGATTTTATATTTATCACAGGACCGTAACCATATTCAATCGCTTTACATAGCAAATGTCGATGGGACCAATCCTAAGCAACTTTCAGAAAGCTCACAGCACATTTCTGGCGCTGTCTTTTCTGATGACAACGAAACGATTTTCTTCGCAAGCATGCCTGCGGAAGAGTTTAAGAAGACTGAGGGGGAAACTCAGGAGGGGTATGACCTTTTTTCCGTTAAAATTGATGGATCACAAATGGAGCAGTTATCTGATCGAGATTTCTATACAATGGATAGCCTCGCCTTTTCTGCTGAAAAGAAGGAAATTCTCTTCAAGGATTTTGACGATATAAATGCTTTTGACCTGAAGGATCAACGGGTGTATACAGCAGATTTAAGCGGTAAAATACCAACAGATTTTTTTCATCTCACGCTTTCGCCTAAGCTTAATGCTTTAGCTTATACGACGATCACTGATGAATCAAAGGACACTTCCCTGTTTGAATACGATTTATTTCTGATAGATTTGCAAGATGGAGATACCAAAAGGCTCACCGACTTGAATTCATCTGTCGTTTCTCCTGTGTTTTTTAACGAAAAAAATGAAGTTCTCTTCCTGGAATATTTCAATTGGCCGCAAGAACCAGAGGAGTATAAGTTGAGGACAGTAGACATAGAAACCAAAAAGTTAAAGGAACTTACGCTTGAAATGCCGGACCTTGAATCCAGCAACTTTGTCATGAAGGCCATCGATTACTCAGTCAATAGCTGGACAGTTGGCCTGATATATACAGTGCTGTTCATGCTAATAACTGTTTACGTCAAGCATGAAAAAGTGTTTTTGCCGTCGTTAATCAGCCTGGCAATTGGGTTATTGACATTAGCCGCAAGCTTTGTTGTTGCCGCCACGGTAGATCCTTGGGCAGGAATTGGTGTCGGCATGCTGGCAGCCGGTTTACTAGTTTGTACTATCGTTTTATTCCTCTTTGCCTTGGTCATAAAGATTTTAAGAAAAGGAGCAAAATAAAATGCCAGAATCAATCGGAATGATTGTGACGCTCTTAATGAATCTTGCTCTTTTTGGGATTGCGAATTATTTAGCAGTGAAGTATTCTGCGAGGAATATTAAAAGACGAATTATGGCTGGATTGGTCTTTCTTCTGTTTACACCAGTGATCTTTTTCAGTTCTCTGTATCTCGGTTTTACATGGGATGATTCTGGATGGGGGGCAGGGATCATGACTGTAATTTATACTGGTTTGTATATATTGAATGGACTCATCCTGCTGCTGTCCTCCATTCACATATATTTCAGGAAATAGATATTCATGGCTGTCCGATGGTAATGATCGGACAGTTTTTTTCTGTAAAAAGAACAAAAGCTGCCACTGGCAGCTTTAACTAACTCTTTTTATTTTGCTCGTTTCCCCCGATTTCCTTCTTAACATCATCTGCAAGTCCATTCGTCGCGTTCTTGAATTCTCTCATCGACTTGCCGACTGCCCGTCCGATTTCCGGGAGTTTGTTTGGCCCAAAAATGATCAGCGCAATAACGAGAATCAGAATCAATCCTGGAAATCCTATATTTGAAAACATTGTATCTCTCCTATTGAAAAAAGTTACGTCTATTATATCGAATCATCTCTACAAATTAAACCCATAGCGTTTTATGAATCAAAATCCCCACATTGAAGACAATAAGATTGATTATTTTACATAAGGGGTGTTTAAAAATGAAGTCAAAATTAATTCCACTAGCAGCCTGCCTGTTTTTATTCATGAGTTTTTCCGGAGCTGCCCAGGCGCAAACTGAGGTGCCTGCTGACTTTGGTGCTAAAGGTGCACTGAATGATTCCTCGATTACATTGGATGAAGCTTTAGTATATGCCATCCAGGACGAATATCTTGCACAGGCTCGTTACGACGCTGTCATCGGAAAATTCGGCAACATCAGGCCATTCAGCAATATTAAGGCGGCGGAGCAGCAACATATCAATGCCCTACTTACGTTATTTCAAAAGTACGACAAACAAATTCCCGAAGACAGTGCTAAACAATATGTTTCAACACCTGGAACATTGAAGGAAGCTTTTAATGCAGGAGTTCAGGGGGAAATCGATAATATTGCGATGTATGATAAATTAAAAACAATTCCTTCCCTGCCGGAGGATGTAAAAGTCGTATTTACCCAGTTAGGAAATGCTTCGAAAAACCACCTAAGAGCCTTCCAAAGAGGGGCCGGGCGAAATTAAAAAATAAAACCAATGTTGAATAACAACTGATTGATCCTTCTACAGGATTCTTGAAGCTCAAATATTGTACAGACGCTTGGATATAGGAATCCAAGCGTTTTATTTATATAATGCCTCGTTAAACCTATTGTAAGACTTACCTAGTCAAAACATAATATATAACGTAAAACCAACTAAAGAACCCGTGAATCATGGCCCAAAGTACTGATTTATGAATACTCCAAGATATAGTAATGGCTAAAGCAGAACCAAAAGTAATTGCCTTTCCAGAACCAGCTGGAAAATTAAATCTTTTTTCTTTCGTTTCCTTCATACCCCATCCCCCAGTCATGGACTTTCTATATGTTGATATTTAATCTTCATTCAGAAGGTTATTCAGCCCATCTATAATAATTCCTATAGTTTTTATAAAAAGCCTTTGTTTCTTCAGTAATAAACACTGCAGCACCCTCCTTAAACAACACTAATATCACAGTGCTTTTTTAGATTTTGAAATGATGATTTGCAATTTCTTTTGTTCTTTGTTATGATGAATAAGAATTATTTTTGTTCGGTGTAAAGGATAGTATAAGTTTTGACTTTTCGTCTTGATGATCACTTTGGGCAAGGATAGTAATAAGTTGTGCGATAGCACTAGGAGGCAACAAAAATGGAACAAGGTACAGTGAAATGGTTTAACGCAGAAAAAGGTTTCGGCTTCATCGAACGTGAAAATGGAGACGACGTATTCGTACACTTCTCTGCTATCCAAAGTGAAGGCTTCAAGTCTTTAGATGAAGGTCAAAAAGTAACTTTTGACGTTGAGCAAGGTGCTCGTGGAGCTCAAGCTGCTAACGTTCAAAAAGCATAATCATAATTGATTATACAAACAGGCTCTTTAATTAGAGCCTGTTTTTTATTTCCCCTGGATTAATGTTTAATAAAGACAATTTCCACCTTCCCGATATCCATCAGTAAATCTCGATATTTCCTTTCACCCGGTAATTCCCCTAAGAAATTCTTCTCGCCATATTGTCCACCGAGCTAAGAAACAAAAAGAGCAGTACCCTATTGGGACTGCCCTCTTAACTATGAAGCTTTCCTTACAGATTCTGTTGTCGAACTCTCCTTCTTCACAAACTCCAGTTTAAAACCGAACAATGCAAAGATAATTGATAATATCGGTACTGTGAAGTTCAGTACTGCATATGGTGCGTATTCGAATGGATGTACTGACAAGGCTGAAATAATGAACACGGCGCAAGTATTCCATGGAACTAGCGGTGATGTCACTGTGCCTCCATCCTCTACTGCACGTGATAGGTTTTTCGAATGAAGTCCCTTGTCATCGTATGCTTTTTTATACATTCGCCCTGGTAAAAGAACTGATAGGTACTGTTCGCCTGCAGCAACATTTGTTAAAAATGAAGTGACAACTGTTGAGACGACCAGGCTTCGCGCGGTCCGGGCCAGCTTCAATATTTTCTCTACGATTGACTGAAGCATACCAGTCTGCTCCATAACACCTGCAAAAGCCATCGCTATAAGAGCCAGAGATACGGTATACATCATATCCTGAACTCCGCCTCTGCTGAAAAGCTCGTCGACAGAAGCGTTCCCAGTTTCAATCGTAAAACCGTTTTGAAGTGTATTGACCGCATCTGCTAACGCGCCACCCTGGACGGTAAATTGGGTAATCCACCCAAGGAATACACCTACGATAAGGGCCGGAAGTGCTGGGACCTTAAAGGCAACCAGTAAAATGACTGCCGCTGGTACTAGCAATAACCATGGTGATATCACAAAATTTGATTGAATCACATTCATGATTTCAAGAATTTGTTGATTATCCACTCCTGCATTGCTAAAATCCCTGCCAAGATACCAATAGACGCCCAGAGCAATCAAAAAGGCGGGCACTGTCGTATAAACCATATGGCGAATATGGGCAAACAGATCTGTTCCCGTGATTCCTGCCGCCAGATTGGTTGTATCGGACAATGGCGACATTTTATCTCCGAAATAAGAGCCTGAAATGATCGCCCCTGCTACCATAGGTGCCGGGATGCCCATGCTCATGCCGATTCCCATACCCGCAACACCTATCGTACCCATTGTAGACCATGAACTTCCTATTGCCAGAGTAATCAGTGCCGTAATTATACTTATTGATACAAGGAACATGGAAGGACTCATGATTTTCAGGCCATAGTATACCATCGTTGCTACAACTCCGCCGCCAATCCACGAACCGATGATCATTCCAACTGTGATAATGATCAGAATTGCCGGTAAAGCCATTTTGATTCCTTTATATATACCTTCTTCGATAAAATTCCACTTAAAGCCTGCAAACCAGGCAACAAGACCTGCCACCACCGTTCCGATAATCAGCGGAATATGCGGGTCTCCTTCAAACTTTACAATTGTTACTGCCATTGAAACTACCATAACTAACAAAGGGATGATAGCAAGTCCAAATGGCACTTTCCTTTCGATACTTTTCCCCATTTGTTTTCCTCCTTGCTGTCTCGATAACTGTCTTTACCCTTAAATCAAGACAGTTATACAAGCAAGAATTTGCAAATCAAGAAGGAATCTTTATACTCGGTATCTAATTATCTTTTGTAAAAGGAGGTCACAACCTTGAATCCATTTGTTTTTGCGTGTATTGCCCCTCACGGTGGTGAGATCATCCCTGAATTGCAAGGGGCCCTTCCAGATAGGATGGATGCCACTAGAAAAAGCATGGAGAGGCTTGGACAGCAAATGGCTGAAGCCAAACCAGATTGTATTGTTGTTCTTACTCCTCATGGAACGAGAATCAATGGCCGATTTTCCATAACTGATTCAGAACGTCTGAGAGGAAGCTGGAGTGAAAATGAGGCAACTTTTTCGATGGAAAAATTGGTAGAGAGAGACTTGGCGCGAAAAATTAATGAAGAAGCAGTGAAAAATGGACAGCCAACCTCGACAATAAATTTCGGAACGGCTGCAGGACCGGTCTCTTGCCTGCCGCTGGATTGGGGTGCTATCGTCCCGCTTCGCTTCATGCCTGATGTTCCCGTCGTCGTGATTACACCATCAAGAGATCTTTCCTTCCAACAGCATATGGAATTTGGAGCATCGCTTCTTTCAGCAGTGGCTCAATACGACAAGAAAGTCGGATTGATTGCCAGCTGTGATTGGGCTCATGCTCATGATGAAAAAGGACCTTATGGGTTTGATCCAGCAGCTAGGGAACTCGATGAACAAGCAGTTGAGTTGATTAAAGCCAATCAACTTGAAAAAATGGCAGACTTCGATGCCGATTTCATTGAAGCCGCCAAACCAGACGGAATCTGGCAAACCCTCATCCTTGCTGGCGCCATCCCTCCCGAAGAGAGACTTGTAGAATTTCTCTCTTACGAAGCACCAACATACTTCGGATTGATTTGTGCAGGAATCTCTGTAAAAAGAAAAATCTAGTCACCGACTAGATTTTCTTTTTGATGTCTTCTCTTATAGCATCCATTAACTCCTCAGACAAGTTTGCAGGCAGTGTTTTGTCATTCTTAACAATCCAGGCATTCATCAATTCAAGGTCTGATTTTTGAAAGGTAACGATATAATTCTGTTGCTCAACAGTAAATTCAACTGTTACATGTTCCTCTCCATAAGATTCCTCATCAATAATCATATTTGTCATTTCATATGAGTTCATAGACAGACTCCTTCCCTCTTTCTATAGTTATATTTGGCAATATGCAGATATTTATTCTTTGTTACAGATTTGTTTACATAATAATATTATTTTAAACCACATCTTCACATAAACAGAAAAAAGCGCCAGAAAGTCCTGACCCGTGACATTCTTATTCTGTTATATCCTGAACAACGAATTTTAAACTACCGCACCCTTAATGGCGTAATATTTTTTTTAACATAAAAGAAGAATGCTTTGTTTGTAGTCTTCTTTAGTGAATACGCATTAGTTTACATAACAATATTTATCTTAAATATCTGTATTACACACAAATATTACAATAGTAAACCCAACCGATTTTACTAAAAAGCCGCTTGGAGTTACTTATACTCCAAGCGGCTTTATGAAGATATACTGAGAATTACATTACGCAACTGCAAAGAATTGCGAAAAAGTGATCAAACAAAAAAGCGTTAATCTCTAGGATCAACGCAACTGATTATAATAGATCATATGAATTAAACATTATCCCTCTACTTCTTCCCAACCGCTATACATTTTCAAAACCTTGCATTTCACTCTTCCAGAAGGTACTGACAACACAGTTTCGTCGCCAATTTTTAACCCTATCAGCTTCTTCGCAACGGGCGTATCATAGAAAATTTTGTTTTCGTCTACATTCGACTCGCCATAACCGACAATTTCATAGATTTCTTCTTCGGTAAAATCTGTATACTCAAACGAACACTTCACGATTGAGCCTATACCTACTACTTCAGTATTACGCTCATCAACCTTAATAAATTCTGCAGACTTAAACGTATGCCGCATCTCCTGAATGCGCTCCACTAATACACGTTCATCCTGCTCTAATTTATGAAAATTAGGATTAGCTAACTTATCATCTCCGCAAGCATTAAAGGCAATATTCTTATCCATACGGACTTGCTTCAGCTCTTGTTCTAAATTGCCTATTTGTTGAAGAATCAGCTGCTCTCCCTTTGGTGTGATTTTAACAGACATAATAATCTCCTCTATAATTAGTGTTAACTCTAGAATACACTTCCATCATAACCTCTAATATACCCTGAAATTCCGGTGACCAGTATCATTATGCTTCACACTTATAAACTTGAGTAAAAAATGAAAGCTGCCAAATTGGCAGCTAGTTAACTTTCCACCTTAACCTCTGGAAGGGAAGGTAAAATTTATTTATATTACTATGTACTTCATCTGGTTGATTTTGATTCTTAAGATTCTCCCGGTTAATGCCAGTCTCTGATGGACCATACTTTGCCTTAATTTTTACTGATGTAACCTCACGACCGTCAAATTTCTTAACCAATCTCTGAAGTAGAAATACCTCAGGAAATTGTTAACTATACTCCTTTTTGACTTCAAATCTACTAACTAGCTCGTAAGGTCTTGCTTTAAACGCTTCGTATGGTATGTAGTTCGCATCCATTGCGTCTAGAGCCCTGTTTCTAAATTGTTCTCTCGTAATAAATTGTTCTATATTTTCTTTCGTTATTTTTGCAAAAAAGACTTCTGAAGTTTCACCCTCAGCTGTCCTGGTTTCACCAGACTGATACTCACCTCTGAAAACTACACATGTTACTCCCCTAGTCACGTTTTGATAAATACCTGTAATACCATGTAAATTCACCTTAATTCCCGTCTCTTCAAATACCTCGCGATGAATGGCCTCTTCCAATGTTTCCCCTTCTTCTACCTGGCCGCCAGGCATTTCCATTGTGTCGGACCGGTGAAAATTCCTGACCAAGAGGACTTCACCATCCTTGTTGGTGATATATCCACTAACAGATAATATATGTTTAGGCGGATGATAGGCCGAAGGATAAGGGGCGGTTGAAGACAAGAAATCTTTGTCAGTCTCTGTGCAAAATCCGCTTAACTCCTTCATTGCTGCTTGGTACTCTTCACTATTTTCAATTAAACTATTGATCCTTTCATAATGTTCCATGCTGCTATATTCCCAGATCACCAGAATTTCTTCCTTAGTGTCGTTCACCCATCTGCCTACTAATTTTGCGCCATTTTTAATATGAACAGGATAGTCATTGGTATGAAAGAAATTATTGATCTCATTCATTTTGTCAGGTTTGATTCTGTATGTTTTTCTTTTAAAAAACATTCTTAGCCCCCCCTTTATCTTCCTTTAATTTCCACATCAATGATTAAAATCCTTCATTTTTGAAAGGAAACTTCAAGGGATTTGGTTATTCTGGTATCTTATTTATAAGAATAGTTTATCTAGTGGGTATTATTATTTCCGAGGTGAGAAAAGTGTCGATCAAGGGGATAAACCATTTATTATTTTCTGTTTCTGATTTGGAGAAATCGATAAATTTTTATAAAAATGTATTTGATGCGAGATTGTTAGTAAAAGGTAAAACTACAGCTTACTTAGATTTAAATGGTATTTGGCTTGCCCTGAATATTGAGAAAGACATACCTCGTCAAGAAATACATCAATCATATACACATATAGCATTTTCAATTGATGAAGTAGAGTTTGAACCTATGTTTAACAGACTGAAAGATTTGGAAGTGAATATTTTAGCAGGCCGCCTAAGAAATGAAAAAGATAAAATGTCTATTTATTTTACAGACCCAGATGGGCATAAATTCGAGTTCCATACAGGTACCTTACAAGATAGAATTGACTATTACAAAAATGAAAAAGGACATATGAAGTTTTATGATTAAGGAGTAAGGTCTTCCAAGCCACAGCTTGATTAAGACAATTTGCTGCTGGGTTAATCCGACTTTTTCAGAAGTAGTCTCAGGTTCAGACAAGTCCCCTTTGACTTCCCCTGTCTTGGTCTGAAGTTGCATTGGGTTCAGACAAATTACCCGCGGCTTCCTCTTGTTTTGTCCGAAGTTGCATTGGGTTCAGTCAAATTCCCTTCAGCTTACTCTTGTTTTGTCCGAAGTTGCATTGGGTTCAGACAAATTTCCGGCGGCTTCCTCTTGTTTTGTCCGAAGTTGCCTTGGGTTCAGACAAATTTCCTTCAGCTTCCTCTT